>JAKFYJ010000003.1 GCA_021730935.1 Elusimicrobiota bacterium
CCGCTTAACGCTGTCTGTCCTTTCCTGCACAGGTTGACATAATTCGCTTCCCCTGGAGGTTCTTCCAATTGTTATTCTGTTGATGGTTGACAGAATGTCGTCCACAGGATACAATTGAGGAGGGCGGGAAATGGAGCATCGGGAAAGGGAAGTTTTCAACTATGTCACGGCAAGCGGACGGGATGCATTCGGGGAATGGCTTGACGGCTTGAAAGATGTCAAAGTCCGGGCCGTCATCAAGAAAAGAATTGACCGCATTGAGGAAGGGCTTTTTGGGGATCATTCTTTTGTGGGCCAGGGGGTTTGGGAACTTCGCATTCACTTCGGCCCTGGATACCGAGTTTATTATGGAGAAGATGGCCCTGTCATTGTCCTTCTTCTTTGCGGGGGAGACAAGAGCACACAGAGCAAAGACATTCGCAAAGCCCAGGAATTCTGGGCAGAGTATAGGAGGCAAAAATGAAACGAACCATTCGATACCATGATTATCTTGTTAAAACTCTCGCGAACTCCGCTGAAGCGGCGGCCTATCTAAACACGGCGGCAGAAGATGGGGAATTAAAATATCTCCTTAAAGCACTTCGGAATGTCGTTGAGGCGCAAGGCGGAATCGGCGTGCTTGCGAAAAAAACAAAACTAAGCCGGACTTCTCTTTATAAAACACTTTCTCCGGACGGAAACCCGGAAGTCGGCACCCTTGAAGTCATCTTGAAGGCATACGGCATCAAAATTAGCTTTGTAATGATGGATGAAAGCCGTCCGCATAAAAGAGCGGCTTAACGCGGTCTGTAGGAAGGATAAAAGAGCGAAAAGAGTTCTGTGAGTTCCTGGACGCTCATCTGGCCCGGAGCCGTCGGCTTGTTCATGTATCCATAAGACATTTCTGAGCCATACATAAACCCCGCCACGCGAGTCAGTCGTCCCAAATCTCCCATCCCGATGAATGTGCGGTGAACGCCGTCCAGGTTTTTGCATGCGGAAAACAGGTTGAGGACATCGTCGGAACTTTTGACCATTCCCGCGATTTTAAGCATGTCCCCGCCGTGATTTTTGAAAGATTCCAGAAGGGCGGAAATTTTTTTGGAGTCGGGGACGCCCGCGAAATCGTGATAAGAAAGGATTATTTTCTTGCGGTAATTTTTGGCGAGCGCAATCACTTCTTCAATCACATCGTCGGACTCAATTTCAACATCCACGCAATCGGCCAGAGGAACGGCGTCTTCAAACAAAACTTTTCTTTCGCGCGCGTCCTGAACGGATTGGGATTGAGGCCCCTGCTCTTTGGCGCTCCTCACCGTGGCTATGAGGGGAAGAGCGGAAACTTCTTTGATCGCGGCAAGAATGGATTTGATGTTGGCGCGTTCTTTGGGTTTGAGAGAATCGATGCGGATTTCGATCAAGTCCGCGCCGAGCTTTTCAGCGCGCCTGGCGGAATCCACCACGCGTTCGCCGCCACCGAGGGAAGCGACGACGACGGGTTTAAGCCCGAGATTTTTCCAGACTTCCTTCATCTTCTTTTTCGTCATCCTTGAGAGTCCGCCGTTTCCTGAACTCTTCAAAAGTCCCGTTCTGAATGGCTTCGCGGGCTTCTTTCACCAAGTCCAGCAAAAAATGCAGGTTATGGATGCTCGCCAACCGCATGCCGAACATCTCGCCTTCGCGCAAGAGATGGTTCACATAAGACCGCGTATAACTTTTGCAGGCCATGCACTGGCACCCTTCGTCCAGAGGCCGGAAATCGTTCTCGAGCTTTGCGCCTTTCATGTTATAACGGCCTTCGCGCGTAAAAATGGTCCCGTGCCTGGCGCATTGCGTGGGGAAAACGCTGTCAAAAACGTCCACGCCGAGAGCGATGGAGTCCAGAAGTTCGTTCACAGAGCCCACGCCCATCAGATATCTCGGTTTGTCTTCGGGAAGCATGTGGGTTGTCTCGCTCAAAATCCTCATCATTTCGGGTTTGGGTTCGCCGATGGAGAGGCCGCCGATGCCGAAACCGTCGGGATTGAGTTCCAGCAATTTTTCTATGCACTCTTTGCGGAGATCAAAATTGGTTCCGCCCTGGGCGATGGCGAATAAATTTGGGATCCCGAGTTCGCGCCCTTTGGCGATGCCGCGTTTGGCCCAGCGCACCGTGCGGTCCGTCACATCCTTGATCTTCTCCGGGGTGGCGTCATGGAAAGGGCAATCGTCCAGGAGCATGGCGATGTCGCTCCCGATTTTTTTCTGCACTTCCATGCAGAGTTCCGGAGTATAAAGCCGCGCCGCTCCGCTATAAAAATCTCTGAAATTTAAACCTTCTTCGGTGATTTTTATGCCGAAGGCTTTCCGGATCACCTGGAACCCGCCGGAATCCGTGAAGATGGTTCCGTCCCACTGCATGAACTTGTGGAGCCCGCCCGCCGCCGCAATTTTATTTTCGTCCGGCCTGACATGAAGGTGCAATGCATTTGCTATAATAGCCTGCGTTCCCATCTCGTGGAGTTCCCCGGGCGAAACAGTTTTCACGCTTCCTTTGGTGGCCACAGGCATAAAAACGGGAGTTTTGACTTCTCCGTGAGGAGTCACAAACGAGCCGAGGCGCGCTCCGGACTTGGGATCTTTAGCAACAATTTTAAATGACATGGTCAGGTTTTCCAGTAAATGTGGTATAGTATGGACTTTTCCTCAGGGGAACATTATACATAATGACAACAGATATGACTGAAAATAATAAAGTGATACCTCGCAGGCCGGACGTTCGAAACATCGCCATCATCGCGCATGTCGATCACGGCAAAACCACGCTCGTGGACGCTCTCCTCCAGCAGACCGGCGAATTCAAGGTCAAACAGGACGCGGTTCAGGAAGCGGTTCTGGATTCCAACGAACTTGAACGCGAGC
This sequence comes from Elusimicrobiota bacterium, assembly GCA_021730935.1. GTDB lineage: Bacteria > Elusimicrobiota > Elusimicrobia > 2-02-FULL-39-32 > 2-02-FULL-39-32 > 2-01-FULL-60-11. Next base: position 2,881 of record JAKFYJ010000003.1, read on the forward strand.
GCGGCATCACCATTTTGGCCAAGTGCACCTCTGTTCCCTATAAAGACCTCACCATCAACATCGTGGACACTCCAGGCCACGCCGATTTCGGCAGTGAAGTGGAACGCATTTTGGGTATGGTTGACGGCTGTCTTCTGCTCGTGGACGCTGTTGACGGGCCCATGCCCCAAACCAAATTTGTCTTGAAGAAATCCCTTGAGCTCGGATTGCACCCCATCGTGGTCGTCAACAAGATGGACCGCGAAAACGCCAGGCCCCACGAAGTGCTGGACGAAGTTTTCAGTCTTTTTATGGATCTGGGCGCCACTGACCCTCAGCTTGATTTCCCCGTGGTCTATTGTTCCGGCCGTGCCGGTTGGGCCACCATGGACGCCGCTCATCCGACCCCCGATCTTGCGCCTCTTTTTGAAACCATCGTGAAACATGTCCCCGGCCCCGAAGCGGATCCGGGCGCGTCTTTGCAGATGCTCGCCACCATTTTGGATTACAGCAGTTTTTTGGGACAGATCGCGATTGGCCGCATCATGAACGGCACCATAAAGAAGAGCCAGCAGGTGGCCATGGTCAAACTGGACGGCAAGGTTGTTCCTTTCCGCGCCACGCAGATTCAGGGATTTTTTGGGTTGGCGCGCAGGGAAATTGAGTCCGCCAAGGCCGGCGACATTGTGGCCGTGGCAGGAATGGAGTCCGTGGATGTTGGCGAAACGATCGCCGCCGCAGAGAACCCCATTGCATTGCCTCCCATTCACATTGATGAGCCCACCATCTCCATGGAATTTTTGGTGAACGACAGTCCCTTTGCCGGCCAGGAAGGGGAATTCGTGACGTCGCGCCACATCCGCGAAAAGCTTTTGGAAAAACAGAAGACCAGCGTCGGCCTCAAGGTTGAAGAGCTGGGCGCAGGACGGAGCGGAAATGCTCAGAACGCGTATAAAGTGTCAGGCCGCGGTGAACTCCAGCTTTCCATCCTGATCGAAACCATGCGCCGCGAAGGTTTTGAGCTTGCCGTTTCCCGTCCGGAAGTGATCATCAAGGTTGTGGACGGCGTGAAGCAGGAACCTTTTGAATATCTGATCGTGGACATCGACAAAGACCATCAGGGCGAAATCCTCCAGAACCTGGGACGCCGCCGCGCCGACATCCGTGACATGCAGCCCGAAGGCGAAAAGAATCTCCGCGTTGAAGCCATCATCGCCGCCCGCGCTTTGATCGGGTTTAAATCCGAGTTTCTCACCCAAACCCGCGGCACAGGCATGATGCACCACTCTTTCCATGGCTATGCTCCCGTGGGAGAAGAAATTGTGATCCGCAAAAACGGCGTTTTGATCGCCAAGGAAAGAGGCGACACCACCGGATATGCCCTTGAGAATTTGCAGGAGCGGTCCACGCTTTTCGTGGGGCCGGGAATCCCTGTTTATGAAGGCATGATCGTGGGCGAAAACTCGCGCGAGCACGACCTCGTTGTGAACCCCTGCAAAAAGAAACAGCTTTCAAACATGCGCGCCTCAGGCAGTGACGACGCGATTGTGCTCACCCCTCCCAAAATCCACACGCTCGAACAGGCGATCGAATATATCTCCGACGACGAGCTGGTGGAAGTGACCCCCAAGAGCATCCGCCTCCGCAAGAAACAGCTCCAAGAATCGAAGCGGAAAAAATAACCCGCGCCGAATTTGGCAACCATGAAAATCTGCCCCGACAGGGTGGAAGTTCATGACGTACCGACATATATTTGACATTGAATAAACATCGATTCTCGCCTATAATAGAAAATGTCATATGAAGCCCGGACAAGAAATTATTGATCAAGGCATGCAAGACCTTGCCCAGGGCCGGGAGACTATCCCCGCGCTCTTGGTTTCGATTGGTGCTCCGAGGTTGAGGCGTCTGGGAATGTCAATCGAGCATCCCCTGCTTTCCCCCGAACATCGTCTTTATGACAAATTAAGGATGTCCAACCCCGACGCGTCTCATTCCCAATACAACGCATGGATCCGGCGTCTGGTGAGCTTCGAGCGGGCGGCTGAATGCGCGAAATAACAAGCCAGGAAAAAATTCAGAAGTTCATGCGCTCCTTTGGGAAAAGCGCGACACAAGAAGCCCGCGTTTATTTCACAGGCGGCACAACAGCAGTTTTGATGGGTTGGCGTGAGACGACCATCGACATTGACATGCGGTTTAATCCAGAGTTGGACGAACTGTTTCGCGCCCTTCCCGCGCTCAAAGAAGAACTGCAAATCAATATTGAATTGGCCGCTCCTTCCGATTTCATCCCTGCGCTTCCTGGCTGGGAAGAGCGTTGCGAGTTCATTGGGCGCGAAGGTAAAGTCACTTTTTATCATTATGATCCATATAGCCAGGCCTTGGCAAAGATCGAACGTGGCCACACCCAGGATTTGAAGGATGTTGAATCCATGTTTCAAAATGGGCTCCTGGACCGGCAAAAACTTCTTTCATTGTATCAGGCCATTGAATCCCAATTGCATCGATATCCTGCGATTGATCCCAAGACTTTTTCTCTCGCAGTTCATCAGATCACCGACAAGAAATAACCTAAACCACTTCCAGCGCGACTTCTCTCCGAAATTCGTTTTCCCGTTCCATCTGATCCAATGGGCTGACAAACCGCTCGCTGGGCTTTTTCATGACATGAAGATAAATCTTCGTGGTTTCCATGCTGTTGTGCCCCAAAATTTCCTGAATTTCCCGGATGTTGGCGCCGGATTCGAGCAGGTGAGTGGCAAAGCTGTGACGGAAAGTGTGAGAGGACATCCGTTTTGTGATGCCGGCCAAACGCGACGCTTTGCGGAATTCTCTGTTGACGGAATCTTCGTGGATATGGTGGCGCCCTGTTCTGCCGCTTCTCGGGTCCCTCGACAAAGTTTTCGACGGGAAAACGTATTGCCAGCCCCATTCCTTGCCTGCGTTGAGAAATTTTCTCTCAATTGCATAGGGCAAATAAACCTGACCCAACCCTTTGGACAGATCGTCAAGATGCACTGCCTTGACCCATTCCAGATGGGCCTTGAGCCCGTGTTTCACTGCTTGGGGCATCAAGGTGACGCGGTCCTTTTCACCTTTGCCGCTCCGCACGGTGATCTGCGACCTTTCAATATCCAAATCATGGATTCGAAGCTGAAGACATTCAAACAACCGAAGGCCGGAACCGTATAATAATTGGGCGATTATTTTATAGACTCCTTGGAGAGGCGCCAAAATTTTCGCGGCTTCTGCCGAGGTCAGCACTGTGGGGACATAAAACCGTCGTTTGGCCCGCACGGAATCCGCGAAGTTTCCCAACTCTTGATTCAAAATATATTTATAAAGAAAAACGACCGCGTTGAGCGCCTGGTTTTGCGTCGAAGCAGAAACCTTTTGATCAAGAGCAAGATAAGTCAGGAATTGTTTGATGTCTGATGCTCCCATTTCCTTGGGATGTTTTTTGTTGTGAAAAAGGATGTAACGCCTGATCCAATCCACATAACTCTTTTCCGTATTGATTGAATAATGTTTCAGTCTCAACTCGTCCCTAACTTGATCCAATAGTTTTTTCTCCATAATAGCCGTCCTTTTTGCCGGATATCCACTCGCGAGGAGGGATTCAAATTTCACAGATATGACATCATTTTTCAATTTAATCGCCGAGGGGGGAATTATGTCAACCTGTGTAGAAATGTCGGGTTTCCATAAACCAATAGTTATCAACAAAATATATTTATCTATTGAATTTTCAAGGTTATTGGGGTATTCTTGTCGTTGACAGACGAAGCACTAATCCGCAAAAATGCGGACTAATATATGTTAGGCCCAGATAGTAGGATTGAATGAACCAGTGGAACATACCTGCGTGGCTTGAACGTGAGGTGCGGCAGCGAGACAAAAAGTGCGTATACTGCCGAATACCCATGCTTGAGTCGCCTCCTGCGGACGGATCGCGAAAATCTGTCGCGACGTGGGAGCACATCATAAACGATGCAAAAATTGTTACTCGAGAGAATATTGCGAGATGCTGTGCGTCTTGCAATTCAAGTAAAGGAACAAAGAAGCTTTCAGTCTGGATTGAGTCAAGTTACTGCAAGCGGCGCGGCATTGGCCGCGACACCGTTGCGGATGTCGTTAAACAAGCTTTGGGCTGTATAAAGATACCCCTTGACAAATAATTATATTATAATTATACTATAATTATGTCAAAACTCCGGTTTGATTGGGATCCTCATAAAAATGCGTCTAATCAAAAGAAGCACGGAATTTCCTTTGAAGAAGCCCAAACTGCATTTTATGATGAAAACGGTAGAATGATGCATGATCCAGATCACTCAGAACAAGAGGACAGATTTATCTTGCTTGGAATGACAACCAAACCGCGCTTGCTTGCCGTTTGCCACTGTTATAGGTCTCAGGAATCAGTGATTCGTCTTATTTCAGCGCGAAAAGCGACAAAAAAAGAGCACCGACAATATGGAGGACTTTTATCATGAGAAAGGAATACGATTTTTCAAAATCTCAAAGAAACCCCTATCCCCCGATGCTGAAGAAGCAAATCACGATCCGCATCGAGGAAGATACTATTAATTATTTTAAAGGCCTTGCCACAAAATCCGGCATTCCTTACCAGAACCTTATTAACCTGTTTCTTCGCGATTGCGCCCACTCTCATAAAACGATTGTTCATAAGTGGGCCTAACAATGCGATGGAGCGTATGAAAATGCAACGCATTTTCAACGCTCATCTTAGTCGTTAGGCGGGAGGTGGCTATGACAAATATTTACTTATTGATAATGCAGATTGATAATTATGTCAGCAGTCTCGGGCCAATTATCCTTTCCGTTGTAGCTTTTTTTGGAATTTATATGCTGTGGAAATCTGATGAGCAAACGGCCAAAGAAAGCTTCATGCCCCTATTAGTCGGATGGATACTTCTAATCATTTCCTTGTGTGAGATCTTGCATATTTTACCTTTCTTACCCATGTTTTATGGGTATACTTTTAATATCTTTATATTAATCGTCCTCAACACAATACTCATGCTAGCCGGTTCAATCTCGCTTATTCGTAAGCATCATTTTGCTTTAACTTGCTTAAGCATAATTTTCCTCGGTTATTTTGGAATGATGATTTGGTATTTTATTCAAATATTTAGCAGCTCACTGCCAAATATTATGTCGATTGTAATAAACTTAGCCAAACCCGCCGCATTTGGACTTACTTGTTGTTATGTTTGGATGTTAAAAAAGAAAAATTGCCTACATTAATCTGCTTGCCTAACAAAGCGATTGAGCGTATGAAAATGCTGGCGCATTTTCAACGCTCATCTTAGGCGTTAGGCATTGGGAATAGGTGGCTATGAGGCGGGCGATTTTAGGGGTAACCTTAGGTGTTTTCATAAGTATTTTGTGCAGTGTGGTTTCTAGTTATATCATTCCGAGCGGGAATCGTGTTTGGTTGATATTCCTACACTCAATGAGCGTATTTCTTGGTGGTTTAGGGGCAGAATTCTTCTCCAAGCAGGGGTGGAAAGGTGGTGCACTGGTGGGAGTTTCTTTGACATTACTCTATGCAATTGGGATCCTTGCGATTATTTTGAGTAGAATGCAGGGCGATATAATGGATATTTTCTCTTGGGAAAAAATAGGCCCGCCAATCATATCAACCATGAAGCTCATAGTGATGCCAGGAATCACTGCTATATTCCTAGGCACAATGGGAGCCGTCATTGGTAAGCGGATTCGTGGAAAACTGTCATTGAGAACAGCCGCTCAGGTGTAATCCAATGCCTAACCATTCACTCCACCGTATGAAATCCGCGCAAAATGGTGGAACTGTTGGCAGCAATTTTCACAGTGCGGATTTCAGCGGTGAGCTCAACGTTAGGGCAATAAAATGAACCAACGAGAATTGGAAATGCGGAAAAGTACAGATGCAGATCTCAATATTCTGGTGCGCAAATGGTCGCCGGGAAATCCAGATCATGACGACGCAGAACGCGAGCTTTGCCGCCGCAGGGCATTATCGAAGCAATGGACGCGCATCACTTTATATATTGCTGCTGCCTCTTTTCTTCTTGCCGCTTTTAGTTTCTGGATTAATAAATGAGGAAGAAATGAAAAAATATACCGTCGTTGTTTATATCATCTGCCTATCTTTACTGTTCTGGGTCTGCCAAAAAGCCAATACACCGTATGTGGCCATTGCAATTGTCGTCTCATTGGCGTTCAACACTCTCCACAGAATCGAAGATTTATTGATTGAACTTTCCCAATCAAGAAAGAACGAGCATGAATTGCCCTAACAATGCGCTGCAGCGTATGAAATCCGCGCGATTTTGAGAACTTATGAGTAAAAATTTAAGGAAGGCGGATTTCAACGCTGAGCTCAGACGTTAGCCCTCAACTATGTTGGTCAAATAAAATGGAGATTAAGAATAAATTTGGATTTATTTTAATTGCATGTCATTTGTTTTCATTTATGACATCAGCGGGAGAGGTATTTCCCAATAGAGATCTTGCATGTACCGCGTTAATAGAATTCTCAAAAGGAGGAGAGGGGTCGGGCTTTTTCTTTCTTAGAAATGGTAATACATTTTTAGTAACTGCAAAACATGTTCTCGTTAATCCTGAAACTGGGATTCTTAGGGATAAAGAAATCACTATTACTTCTGAATCTAAGGATCCGACCGAAAATAATCAAAATATTATAAAAGTTAATCTGGTCACGGCCCAGCAAAGCGGAAGACTAAAAAGTAACGACTCTCAAGATGTCACTGTAGTTTTGTTACAAAAGGATTCTTCTGGTTCTGGCAGTGAACCAGTCCTTCTGGACGGTGTGGAAGTAATTCAAAAATCCAAAGCTGGTTTGATTGGAGTAATTGAGGATAAAACATCTTCTTTCGCAAAAGTTTCTATATCAAACGACGTATTTGTTATCGGCTATCCAAGCTCCCTTGGAATTCGTTCCACCCCACAATTTGATTATACTCGTCCATTGCTTCGCAAAGGAATTGTGGCTGGAAAGGACAATGAAGCCCGGACAATTATCATTGATTCCCCTGTTTATTTTGGGAATAGCGGTGGGCCAGTTTTTATTAAAGATCAAGTTGCCCTTGGTATAGACAATTTTTATCTCATTGGAGTAGTAAAACAATTTATTCCGTTTGTGGAAACCTGGACAAACCAAACAACTAAATACCAAAACATCTCTGTTTCTAATTCAGGATATTCAGTTATTGCACCGACAGATGTAATTTTAGAGCTTCTTAAGAATTGGAAATAAGAAAAGCAATCGGGCTAACAATGCGCTGCAGCGTATGAAATCCGCGCGATTTTGGGTAACTTATGATAAAAAATTTAAGGAAAGCGGATTTCAACGCTGAGCTTAGGCGTTAGGCACATTATGAAAGACTCAATGAACATTATAACTGGATTTCTGATTTTAATATCTGCAGGACATCTGTGTGCCGCAGATCTTCGGAAAGAAATTGCAGCATGCTCTGCCTTAGACGGTGATTTAGACCGTCTCCAATGTTTCGACAACTTATCACGGTCTTTCGAGCTAAATAAGCCAAAAATTATCCGAAAGATACATCCAAAAGCAGGAAAATGGATTCTTCAAGTTGACCAAAATCCTATTGATGACACTAAAACTACAGTTGCGATTCTAAATGCTGATAGTGGAAAATCCAAGCAGGGCAATACTGTCTCACTAATTTTAAGATGCATGAGTAATAAACTTGAATCTTACATAACGTGGAATGATTACCTAGGATCAGATAGGACAGAAGTAACGATTAGAATTGGAACAAATACAGCCACAACAAGCTTTTGGGCTCTCTCATCGGATAACACCTCATCATTCTATCCCGGAGATGTTTCTGAATTTTTTAGCCAACTTTCATCCGCAAATAATTTTATAGCACAGGTCACACCATATAATGAAAATCCAACAACAGCAATTTTCGATACTACGGGAGCAGGAAAAGTAATTAGGCCCATACTTCAAACTTGTGGAAATAATTAATGTGCCTAACAAATCGCTGCAGCGTATGAATCCCGCGCAAAATAAGTTTAAGGAAGCGGGTTTTGCGGCTTAGCTCAAACGTTAGGCATTACAATTTTGTAAAATGACCTCGTGCCTGAAATAAGTCGTTTCTTCGGAATCATCATTCGAATGTTTTTCGATGATCATAATCCACCGCATTTTCATGTGGAATATAGCGGCAAGAAGGCTGTTTTTGATCTGCGCGGGAACATCCTTCAAGGGGATTTGAGATCGAAAGTAGCAGTGAGATTGGTGAGAGATTGGATCGATTTACATTCTTCTGAGTTGGAGTCTGATTGGAAACTGGCACAACAAGGTAAACCGCTTAAGAAAATCAAACCCCTTGAGTAAAGGAGTTCACGATGTGGAACTTAAATGACATTATAAAAATAAAATATCTAAGACCGTATATCTATTTTGTTGAATTTGATGATGGAGTCAAAGGAGAAATAGACTTAAGCTTTCTTTTAGCCAAGGGGCCAGTTTTTAAGCCTCTCAAAAATATCAAACTTTTCCGTTCGGCTCATATTGAAGGCGGGACCATCAGCTGGCCGAATGGCGCGGATGTAGCACCTGAATCATTATATGAGGCCATCCAAGGTCGTACAACAAGCGATTCAAGCAAGTATATCTCGAGGCGTCGAGCTGCTTAGCTCATTATAACCCACCCTAGTTTTTCCGAAAAACCTCGGATTTTTCAAAACGAGGTTTATTCCAAAACCAATTAATATTTGTGATTGAATAATCAAGGTTTATCGCCTATACTTACCTTAATCCAGGCCAAATTTTCGACCTGGATATTCCGGTGTTTATCGGACTAATCTATGTTGGTCCGTGCAATTGCTTAGACTTGCGTGGGTGTCAAGCGTAGAGGGGGCTTAATGTTTGATTGGAAGTTATATCTTCATGGTTTCGCTTGGATGTTTTTCATGGTTTCACCTATTCTTGAACTAATAATTTTAAGTGCAATGTATAGCTCCAATACTCCTAGGTGTCAACGCCCAATTTTTAATGCTATGGGTGTGAGTATTCCAATAATTATTTTAATCATGTGTTTATGTGACATTTTTACTCCAAGTACCCCGAGCGCAAATATACGCTTGGATCTTGGTCTTATGCTTCCCTTAGCTATAGTAAATAGTATCTTTCTCATTGTGGCGTTTTGGATTATTTCTAAAGACAAAGTACAAGATAAGATGGAGTGATAAACTTTATTTTTGAGCTTTTGCTTGCAGCACGGACCAACAATTCGCTGGAGCGTATGAAACCCGCGCAAAATAAGTTTAAGGAAGCGGGTTTCAACGCTCAGCTCTGACGTTAGGCAGCTGATCACAGGAGGTTTTTAATGCGCAAGATCTCAGGTGTAATTTTGTCTTTAATTTTATATTCCAGCTCCCATTTAAATCTGCATGCGGAATCCATATATCTTTCAAATGAAAATGTTCAAAAAAAGTCGGAGGCCGCTTCCAGGAATCAAACGTCTAAAAAGAGATTGCCTCAACCTTCTAGCAATTCTGGGAGGGAGCAGAAATCGCCAGTAGAATCCGGAGAGACGCAACCTGAGGCGCCGCCTCAAACTTCAAATACTCCTCAGGACACTTCAGATTCTGACCAGGTTTTGAAACAGGTTGCGGATGGGCTTGAAAAGGGCGATATCGCAGCGATTCTAAAGCATTTTGATCCGCAATGTCGAAATAATTATGAATCAAGTTTTAAAAAATTTAGTTCGGGCAAGCTTGCGGAATGGGCCAATAGCTATCGTAATGCAAAATTCATAAAAGATTATAAAGGGGAATTAAGGATATATAAAATGCCTATAAAAATCCCGAGCGGTGAAACTATTGAAACTGAAATGACGCTTTGCAAGGGACTTTCTGGATGGCTTATCGGTAAATAAGGGCAGCCTAACAATGCGCTGGAGCGTATGCTCGGGGTCCCCAAAGAGTGGTCCCCTCGTAACGCTGAGCTTAGGCGTCGGATTCCAAGGAGAAAGAATTATTGTGAAAATAATTAAATGTATTTGTCTCGTTTCGATGGGGCTTATTCTCGCCGGTTTTTCTCCGTCGATCATGCGTTCTGTCACAGAAAAAGATGATGAAAATGCCAAACTCTTTGAGCCGGAGCCAGCCAGGGCGCTCGTGTATGTGTTCCGGGACAATTCCTTTCTCGGACAAAGAGCGGCGAGCCAATTGGTTGTCAATAATGTGCCAGTCACAAAAAATGAACGAAATCAATTCAGTGTTGTTTCTCTTGCTTCCGGCACTTATAACTTCTTCTCTTATTCGTCCGGGGAGTCAAGCGTCACGGTGAATCTCATTCATAACAAAAGCAAATCCCCTATAACGGTCATGGCCGAACCGGGAAAAATTTATTATTTCCAGGAAGTGTTTAAACCCATGGGAGGATTTATTTTAAAAACTATTTCTGAAGAAGAAGCTAAACCAAAAATAAGAAAATGCAAGTTGGCGGCGCTTCACCAGCTATGAATGTTCTTTGGCATCCAACCCATCGTCGCAGTCGACAAATGCCACCGCTGTCGCCGTGCCATTTGCAGCAGAACTCTATTTGTTAGGCATCATTTACAATGAAAAATTCTAAACTCCAAATTGGGGTTTCAATTATTCTGGTTATGGGTATCTTTTTTCTGGATTTTCGCTTTATGCGTCCCGGATCAGAGGTTACATCGACTGCTCTAGTGTCGAATGAGCGTACTTATTCTTCTGCGGAAGCCGAAGGCGGGCCCTTCCGTTATTTTATTGTGCAGCTGAATAATGGTTCCAAAGTAAATGCCCAAGTGGATAATTCTCTGATTTGTAAACCTGGGGGTCGTGTGCGAATTAAGTACTGGAAAAGCTTCGTGTTCGGCAGACCCACATTTTACTCTGTTATTGATTATCAGGAATGACGCCTAACAATGCGCGGTAGCGTATGCTGAACTTAGGCGTTAGATGGAGTCAAATTGAATGAAAACATCTATTTATCTCGCACTATTTATATCCTTTTTGTTCCCCGCGAAAATGCTAGCGCAAGATGTAAAGGCTCCTCTGGTGGGGAAAGTTAAGTATTCGGAAGGAGGAGAGCCTGGCTGTGGCTTTTTTAAAGAAGGGGATAACACAGGCGATGTTTTACTCGATTTTGGAAGGGAGGAAGGCGCGTGGGTCAACATTGATGGCAAGGATATTAAGCTAGAAAACATAAGCCCACAAGAAGAAATAGGATCCGTATGGAAGTATAAGGCAAATAATATTACAGTTACCTTAAAACTAAAAATGACATCTAAAATGGAGTATCAGATTAAATATAAAGGACAGATGAGAGTTATACGTGATGGCAAGCAAACTGTTTTAGCAATCGTAGGTGAATGCGGTTGTTAACTCCATCTAACCATTTCCTCGAGCGGATGCGAGATGTGAAAACCATGTTAGTTTTTCTTGCGGCTTTCTGCCTGTTCAGTTGTGATGTTAAATGGGAAAGCAAGTTTGCCGAAATTAAGACGGGGGCCACTCGCACTCAGGTCAAAAAACTAATAGGTGAGCCGTTGTCCATGAAAGATGGCATCGTTCCAAAAGTTCAATTTTGGGGACCGCAAGACAGTCTTGCCTCCGTGATTGGCGCTGGATCGCACTATGAAGAATGGACTTATAAAAATAATAAAGACGATTATTATGTTTGGTTTTCTTCCGGCGTCTTAAAGAATAATTGGATTGTTGTTGATAAGGGAGCATATCCACATGATGCAGTTTTTGAAGCAAGAAAATAAAGTTGTCCGGTCCTACAATGCGATCGAGCGTATGAAATCCAAGTTAAACTGGAATTCCGATTTATTTCATGCTGAAGCATGGCGATAAAAATTGAGACTGTCTAACGAGTTATAAAGTCTATGAAATGCTCCCGGTGTTTAAAAGAAATTGATGATGATTCCAACTTTTGCGACCAATGCGGGGGAATTATTGAAGAGCCCCCAAACCCCGAACAAGAACCAGAGATTTCATTTGTTGAGATATGGCATCCTTGATGGGCCTGGCGGCAATGAGCGTTTTTGTTCAATCAGACCAGGCAGAAGCCGCCAGAGAAATATTACGCGAAGAGCTTGGTTTTAATTTATAAGCCGCCTGACCATACACTCTGTCGCATCAAATCCGCGATTAAAGAGTGCGCAAATTTCAACCCTGAGTTCAGTCGTTAATCAACCCCATTGACAGGCGGGCATAATACCGCGTATAATAACCGCATGATTACACGCCGGATCGGGGCGCATCTCGCGGCTTCCAAAAAAAGCATTCTTCTGCTTGGCCCAAGGCAGACAGGCAAGTCCACATTGATCGCGAGCCTAAAGCCCGGCCTGACCATCAACCTCGCGCAGGAATCAACTTATCTGGAATTCCTCCAGGATCCTTCCCAGCTTGAAACCCGCCTTGGCGTTTATTCCAGGCCGACAAGCGTTTTTATCGACGAAGTTCAGCGCCTTCCGAGTCTGTTGAATACGGTCCAGTCGATTTTGGATAAACCCAATAATCGGTTCAAATTTTATCTGACCGGCTCAAGCGCAAGAAAACTCAAACGGGGACATGCCAACCTTCTGCCCGGCCGCGTTCACGTATATTCGCTGGGTCCGCTCAGCGTGAGCGAATTGGGAGAGCGTCTCGACACGCGCAAGGCTCTTGCGATCGGCACTCTCCCTGGAATTTGGACGGAACCGGATTCCGCGACCCGCCAGAAGACGCTTCGTTCCTATGCCGCAACCTATCTCAAAGAGGAAGTTCAGGCCGAAAACCTTGCCCGAAACCTTGAAGGATTCGCGCGCTTTTTGAACGTGACTGCGGAATGGGCCGGACAATTTTTGGATTTGGCCAAACTGGCTTCGGCTTCGCAGATTGCGCGGCAATCCGCTGTCCGATTCTTTGAGGTGTTGGAAGACTGTTTGCTGGTTCGGAGGGCAGAGGCCTTCGGAAAAAGTCTCACGCGGCGGCTGATTCAGCATCCAAAATTTTATTTTTTTGACGTCGGCGTTCTGAACGGCCTGCTGGGAAATTTTGAGGTTTCAAGCGACAGGATCGGCCGGCTGTTTGAACATCTTGTTTTCAACCAAATCACTCATGAGGCCGGCGCCAGGGACCTTGACGTTCGGGTGTCTACATATCGCACCGAGCATGGCGCGGAAGTGGATTTCATTGTGGAGCGAGGGCATGAGGTCTTTGCGATCGAAGTCAAGGCATCGAAAATTATCGGTTCTGGAGGATTGCAGGGATTCCAGAGCTTCAAAGAATATTATGGAAAGCGGTTCCGGCCCATGGTGTTTTATCTGGGGGACGTCAAAAGGCGGGTCCGTGAAACCGAAATCTGGCCCTGGCAGGAAGGGATCGGGGAAATTTTTAAATGAGGAAACGGAAACCATGACCCCAGAAGAAATCCTTCAGCTTCCCATCCGCGTCTATAACGGGCCGATTCATCTCGTTGCCACGGCGGAAGATTTGTCTCGCGCGGCTCAAGCGATGCGCCATGAAAAGGTGGTGGGGATCGACACGGAAACGAGGCCGGCTTTCAAGAAAGGCGAATCGTATCTGCCTTGCCTCGTGCAGGTTGCGGCGTCAAAGGCAGTTTATCTGTTTCAGCTCAAAAAAATGGATTTTTCCGGAGCTCTCACGGAGATGCTGGAGAACCCGTCCCTCATCAAGGCCGGCATTGGGCTTGCGGACGACTTCAAAAGCCTCAAAAAAGTTTTTCCCTTTGCCCAGCTCAACACGGTGGATCTGAGCCTCATCGCCCAAAAACACGGGCACAAACAGTCCAGCGTCCGCAGTCTGTCCGCGGACCTTCTGGGGTTCCGCATCACCAAGGGCGCCGCCACTTCCAACTGGTCCAACCCCCAACTTTCGCCCAAACAAATCGCTTATGCCGCCACCGACGCCTGGGTGTGCCGCGAACTTTTCCTAAAATTTCAGCAGTTGGGATATCTTGATCAGGAAGGATTGCTTATTTCGCCACAGTCCGAAACAAAAACGCCGCCAGAAGAATCCCGATCACCGACGTCACATTGAATTTAAACAGACATCCGAAAGTCACTTCTAAAACTCGCAAATCTAAAGTCGCCGGCTGAAGGCCCGCGGAAATTTCCTTTGAGAAAAGGTCATGGACCATGCCTTCCGGAAATGTGTGTCCAATAAATCCCCCGATGAAACTGCCGAGCAGCGCTCCCACCACGATCACCAAAATCCCTGTCAAAATGCTTTTCCCGCCCATTTATCCGCCTCCTGTTTAGCTTCTTAAAATGGGGTTATCCTCTTTTTCTTCGACACGCTCACCCGAGTGCGGGGCTCGCTTGGATCTCGCGAAAGCGTATGCCAGTCTTTCGCTCGATACAGTCTCAGAAAAACAGGATAACCCCATTTTAAGAAACAGACTCCTCGATCCACTTCAAATAATCCGTGTTCCCGTCCAAAATCGGGAGAGCAATCACTTCCGGCACAGAATAAGAATGAATTTTTTTGATGTGTTGTGTCAGTTTTTTTGTGAGGGACCTTTTCGTCTTTATGATCATGAGGGATTCGTGCGCCGTTTCAATCTTGCCTTGCCACCAATAGCTCGAGGAAATTTTGGGAAGAATGTTCACGCAGGCGGCGAGTTTATGCTTGAGGATGGAGGAGGATATTTTGCGGGCTTCTCTCTCTGAAGATGCGGTGGATAAAACTATACAAGTCCGAGCCATATGCGATGCATTATAGTATAATCATACCTCATGGAAAATCACGAAAAGCACATGTTTGCCCGACGGAACGACACCTTGCGCCAGCGCCTCAAGGACAAGGGGCTGGACGCTTATCTCACTTTTGATCAGTCCGATGTGATGTATGTGTCCGGCATGCCGTCCGAAGGCTGTTTCGTTTTGATCTCGCAGTCGGGGGATTTCCTCTTCGCGCCTCTCCTGCTCGCCGAACACGCGCGTGCCGTCGTGCAAAAACCTATGAAGGTTGTTGAAGATCGGCGGCTCCTCAAAGCCATGGCGGGCATCATAAAGAAAAATGGCCTCAAAAAGATTGGCTATGACCCCGACAAAATCCAGGTCGGGCTTTTCAAATCTCTCAGTTCTCTGCCCAATGTCCATTGGGAACCCCTGGGCGGGTTCATTTTGTGGCAACGCATGTTCAAAGACGCTCACGAGATCGGACTGATTTCCAAAGCCTGCCAGCTGACCACGCGGTCCGCCGAAAAATGCCTGGCCACCCTCAAAGAAGGTATTACGGAACAGGAATTGTCGTTCAAGCTGGAACGGCTGTTTCAGGACGGAGGTTCCGTCAAACCCGCGTTCGAAACCATCGTCGCTTTCGGGGAAAGCGCGGCGTATCCTCACCATGTCGTCACGAAGAAGAAACTGGGCAAGAATATGGCCGTTTTGATGGACCTGGGCTCCTCGATGGAAGGGTATAAAAGTGATTTGACCCGCACGGGGTTTTTTGGTAAAATTTCACCCCGGTTTAAGAAGATTTACAACATTGTCAAAGAAGCCCAAGCCGCCGGAATCGCCGCCGTACGCGACGGAGTTGCCGCGGGGAAGGTGGACTTTGTCTGCCGGGAAACCATACGAAAAGCCGGATTCGGGAAATTTTATGTGCATGGCACCGGGCACGGAGTGGGGCTGGACATTCATGAGCCGCCGCGCCTGGGGATCAGCGTGAAAGACATCCTGAAAGAAAACATGGTGGTCACCGTAGAGCCGGGCATCTATTTGCCGGGCGAGTTCGGGGTCCGCATTGAAGACACGGTTTTAGTCACAAAGGGAGGATGTAAAGTTCTGACGGTTGTGTAGGGGCGATTCATGAATCGCCCGTACAGCATCAGGATTAAATAAAATTATGATCGGCATCAGCGATTTCAAAAACGGCACCATATTCGAAAACGAAGGCACAGTTTATCAGGTCGTGTGGTTTCAGCACCACAAGCCCGGCAAAGGCGGAGCGGTCATGCGCACCAAGATCCGCAATGTCCGAACGGGCGCGATCACCGAGCAGACTTTCAAGTCCGGCGAAAAGTTCAAGGAAGTGGACATGAGCCGCCGCAAGAAACAATATCTTTATAGCGACGGCGAAAAATACACTTTCATGGACCAGGAAACTTTTGATCAGATCGAAGTCACCAAAGAAAAGCTTGGCGATGCCGTGAATTATCTGAAAGAGAACATGGAAGTTGAATCGCTTTATCTGGAAGACGAATTTTTGGGGCTCGATATGCCCGCTTCCGTCCTGCTCAAGGTGACCTATACGGTCCCCGGCATCAAGGGAGATTCCGTTTCCAACACCACCAAGCCCGCCACGGTGGAGACCGGCATTGAGCTTCTGGTTCCTCTCTTCATCAAAGAGGGAGACACGATCAAAGTGGACACGCGCACGGGAGATTATGTCGAGCGAGCCTAAAGAAATTCAGACCGATTCCGAGAAAGACCAGTTCAAAGACATCCTGGCTTTCATCGAGAAGACGGACCTCGAATATGTCGAGATCGAGCGCAAGGGCAAAAAAATTATGCTCAAGCGTTCCGCGCACGGCGTGCCCAGCCTTCATCCCCAGATGTCCGAAGCGGAACTGGCCCAGGCAGAAGAAGACAAGGGTCCCAAACATTTTATGATTCTTTCTCCCATCGTCGGAAGATTTCACAGTTCCATGGGTTCTGACAGGCCCGCGCTCGTTGTTGAGGGAAGCCACATCACCGCGGGACAGAGAGTCGCGATCGTGGAAGCCATGAAAATAAAAAAAGAAGTTTTTTCCGCTGTCACGGGCAAAGTGGTCAAGATCAATGTTAACGATGGAGACGCGGTCGAATACGGACAGGAACTTTTCAAGATAGAAGTCGACGAGCCTGAAACGGAACAATAAATTTGCCTATGTTTAAAAAAGTATTGATCGCAAACAGGGGGGAAATCGCAGTCCGGGTCATCCGCGCCTGCCGTGAACTCGGCATTCAGACCGTGGCCGTCCACTCGGAGGCCGACAAGGAAAGCCTGCATGTCCGCCTGGCCGACAAAGCCATCTGCATTGGGCCCGCCCCTGCCGCGGACAGTTATCTGAACATCCCCAGCATCATCTCCGCCTGCGAAATCACCGGAGCCGACGCCGTGCATCCGGGATATGGTTTCCTGTCGGAAAATGAAGACTTCGCCGAGATCTGCGAAGCGCACGGACTCACTTTTATAGGCCCTTCCAAAGATTCCATCGCGCGGATGGGCAACAAGATTGAAGCCAAGAAGATTGCCCGGGAATCCGGGTGCGATCTCATCCCCGGCTCGCCCAACGGCGTGACTCCGGACGATCCGGAAATGCTCAAACTTGCCCGCAAAATCGGTTATCCCATGATCGTGAAAGCGGCCGGCGGCGGCGGCGGAAAAGGCATGCGCATCGTCACTCACGAAGAAGCGCTTTCCGACATGGTCAAGCTCGCTTCCAATGAAGCTCAGAGAGCCTTCGGCGATCCCAGAGTTTATCTCGAAAAATATCTTGAAGGTCCCAGGCATATTGAAGTTCAAATATTAGCCGACAAAAAGGGGAAAGTCGTTGCGCTTCCCGAACGCGACTGTTCGGTCCAGCGGCGTTATCAAAAACTCATTGAGGAGTCCCCTTCTCCGGCCGTTTCTGACAAACAGCGCAAGCGCCTGCTCCGGGCCGCCCGCAAGATCGCTCAGGAAGTGGGATATGTCACCGTGGGCACGATCGAATTTTTAATGGACAAGAACGGCGCCTTTTATTTTATGGAAATGAACACGCGCATCCAGGTGGAACATCCCGTCACTGAAATGGTCACGGGGCTGGACCTGGTCAAGTGGCAGATCATGCTGGCCGCGGGCGAACGCCTCACTTTTGACGAGGACGACATCCGCATCCGCACCCACGCCATCGAGTGCCGCGTGAACGCCGAAGATTCCGAACATGATTTCGTGCCCAGCCCCGGCAAAGTGGAAAAGTTCATCGTCCCCGGAGGCCCCGGAGTGCGCGTGGACACTCATGTTTATTCGGGATACACCGTTCCGCCTTTTTATGATTCCCTGCTCGCGAAAGTGATTGTCCAGCACGACAATCGGGACGCCGCCATCACCCGCATGCGCCGCGCCCTTGGAGAATTCATCATTGAAGGCGTGCGGACCACCATTCCTTTTCATCAGAAGGTCCTCGAGCATGAGGCTTTCCGTTACGGCGATGTCACCACGAACTTCATTGCCAAACACATCGCTGGAACCGAATAAACCTCTCCTTCTCAAAAAATTTATAAGACCATGAAGGAGACAAAAAAAGTCTTTTCACGCGCTGTTCTCGCCCGAATGCTTTCCAGGCGGGGGAAGCAGAAAATCGTTTTCACGAACGGCTGTTTCGATCTTTTGCATGTCGGGCATGTGCGGCTTTTCAAAAAAGCCAGGAGTCTTGGAGACAAGTTGGTGGTCGCGGTCAACAGCGACGATTCTGTCAGGCGGCTGAAAGGTTCCGCCAGGCCCTTGGTTTCCGAAAAAGAGAGGGCCGAGCTCCTTGCTTCTTTGAACTGCGTGGATTATGTCATCGTTTTCGACGAGGACACGCCATTGGAGAGCATCCTGGCGCTCAAGCCCGATGTTCTGATCAAGGGCGCGGATTATGGGCTGTCTGAAATTGTCGGCAACGAAATCGTAAAAAAAGTTGTCCGCTTTCCCATCGTCAAAGGCGTTTCAACCACGAACCTGATCAAAAAAGTCTTAAAGGCGTATGGCGATAAAGTTTAAAGACAAAAGCGTTTTCCGTCTTCTGGACGCGAATCTGAACCGTTGCCGCGAAGGATTGAGAGTCCTCGAAGACACGGCCCGTTTCGTGCAGAACGATCCGAGATTTTTCCGCCTGTTCCGCCGGGAACGGCACAAGCTGGACATTTTGACGCGCAAGCTTTATCCGGAACTGATTGCCGCGCGCGACAGCCAGGACGACGAAGGCCGCGTCATCCGGGAATCCGCCCGGCCCAACATCGGGGCCCTGATCTTCGCCAATTTCAGGCGGTGCGAAGAGTCTTTGAGGGTGCTCGAAGAATACGGCAAACTTTTTTCTGCGCGCGCGGGGAGCGAGTTCAAAGAAATCCGTTTCGCGGTTTATCGTATGGAGCGGGACGCGCAGAGAAAATGGGAGCTCAAAAATTCATGGTGACGGCATTGAGACAGCGCATGACGGCGGCGCAAAAAATTCGGGCCGCGAAACTTTATGCCGTGACCTGCCCTTCGCCCGCGGGCGAAAATTACGCGGACATGGTTCGGAAAGCCATCTCAGGCGGCGCGGATGTCATTCAGCTGAGGGACAAAAATCTGAGCGGCAGGCAATTGCTCGAAATTTCGAGAGAACTCACAAGAATTTGCCGCGCCCAAGACGCTCTTTTCATATTGAATGACCGCCTGGACATCGCGATCGCGGCCGGCGCTGACGGCGTCCATCTGGGCCAGGACGACATGCCTTTGCCTGAAGCAAGGGAAATTTTGAAAGACCTGGGCCTCTCACAGTTTTTGATCGGTGCTTCCACCCACTCTTTGGAGCAGGCGCTCAAGGCGGAATCGGAAGATGCGGATTATCTCGGCTGCGGCCCCGTGTTCGCCACGCCCACCAAACCGGATTATCAGGCCCAAGGGCTGGAATTGGTCCGCCAATACCGCGCCAACATCCGCATCCCGTTTGTGGCGATCGGCGGCATCGACGCGTCAAACATAGAGCAAGTAAAAGAGGCCGGAGCAAATTGCATCGCCGTGGTTCGGGCAGTTTTCGCACAAGATGACATTGAGTCAGCTGCAAGGTCTTTGAAACAAAAAATCTCATGAACAAGTGTGTAAAAATCCGCGTTCCGGCCAGCACGGCCAATCTGGGGTCTGGGTTTGATGTGTTCGGCCTGGCCCTGGGGCTCTATAACGAACTCGAAATGGAAATGGTTTCGGGGGATTCAGGAGTCTGCATTGAGATCGACGGAGAAGGTGAAAATTCTCTTTCTCGTGATAAAAAAAATCTCGTCTGGCAGGCCGCGCTCAAAACTTTCAAGGCCGTGAATTTTCCGCATGAGCGTTATGGATTTTGCCTGAAAGCCATAAACAGAATTCCGCTTGCTCGCGGGCTCGGATCCTCTGCGGCGGCGGCTCTCTCGGGAATTTTGGCTGCGAATGCGGTCAGCGGCAACAAGCTTTCGCGCGAAGATATTTTGGGTCTCGCGGTGGAGTTTGAAGGGCACCCCGACAATGTCGCGCCCCAGCTTTTCGGAGGGCTTTGCGTTTCAGTGATGAGCGGAGGCATTCAGGTGGTCCGTCTGGACCCGCCCAAAAATTTAAAAGCCGTGGTTTGCGTTCCCGAATTTGAGCTCTCCACGAAAAAAGCCCGGGCCGCTTTGCCGGCAAAAATTTCTCACAAGGACGCCGTGTTCAATGTTTCTCGCTCGGCTCTCTTGGTCGCGGCGTTCGGGACAGGCAATTCGGACCTTTTAAAAATCGCCATGAGCGACCGGCTGCACCAGCCTTATCGCAAAAAGCTGGTTCCGGGATTTGACGCGGTTTTGGAAGAGGCCTATAAAGCCGGAGCCTGCGGGGCGGCTCTTTCCGGCGCGGGTCCCGCAATGTTCGCTTTTGTTCCATCGTCGAAAGTTTCCCAAGTGGGGCGGGCCATGGAGCGGGGATTTGCTTCGGCAAAAGTCCGTTCAAAATCTTTGGTTTTGCAGTTTAATCTTAAAGGCGCAGAGGTTTTAAGTAAATGAAAATGAAAAAGAAAAAATTAGTCGTGATGAAATTCGGCGGATCTTCCGTCGCGGACGCTGAAAAAATAAAAACGGTCGCGCGCAAAGTTTTCGCGAAAACCAAGCTCGGGCACAAAGCCGTGGTTGTCGTCTCCGCGCCCGGAGACATGACCGACGATCTTTTGGAGATGGCCGACAAAATTTCCCAAAACCCTCCCGACCGGGAACTGGACATGCTTTTGGCCACGGGAGAGCAAGTTTCCATCGCTTTGCTTTCCATGGCCATTCATGAATTGGGCGGAAATGCCGTTTCTTTGACAGGTCCCCAGGCGGGAATTTTCGCCGATTCGTCTCACACAAAAGCGCGCATCACGCAGATCAAGCCGTCCAAGATTCACGACGAACTCAAAAAAGGCAAAGTGGTCATCGTTGCCGGGTTCCAGGGATTGAATCCCAATCAGGACATCACCACTCTGGGACGAGGCGGCTCAGATTTGACTGCGGTCGCTCTGGCGGCGGCCTTGAAAGCGGACGAATGCGAAATTTATACAGACGTCAAAGGCGTCTATACGACGGACCCCCGCATTGTGCCCGAAGCGCAGAAACTGGACCGCATTTCCTATGATGAGATGCTCGAACTCGCGGGCGCCGGGTCCCAGGTGATGCAGGCCAGATCAATCGAAGTCGCAAAAAAATATGGAGTCGACATTCATGTCCGCTCAACTTTCTCGGAAGATGAAGGCACATGGATCGTCAAGGAGGTTTCAGGCATGGAAGATGTGGTGGTTTCAGGAGTGGCATACGACAAGAATCAGGCGAAGCTTTCAGTGACCGACATCCCGGACCGTCCCGGAATCGCGGCGAAAATTTTCGGCGCTCTCGCCGGCATCCAGGTGAATGTGGACATGATCATTCAGTCCGCTGCGCAGGACAACACCAACGACATTTCCTTCACCGTTTCCAAAGCGGATCTCAAGAAAGCCGTGCCCTTGCTGGAAAGCGTGAGCAAAGAACTGGGCGGCAAAGGTTTGTTGGTTGACGAAAAAATTGCCAAGGTCGCCATTGTGGGCGTGGGCATGAAAAGCCATGCGGGAGTTGCGGCAAAAATGTTTGAGGCGCTCGCGCAGAACAAAATCAACATTGAAATGATCAGCACTTCCGAAATCAAAGTCTCGTGCGCCGTCAAAGAAGAAGACGGACAGAAAGCGGTGCAGGTTTTGCACAAGGCTTTTGGTTTGGGCACAAAAATAAAATCCGGAGCAAAATGAAGAAAACTGGAAACAGTTCGCGCGTAAAACTTTTCGACACCACTCTGAGGGACGGCACCCAAGGATCAGGCGTCTCTTTGTCCGTCGAGGATAAACTCAAGATCGCGGTCGCGCTTGATAAACTCGGCGTCCACTACATCGAGGGCGGCTGGCCCGGCTCGAACCCGAAAGACGAACTCTTTTTTAAAGAGGCCCGCAAGCTAAAATTCAAGCAAGCCAAACTGACGGCTTTCGGCTCCACGCGCCGCAAGGACAAGGCCGCTCATCAGGATCCCAACTTGCAGGCCATCGTCCGCGTGAAAACTCCCGCCGCCTGTATCTTCGGGAAATCCTGGGACTTTCAGGTGATCCACGCTCTCCGCGCGACCCTCGACGACAACATCAAGATGGTCGGCGATTCCGTCCGCTTTTTAAAATCCAAAGGATTGGAAGTCATTTATGACGCCGAACATTTTTTTGACGGATATCGCGCAAATGCCCAGTATGCCCTGGCAACCTTGAAAGCCGCCTCGGATGCAGGCGCAAACAATTTGACTCTTTGCGACACCAACGGCGGAAGCCTCCCGTCGCATATCCGCGAAATCGTTCAGGCCGTCCGCTCGGAGCTTCCCGGCGCATCTTTCGGGATCCACACGCACAATGATTCCGATTGCGCCGTGGCCAACGCTGTCACGGCCATCGAGGAAGGAGTTTCGCTTGTTCAGGGAACCATCAATGGATATGGAGAACGGTGCGGAAACGCGAATTTAATTTCCATCATCGCCAATCTAAAATTAAAGCTCGGCATCGATTGCGTGAGCCAGGATCAGCTCCAATGGCTGACCGAAGTCTCGCGCTATGTCGCCGAAATCGCCAACCTGGTTCCCAATGATCATCAGCCCTATGTGGGAGTCTCCGCGTTCGCCCACAAAGGCGGCGTGCATGTTTCCGCGATGGCCCGCCACACCAAAACTTATGAACACATCGATCCGGATTTGGTGGGCAATGAGCGGCGCATCCTGGTCTCTGAATTGTCAGGACAGTCCAATGTTCTGCTCAAGGCCAAGGAAATGAACATGGATTTCTCCAAGAACACGGAAGCGGTCAAGTCCGTGATCGAAGCCGTGAAAAAGATGGAACAACAGGGATATCAGTTTGAAGGAGCCGAAGGCTCTTTTGCGGTCCTGGTTAAGAAAGCGCTCGGCGAACACCGAACCTTCTTTGATCTTCTGGGGTTTAGCGTCACGGTTGAACATAACCAAGGCACGGGGGAAATCGTCTCTCAAGCAACCCTGAAACTCAAGATCAAAGGCGAAGTCCAGCACACAGTTTCAGAAGGCGACGGTCCCGTGAACGCGCTCGACAACGCTTTGCGGAAAGCCCTGGAAAAATATTATCCGACCCTCAAGTCCGTTTCTTTGACGGATTTCAAAGTGCGCGTGGTGAACGCTTCAGGCGGCACCAAGGCCAAGGTTCGGGTGCTGATTGAGTCCCGCGACCACAAGGACGAGTGGAGCACGGTCGGGGTCTCCGAGAACATCATCGAAGCGTCCTGGCACGCCCTGGTGGACTCGATTGAATATAAACTTTTAAAAGACGCAGTTAAACCGACTAAACGCGGCGGTAAAGTCCATCATTAATGAACTTTTTCAGAGTGGCTCATATTGAAGATAAGTTTTTTCCCGCGATGGGCGTTATTTTTTTTATTGTTTCATGCTTTTTCTGGCATGGCGCGATTCAATTTAATAAACGGGCAATAAAAACTGAAGGTGTCATCATCGGAAATTATGACGCTGATGTTGTTGGTGGATGGGCGGGCCGAGGGCGCTTCCCAAGCCTTACCCCTCACAGGTTTTTTCTTCGCGCTTCAAAATTAATGTTTGTAGATCTCAAAAGCCAAGTTCACAATGTAATTCTGAAGGGGAGTTATTATTATCCGCAAAAGGTCATGATCTTTTATGATCCAGCTGAGCCCGAACATGTATTTGATGAATCGTTTTTTTGGTATAAAGGCTATCCGTGGAAACTCACGGTGGCAACTTTGTTAATATTCTTCTTCTGGAGAGATTCTTATATGCATTATTTAAAATCTTTTAGACCGGAGAAATGATAAAATTCCGAGATCTGAAGGGGGCAGGAGAACATCATCGAAGCGTCCTGGCACGCCCTGGTGGACTCGATTGAATATAAACTTTTAAAAGACCGCTTGCCAAAACGGAAATAAACTTAGTATAATACTTGGCTCGCATAAACCGCACCTTATGGCCGAGGGGTGCGTTGTGTGCTATTTTTGTCGCATTGAAAAAACAGGTAAAATTGAAAAAGAAAAAAGCGTCAGCAGATAAAAATAAAGAAGTGTTGCAGTCGACTCCCGCGGCGGCGAACCAAACGCCGAACATCGGGATCATCGGCTGGAACTTGCCCAAATTTATGGCCCAGCACGAAGGATATCTTGCTGAGATCAAGCGCGGCATCGAATCTTCCGGCGGCCAGACCATTTTTTACGGAATTTCCGGCGGCGCCGATGTTCTCCCAGGGTTCGCAGGCAACGGGCACAGAGATGCTCAGGGCGACCTCATCAAGAAAACCACCGATTCCAATTTCAAACCCAATTATTGGCTTCCTTCCCGCGACATGGTGGCTGACCAGATTGAAGTCCTGACCCATCAGGAAAATCTCACCGCGCTTGTGTTCGTCCCCTGGTCTGTCAGTTCCCTTGTGGGAATGATGATGGCAACAGCCAGGACCGGCATCCCGGCAATATTTCTTCCTTATTATAAGACCTGGCCCATCCTTTCCAGCTTGGGGGATATTCAGGACAAAAAAGACGAAATCAACATTTCTTATAGCCATTGCTCAAGTCTCCTCCTTCTCGAGATCTTTGGGCTCACGAAGCTGGGCACTCTGGAATCGATTTTTGCCAAAGACGATAAAAAGAACGCTCAGACTTTCGCGCTTGGCACAGGATCTGAAATGGACCTGGCGTCCTGGGGCGGGAAGCGAGTCGTGGAGATGGCAAGACAGAACATTTCTTCCAAAAGATTTTTTTCACAAGCTTCTTTCGGGAACGCCCTTGCGGTGGACATGGCTTTGGGAAACAGCGCAGAAACCGTCCTTCACTTGCGCGCGTTGGCTGTGGAAGCAGGAGTTCCCTTGACCCCCGCTTTCATCAATGACTATGCCAAGAAAGTTCCCCAACTTGTCACCATGAATTCTTCCGGAGAATTCGCGATGAACGATTTCAAGAGCTGGGGCGGAATTTTGCCTCTCCTGGGCGCGCTCAGCGGATTTTTGCAGGCGTCTCCCACCGTGATGGGCCGAAACCTCATTGAGTTCGCGCGCGATGCCGCGAGCGTGAAATCCCCTTTCAAGATCTCCAACCCCAACCGCAAACACGGCGGGCTCAGCATCCTTTTCGGAAACCTTGCCGCTGAAGGCGCTGTTTTCAGAGTGGCTGGATTAAAAGAACAGTGGATCAGCGCGAGCGGTCCGGCGAAAGTTTTCAATTCGGAAGCGGAATGCGTTTCTGCGATCCAGAATAAAAAAGTTAAAAAGGGCGATGTGATCGTCCTCAGATATTGCGGTCCCAAGGGAAGCCCCGGCATGCCTTCTCTCGATATGGTCCCTCACGCTCTCGAAGAAAAGGGACTTGAAGACCAGGTGGTGATCGTGACGGACGGACGCATGAACGCGTCGGGATCCACTCCCGCATTTGTGCATGTGGCGCCGGAAGCCGCGGTGGGAAGCGCTCTTTCCGTGGTTCAGGACGGAGACATCATATTTTGGAATTTCAACGAACGCTCTCTCACGGTGCGTTTAACGGACACAGACATCAAGGTGCGCCTTTCGCGTTGGCGCGAGCAAGAGAAGAATATGCGCAACAGCTTTTTGTTCCGCTATTCGAAGTACTCCTCTTCCAGCTCCTCTGGTGCAACTTTAGTTTAAACGGATAAAAATTTAAAAATGGAAAGAACTGGCGCAGAAATTATCGTTGATTGCTTGATTAAAGAAGGCGTGGATGTGATTTTCGGCATCCCCGGAGGCATGAACTTGCCCTTCTTTGACGCGCTTTATGGTTCCCGCATCCGCGTGGTGCTGACCCGTCACGAACAGGGCGCGGCCCATATGGCAGATGGATACTCCCGCTCGACCGGACGCGTGGGCGTTTGCACAGCGACTTCCGGACCCGGAGCAACCAATTTGATCACAGGCCTTGCGACCGCGCACATGGATTCCATCCCCATGGTGGCGATCACAGGCCAGGTGAAGACGGAAGCCATCGGTTCCGACGCGTTCCAGGAAGCGGACGCCACCGGCTGTTCCCGCCCCATCACCAAACACAATTTCCTCGTGAAAGACGTGAAAGACCTTGCGCGCGTCATCAAAGAAGCTTTTTATATCGCCTCCTCCGGACGCCCGGGCCCCGTGCACGTGGATGTGCCCATTGATGTTCAGCGCGCCAAAACCGAATTTGTTTATCCCGAAACGACGGACATCCGCTCTTACAATCCTGTGTTGAAAAGCGACAAGGAACAGATCAAGAAAGCCGTGGAACTTTTCAAGGCGGCCGAACGCCCTCTCCTTTATGTCGGCGGCGGCGTGGTTCTTTCAGGGTCAGCCGGCACCTTGCGTGAAATCGCGGAAAAAACGGGAACTCCCGTGGCTTCCACTCTCATGGCCAACGGCGTGATGCCGTTTGATCATCCTCTGTATATGGGCCCGCTCGGCATGCACGGCAAATATTCCACCAACACCGCCATGCAGAAATGCGATCTCCTCATCTCCTGCGGCGCGCGTTTTGACGACAGAGTGACCGGAAAAATTTCCAGCTTTTCTCCCCTTTCCAAAAAAATCCATTTCGACATCGATCCCGCGAACATCGGCAAAGTGGTCAAGGTGGACGCTCCTGTGGTGGGAGACCTGAAACTCTGCTTGAAAGAGTTTCTGGACGAATTGCCCCGCATGAACCACAAGGAATGGGCTGATCAGATCCGTGAATGGGACGCGAAACATCCTTTCGCTTACAAAGACGACACGGAAACTCAATTTATCAAGCCGCAGATGATCATCAAGAAACTTCATGAGCTTACCAAGGGCGAAGCGATCGTGACAACGGGAGTGGGCCAGCACCAGATGTGGGCCATGCAGTGGTATCCCTGCAAAACTCCGCGTCATTTTCTCACGAGCGGCGGTTTGGGCACGATGGGTTATGGTTTCCCTTCCGCCATCGGCGCCAAGGCCGGAAATCCCCGGAAAGAAGTGATCTGCATCGACGGCGACGGCTCTTTTCAGATGACCATGTCGGAGATGGCCACGGCGATTCAGGAAAAATATAAGATCATCGTGATCGTGCTCAACAATTATTATCTCGGCATGGTGCGCCAGTGGCAGGAACTTTTCTATAAAGAAAGATTTTCGGGCTCTTCCCTCATGGAAAGCGGAGGGATGGGAGATAAAGACAGAAAAATTAATCCCAGAGAGCTCAAATATATTCCCGATTTCGTGAAATTTGCCGAAGCGTATGGTGCGCTCGGAATCCGCGTGACCAAAGAATCTGAAGTGGGTCCGGCTCTCGAGAAAGCCCTCAAGGCTGAAGGCCCCGTCATTCTGGACTGCATCATCCACCCGGAAGAAAAAGTGTTTCCCATGGTGCCTGCTGGAGCGAGCCTGGACGAAATCATCGTGGACTTGGCATGAAGAAAAATACGGAGTTGAAACACACGATTTCAGTTTTGGTTGAAAATCGCGCGGGCGTTCTGGCGCGCATCTCGGGCCTTTTTTCCGCCCGGGGATATAACATCGATTCTCTCGCGGTCGGCGAAACGCAAGATCCGTCCGTGTCCCGCATGACGATCGTGGTCAAGGGCGACGAAGGCATTTTGGATCAGGTGGAAAAACAGCTCAACAAGCTGATTGATGTCATCAAGCTTTCGGATTATATCGAAACTTCGCACTTGGAACGCGACCTCGCCCTGATCAAAGTGAAAGCGGACAAAAACAACCGCTCGGAACTTTTGCAGGTGGTGGACATTTTCCGCGCGAAAATCGTGGACGTCGCTCCCGGATCTTTGATCGTGGAAGCCACCGGAGACGAAGACAAAATTTTGGCGCTTCTGGATATGCTGAAACCTTTCGGCATCATCGAGATGTGCCGCACGGGGATCGTGGCCATGGCGCGCGGCGACGCGTCTCTGACGATTTCTGAAAAGCAGAACAAAGAAAAATCTGAAAAGGTAGGAGCTCATGTCTAAAACCGAAACCAAAGAAGCCCAGAAGTTTTACGAGAAAGACGCCGACATCAAATTGCTGAAAGGCAAGAAGATCGTCGTTCTGGGTTATGGCTCACAAGGGCACGCTCAGGCCTTGAACCTGAAAGACAGCGGTCTGAATGTGACCGTTTCCGTGAGAAAAGGCGGCAAGGGATATAATCTCGCGGTCAAACACGGATGGCAGGAAGGCAAAAATTTGGTCACCAACAACGCGGAAGCCGTGAAGGGCGCGGACTGGGTTCATTTCCTTTTGCCCGACGAAACCCAGAGAGAAGTTTGGGAAAACGAAGTCCGCCCCAACCTCAAGAAAGGCGCCGTCATCAGTTTTTCTCACGGTTTCAACATCCGTTTCAGCCAGGTTGTGCCGACGAAAGAATGCGATGTGGTGTTGATCGCTCCCAAAGGTCCCGGACATCTCGTCCGCCGGACCTATGAAGAAGGCAAGGGCACTCCCGCTCTCGTCGCGGTGGAACAGGATTTTAGCGGCAAAGCTTTGAAGCTCGCTCTCGCGTTTTGCGCGGGCATCGGTTCCGCAAGAGCCGGAGTCATCTTGACCACTTTCCTCGAAGAAACCGAGACCGATCTCTTCGGCGAGCAGACAGTTCTTTGCGGCGGCGTTGTGGACTTGATCAAGGCCGGATTTGAGACTCTCACAGAAGCCGGATATCAGCCCGAGATCGCCTATTTCGAGTGTCTCCACGAGCTCAAACTCATCACGGACTTGATTCAGGAAGGCGGCATTTCCTGGATGAATTATTCTATTTCTGACACGGCCGAATACGGCGAATATTCCCGCGGGCCGCGCATCATCACGGAAGACACCAAGAAAGAGATGAAGAAAATTCTATCGGAAATTCAGTCCGGGCTTTTCGCGAAAGAATATATTCTGGAAAACCGCGCGGGACGCCCCATGTTCAATTCTTTGAGAAAGAAAACGCAGAATCACCCCATTGAAAAAGTGGGAGAAAAACTTCGGGCCATGATGCCTTGGCTTAAAAAGAAGGAATAATGCTTAAATCATTCGCCGATATATTCGAAGTTCCCGAACTCAAGAAAAAAGTTCTCTTCACCCTCGGAGTTCTCATGGCTTATCGCCTGGGAGCCGTGGTCCCGCTTCCTGGGATCAACTCAGACGCGGTCCGCATGCTCTTTGAATCCCAGAAGAACACGCTCCTCGGATTTTTGGACATATTTTCGGGCGGCGCCCTTGGACGCTTCTCCATTTTTTCCATGGGCATCATGCCTTATATCAACGCCAGCATCATCATCAGTCTTTTGCAGGGCGCGCACATTTTTCCGCACCTGGACCGTTTGCAGAAAGAAGGGGAACTGGGCCGCAAGAAGATGAACCAATATACCCGTTATCTGACCCTTGGCCTCGGCGCCATTCAGTCTCTCGGATTGGTTTATAGTCTCGCGAAACTGCCCACCCCCGGAAACCTTCCCATCATCGACAATCCTTCCGCCGCTTTTTATGCCCTGAGCGTCCTGACCCTCATGACCGGCACGGTGCTCGTCATGTGGATGGGCGAACAGATCACGGAAAACGGCATCGGAAACGGAATCTCTCTCATCATTTTCACCGGCATCGTGATCGGGCTTCCCCGCGGGTTGGGAGACCTTTTCCGCCTTCTCCGCATCGAAGAAATTTCAATTTTCAGCGCTCTCATCCTTCTCGCAGTCGTGCTGGGGTTCACGGCCTTCACCGTGTTTGTTGAAACGGGACAGAGAAAAATCCCCGTGCAATACGCGAAACGCGTTGTCGGCAGAAAAGTCATGGGAGGCGTCAGCACATTTTTGCCCATCAAGGTGGACACTTCCGGAGTCATCGCCGTTATCTTCGCCGTCTCCATCTTGTCCGTTCCCATGACCCTCGCGCAGTTTTTTCCCGACAACTCTTTCTGGCACAAGTTCATGAATATCTGGAACCGCGGCGGCTGGATCTATGAAACGCTCTATGGCGGATTCATTGTCTTCTTCTGCTATTTTTATAACTCCATTCAGTTCAATCCCAATGATCTTGCGGAGAACCTCAAAAAGTGGGGCGGATTTATTCCCGGCATCCGGCCCGGCGAGCCGACCGCTCAATATATCCAGAAAGTTTTGGAGCGCATCACGCTTTGGGGCGCGATCTTCATCGTGATCATCGCCATTCTCCCCGATATTCTCCGTCAGAAAATGAACGCGCCGTTTTTCTTCGGCGGCACATCGCTCCTCATCGCGGTGGGCGTGGCGCTCGACACCATCGGGCAAATCGAATCTCACTTGATCGTCCGCAACTATGAAGGTTTCATGAAGCAGAACCGGATCAAGGGCCGTTGGTTCAACGTCCGCTAAGGCTGCGAGGAAGATCTTTGAAATTATCCATTTTAGGCCCCCCGGGATCCGGCAAAGGCACGCAGTCCACACGGCTCGCTGATCGTTTGGGAATCGTTCACATTTCCACGGGCGATATCTTGAGGACTGCCGTGAAAGACAAGACGGTCCTTGGAAAGAAAGCCCATGAGTTCATCAACAGCGGCCAGCTGGTTCCGGACGATGTCATGATCGGCATCGTGAAAGAGCGTATTTCCGAGAAGGACTGCAAAAAAGGATTTATTCTGGACGGGTTTCCCCGCACGATTCCTCAAGCCGAGATGTTGGACACAATCATCCCTCTGGACGGCGTGATCTTCTTCGACGTTTCCGAGGAAGCCTGCGTGGCGCGGCTCACGACAAGAAAAATTTGCCCCAAGTGCGGCTTGATTTATAACCCGACGACGCACCCGCCTTTGGTTGCCGGCAAATGCGACAAGTGCAAAGGGCCTCTCGCCACGAGAGACGACGACAAAGTGGAGACGGTGAAAGAGCGGCTTAAGGTTTATAACAAGTCGACCGAGCCTCTGGTTAATTTTTATAAAAATAGCGGGCGTCTGCTTCACATCGACGCAAGCCCTCCTCCGGACGAGGTCTTTGAAAAGCTGGTTGAAATGGTGCAGGCCCATGAGCGCGGCTCAGCGCGGGACTGAGCTTAAGAGCGCCAAAGAAATTGATTCTTTGCGCGCCGCAGGAAAAATGGCCGCGGGCCTTTTGAACGCGGTCTGCAAGGAAGTCAAAGTCGGAGTCACAACAGATTTTTTGGACAAAGTTGGCGCTGATTATATCAAGGCGCAAGGGGGCAAGCCCGCATTTTTGGGATATCGCGGGTTCCCGAAAACCATATGCATCTCCGTGAACGAAGAAGTGGTTCACGGAATCCCGGGACCGAGAAAGCTGGTTGAGGGAGACATTGTCGGAATCGATGTCGGAGTTCTTTTAAACGGATGGTATGGCGACACAGCGCGCACGATGGCTGTGGGAAAAATTTCTCCTGAAGCTCAGCGGCTGATGGACGTTTCCAAAATGTCTTTGGATCGGTCCATTGAAGCGGCAAAGGCAGGCAACCGGCTGGGCGACATATCAAACGCGATGCAGTCGGTGGTTGAGTCCGCCAAGTTCACGGTTGTTCGGGAATATGGCGGGCACGGCATTGGGCGAGCGTTGCACGAAGATCCGCATATCCCTTGTCTGGGACGCGCGGGAACAGGGATCCGGCTGGTTCCGGGAATGGTCTTGGCTCTCGAAGTGATGGCAAATGCCGGGACGCACGAAATCGATCATCTTTCAGACGGATGGACGGTGGTGACGAAAGATAAAAAATTTTCGGCGCATTATGAACACACGATCGCGATCACGGAGAGCGGCACGGAAGTGATCACACAAATTTGAAGGACTAAAAGAATATGGCAAAAGAAGAAAAAATAGAAGTTGAAGGCAAAGTACAGGAGGCGCTCCCCAACGCGATGTTCCGCGTTCAGATCGAGGGAGGGCATGTCGTGCTCGCGCACATTTCGGGGAAGATGCGCATGCATTACATCAGGATTTTAGCAGGAGACAAGGTGCGAGTGGAACTTTCTCCGTATGATTTAACGCGCGGCCGCATCATTTACCGCGGCGAAAAGAGAGAACCTCAGCCCAACACCGGAGGAAAATAAATGAAAGTGCGCGCATCCGTAAAGAAAATTTGCAACAAATGCAGAGTGATAAAAAGACAAGGCGTTGTTCGTGTCGTCTGCTCGGACCTGAGACACAAGCAGCGGCAAGGATAATAAGGAGAACCTATGGCGCGTATTGCGGGACTGGAATTACCTAAAGAAAAAAGAGTGGAGATCGGCTTGGCCTATGTTTATGGCGTGGGCCGCCCTTTGGCAATCAAGATTTGCCGGGAGACGGGCGTTGAGCTCGGGATCCGCATTAAAGATTTGACCGACGGAGACGTCAGCAAAATCAATAATTATATCACGCAGAATTTAAAAGTCGAAGGAGATCTGAGGCGCGAAGTTCAGGGACATATTCGCCGCTTGATCGACATCGGGGCCTATCGCGGCCTCCGCCACAGACGCAATCTCCCAACCCGCGGACAGCGCACCAAGACGAACGCGCGCACGCGCCGCGGCAGAAGAAAGACGGTCGGATCAGCTCGGGTCGAAAAACCCGCGGCTTCCGCCGATAAAAAATAAAGGATCGGGGAAATAACATGGCAGAACAAAAGGGAGCACCAGCATCCGCCGCCTCAGCCTCCACGAAAGTCAGGGCGAAGCGCAAGAAAATTTGGAAGAACGTTGGGTTGGCCAAAGTGCACATCCAATCTTCATTCAACAATACGATCGTGAACATCACCGACGAGCGGGGCAACTGCATCGTCTGGTCCTCAGCGGGTTCCTGCGGTTTCAAGGGAACCAAGAAAGGGACGCCATTCGCGGCAAGCATCGCGGCGGAAAACGCCGGAAAACGCGCGATTGAAGCGGGCGTCAAGCAAGTGTCTGTTTTTGTGCGCGGACCGGGATCGGGACGCGAAACGGCGATCCGGGGATTGCAGTCGGCCGGACTCATCGTCATGACCATTCGTGACGTGACGCCGCTGCCGCATAACGGGTGCCGTCCGCCCAAGCCAAGGAGGGTTTAATAACGTGAGGTATAGTGGACCAGTTTGCAGACTTTGCCGGAGAGAAGGGGTCAAACTTTTCTTGAAGGGCGACAAATGTTTTACGAAATGCGTGCTCGACAAACGCAAAAGCGTGCCCGGCATGCACGGGAAATCATTCACGGGCGGACGCAAAGCCTCTGAATATAACAAGCGCCTCCGCGAGAAGCAGAAGCTTCGCCGCGTGATCGGCCTGGCTGAACGGCCTTTCCGCCGTTACTTCGCCCTCGCCGCCAAGAGACCCGGGTTGACCGGTGAAAACCTCCTCCGGATGTTGGAAACGCGTTTGGACAATGTGACCCAGCGTTTAGGTTTCGCCATTTCCAAAGTGGCCGCGCGCCAGATGGTGCTTCACGGGCACATGCTTGTGAACGGGAAAAGAGTGAGCATTCCTTCGTTCCAGCTCAAACCCGGCGATGTCGTTTCGATGAGAGAAAGTTCCCGCGCCAACACGACGTATCTCAGATGGTGGGAGCAGACGCATCAGTCTTCCGCGTTCCCGTCCTGGCTCGAATCCAACGCCGGGACTTTCAGCGGCACGGTCAAGACCTGGCCCATGAGGGACGAAATGTCCTTCCCCGTCAACGAACAGTTGATCGTGGAATTGTATTCCAAATAAGAAAGAATTTAGAAAAAGTTAAGGAGAGTTAAAATGAAAATTCAGGACTTTATACTGCCGGAAAAGATTCAGTTTGAAAAAGAAGAAGTCAGCGAGACCTACGGCAAATTCGTTGCCGAACCGTTTGAGCGGGGCTATGGGCACACCATTGGAAACTCTCTGCGCAGAATTCTCCTTTCATCCCTCGAAGGAGCCGCCGTCACCGCGGTGAAAGTCCAGGGCGCGCCTCACGAATATTCCGTCGTGCGCGGCGTCAAGGAAGACGTGATGGAAATCATTTTGAACCTGAAGAAACTCCGC
>JAKFYJ010000084.1 GCA_021730935.1 Elusimicrobiota bacterium
AGAGGGCCGGCATTGCCCGGACCCATTGTTCGAAGAATGGAGATAAATGGAGTGAAATATGATTTCTGATATTCCAAAACAAAAAAAGAAGTCTCGGTTTACCTTGAAGGGGATATACCTGACCGAAAAGGATTCACAGCGGTTAGAAGAGATCCGCAGATCGCTAATGCACGAGGAGATCGTGGCGCCTTACTCCCATATCGTCTCAGCGGGACTTTTGCTCCTTCATACCATGAAGAGGGACGTCACTGTGAAACTTCTAAAGCTTCTGTGGGAAGAGCGGGACCCAACCGACGGCGGGAAAACGGTCGACCCATCTGAGATATCCAAACAAGCTGGAAAGATGATGAAAGAATTTGGCGGTCGGAAAACCAAATAAGGATTATAACGTGGCGGAAATATCTGATCATAAAAGCACGCATTCTTCCTCTGTCCGGATCACCAGTCCGGACATGCAGGAGAGCTTAACCGCTGGATCAGACGGGAATAGCCTCCCCGCCACGTCCGATTTATCACGTTTTGATGAACATTTAATCCGTTCTCTCGAATGTCTTAAGGCGTTGAATTTCAGGCAGGTCTCATTCATCGGTAGAAAATTAGATGGAATCGCCGAAAATACGGCATACCGGCTTCTATGGCATGAAGCGCTCCCTGGTTCTGAAAAATCCTTCATGAGGCTTCAGAAACTCTGCGCCAAGGGATATATCGTGCCCTGGCGGACATGGAGCCCGGATAGAATTCTGACTTGTCCCCCGGGCAGAGCCCATCCAAAGAAAGAAGGTGTTTTTTATGTTTTGGGGAGAGAAGGCAGGAGATGGCTGAGAAGGACCTTAAAACTTTATCCAGCCCCTCCAATCTACGAAGAGCTCTATTTGACGGCCATCCCTCTGGCGCGCTGGTTGACCGCATCCTCATGCGCGTTGACGCTGGAGTCTACCGGTTATAATTTAGTTCCGATCGTTCAAGCGTGGCAGGAAAGGGAAGATATTCCTTTCCCAGCATTTAAGCCTGATTTTCTAGCCACTAAAGATCAGCTTATCTCATTTTATATTCACGACTCCCCGTTCGGCCTGCGTTCAGAATTCATTGTGGCACATGCTGGCAGAGGACTGAATTTTTTAAATCTCGGAAGCTCTGCTGTAATTCTAACCAGAACCCGGGAATCTTTCGCGAAAGTGATGGTTGCCATGAAAGGGACTTGTTTAGGTGATAAAAAAAGCAAAGTGTTTTTAGGAGATTTGGAAGCATTCCATAAAGGCCGCGGGGGGTGTACGGTACTGAACGCCAATGATGAAAAACTTACGCTCTAATCAATTTTCGCCGGTTCCACTTCAGGAACCCGAGCTTGTTATCAGTCGGGGTGCGAGGTGCTCTTTCTTCCTCCTTCCTTGCAACCGGTCTATTTCAATGCCCTGCTGGGATCTATCGGGCCCCGATCAGCCCTTCAGTCTCCTTCAGTAGGGCATCTCTTTTTTTTGAAAACTGTCTCCGATTTCTCTTGTCGCTAAGACAAGTGAAAAAGGAGACTGATAAAATGATCGCATTGCTCGCAGGAGTAGTGCTCCTTGTAGCGATGGTGTGGCTTGGCAGCTATGCTGACAGGCTCGCACAGACAGCCAGAGGAGGAAGGAACTATCGCTTCCCAGCGGTTTCGTATTATGAGAAACCGATTGATGGGACGCGAAGCTTAAGTGTTCACCAGAATCTGCGGTGAACTTATCGGAAGGGAAAGATGACCTCTTTCCCTTCCCCATTTGTATGGAAAAGAAACTACATCGTCTAGTGAGGACAATCGAACCGCGCGTACTGGTTCGCCTGACCTATCCCAGAGTGTACCCGTCCGCGGCTGAGGCAAGAAAGCATCTGGACCAGCTGATAGATCACCTTCAAAGATCGAACAACTGCGGCCTCTGGTTCCTATGCTTTCAAGCCCGTGGGGCGCCGTTCTTCTGGCTGATGCTTAAGACATTCGTAAAAAAGGACCAATTATCCCGCACATGGTTTGAAATAGTCAGCAGTAAAGATCCCGCCCATTTGCTCGCCGGTGTCAGTGTCAGTGGTTTTCAATTCACTAAAGGCTCATATCAGTTTGTCACTAAAACAATTCTACCCACAATCAATTCTCCCCAATTTCAATACGGTACATTCGGAAACTTCAAAGCAAAATTATTGTCTCTATTCTGAGGGGTGGTTGGGGAACCCTCCCCAACTTATTAACCCAGTGTGAAAGTTCTCTATGAACTGATGGATTTAAACTTGTGATAAAAATGGATTTATTCTTGGGTAGTGAAAATGGATTCAAACTTAGAAAAAAATTAATTTACTCTTGTACCGTATATCGTTGGATTTATTGGTCCTAGCGCCTGCCCGCTAAGGCAGAATTCCATATTCACGCAAAAACCTGCCCTATGGACTTAATCATAAAATCAATTTCAAACGGTTTGCGAATGAAAGCCGTCACATCAGACCTCGTTTTTCTCTGAATTTGTTCTTCAGCAACATGACCCGACATCAAGATGACTTTTATGTGGGGTTGGGATTTCCTAAGGGTAATAAACACTTCTATCCCATCCATACCCGGCATTTTTATATCCAGAAGAACCAGGTCAAATGTTTCTTGTGAGGCTTTTTCAATTGCCTCAAAACCATCGCAGGCGACGGTAACAAATCCGTACCCATGATTTGGAAGCTCATACGCAAGCAGATCTCGCCATCCCCGCTCGTCATCCACAATCAGTATTTTCTTATAGTTTATCTGCGTAGCGTCCATAACTTGTTTCCTATTAATCAGAATAGCTGTGCTCATGCGCAGAGAGGTGGCTTTCCGGAAGCGGATTATCCCTGAATTCAGAATGGCGGATTTGGCCGCCAGCATGGGCGTTCCAGTTTTTTATTACAGCATAGCCAGCCGCTAGAATCAAGGTGAATTCACCCTGGAGTTTTCTTATCATCCAAACTGATCTCATCTTCCAGCTTCACCCAGGAACGACAGCCTCCATATCGAGTAAGATTTTTCACTTTTTGAGGGTACGGGAAATTAAAGACCTTGGTTTTTATGAGGTGGAGCGATTTTTCGGGTTTGTAATCGAGTCTCATTTTCAAATATTCTTCCGACCAGATGTGCAGTTTGGAAAAAGGTGCAAGCGAGGAGAGATCTTTGATAACGATGGAGTCAATAACTTCGGCCCAGCACTCAATCGATAGTTCTGTAGGAGAAGGCGGATTCGCAGATATCTCACGGTACAGGACTTTATAGGGGTCGGCAATCATGGCATCGCTTTGATGCTCATACGTTGGAAAAAGCAAAAACCGGGAATATTCCATTCTAAATTCCTGGCCTTTATCCGCTAAGCCGCCTTTTCGAAGAAGGATACTGTGAATGCCTTGCTTCATGGCGGCGATTACAACCGCCCATTCTTTAAGCGCGATGTTCATGTTCTAAGAGATTCCATTGGCTCTTTTTTCAACGTTTTTAGCGGAGTGGCAAAGTTCGGAGGGGTAAAGTTAAGCAAATGCAGTGAGGATCGGGGCGGCAAAAGATTGCCAGAAAGCGCAGCTTCCGTCACTGCCTCCTTGCTTATGGAAGCAATCGATGATCCTGGGCAAACGTCTACTGAAACCGATGGGCTTCCATAATCCACTAAAAGAACTGGCACATAAACGCACCCAAGCTCTTTGAGAGCGGCAAGCCGGTGGTGGCCGTTCAAAACGATCCGGTGTCTTTCATCAACCCAAAGCGGTGTCAGGACGGCGCCTGATTTCAGGATCTCTCCCTTAATTCTTAGAGCGCGATCAGGATGGGTTTCTTCATGCGCTTTTAACTCCGCTATGGGTAATAGATCAATATCAAAGTTTGAAGCAGTCATTTTCCTTCGCATTCCAACCACCTCACCGACCACAATCATGGCCGGAGTGGAGAGGATGTCTCTGAATCTCTGCACTTTTTCCCCAAATTCGGTCAATTTTCCGGTTACGGTCAACTGAGTTGAGTGAGTGCCGGAGCAAATTAGAGCGGCTGGAGTGTCTCCCGGCCAACCCAAACCCACTAGGCGCTTTGCGATGTTTTCAGCATGAGCAAATCCCATCAAAATGACCATGGTTTTACGAGGAAGGTAGTGATAAGGCACCCATCGATCCTCAGGAGCTTCGCCGCCCATTCCAGCATTCTGCCCAGTAATGACAGTCACATGCGAAGCATAATCCCTGTGAGTGAGAGGAATTCCCGCATAGGCGGGGACCGCAATGATCGAACTGATTCCCGGAACCACTTCATGGGGGACCGCATTCTGGGAAAGAAATTCCGCTTCTTCTCCTCCCCGGCCAAAGAGATAAGGGTCGCCTCCTTTCAGGCGGCATACCTTTTTGCCTTCCCTCGAATGATGCAACATCAGCGCGTTAATTTCTTTCTGTTCAAAGGTATGCCGGTGACGTCTCTTTCCGACAAAAATTCTTTCTGCGGATGCCGGACAATGTTCAAGGAGGGCGGGATTGACCAAAGCATCGTATATGACTACATCGCACTGTTGCAGGCACCGAAGGCCCTTCAGGGTCAAAAGATCAGGGTCTCCGGGCCCTCCGCCGACCAAATAGACGAATCCGGTCATGGAGTTGCCTTTGCCCTTCTGAACGCATGGCTGAAGGTTTCATCATAAAGTTTTGACTTGTGCCCGTGGGCCGT
Organism: Elusimicrobiota bacterium; assembly: GCA_021730935.1. Classification (GTDB taxonomy): domain Bacteria; phylum Elusimicrobiota; class Elusimicrobia; order 2-02-FULL-39-32; family 2-02-FULL-39-32; genus 2-01-FULL-60-11. The sequence continues at coordinate 4,679 of JAKFYJ010000084.1, forward strand.
CAAGAACTTGCCGACTAAAATCAAGGCTGTCATCGTGATTTTTTCCCGCCGCATGATCTCAGCCAGTTCGCGAAGCTGGCCCTGAAAAATCTTCTCATCTGGCCAGGACGCTTTGTAGACAATGGCAATGGGAGTTTCCGGAGGATAAGCAGTCAAGAGCTTCTCTTGCACGGACTGGGCAAGAACGGCGCTCAGGAAAATAGCTATCGTACATTCATGCTTGGCCAAATCTTCCAGTTTTTCCTTGGGCGGCATGGCAGTCCTTCCCTCTGCGCGCGTGAGAATAACGGTCTGTACCAAGTTGGGGACGGTCAACTCCCGCTGGAGGCTTGCCGCGGCCGCGCTGAAAGAGCTAACACCGGGCACGACCTCAAAAAGGATCTCTTCTTCTTTCAGCACATCACCCATCTCATCCACGGCTCCGAAAATGGAAGGATCGCCGGAAGCAAGCCTCACGATCCTTTTTCCTGCTTTATAGGAGTCGATGAGCACTTTACTGATTTCTTCCAGAGTCATCTTGGCGCTATCATACAGTTCCGCGTCCTTCCTGGCGAATTCGAGAACCACGGGATTCACCAGGGATCCGGCATAGACGATGACATCGGCGCTTTCCAGGAGCCGCTTGCCCTTGAGCGTGATCAGTTCCGGGTTCCCGGGGCCTGCGCCCACGAAATAAATCTTATTTTCTTTGTCCATTACATTTCTATCCCCAACTGAGCTTTGATCCCCTTTTTGAAGGGATGTTTAATAACTTGGATCTCCGATACAAGGTCAGCGGCTTCTACTAGCTCCGGAACCGCGTCTCTCCCTGTGATGACAACATGCATATCGGGATTCCGTCTTTTCAACACGTCAAGCACTTCTCCTACCGGAAGCCAGCCGTATTTCAGCGGATAGGTTAGTTCATCCAATATTACAATGTCGTGTCGACCTGATTCGATTACTTCCCGACACTGTTGCCAGCACTCAGCGGCAAGCTTTTTGTCGTGCTCGATGTTTTTCGATTCCCAGGTGAATCCGTCTCCGAGGGGCCGGATCTCAATTCCGAGACGCTCCGCCATGATATGCTCTCCATAAATGTGCTTCTTGCTCTTGATGAACTGCAACATGATGCCTTTAAAATCCCTTCCTAGAGCCCTGAACAGAAGCCCGATGGCGGCCGTGGTTTTCCCTTTTCCATGTCCGGTATTGACGATCAGCAGGCCGCGCCTAGGCCCTGGTTTAATTTCACGCTCCAACGCGGGTTCGCTCCTTAGCGATCGAACTTATTTCTTCATCCGGCTCTTCCACTACCACGGGTTTTTTCTTTTTTACAATTAGAAGAGACATATAGCCGATCTTCTCCCGCTTCACCTTCCTTAAATCAGTTTCTATGGTCTGCTCCGGGGTCCCTAAATAGCTGAAGAGGCTGCCGCAATCTAAGAGATCCTTCTTTTCCAAGATCTCCAGCACTTGAGGAAGTTTGGAACCCACTTTGAAAAGAACGATCGTGTCGAAGTTATCGAGAGCGTCCTCGACGTTCGAGGCGTCCCGATTGACCGGGATCAGCGCCACGCGATCCTTTCCCTCGCTGATGGCCGAATCGATATAGCTTGCCGCGGCCTGGAACGAACTGATCCCAGGGATGGTTTCCCACGTCGCCTCGGGATACTTTAGCTTTAAAGTTTTCAGGAGATAAAAATAGGTGCTGTAAATCATGGGGTCGCCTAAAGTCACGAACACGGCTTCTTTGCCTTGGGCAAGGACTGCCGCCACCTTATCCGTGGCAACGTTCCAGGACTGCTCCAACTCATCCTTATCTTTGGTCATCGGAAAAAAAACAGTGTGGAACTTTACTCCTTCCTTTAGGTAAGACTCGATGATGTTTAAAGCCATGCTCTCGTCCGTGCCGCTGGAAGAAGGGTAAAAAACGTCATCCACCCGGCTTAAGATTTTTGAAGCCCGAACCGTGAGAAGCTGTGGATCTCCGGGCCCGGCTCCGATTCCATAGAGCGTTCCCCAGCCGGATCGATTAACGCTGGTGGTTTCGGTTGGCGCAAGAACCTTCGGCTGATTCGTTTCGCCGTTTGCATAGGCCTGCACTCGCTTATAAGGACTGTCTAGAACGTCGAGCTTAAGAGAAATGCCCGGCTTCTGCCCTTCTTTAACTGAGCTTGAGTTCAGGTCGTACTTATTTTTATACCCGCGAGGCGTGACAATAAAATCAAGATAACGGAAAGAGTTTGTATTCCCGATGATGACGGTGGTGAGCATTCCGATTTCATGGCTCAGCATTTCCGCGAGGTTTGTGATCACGACGTTCTCCATGTCCCGCTTGCAGGATTTGACGAGCCCCACAGGAGTCTCGGGAGAGCGGTATTTGAGAAGGATCTTTTGAGTTTCCTGGATCTGGCGCGTTCTCCGGCCGCTCTTAGGATTATAAAGCGCAATCACGAAATCCGCTTTGGCGGCGGCTTCGATTCTCTGCTCTATGACGTCCCAGGGCGTGAGAAGGTCCGAAAGCGAAATGGAGCAGAAGTCATGAACCAAAGGCGCACCAAGCACAGAGGCGCAGGAGGAAAGCGCTGTGACTCCCGGAACAACCTCCACGTCGATTCCAACGCCTGGTTTCCATTCTTTTTCTCGGAGAAGCTCAAAGCACGGGCCTGCCATTCCATAGATTCCGACGTCTCCGCTTGAGATGAGCGCCACTTTCTTTCCTTCATAAGCAAGTTCGATGGCTTTGCGCGCTCGGGCCAGTTCCTCGGTCATTCCGGTATAAATCACCTGCTTACCCGTCGTCAATTCTTTCACGAGGTTGATATAAGTCCGATAGCCAATGACCACTTCCGCTTCACCGATCGCGGCCTTGGCGCGGTACGTGAGGTGATCATGATCTCCGGGGCCGAACCCAACTAAAAATAGCTTACCCTTCGCGTTCATAAACTTGAACTCAATTCTTGCGAGGATTCAAAATTGTTAAGATGAAAACTCACGATTATATTAAAATGCTCCCAACCCAGCTCTTGAGCTCTAACGGCATGCAGCTTGAGGGCATTAGGCGTTATCCTCCCCAAATATTGTCCGTCGGCGCTTCGATTGATTTTGTAATTGTTGCCCTCTTCAACACAGTCCAGTTCCAATCCACAGGGAGCGATCACATCCGAGAACTCCGAGAGTTTATTTTCCTTGAGGACAAAAGGCACCGGCGGACTAAAAACTATCATCGGTATTTCCATGGCCCCCATGTAAAACTGCGTCCGGATGCCTGACAAGTCGAATTTCTTGGTGCCTTGGCCCTGATAGAGCTGTAGTTCCTGCCAGATTTCCTCAAGGGTCATCGGGCCAGCTCCAGAACTTGTGGTTGAGCGGGTTGAGCCGGAGCCGTGAAGTTGATTCTGGCGACGGCAATCGTGGACATGGGAGCTTTTGTCTTTTCCACCACGAGCTGGTCCGTCTTGGCCGTGAGCATCGCCGCAGGCTCAGAGACTCCAGGGATTTTTAGATATTTCATGACCATCTCGGAAGGGTTGGGGAGAATGTCTTTGAGCTTTACCAACTCTTCCCGCGTATAGCAGATGAGTTCCCATCCATGCCGCTCGCAGAAAGCCAGGAGTCCCGCTTCGCGGTTCTTTAGATCCACCGTGGAAACATTTTTGACCGATTTTACGCTCAACCCGTTCTGCCGAAAAGTTTCTTCCAGGAGATCGTCCAGCTGTTCTTGAGTGGTTCCCTTGTCGCACCCCATCCCGATCGCCAAGCTCTTTGGGCGGTAAATCACTGACTTCTTCAAAAGTTCGCTGTATGTTCCGCTAAGAATTCTGTCCGTAATGATGAGCGCGGCCTTGGAGCTGGAGGCGGCCAGATCGTCCATTGACTCATATATCTTGAAATTTTTAGGTAAAGGCACGTCCCGTTTCCACCAGTTGGGCTCGCCCGCATCCTGATAAATGCCCACAGGTTCCTCATTCACAACGCAAGCGCTTACTTTGGTGATGTTCTCGCCCAGTTCGGTCGTCCATCCGAATTCCCGGCCCAGAATATCCACCGGAATCGTCTTTCCCACGTCGGATGCAGTGGTGATGACCGGCTTTGCGTCAGTAATTTTGCAAATCTCTTCAGTCAGCTCGTTGGCGCCGCCCACATGCCCAGAAAGCACGCTGATGGCGAAGTTGGCTTTGTCGTCCACCACGATCACGGCGGGATCGGTGTGCTTGTCCTTCAGGAATGGGGCGATGGTTCTCACAACCGCTCCTAAGGACACGATGTAAACCAAAGCGTCAAAGGTGTTGAAGATTTTCGCCGTTAAATCCTTGATGGGGGTTTCAAAAAACTCCACTCTGCCAGCGATTTCTTTCTTGAACTTAGCGGAAATAAACAGTTCGCTTTTGTCCAAAGAGGCGTGAATTTTTTCCGCCAGGGCGGAGCCATGCTTCGTAATCGCTATAATCGCAATTCTTTCTTTTTCTATCATATTATCTCCTTTACTTCTTGGCCGTGATCATAAAAATGGGATTCAATGCCGCAAACCGTGTCATGTCCAATATCGGCTGGCTTCTGGAAACTTGAAAAAGGCAAACTTCCGACTTCATTCCGAGTTTTTTAAAGGCATCCCAGGCCTCTGCCAAATTCTCTACTGTAATGACATTGACGACAATCCTGCCGCCCGCTTTCAGGCGTTCCGCGCAAACCTTCAAGATTTCAAACATACTACCTGCGGAACCGCCTATAAAAACCGCGTCAGGATCATTAGAAATAGATTTGAGGGCCTCGGGAGCCAGGCCGTGGATGGCTTGGACGTTCGTGGTCTTGAATTTATCAATATTTTTCAAGATGAGCGCGTAATCGTCCGTATTTTTCTCAACCGCAAAAACTTTGCCTTGAGGAGCCAGAAGAGCCGACTCGATGGAAACCGAACCGGACCCCGCCCCGATGTCCCAAACAGTACTGTCTTTTCTTATGTTCATTTTAGACAGCGAGAGCACCCGCACTTCGGATTTTGTGATCAAGCCTTTCTCCGGAGTCCTCTGATAAAATTCCAGGTCGGCAATCCCAAATGTCAAATCTTTGGGTGCGCTTTCCCTGGGCGCATATTCCGCCGCCTTCTTCACCAGAATCATGACATTGAGCGGGGCGAATTGTTTTTGGGCTATTTCTTCCAGACTGCCTGAGATGATGTTTTCATCCGCACCGCCCAGATTCTCGCAGACAAAGGCTTTAAAACCGTTGTTTTCACTTTCCAGGATCGCCTTCGCGATGACCGAGGGCGTGTTGATGTCATCCGTAAATAGTCCGATCTTTTTGGGCTCGCCATTCCTTAGAACATTGAGCAAGTCCTCCATAGGCTTCGCATGAAGGCTCACTAAAGTAGCGTCTTCCCAGCTTTCCTTGACCTTGGCGAATGCCAACTGCATGGCGCTGATATAGGGCAGGATTTCGACTTTCTCCCTAGGCACTTTAGTCAAAATATATTTACCGATGCCGTAAAAGAGAGGGTCACCGGAAGCAAGCACGACCATTTTCTTTTTGCCCAGCTCGCTGTTGATCTTGGCCGCCACCTCTTTCAAATTCGATTTCACAACCACCTTTTCACAGTTGGCAGGGTTAAAGAATTCAAGGTGTCTCTCCCCGCCAAAAAGGATTTCGGCTTTCTCAATCAAACCGAGAGCTTCCTTCCCCAGACATTTTTCTCCGTTATCTCCGATCCCGATGACATAGACCTTCTCGCTCATGCTTCCACCTTACCTTTCAAAATCTCGCTTTTACCCAATATATTGCCTTCGAAATCGGTCAGGATGCATTCCACGGTTATGGCACCCAGTACATTTTTATGGCAAGCCTCGCAAACTTTACGCGCCACTACATTCCAAAAGTCCGTGAGGTTGCGCTTGGCCGCAATTTCCTGGACGTGACGGGCCGTGTTTGCCTTGGCGATTTCTTGAACCACTTCTTCAGACGCTCCGCTCTCTTTTCCAACGGAAGCAAGAAACGCCATGTCCACATGGCTGCCTGCCACATGAGTCTGCATCGTCCCTGTAGCAATTTTCGACATTTTCCCCGGCATCCCGCAGAGTGTCAACTTTTTCATTCCTTTAGCCGCGGCTTGTTTCGTGCTGAATCCCACAAAATCTCCCATCTGAATGAAAGATTCAGACGGCAGAGGGATCAGCTTCATGGCAAATTCTTCGCTTTTGCCGCCGGTCGTGAGGACGACGTGTTCACAGCCGGCAGCCCTGGCCACGCCGATCGCTTGAGCGATAGAGGCGCGGAAAGCGGCCGTTGAGAACGGTACAACGATTCCGGTGGTTCCAAGAATGGAGATGCCTCCGATAATGCCCAAACGTTCATTTTCGGTTTTTTTAGCCATCTCTTCGCCGCCAGGGACCGATATCACCACTTTAAAACCGTTCTTTTTGAGCGCATCGCCTGCGGCTTCCTGGACCATTTCTGTTATATTTTTTCTTGGAATGCCATTGATCGCAGGAACGCCCACAGGAAGCCCAAGACCCACTTTCGTGATCACGGCTACGCCCGGCCCTCGATCGAACAAGACTTCTCCCGGCTTATCGGTACGAGTCACAGTGACCGTCAACTCCGCGCCGTTGGTGCAATCGGGATCGTCTCCGGCATCCTTGATGACGGAACAGGTCGCTTCTTCTTTGTTAAATTCACAGCGCTTTATAGCGAAGGTCACTTTTTTCCCCATTGGGATGGTAATCTCGACACTTTGCAAAGGCTTCTGATGAATCAGAACGTGAGTCGCCGCTTTTGCGGCCGCGGCGCTGCAAGCCCCGGTCGTCCAGCCGGTGCGAAGCTGTTTCTTTGGGGTCTCTTTATTTTCCATCCCACGGACTGCCCCAAGAATTTAAATAAATGAGGTCCTGAACCGGGACTCTGCTTTCCCAACCCACTTCTTGGAGCATGGGTTTGTCCCTGAATTCAACCGGATACCCGATACAAAGGTATGCGATCGGCAAAACATGAGCCGGTATGTTTAGAATATCCTGTAATGTTTGAGGCTCCATAATGCTCACCCATCCGACTCCAATCCCTTCTGCTCTTGCTGCCAGCCAAAGGTTCTGGATCGCACAGCAGGTGCTGTAAATATCCGTATCAATCATGGAATTTTTTCCCAAAACATGAGGTCCTTTGCGGGCCCGGTCGCAGGTGACGCACAGGTTCAATGGCGATTCAAGAATGCCTTCAAGCTTTAAGGAGCGGTAAAGATTTTGCTTTTCACCGGTGTAGTTCTGAGCCGCAGCCGCATTTTGTTCTTCGAATATTTGTTTCACTTTGGTTCGCGTTGGAACATCCTCAATCAATACAAAATTCCAAGGTTGCATGAAACCCACGGACCCGGCATGGTGAGCGGCATCCAAAATGCGCGCGAGGATGTCCTTGGGAATTGGATCGGGTTTAAATTTCCGGATATCTCTTCTCGTGTGAATGGCTTCGTAGAGTTCCATTTTTATCCTTTATTGAGCCGACAAAAGCAGTAAAGCGTGAATAATGGCCACGGCAATGGGGCTTCCTCCTTTGCGGCCGCGCGCGACGATGTAGGGCGTCTCCAGAGAGAGGGCCGCTTCCTTGGATTCGGCAGCCGAAACGAACCCGACCGGAACTCCAATCACTAAAGCAGGCCTGGCGTTTTCCTCCTTGACGAGCCTCACGGTTTCCAAAAGAGCCGTGGGTGCATTGCCGATGGCGATAACGGCCCCATCCAAATGGCCGAGCCTGTGGGCCTTTTTCATCGCTTCGATGGCACGCGTGGTATTCTTGGTTTTGGCCTGGGCGATCACATCCTCATCGGAGATATAGGAGGCGATCTTGCAGCCGTAAGCTCCCAGCCGGTCTTCGTTTAGGCCCGCGGAAATCATTTTAACATCCACGATCACGTTGCATCCGGCCTTTAATGCTTGAATGCCGGAGGAAATGGCTTGGGGATGAAAGCGCATCAAGTCTTTGAATTCAAAGTCCGCTGTCGCATGGATGACGCGCCTTGTCACCTGCCATTGCTCCGGCGTGAAATTGTGTTGCCCTGCCTCCTGTTCGATGATGGCGAAGCTTGAGTCTTCAATGCTTCGCCCTAAAGTCGTCATCTGGCGCATGTCATTACTCATAACTTTACCTCTTCTCTTAAAAACTGCACGGCGCTTTGCCCATCTCCGTACTTGCTTTCCAAAGCCTTAAAAGCCGTTTGAGAGGATTCTAGATCTGATTTGGTCGGATAAGAAATTTTAAAAAGCAGATCTTCGTGTTCGTTCAGGAACTCAATCGCATACATCCCTCTCCCTTCTTTATTCTGGTTTGTGATGAACTTCGCGCTTGAAATATGAGCCAACTTTGCATGAATGTGGCACCGGCAGCCTTCATTTTTAACCGTGAGCCATTCTTCACCTGCCTCAATGGAAAACTTTCCTCGAACTTCAGAAATAACTTCATCTCTTTTATTAATCAAAATTAAATCATTGAACTCCGCAATATCTTTTAAAAACTCTATGAGATTCATGCGGCCACCTTCTTGAAAGGATTATTGAAGAAGCATTCGAGCTTGATCTGTTTTTCAGCTACTCCTCGGTTAACCAGCTCTTCCTGAAACGGATAGAGCAAGGCTCCGTCACCCGAAAGAAACATGGATTGCGGCTGCCATTCCTCAAGGGCCGTCTTCAGGATGATTTGAGCCTTCCTGAAACGTTCTGGATGGTTTACGGACGGAATGATTTCCAGATCAAACCGAACAGCGCCTGCAACCATATTTCGTACAAACGTTTGCGGGAGAAAATATTCTGAGGATTCCGCGAGCCAAAGCAACCTGGAACCTTTCGAACGCTCCTTGAATTTTGCGCTTTGAATGAGGCCCAAAGCCGCCGTAATGCCGGTATCGGTTGCGAGCAATAAGACCTTCGAGCTATCATCGTTGTCCATCACAAACTGGCCCCAAGGACCGCTGAAAGGCAGTTCCGCTCCGATTTGGGTTTCATGCATGTAGTTCGAACCAGGACCTTCGCCGATCTTCTTGACGGCGATTTGAAACTTGGCCTGCTCCTGATCTGACGAAAGAATGGAATAGGCCCGCTTGGCGATCTTACCGCCTGGGAGCGGGATATTGGTATTCACGATCACATATTGCCCGCCCGTGAAGCCGAGCGGTTCTCCCGCAGGCATCGCCAGCGTCAGGAGCTTGGTCTCGGAATTGATCGGTTCGGATTTTTCAATCCTCGCAGCTTTGGGGATGGCCATGAGTTTATGCCGCAGCCCCGCGCTTGGATTTCAATTTATCTTTCACCATGTCGAACATGAGGGGATGGGAACCGAAATAGGGAGCTATCTTTATTTCGGCGTCGGGATATTGGACGAGCAGGTCTTTGGCCTGGGACTTGATCCTCTCCACGAGAATTCCGGTGAAGAGATAAAATGGGAACAACAAGATGCGCCGGGAGCCCTCTTGGAGCATTTGCGGGAGCGCGTCTTTGTATCTTGGCTCGGCCAGGGCGATGAAGCAATGGCGGAAGCTCCTGCAGGAGATCTCATTTTGTATTTTCTGGACCGCCTCCGAGAACTGTGCGATGGCTTCCGGGTCCGTGGCGCCGCGTCCCACGATGAGCACATCAATTTGATCCCGGTCCGATGCGGAAAATAAGCCGAGGGTTTCATTGATCCTGATTTTCGCGAGCTCGACCAGGTTGTCGTGCGGCCAGAGGCAGTCCCCGTACTGGACTTCGATTTCGGGGTGGGAATGCCGGAACTCCCGGAGGATCCCGGGGATTTCCGTCTTCACATGCCCCGCGCTAAAAAGCAGGTATGGAACGGCGATGATTTTTTTTGCCCCGCTTGAAGCCATCCGGTTCAGGGCCTCGGGAATCAGGGGTTCGCTCAGTTCTAGGAAAGCGCAGTCCATGTCCTCCGCTTGGCCCCCTGAGTCATGGACCCTATATTTTTGGACAAATTCGAAGAACTCCCTGGAAGTGGCGGGGTCTTTGCTTCCGTGACCAATAAGAAGGATGGATGTTTTCATATCAAGCGATGGCCCGGACGGAGCCCATGTCGCGCTCTGCTTCGGGAATGTGAAATTGCTTTTGGCAGAGATCCTGATAAAGCCCGGGCTGGCCGGCCAAGCTCTGATGATTCCCTGTCTGTAAAATTTTACCGTGCTGCATCACCCAAATGATGTCCGCGTTCATGATCGTGGAAATTCGGTGGGCGATCACGAACGTCGTCCTGCCCTTCAAGAGCCGGCCGAGCGCTTCCTGAACGAAGGATTCTGAGATGGAATCCAGAGAAGATGTGGCTTCATCTAGGATGAGGATGCGGGGGTCTTTCAAGAAGACACGGGCTAGTGCGATCCTTTGCTTTTGGCCTACAGAAAGCTGGTTTCCGCATTCGCCTGCCTCTGTCTGGTAACCTTTGGGAAGTCTGGCAATAAACTCATCCGCATGGGCCGATTTGGCAGCCTGCAAGATTTCTTCTCTTGAGGCGAGAGGCTTTCCATATCGGATATTTTCTTCCAGAGTGCCGCTAAAAAGAACCGTTTCCTGCAAAACGACGCCAATTTGTTCCCGAAGCGATTTCAGCGCGGCATGCCGTATGTCCATCCCGTCGATTCTAATGGACCCTATGCCCGGATCATAAAATCTAAGTAAAAGGTTCACCAGGGTTGTTTTGCCGGAACCGCTTGGCCCCACCAAAGCGACCAGCGAGCCCGGCTCCACTTCCGCATTGATGTCGAGGAGCGCTTCTCTTTCCGGGTTGTAGGAAAAAGAAACGTGTTTGAAAATAACCCGACCCTGCTGGATGACGAGAGGATGCGCATCTTTATCTTCCGACACTTCCGGCAAGGTATCCAGAATACCATAGATTCTCTCCATAGCCACAATTGAGTTTTGCAGGATTACATTTAACTCCGTCAGACGCGTGAGCGGCAGATAGAACGGCGCCAGATAACCGTAAAAAGCGATCAAAGTACCCAGGGTGATCTCTCCTTTCAGATATTGCGTCCCTCCGTACCAGAAGACGATGATCGGCGCAAGCCGCACCAGAAACTCCGTGACCGTATGCGCCTTGGCTTGAAGATGGACGCCTTCCATGATGTTTTCGAAATAGCCTTTGCTCTCGTCATAAAACCTTTGGGATTCTGCCTGCTCCGCCGTGAAAGACTTGGTAACCTTGATGCCAGAAATCCTTTCATGCAGGCTGCCCGAGAGCTGCTCCAGCCTTTCCTGCACTTCCCGGCTAGTCTCCTTGATTTTCTTGTTGAGCCGGTTGGAATGATAGACGTAAAAAGGGAAAATGAGGATCGAGACGAGCGCCATTTTTGGGTGGATGGCAAACATCACGATCAGCAAAGTAACGAGGACGGAACAGTCCATGAATGTATTAGTGATCGCATTCCCAACAATATTTTGGGCGATATTAATATCGTTGATGATATATGAGATGATGCCTCCTGTTTTGTGCTTCTCAAAGAAGTTCAACGACATTTTCTGAATGTGTTCGAAAAGCCTGTAACGCAGGTCAAATATAAATTGGTTTCCAACTTTGCCTCCCAACGTGAACCTGAAATAAGTGACTACTCCTAAAACAATGCAGACGACCAATAAAAGCAAGGAAACGGAGCTCAAGGTGTGAAGCCGGGCGCCCATGGGACCTGTGGAAAGCAGGACGCCATCGATCAGCTTCCCGAATGCCCATGGGAATACCAGGACGATGTTCTGTTTTAGAACTCCGCAAAGCGTGGTTAGCAGGATTAAACCGCGATAGGGCTTGATCTGCGCTGCAAACCGCTTGATGATAGCAAGGGTCTTATTTTCTTTCAACTATGCTCTCTCCATCTTTACCGTTGAATATACCTCATAAATTCCCGAGCCCGGATCGATTTCCAGGAGTTCTTCGTAACCCTGTTCTCCAGGGACCAAAACCTTCTGAAGGCGGCGCTCGCCGGGCTTGCGCTCCATTTTATCGATGAAACAAATCCGTCCGTTCTCCTTAATCAGTTGATGGGACTCCGCATTCCCACCGCTTCCAAAGGACCATGCTTCGATCTTTCCGTCGGCATTGGAGCCTATCATCACAAAAGAGTTATAAGTCTCTTGTTTTCCTTCAATAAGATACGTGGTTCCCGCCCGCAGGCTGATAAAGCGGCCATCGGCTTCCCAGGAACCGGTCGTCTCTTTCCAAAATGTTCCTGGGCCCGCGAGATAGCTGCCTTCTCCCCGGAAGAGGCCCACCAGAAATTCAAACTTTTTAAGAGCGACGCTGGGTTTTCTGCGGTCTTGCTTGGGATTAAACAAGAAGGGTTCGGCGTCCAAAGCCTGGATTAGAGCGTTCGAGCTGTTTGCGGCGCGTTTTACGTATTTGAGGACTGCACTCAAATCATTGTCTGTTTCAAATTGGGAAAACATTTGGCAATTCTCGCCAACTCGCAGAGTGGCGACCGGCGACTGGTTGCAGGGGCCTTGGCATTTGGTAGTTAGGATGGAACAATTATGCTCATGCGCCAGCTTTTCCAAGCCTTCTTCAGAAATATCAAACTTGCGGCGCTTGGAGCAGGATTTCCCGGTGCAGATAAAAAGGCGGGAAGCGTCTTCCATAAAGATTTCTTGGGCTTGTGCAAGCGAGTCCTGCAGATCAGCCTCATGTCGGATGTAATCGTTTTTCCGGAGGTAGGATTGGAAGCGCTCCAGGGCCTCCGGGCTCCAATGGTTCTGAGTCCTCACGACGAAGGCGAGCGTCAAATCATTCAATTCTGAGGAAAGGTTTTTGTTCAATTGTTGAGCAAGCATATCGCCCCCTATTGATCCAGCTTAAATTGCAAGGGAACTTCCACTTCCGACTCCACTTTGATCCCGTTGATGCGCGCGGGCTTGAATTTCCACTTCCTAACCGCAGCGGCGGCGGCATCATCCAAAATTTGAAAACCGGAGCTTTGCGCCAGGCTCACCGCCTTGGTTAGTCCTGCTTCCGAGACGGTCACGGCTAAAAGAACAAGGCCCTCTTGCCCTTCTTGCCTTGCGGCTTCCGGATACAAAGGCGGAGGGTTGCGGAAATAGCCCGGGCGCGCTTCCGTAAAAGCTCCTTCGCCCGCGCGGCGGGTAATGGGGTCATTTCCAGGAACGGGGGAGCTGCCGTCGCCGATAGGGCGGCTTTGGGCTTCCTCTTTTACAACTTTCTCATCCGGCGAAACCAGATCATCCTCCGCTGGAATGTTTTGACTGAAGGCCGGCTCCGATACAGGAGCCATAGCACCGGTTTCCACCGGGAGAGCGGCGATCAAATCCACTTCATAGCCGGCATCCGAGCCGGACATGCCGAACTCCGCTTTCTGGAGGAGCCCCAATCCTCCGCTGAACAAAAATGCGACATGAATGGCGGCGGCGAAAACCAAGCCGAGCCAGCGGTCAGAGGGAATAAAATTTTGCGGGTCTTGCGTCATTTTTTTGTCGTTTGGATCGCTGTTTTCACGATGCCGGCCTTGCGCGCTTCGTCCAGAACAGTCACGATCTTGCCGAATTGCGCGGATTCATCTCCTTGAATGAAAATCTTGGGATCGGAATGAGAAGATTTGAAATTCAGGAGCCTGCCTTGCAGGTTTTCCGGTTTCAAGAGTTCTTTATTGAAATAGACTTCGCCCTGGTCCGAGACGCTGATCACGGCGGCGCCGGAGCGATCCTGGGATGCTCCCGTGGAAGCCGCCGGCAGGCGAACCTGCATTCCATGATTCTTAACCATAGACATGGAAACCATCACGAACGTCGCCAGAAGAAAAAAGACGATGTCGATCAGAGGAATGATCTCGATGCGGGCTTTGCGAGGGGGGCGCGCGGCAGGAATCTTAATCATGAATTTCCACCTACCGCGAAAAGCTCGGCGTCGGGGCCGAATTGGATGAGCTCGCGAGGGCGGATGACCTGGAGCTTTTCCTTGGGCTGTGCTAAGAGCAATTCCGCCTGAGAGGCCGTCTCCTCGATTTCAGTGCGGACCTCCTCGGCTTTGGAATTCAAATAATTGAAAGGAACCAATGTCAGGATGGCGATTCCCAGCCCGAAGGCCGTGGCAATCAAGGCCTCCGCGATTCCACCCGTGATGGCGGCGGGAGCGTCCAGTTCGCTGGCGCCCAAAAGTCCAAACGCATGGATCATGCCCGTCACTGTGCCCAACAAGCCAAGAAGAGGCGCGAGCGTGATAACTGTGTCAAGAATATTCGCTCCCCGGACATATTTTTTAAGGACCCGGGTGCTGGCATGGATAACCGCGGCGGAGAAACCGCCGCTTTGCTCCAGTGAGTAAACTAGGATGCCGGCAAGGAAATCTTGCGACCCGTGGCCAATGGCGGCGGCGCCCTTTAAGTTGCCCCTCTGGATTTCTTGGAGCATGCGCTTGACCACTTCGGGATGGCGGCGGCGCCGCTCCCTAAGCAGAAAAAGAGCTCTTTCGATTACGACTCCCAGGGAAATAACGGATGTGGCCAGCAAGGGCCACATGATGGGTCCGCCTTTAATGAATAATGCGAGCATCGAAGTCTCCTTTAGTTGTTATTCGAGCCCAAGTACTCTTTCCTCAGGCTTTCCCACAAGCCCAGTTTGGACCAGTCCGGATCTTTTTGGCGCTCAAGTTTGTCATTCAAATAAGGGTTCGGCAAAAAAACGCTGATCATCTGCTCGCCTAAACCGTTCCAGAAACGCAGGCTCCAGCTTTTGGGAGCACAGGAACCGTCCAGTGTCCGCACGAACGCGGCCTTTCCGATCCGCCTTTGCCGGGCGTCTTCTTCCAGGTGGTCGCGGTTTACTTCCCCGTGCGTCACTTTGGCTTCATACTTGCCCACGCAAAGGTGGAAATGCCAGGGGCCCGCGTCCACCGTGAGATAGCCGTCCAGCATGCTAACCTTAGGCTTCTCGGTTAAGACCAGCTCGAAGACCGCGCCTTGAAGACAGGGACCAAAGCGCAGCTTGTTCCATTGGTTTTCGTAGAGGTCCTTAAAAAGCTTCTCCATTTTTATTGGAGAAGAGTCCATGTATTCGAACTCCATTTTTGAGCCGTCCAGGTTTTCAACGGTTTTTTTGGTTCCGGGCAGAATGGTTTCCGGTCCGGCGGTTTGGGTCATTGTTTCAGGCATAGGCTGCCTCCTTTATTGCATGGTTTAAAAATGTAAGCTGGACGGCGTCCAACTCGGGATCATGGCGGACGATGGATTGGATGTTGAAGACGCGTTCAATATTGGAAGGGATGAGCACTTCTTCCGGAGTCCCCTGGGCGACGATGCGGCCTTGAGACATGAGCACGAGCCTGTCGCAAAAGCGCGCGGCCATGTTCAAGTCGTGAATAACGATGACCGCGCCGATTTCCCGCGTGAGCGATTTCACCAAATCCAGGATGCGAATTTGGTGGTAGATGTCCAGGTGCGAGGTCGGTTCATCCAGAAGCAAAAATTGAGGAGTCTGCGCCAGTGCCCGCGCCAGGAAAACGGTCTGTTCCTCCCCGCCGGAAAGCTGGGTGATCATGCGGTCCTTGAACCGGTAGGTGTCCGTCATTCGGAGGGCTTGCTCAGCGATGCGGTGGTCTTCGGGAGAAAACGATTCGAAGCGCCCGCGGTGCGGATGCCGGCCCATCAAGGCCACTTCCTGGGTGGGGAAAGCGAAGTCCGAGAACGTGTTCTGCGAGAGGATGGCGATTAAACGGGCCAGCTCTTTCCTTTTGAAAGAGGAAATAGCCCGGCCATCGATCCTGATTTCCCCGGAAGTGAGGGGAAGAGCCCCAAGGATCAAGCGCAGGAGCGTGGTTTTTCCCGAGCCGTTGTTGCCTATGATTCCCGTGAGCCGCCGGCAGGGAAAATCCAAAGAGACGCCCTCGAGAATCGTCTTCTCCTTGATTTTGAACGTCACGTTTTTTAAGGAAATGGTAGGGCTCATGCTTTGACCTCTCTTTTGCTTTTAATCAGAAGATAAATGAAGAATGGCCCGCCCACGAAGGAAGTGACCACCCCGAGCCGCAGCTCTTCCGGCTTGATAAGAGTGCGGCAGATTAAGTCGGCCAAGGGCAGGAAACAGGCTCCTGCAAGGAAGCTCACGGGCAAAAGCATTTTGTGGTCCGGGCCCACCACCAGGCGCATGATGTGCGGAATCACCAGCCCGATAAACCCAATGGATCCGCTCACGGAAACGGAAACGCCGGCCACTAAAGCTGTTAGGACGAGAAGGATCCGGCGGGTCCAAATTACATTCACGCCTAGGCCGTGGGCGCTCTCTTCCCCGAAGAGCATGACGTTTAAGTCTCGGCCGTAGGCCAAAATCACAAAACAGGCCGGCAGGATGATGGGCAGGGACATTTTCACATGCATCCAACTTCTGCCATCCAAGCCACCCATGTTCCAAAAAATGATCTGCCGGGCAATTTCCCAGTTATGCAAAGCCAAGGACAGTATGAATGACGACATGGAAACCGCCAGCCCTCCAACAGCGATGCCGGAAAGAAGCAGGATGTTCACGGGCGTCTTCCCATGTTCAGAGGCGATCACATAGACAAGAAACGTGCTGGCCAAAGCGCCCAGAAACGCGGCGGCCGGCAAGGCATAGAGATAATTGGCAGCCCAGCCCATATAAATAGAAAGGACCGCGCCGAGAGCGCCCCCAGCGGTGGTTCCAATAATTCCAGGATCCGCCATCGGGTTTCTAAAAAGCCCCTGCATTACTGCCCCGCAGAGCGCCAGGGCTCCGCCCACGACAGCCGCGATCAACACGCGCGGCAATCGCACCTGCAAAATGATCAGTTCTTGCGCTTTAGGCCATGCGGCATCCAAGGAAACGAAAGGAAACTTGCTGAATATGATGCCGGCGGTGCTTTGAAAAGGAATCGTGACGCTGCCCACGGCTGTGGCCACAATCACAATCAAGCATAATGCGGCGGCCAAAAACCCGAGGACGGCTAGAAACTTACTGTTTTTCATTAAAAATCTCCGGGTGCAGAAGCCGGGCTACAGCTTCCACGGCCTGGACGCTGTATTGCGAGGTGCTTTGAAAATATTTTCCAGGAAGAACATAGACTCGATTGTTTTTAATCGCATTCACAGTTTGAAGCGCCGGATTGGCCCGAAGTTCATCCGGAAAGGTCTCTTTCCCAGGGGAATAACCGCTCAGCAAAATCACTTCAGGGTCCCATTCAATCAGAGTCTCTTCGGAAACCTTAACGGTTCCCGTCAAGCCCTTTTCTGCCGCGATGTTAACGCCGCCGCCGCGAAGGATGAAGTCATCCGTCGTCCGGCCCTTGCCTGAGGTTCCTCCGCTGTAGCTGTAAGTCATGACGCGGGGGCGACCCTTGACGGTCTTCATTTTCGCTTCAATACCGGCCAGCTTGCGGTTCATGTCTGCAATCACTGCCTCGGCTTTTTTATCTTCTCCGATAGCGTGTCCGATTTTACGGATATTTGATTGGACTTCGGCAATGGAGTCTTGAGTTTCAATTTCCACAACCGGAAGTTGCGCGTTGAGTAGAAGCTTTATGAACTCCTTCCGGTTGGAAGCGAGCGCGAAAACGATATCGGGCTCGCAGGCAAGAATTTGTTCCACGTCCGCCTGAATTTTATGGGGAATGCCTTGAGCCCATCCGATGATGTTGGAAATAGTGGGTTCCAGGGAAAGCTGGGTCACTGCTTGAACCCGGGACTTGTCCACTAGGGCGGAAAGGATCTCATCCACGGCCCAAGCCACGGAGACGATGCGTTGGGGAGGCCGCTCAAGCCGGAGCGTCCTCCCCTTGCCCGCATCGATGGTGCGCGGAAATCCTTGCTCGGCGGCTGGAGCCCCAAACAAGGAGGAAAGGGACCCCAGCACCAATGCAAGGAATAAAAAAGCTTTTGCCTTTTTAAATCTCATCTTATTGGAACTTGACTCCCACTCCCGCCAGGGCCTGAAGCCGGGGCGCGCTGAATCCCAAGACTTCCTCATATTTAACATTGAAGAGGTTCTCCACCTTCGCGAAAACCCGGACCTCAGGAGCGCCTTTCCAGACCACCACGGAGCCCGCTATGTCCGTCTTGGCATAGGGCTGAAGGTTGACGCGCCTTTCGGGAACCGTAGAGAAATCCCGGTCGATACTTTCCCCTTGCATCGTGGTGTTCCAGTTGAAGTTGAAGCGAGAGTGCTCGATATTAAGCGTAATGGCTCCCCGATGCTTTGGCCGTCTTAAAAGCTCCTGTCCAGGAGTAAACAACGTCCCGCCCACGGTGCCGTCTTCAAGGGCCTTGGTTTCAAGATAGGTGTGGGACAAGTAAAGGCTCAAGTCATAGCTCTGAACTTTTTGGGACACTTTGATCACGGTTTCGATACCCGAGGACTCCGCCTTTAGGATGTTCCGAAAAGGCAGGGTTGTATTGATGAAGGAGATCAGGTCCTTGTATTCATTATGGAAATAAGTGAAGTTGATCTCCACTTTATCATCCATAAGATACTGATCGAACCCTGTTTCCCAGCTTTTGATCCTTTCCGGGCGCAGGTTGGGGCTGGGCAGGGTCGTGGCTCCGCCGAAGCTCTGCGTGAAAGTGGGCTCCGTGATGCCCTGGGCATAGGAAGCCCGCAATTTGGTCTGCGTGGGAGGGATCATGAAGCCGCCGGTCACTCTTGGGTTGGCTTCCGTCCCATAAACCTCGTTCTGTTCCATGCGGACGCCAGGGGTGAGGAAGACCATGTCTTTCCAGTTCCACTGGCCCTGGAAAAAATAAGCGTGGTTCATGCGGGACTGATCGATGGCTGTGCTGGTGGTCGAAGTGGTGATTCTCCTTGAGGTCTGCTCAAAAAGTTCCCTTTCCATGGCGATGCCCGCCGTAAAAATGGTGTTTACTTCCATGACCACAGGTAGTTTGAAGTTCCAGGAATAATCGATGGACTGACGGCCTTCAGCGCTATGGCTTTGAGAATCCGCCGTGTCCACCACGGGATTGCGGGGATCCGTTGAGAAGCGCTCTTCGTTTAAGAGGCCCAGCTGGAGCTTATGGTCCCACCAGGAAGTGAGGGAGGAATCCACGCCAGAGCTCAGAATAGTTTTTCTGCGCCGGGTGAAGTTTTGAGGGTCCAAAATATCGAAGCGGTCTCCGGCGCTGGCGGTCGGGATTTGGTAGAGCCCGTCCAGATAGCGCACGGAAGCGTTTAAGTTGATCTTGTCGTAAAGCTTCTGGTCCAATCTGGTGGAAAAAGAATTCTGGTTGAAGCGGTTGTTCACGTTGAGAACGCCGTCGGTATCCACGCGGCTGGCGCCCACGGAAAATCCGCCGTTTCCAGCGCCTCCGGAAACGTTTATCTTTTCCTCAAATGTGTTATTGTTGCCTCCCGCCGCGGTTATATCCGTGACGACGGGGCCTTTCCCTTTTTTGGTGATGATGTTGATCACCGCGGACATGGCGTCGGACCCATAGAGAGAGCCCTGCGGGCCCTTCAAAAGCTCGATCCGGTCGATGTTGTCCAGCGGGAATTGGCTGAAATCGAAACCACCGCCGGCCGCGTTCACGCGCACTCCATCCACGAGCACCAAGTTGTGGTTGGAGGAGCCGCCGCGAATGAAGATGCTGGTAGAGGAGCCGCGGGACCCTGTCTGCGGGATGCTGACGCCGGGAATGTTCTTCATGATCTCGGATATCTCCGTGACCTGCTGCTGGGCGATCTCCTTGTTTTCTATGGTATTGACCGTCTGCGTCACCTGCTTTTTGGACAAGTCCGTCTTCGTCGCTGAGATCACCACCGTATCCAAACGGGTCGTCTCTTCCGCTTTCCCGATATGAGCTTGATTTCCAATCATTAGCAATGACACCACAACGACAGTTTTTTTTAGTTTTAACATTTTTGTCTCCCTTGCGAAGATTGGCGGTCTGGAGTCCTAACGACCGCCATAAAGATAACCAGGTTTCCTGTCTCACGGGTCCGTCTACTTGCGGAGTCTTCCCCAGTTGTCTCCAACAAATGAGTGACTTAATTTTCCGCTTTCGTCGCCGATTACAGTTGCGGGGCAGAGCTCGATTTACACGAGGCTTTCCCTGCGTTATCTCAATGAATTTTTTGAAATTTATGCCTTTGCGGCCACCTTCTTTGGGGCATTTCGGTATCGATTTGCAGCATCCACAAAAGATACGGCCCATTTTGGATTCGTGAGAAAATTTAAATGCAGATACGAAGCCAAAAGGGAACCTCTGGAATATCCTTCCATCTGTTTTTTTGAACTTTTCCGGTCCTCAAGTTCATAAGAGTTTGTCTCCGGAGTATCTTGCTCCAATAATCTTTGTGAGTAATGAAATTCATGGCCGCGGACCAGGCTTTTTTTCTCTCCTAAAATGGTGTTGCCTATCATTTGACCTTCTTTATAGCCAAAGTTCTGAAGCCTCTCGGTCATCTTGATTTTGCCTGGAACCGCTCCCACCATTGCAAAGGAGCTTCCGTCCTGCTTTTCAATGGATTCCGACAAATACATGAGGCCGCCGCATTCCGCATATACGGGCATCCCGTCTACAATGCATGTCCGGATTTGGTCTTTAAGAATGTGATTCTCTTCTAATTTGGTGGCATAAATCTCCGGGAATCCTCCTCCGAAATAGAGGGCGCTTAAATCTTCCGGAAGCCTTTCATCGATCAGAGGACTGAATGGAACAAGTGTCACGCTCATTTCTTGCAACAAATCCAAGTTGGACTGATAATAAAAACTAAAGGCACGGTCCAAAGCAATTCCAATGCGCATGGGCTTGTACGCCTCAGCCTTCGACAAATGGGGTTCCGGAGCGGGTTCAAGGAGAAGCGCATCCTTTGCAATCTTCAATATTTCTTGCATGTCGATGCCGTTAGAGGTATCCGCTAACGCATCCAAGCAATCTTTAAGCTCCACATTTTCAGAAGCTGTGGTGAGACCCAAATGACGCTCCGGGATTTGTATTTTTTTATCCCTGAGGATCGCGCCTAAAACGGGAATCCCGGTATAATGCTCAATGGATTCTTTCAAGAGATCCGAATGCCTTTGGCTTCCAACCTTATTTAATATGACGCCTTTGATCTGAATTTCCGGATCAAAGGTTTGATATCCCTTAACCATTGCCGCAATGGAACGGGCAATACTCTTGGCGTCAACCACGAGGATCACAGGCGCCTTTAGCATCTTGGCTATTTGGGCGGTGCTTCCCGTATCTTCCTTGCTTCCGAACCCGTCGTAAAGCCCCATGACGCCTTCGATAATGGAGATGTCCGCCGTCTCCGATTTGGTTTGGAAAAGCCAGGCAAGAGTTTCCTTTTCAAGCAGCCAGGAGTCCAAGTTGTACGATGGATATCCCGTTGCCACGGCGTGGTAACTAGGGTCAATGTAGTCAGGCCCCACTTTGAAAGCCTGCACGCGGTGGCCGGAAGCTTTCAAGCCTGCCATGAGGCTTAAGGAAATTGAGGTTTTTCCAACCCCACTTTGCGTTCCGGCAATGATCACTCTGGGACGATTCATAAGTAGTATTTCTCAACGGCAAGCCGCGCCAGGGTGGCCGCAAGAAAAAATAGAAATGAAGCGGCGTACATGAGCCGGATAGATTCTTGGATTGTTTTAGGCGATAAAGCCCTCTCGGATTGTCCCAAATAGGGCGTAGGCGAGGGCTGGCCTTTATAAAAATTTATTCCACCCAACCTCACTTGCAAAGCGCCCGCCATGGCTGCCTCGGGAATTCCTGAATTTTGCACAGGGCTATTGGCTCCATCTTTCCAAGCGGTACGAAAGGACTTTTTGCCTGAGAAACCGGACAAGGCCGCCGCGAGAGGAAACAGGAATCCCGTGATTCTTGCAGGGACCCAGTTTGCCGCGGTATCAATATAAGCCGCGAGTTTGCCAAAACGGATGTAGCGGTCATTTCTGTGTCCGATCATTGAATCGAGGGTATTGATGGTTTTGTACGCCATCGCTAAGGGCGCTCCGCCAATGATCGCGAAAAACAATGGCGAAACGATCCCGTCCACCGTGTTTTCCGCCACAGTTTCAACCGTTGCCCTGCTTATTTCCTTAGGATCGAGCTGGTCTGTGTCCCGTCCCACCACCCAGGAAAGCTTCTTGCGGGCAAGCTCTAAATCGCCTTCTTCTAAAGCGGTCCTGACCCAGTTGCATTCAACGGCCAGGTCTTTCGTTGAAAGGCAGCAATACAGTAGAATGATTTCAACAACGCGAGCCAGGATGATGGAATAGCTTGAGATGAATCTTAAGATGTAATAAGTCGATGCGAAAGAGAACAAAATTAAACCAATGGTCAGGATAGCGCCCGCTAAAAGTTCTTTCGAAATCCATTTTCTGCACTGTGACTCGCCCTTATCGATCAAAAAGCCAATCAACCGAACCGGATGAGGGAACCATTGCGGGTCGCCAAGCAGGAGGTCTAAAATATATGCGATCGTTAAGTTGGGAATGAGAGCGGTCATCGTATTCCAAGAACCTGGTTTAAAAATTTCATATCGACATTATCTTCGACAAGTTTTGCTAAGCGGTCGTAAGGGTCCGCGGCTTCGTCCTCTGATGCTCTCTTTGCGTTTCCAATCGGATTGAGGCTAGCAATCTTACGGATCTTGTCCAGAAAATATCTTCGGAAAGGAGCGAGGTCAAAAACTCCGTGGATGTATGTGCCCATGACGAAAGGCTCTCCATTGGTCGACGTCGAAACCATTCCGTCAAAATCTTCGATTGCCATGCCGTGCCTTTCAGTGATTTTAAAGAGTGGCGAGTGCCCATTGCGGCCTTGCGTACAGCCCATATGAATTTCATAGCCTTCAATCTCCGTTTGGCTTTCCACATGGATCGCTTTGACCTGCGCCGCTGTTTTCTCTCTTCTAAACACCGTAACTGTTGGCAGAAATCCCAATCCCTCGCAAGAACTTTTGTTCGCTTCAACATGCTGAGGGTCCAGGATCCTTTCACCCAGCATCTGATAGCCGCCGCAGATTCCGACAAGAGGGACTCCGGCTTTGACGCATCGTTTAATATAATCGACAAATCCTGAACTCCAGAGCGCTTTCAAATCCGCGATCGTGCTTTTGGATCCGGGAATAATGAGAAGGTCCGGCAGGACATGGCGGTTTGGCTTTTCGATGTACTGAAGCAGGACGTCATTCTCTTTGCTCAAGGCTTCAAAGTCCGTAAAATTAGAAATCCGTGGGAGACGGATCACATGGATCAACAGCTTTTTGCCGTCCGCCCGTTGCGAGGAGTGGGAGTCTTGAAGGACAACAGAATCTTCCTCTGAGATGCCATGATTTGAAAGGTATGGAATCACCCCCAAAATCTTTCGTTTAGTTTTTTTCTCAATCCAGTCCAGGCCGGGATCCAGTATTTTTTTATCCCCTCTGAACTTATTAATCAGAAATGCTTTCACCAGCTTCTTTTCTTGCGCGTCTAAAAGCTCAAAGGTTCCGATCAACTGCGCAAAGACTCCGCCCTTATCAATGTCGCCTACGAGAATGACGGGCGAGGAGACCATTTTGGCGACCGACATGTTGACGATGTCGTGCTTCTTTAAGTTAATTTCCGCAGGGCTTCCGGCGCCTTCGATCACCACGTAATCGTAAGAAGCCATAAGAGACCTTAAGGACTTTTCGACGACCGGGATCAAGGATTTCTTATATTTCTGATATTCCATAGCGGCCATGATTCCCGTAGGCTTTCCCATGACGACGATCTGCGATTTTCTATCCGTGGTGGGCTTTAGCAGGACAGGGTTCATGAGGACCGAGGGCTTAATCCCGGCGGCTTCTGCCTGCACGGCTTGCGCGCGGCCGATTTCCCCGCCGTCCAGGGTGACGTAGGAATTGTTGGCCATGTTTTGGGCTTTGAAGGGAGCCACTTTGAATCCCTTATTTTTAAGCATCCGGCAGAGGGCTGAGACTAAAACACTTTTGCCGACATTGGACGCGGTACCCTGGACCATAATCGTTTTAGCCGGCATGGAACAATTGCTCCTTAAGCGCTTGAACTAAAATCTTGTTTTCTTCCGGCTTCCGCACAGCCACTCTTATAAATTTGCCCTTCTCCAGGCCTGCAAAATCGTTGCAGGAACGGACCAAAATGCCTTTCTTCGCCAATGCAGAGGCGAGTGAGACCGCGTCCATGCCCGCCGCAAGCATTTTGATCAGGACGAAATTTGCAGCGCTGTCAAACGCTTTTAAATGGGGCAGTGCCCGTAGGTTCCCAATTAAATCGTTGCGGTGAGATTCAAGCATAATGCGGGAATGATTTATAAATTGCGCAAACGAAAACATTTCCTCGCCGAACCTCTGCGCAAGAATATTGACTCGCCAGGTTGGCATTAATCTCTCAAGCTTTTTTGCTGTCTCAATTTGGGAGACGGCGTAACCGAGCCTAAGCCCGGGGATCGAAAAAATCTTGGTCATAGACCGGAGGATAATAACACCCGGCGTTTCAACCGCAAATGGAGCAAGGGAAAGCGATTCAGGTCCTGCAAAGGGAAGAAAGGATTCGTCAATCACAAAAAGAGTATTTGGGGATCGAGACAATGACTGCTTGATCCATTTTTGCAAAGATGCGGCATCCTCCATTGTTCCAGTCGGGTTGTTCGGATTGCCCACAAAAACCAAGTTTATCCGGTTGTCAGACCCTATTTTTACATTCTTGAAAACATGGCGAAATCCATCTTTCCCTTTGGCAAATTCATATTGCGTATCTCCATCGGCGGACTGGACCGCAATTGAATATTCCGTGAAAGTGGGGCCCAACACCAAAGCCTTAGGAGCGTGAAAAAGTCTTGCGATCCAATAAATGAGCTCTGATGCCCCGTTTGCCACGGTGATATTTTTGGTTTGAACATTGTGCCAGCGCGCTAGAACCGCCCTTAAATGAGTCGAATGCGGGTCGGGATAGCGAGCAATATCTTGCCAACGCTGAGACAAAAGGTCTCTTGTGCCCGGAGGAGGCCCATAAGGATTTATGTTGGCGCTGAAATCCAGGACGTCACCCACCTGAAAACCATATTGAGGTGCTAAGAGCTCGACGTTTCCACCATGCATATTTAAAAGTTCCATACGGTTTTACCTAAAGGGAATGCCAGGTTCAAAATAAATAATGAGCAAACCTCGGAAATTTCGTTTAAGCCCCCTAATACGTCGCCGGTAATGCCGCCGATTTTACTTTTGACCCACCGCATGAAAACAAGGGCGACAGCTAGCGTAGCCATGGAGAGCAAAATTCCAGCAGGTCCTAAAATGGCAAACGAGATGATGGCTATAAGGAACGAAGAAATTATGATCTCCCGCCGTCCCACATTTTCCACAAACGGCTTAGCTGTTCCGCCTTCCGCTCGGGCATAAGGATATATACCGGCCGCCACTGACATAACCCAACGGCTAATGGCTGGAATGACCAGGATGGCTTCCGCAAGCAACCCTTTCGGAAACAGGGAATAGAAAAACGACAGTTTGAGGATCAGTAAACAAAAAATTCCCAGAACCGCCATCGTTCCGATATGGCTGTCTTTCATGATGGTTAAAATTCCTTGCTTGTCTTTGCCTGCATAAAATCCGTCGCACATGTCTGCGAAACCGTCCAGGTGCAGTCCGCCAGTGAGAACCAGGTTTCCGACAAAGGCGATGACCATGCCGACGATGGGCATGAAGACATATGACGCAAGGCGATATAGTCCCAAAGTTGCAAGACCGATGAGCAGGCCCACTATAGGATAAAAAAGCATGGAGCGGCCGAGATCTTTCTCATCCCTCACATAGTTTCCCCTAATAGGAATGATCGTGAGAAACTGTATCGCGCAGATAAATTGTCTGAGGAGAGAATTCATATTTTTCCTAGCAATCTTTCGATTTTCTTTCTTAAAAACTTTGCCATCGCTGGACTGGCGCCACCGGTGGAGACGGCGCAAATCACATCGCCGCGCTTGGCGATCGCGGGAACAATGAAATCGCATAGAGAAGGGTCATCAGCCACATTGACCCAAATTCTTTTTTCCTTACATTTCATGCTTATTTGCATATTCAATTTTCGATCATTCGTGGCGCAAAAGACCATGTTCCTGCCATTTAAGTCTTTATCCCTGAATTCCCGTTTCTCAAGCGTTACTTTCCCCTGCGCGGCCATTGCCCTGATTTCAAGATGAGCAACCGCCGCCACAACAGAAACTTTTGCTCCGCACTTCATCAATGTAGAAAGTTTCTGAATTGCCACTTTCCCGCCTCCAACGATCAGCGGATTATGATGAGCCAGGTTGAGAAAAACTGGAAAATAGGTTTTTGAAATAACTCGCCTAAACCCTGCCGGTGGCCGGTTCTTTTTTGCCGGATACGCTGGCTTCCTCGAATGTCGCCATCTCATTTAAAATTTTGCATGCCGCTTCCGCCAGACCCATTCCTAAAGCCGCACCGGTCCCTTCCCCCAGACGCATTTTCAAATCGAGGAGCGGAGACAACTCTAAATGTTTAAGCATTGCGTCGTGGCCCGGCTCCGCAGAGCGATGTGCCGCAATCAAATAATCCTTGACGGCAGGGGCAAGGCTCACGGCGATTAAAGCGGCAGCTCCGGAAATAAAGCCGTCCAGCATAACCGGAATTTTATTTTTAGCAGCGCCCAGAATGACGCCAACTAAGCCTCCAATTTCAAAACCCCCGACTTTCGACAAGACACCGATGGGGTCCGTGGAATCGGGCTTATGGAGTTCCAGGGCCTTTTCTATGACTAAAATTTTATGAGATAGCGCTTTGGCCTCAATCCCCGTGCCTTGGCCTGTAACTTGAGACACCGTTTTTCCAGTCATGACGGACGTAATGGCGCTCGAAGAGGTTGTGTTGCCGATGCCCATGTCGCCAGTCCCCGCGATATCAATCCCGTTCTTCATTTCCTTCTCGACTAATCCGATCCCACTGGCGATGGCTGTGGCTGCTTCTTCGCGGCTCATGGCAGGCCCCTTGGCAAAATTGCCGGTTCCCATTCTGATTTTGAGATTCACCAAGCCTTGACTGGGAGGAAAATCGAAAGCCACGCCCATGTCAACGACAATCACTTTGGCATTGACGGTCCGGCTCAGAACATTGATTCCAGCTCCGCCCCGCAAGAAATTAAAAACCATTTGAGGCGTCACTTCGGAAGGATAAGCGCTGACCCCTTCGGCTGTGATCCCATGGTCCGCGGCCAATGTGAAAATGACTTTGTTGGCGAGCAGAGGTTTTATAGTTCGCTTAATAGCGCAAATCTTTTGGGCAAGGTCTTCCAATCTTCCAAGACTTCCCAAAGGCTTGGTCAGACTATCTAGCCGTTTTTTGCTGGAGACGAGCCACTGATCCTCAAGCGGCAATATTTTCTTGACAGTATCTTGAATCAGTTCTAAATCATTCATGTTTTCTCCTTGCCCTTCATTTGGATAGGCAGACCCGCAGCGACAAAAAAAACTTCTCCTGCCATTTGAGCAACCTGTTGATTGATCTTTCCCAACAATTCCCGGAAATCACGCGCGAGCCGGTTTTCCGGTACGATCCCGAACCCGACTTCATCCGAAACGACAATCGTATGTTCAAACCTTCTGCTCGCCTCATTAAGACAAGCTTCGCATTTCCGTAAAATCTCTTCCAACGGAACCTCTCTCATAAGGAGCTCCGAAACCCAAAGGGTCAGGCTATCAATCATGAGACAATCGGTCTTTCCATTGGGCCAAGCAGGTTCAAAAGGCGTGCTTCCTGCTTCAATAGTGGGCCAATGGGATGGCCTTTCTTCCCGATGGGCGTCAATCTTCCTTTTCATTTCTCCATCTTTTGAGTCGCAGGTAGCCACGAAAGCCACGTTCTTGCCCTCATTTGCCATCTTAAGAGCAAACTTGCTTTTTCCGCTTCCAGCGCCGCCTAAGATGAAAGTGATTTTGCCCAAATTAATTCTCCAGATGCCCGCAGTCCTTCATGCGCACGATCTTGAAGGTGGAAGCTTTTCCATTTAAAGCTCTGCTTAAAATCGAAATTGAAGCGTTGGGCGGAATCCATTTCCAAAATTGGGTTAAGGGTTTTTTAAGCAGGAGCATCGTGAGGGCTGAAAGGGACCCGGCGTGAGCGACGACCGCAACATGCTTTGCCGTATTTTTTGTGAGCTTCTTGGAGAAAGCTTTAACGCGGGAGAGAAAAGCGGGAAATGATTCTCCGGAGGGGATCTGAACCGTGGTGGGAGACTTAAGCCACCGATTATAGAGTTCCGGCCATTGGGATGAAACTTGATCATAGGAAGCGGCTTCCCAATCTCCAAAGTGGATTTCTCTCAACTCGCGGGACTTTAAATAACTTGTTTTGGCGAATGCGGTTTTATGGTTGAAGTATTGGATCGTTTGGCGGGCCCTTCTAAGGTCACTAAAATAACAATTGTCGAGAGGAATACGGTTAAAAACTTGAGCAACCTTTTTCGCCTGTTTGAACCCATTTTTGCTTAAAGGCGCATCCGTAGAGCCACAATATTTTCCAGATATTGCGGACTCCGCATGACGGACCAAGTAGAGGGTCTGATAATCCATAAATAAAAAAATCCTTAACGATGTGACATACGTTAAGGATTGCACCCTGCTTCTTGGCCCTTAAATTATTTCAGTTACAAGACATCTCTTCAATATAACTGAAACCTTAGGAATTTCCCTTCTTTCGGGGATTTTCATAAGTACATTCTGTCCATCCCAAATGTTAATTTTTGGGACCCCGCTAACTTAAAGATAAACAAGTTAGCGATATGGTAAGTCTTCTGGCTCCCGGATCATCCTCCCCTTTCTCTTCCCAGTCCACTTTGACCAGTGAGTATTCAAGGTTTGTCCCCGGTTACAGCTACGGGATAGCCTCCGATTTACACGGAGTTCCTCTATTAAGTCCTTTCGGACACCAACAGAATTATGATTTGAAAGATCAACTTAAACTAATTATTGATAATATTATTTCATAAGATCTATGTCAAGCGTTTTTTTCTGACTTCGGCTTAACTGTCACAAGGATCCCGGCGGCAACCTCAATAACTTCAACCGCACGCTACTCGCGTGATTCTCATCGTAAATTCTCATCGTAAAATCTTGACAATACTGCTTCGTTCACATAATATTTAAATAGTGTTCTAAACGTAACATTGGGAAAAACTGTAAATGAAAAGCTATGGTACGGAAGAAATTGCCCGGATGTGTTCTGTTACACGTCCTACGGTCGGTCGTTGGATAACCAAGGGAAAATTACCTATATATACGACCCCGGGCGGACACAGGAGAGTTTGGGAAAACGATCTCATTGCCTTCCTAAAGTCTTATAACATACGCATTCCAAAAATACTTGGCGGAAACCCTGTCAGCATTCTAGTAGTGGACGATGAGCTTCATGTCAGAAGGGTTATTTGTAAGACCCTAAAAAAACTATATCCCCATTTTAAAGTTTATGAAGCATCTAATGGGTTTGAAGCTGGGTACAAAGTAACCAGTCTCGTGCCCTCTTTGGTTATCCTTGATTTAAAACTTCCAGGAGTTGATGGGATCGAGATCTGCAGGACAATCAGAAATGACCGCAATCTTAGTGGTGTCAAGATTCTAGCGATTACTGGATTCAGCATTCGAGAAAGCAAGCAAAAGGCTCTGGCGGTCGGCGCTGATGCCTTTTTGCAAAAGCCTTTCCTCGCTGAAGAACTAGCCGAGCACGCAGACCATTTGCTTCCGAAGAAGATTCTCACCTAATTATTCCGGGCCCCTTCAACAACAGGCTAACCCACTAAAATCAATTCTGGACGCGGTCATTTGACCGGCTCTTCCCCTTATCCGCTCAGAGCCTTGACACTCCTTATATATTATGAATACTATTAAACGTAACATATGGAACATATGTAATAAATAACTGCGGCATGGTAACCGTTTGACCTTTGGGCAAGCCTTTTAACCTATAAAAGGCTTGCCTTTTTTTACCCCCGATTTCTCAAATGTTTTTCAGTTGGCTTTTCAAGACCGCCACTAATAAATGCGGATATGTTTACATCGTCTTTTCAAAACAGCTTTTTTTCCGTCGATAACTAAAATTCCTGCAAAAGGGGATCAAGCGTGAATAATGGTCTTCCCTTATAAATAAGAAACCATCGATCATTTATGCTATATCCGACGCTATTTAAAACGAAAGGGCTGGACTCAGCAAGAGCTGGCTTTAAAGCTTGGAGTATCAAGACTTACCATATCCCGGTACATCCGTGGAGAATGGCTACCCAATCCTGCGCGCCTCTCCTTACTGTCCCGGACTTTAGATGTTCGTCCTCAAGATCTTTACCCAGAATATTACTTGGATTACAAGCTTCAAAGGAAGAGAAGGGACGGGACGTGGACATGGTGGAACCAAATCTTACAAGTGCTTGTAAGCCGCGGGTGGAGCGTACAAAACCTAGGCGAAAAGTGCGGGATTAGCGAGCGCACATGTGATGGGTTAATGAGCTGCTGGTATCCGCCTACTAAGAAGATTATTCAAAAGCTGGAGAAGGGATTAAGATTAAACCGCAACCTGTTTTGGAAGGACTGGGAACATCAACAGTGGGAGCATTATAGTCAAAGGAAGTTTCTACGGGAGCGTAGGAAGGTTTATCTTCATTATGGCAATTAAATTAGTCAAGACGATAGGGATCGCGGGCATTAAGTTCAAATATAAGACTCCCAGTAGTTTAATGAGAGAAATTTGGTCCGAGGCTTCCCGAATTAGCAAGTCGATTAGAAATATGGATAAACAAAGACAGGCATTGCTAAAAGCCTTCAGGGATCTGGATTGGAAAGAACAAATGGATTGGTGCAAAAAGCACGATCCAGACAACAATTGAGTCATTGGAGATGCTTTTAAAAATGGTTATTGCAGAGGATCTACGGCGAAAATTCGATGAACTTGCCAAAGACGGCTTCACAGGAGAAGCTGTGTTGCGATTTTCAGGTAGTAATCACGATGGGTTGTTTATCATGCCCAAGGATATCAGAGACGATATGAGACCCGATCAAAATATTGCGTTCATAATGAACATTTACTCACTATGCCGGCACTTCGGCACGTTTGGATCAATGACCCTCATTTGGTACGACGGTCTAATCAAAAATTATACGGTTAAGCTGACTTTTCAAGGGTTAGATGCACAGTTTCAGGCAATCCATATTTTCCGGGACAATATATAAATGTTAAGCGAGCCTACGATCCAAGAGCTCAGGCAGATTTTGAAAGAGGACTACGGACTTGACGTTACCTTCGATGATGCCGTTGATATCGCGCGCGTTCTTACGAGTTACTATGAGATTGTCCTAAAAGTATACACAAGGCAGGCTATTTCGAAATCAAAATCCAATGGTAAAGCCCAGGATCTACCACAACCCAAGGGCCCCTGAGAATGATATAATTTAACAATATGAAAGCCGTATTATTTGCACGGGTGAGCTCCCGCGAACAGCAAGAGACCGGATACTCTCTGCCTGCTCAGGAAAAGTTCCTGAAAGAGTATGCCGATAAGCATCACTTTGAAATTGAAAAGTTCTTTTCCATTTCCGAGTCGGCTAGCGGCAGAAAGGAACGGGAAATTTTCAACAGCATGATGGCTTTCGTCCGGAAGCAGGGGCTCAAGATCAT
>JAKFYJ010000065.1 GCA_021730935.1 Elusimicrobiota bacterium
AGGTTTATCGCAACCCCCAGGCGATCGGAGAAACTTTTGCGCTTGAAAATTCCATAAATAGCGCCTCCCCAAGCAGAATCGCTGCTCCAAAATCCTACACGATGAACAATCAGTCAATGCTCGCGGACTGGGACCTCAAAAATCCCGCAAGGATGGTCACCCACATCCCCAATTTTCCAGGCTGGAAAATATTCTGCGAAGAACACGGCAGACACGAGCAAAACGGATCCGCGCCTGAACCTCTGGAAAACTATTTAAGCGCCGAATTGCCTTCCGGCTCTCACCATCTGCACATTTCCTATGACCCTTTGTCGTGGAAATTGGGACTGACTTTCACAACGGCAGGAATTTTCGCTTGCCTGGCTTTCATCATCCTCGCATGATCCTTCTTCTTTTTATGGTCACACTCATTTTCTGTTCTCCGTTTCTCATAAGCGGCAGAGTCCCGGGAAATTTCGGAGATCTATATCAATATGTGATTCCCTTCAGACACTTTGCAACCGAAACTCTTCAGACCGGCCATGCTCCTCTCTGGAACCCCTATATCTTTTCCGGAACCCCGTTCCTGGCCTCTCCGCAATCCGCGCTTTTTTATCCGGGAACCCTTCTCTTTTATTTCCTGCCCATGACGTCCGCGCTCAGTGCCTTCACGGTCCTGCATGTCTTCTTAAACACGCTCGGAATGCATTTGCTGCTTAAAACTTTCAATCAAAAGCCCAGTTCCTGCCTCTTCGGGGCCCTCGCCTGGGGGTTTTCATTTTTCTTCCTGTCCAAAATATCCGCCGGACACATCATCCACCTCTCCGGATACAGCTGGTTCTGCTTCATCCTCCTTTTCCTCCTCAAAGACAAAACTCTTCTCCTCTCAGCCATGGCCCTGGCCCTCATGTTTTTCTCCGGACATCTGCAAGTCTGGATGCTGACTGTCGTTTTTGTTGCTGCCATCTGGCTTATCAAGAAGTGCAAGAAAATAAAAGGCGTATTTTATATTTTGACACTTCTTGATAAACCCATAATCTATAGCTCAATGCTCGCCGCGGGCCTCGTCCTGGTTCAGGCCCTGCCCACCTTCGTGTTTTCGCGCCTCTCGTTCCGCGTCCTCCTCTCGGAAATCCTGGGCCCCAAAACGCTTTATGAGTTCGCCTCGTCTTATTCCCTTCCGCCCAAAGCCCTCATCACCTTGTTTCTGCCGGACTTTTTCGGCAATCCCATGCAGGGCACTTTCAAAGAAAAATTCGCCTCGTTTTATGTCGAAACCTATTCCCTCTATTTCGGTTTGATCCCGCTTTTCCTTGGCCTTTTAGGGTTTTGGGAACGATTCAGACACGGAAAAAAAACCCTTCTCCTTCTTTCTCTCGGATTTATCGTCCTGGCTCTCGGAAAAAACGCATTCATCTATCCGTGGATCTGGAAGATTTTCTCCTCGTTCCGCGTCCCCGCCCGATTCTATCTCCTGTTTTTGTTCCTCATCATCGCTTCCGCGGTCATGGCCTGGAACAAACACATCGCGCCCCAAAAACCGGCCCTCAAATTTTCTCTTTTCATCCTGCTCTTCCTTGACCTTTTCCTCAACGGAAAGAAACTTATCTGGTCTCAGGATATGAACACTTATATCGGCAAAAGGGGACTCCTCTCGCAGATCGCCGAAGAACTGATGTATAACGTAAAACCCTTTAGAATTTTTTCCGGAGAAACTGTCGGGAACCCCAACAAAGCCATGATGTTCCGAGTCGAAAACGTGAACGGTTATGAAGCCCTTTGGCAAGCTTCGGCCCTCAGATATTTCGCCTGGACAGAAGGCATCGGCTCCGTCTCGACCACGGGATATAACGACATATCGCCCGAAAAAGAGCATTCCAGCCGTCACGCGATCAAATATTATGTCTCGGACCACGCGCCCGCAGCAACCTGGCCTTTAAAAAATGATCTGGGGATACTCAAGGTCTATGAAAATCCTTCGCCGCCTGCCTATCTAAGGCCCGTTTTCCCCGAAGGCGAAAAAATATCGCCGTCGATGGAATGTTTTCACTTCATTCGGAGAGGCCCCAATAAAATCCGAACAGTTTGGCGCGGTCTTGAAAACTGCACCTTTGAGGCCCGCATGGCCCAGGCGCAATATCCCGGATGGGAAGCCTGGACAGACCAGGGAGAAAAACTTGATGTGACCCAGGCGGATGGATATTTCCAATCCGCCTTCGTCAGATACGGCGCCCCTCGTTACAAACGCATTTTTTG
Organism: Elusimicrobiota bacterium; assembly: GCA_021730935.1. Taxonomy (GTDB): domain Bacteria; phylum Elusimicrobiota; class Elusimicrobia; order 2-02-FULL-39-32; family 2-02-FULL-39-32; genus 2-01-FULL-60-11. The sequence continues at coordinate 2,236 of JAKFYJ010000065.1, forward strand.
GCTCTTCCGCCCCAAAGATTTCATGATCGGCCTCTGGGGCACCGTCCTTTCCGTGATTCTGCTGGCCGGAATCGGCATGAGAAGACTTTTGTTTTCCAACAAGAGTTTTTGATACAATTGCATCTTAATGTTCGGCCTTAACATCCACAGCTATCCGCTTTTATATTTAATCGGCTTTCTCACCGCCGTGACCCTTTCCCTCATCCTGAGCCCCATTTTCCGCATGATCGCCATCAAATACGACATCATGGACCACCCGGCGACCGCGGTCAAAACGCACCGCGAACCCACGCCGTATCTGGGGGGCGCGGCCATCGCGCTCGCGTTCATTTTGAGCCTCATCCTCGTCCGAACCCTCTCCACCTATCCCGCCGGCACCCTGCGTTCTCTGCGCGGCATCTTTTACGGCGGGTCCCTCATCCTCCTCCTGGGTCTCGTGGACGACATCGTGAGCGGGGGACTCTCCTTCAAAGAAAAATTCGCCGTCCAGTTCATTGCCAGCGCCATCTTCCTTTTTTATGACATCCAGCTGAACTTCATCCATCCCCGTTGGCTCGCCTTCATGCTCACCCTGGTCTGGGTCACGGGCATCATGAACTCCATGAACATCATCGACATCATGGACGGCCTCTCAAGCGGGATTGCCGTGTCGGCCGCCCTGGCATTTCTCTTTATATCGCTCCCGACGGAGCAAATCTATGTCAACATGACTGCCGCAGTCCTTGCGGGCGCGGTGCTGGGATTCATGCCGTATAACCTGAGCAAAAAAAAGAAAATGTTCATGGGAGACACCGGAAGCCTTTTCATCGGCTATGTTCTGGCCGCGCTTTCCCTCGGAACCGAATACAGCACGGAACACAACGCCGGAGTGATCGCGCCGCTCCTGATCCTGGGCGTCCCCATTTATGACACGCTCTTTGTGGCCCTCCTCCGATACCGCAAAGGCATGTCGCCTTTCATGGGAAGCAAAGACCATTTCGCCCTCCGGTTGGAAAAAATGGGGTTCACCCGCCCCCAGATCGTCTCCATGGCGGTCGCCGCTTCCGTCACCCTTTCCTTTGCCGCCTGGCTCACCACCCGAGTCTGGTTTTGGTATGCCATCCCGATTTATGTTCTCGTTTTCGTCATCTGCTGGTTCGTGGGCGTCTGGCTCGCCAAGGTCAATATTGAAAAATAGAAAGAAGGTCGCAGTTTTAGGCGGAGGTTTGGCCGGACTCTCCGCGGCCTATCATCTTGACGCTCAAACCCATGAAGTCTCCGTACTGGAAAAGTCCGATTGCGTGGGCGGCACGGCCCGATCCATCGAGATCAAGGGCTTCACCTTCGACATCACCGGCCACCTCCTCCACCTCCATTTTGATTACACCAAAGAACTCATCAAGAAACTCCTCGGCGACAACATATACACCTGCGTCCGCAAGGCTTCCATCCATTCCAACGGCATCCAAACCGAATATCCGTTCCAGGTCAACACTTTCGGCCTCCCTCAAACCGTGATCCAGGAGTGTGTCGAAGGGTTCAAAGAAGCTGTGCAAAAATATTCTGATCCTGAACTGCGGAAAACGAGCCTCCCTTTTGAAGACTGGAGCACCCGGACATTCGGGAAGGGCATCCACAAGCATTTCATGAAGCCCTATAACGAAAAGCTCTGGCAGACCGATTTAAAAGTGATGACCGCCGAATGGTGCGGAATGTTCGTGCCCCAGCCCAAGCTGGAAGATGTGATTGCAGGTTCCCAAAAGCCGCCCTCCAAGGATTATGGTTATAACGCCACATTTCTTTATCCGAAACGCGGGGGAATTCAGGTTTTATCGGAAGCTCTGGGCAAGGGGCTCCCGGTCCAGCTCAACACGGCCGTTGAAGGCGTTTTGTGGAGGGAAAAAAAGATCAAGCTTTCCGACGGGACAGTCCGGGATTATGATTCCCTCGTTTCTTCCATCCCCATGATGGAACTGCTCAAAAAGATGCCGAATTTGCCCAAAGACATTCAAACCGCCATGGCCCAATTGCGCTGGACCTCCGTGCTCTGCATCAACATCGGCGTGGACCGAGCCAACATTTCTGACAGAAGCTGGATATATTTTCCCGAAAACCAGTTCCGGTTTTATCGCGTGGGGTTTCCGATGAATTTCACGCCGCATGTCGTGCCGGAAGGCTGTTCTTCGATGTATGTTGAGGTGGCTTATCCGCCGGACCAGGCGCCGGACTTCAAATCTCCCGCGTTCATGGAAAGAATCCGCAAAGATCTGGAAACGGCAAAAATCCTCAAACCCACAGACAAAATTCTCGTCTGCGACCTGATCCCCATCCGGTATGCTTATGTGGTTTATACGGCGGAACGAAAATCCGCGATGGAGCAGATCACGAAATTCTTCTGGGAAAACTCCATTCAGTCGATCGGCAGATATGGCGGGTGGAAATATTCCTTCATGGAAGAAGCCATCATGGACGGCAAGAAAGCCGCCGAAAAAATCAGCGCTTCAAGTCCAGCTTCAGTTTCTCCTTCACTTTCTCAATAAAATATTCGGCCCGCTTGAGGTGAGTGTGGTGCGCGAGCAAATGTTTTTTTCCTGCCGCGGCAATCTCTTCGCGCTCTTTGTCGTGCGCCAGAAAATAATCAATTTTGTCCGTCAAATCTGACAGGTCCGGCCTCACAAAAACCGCACTTTTCCCATCGATAAAATTTTCTAAAATCTGGATGGAAGGCGTCTCTGAAATCATCAAAGACCCGCAAGCAGGAATTTCCCAATATCTGAGAGTGTCAAACCCTTCTCCCCGAAAGCTCAAACTGATCTTGGCCTGGGCAAGCGCTTCAAAATATTTTCGGCCTTTGAGCGCATATTTCCTGAATTTCTGGTCCGGAACAGACCCATTTGCCTCGCAGTCATATTTGCCCTTCAAAATCTGAAACGCTTTCTTCCGCGTCTGTGACGATTCCACAGCCCAAAACAGCACATCATGTTTTTTTTCGCCGAGACCTTCGATGATCAGAGATTTTTTAAATGAAAAGGGGAAAGAAACAATTTTGTCGTCCTGAGAGCCCAAAGCCAGTTCCCGTTTAAAGATGAGAGACGGGGGAACCTTTTTGCATAACCCCTGAAACTGATCAAACGCGGCCTGCCCGCCTGTCCGTTTGAAATCCCCGCCGATCTCGGCCCAGTCTCCGCCGTCCAGAAAAACCCACGGTGCCCGGATTTTCTCCAACATTTCCGCAAAGCTTTCGAGCGCGTCAGGTTTCACGGACCCAAGAACAATCAGCTGAATATCATGAGGTTTGACGGGCCCCACCCCTAAAACATACCCCAAATTATGGGGATATTCATTGCGGCAATTCCAGAAATGTTTTTTTTCTTTATGATATGCCCAGCGGCTGGGAAAATCGAGCACATGATCCTTCCCAAGCGTCTCCGCGAGCCCCGCATAAGTCAGGTCCTGAAGATAGTCGGTTTCTCCCGAACAAACATATAAAATCACGCCCTCATTCTATTAAATTCCGAAGTTGGAAGTCGTCCTAAAATATCCATCTAAACTGATTTTATTCTTTAACAGCCGTCCATTTTGCCGGATATCCACTCGCGAGGAGGGATTCAAATTTCACAGATATGACATGATTTTTCAATTAGATCGCGAGCGATGGAAATATGTCAGCGAATGCAGAAATGTCGGTTGTCCATAAACCAATAGTTTTCCACAAAATATATTTATCTATTGAATTTTCAAGGTTATTGGGGTATTCTTGTCGTTGACAGAAGAAACACTAATCCGCAAAAATGCGGACTAATATATGTTAGGCAACTAAAATTAATATGGATATCCAATTAATATTTTCACTTGTGGTCGGATTGCCTTTGGCAGCCGTCGTTGCTTGGTTTGTGTGGGAAACGATGAATCATGTTCAAAAGGAGCAAAAACTGAATATTCAGTTGGGAAGGCCAATCGTGTTTGGGTGGGACAATCCAGTTGTTGTAACTACAGATTCTGGTCAAGTCAGATATCGCCCATTCCATTGCCCTCATTGCCAATCCATTAATCCAGCATTCTATGATGTAAATGATTTTCACACACAGAAATCTGTTTTAAACTGTAAAGAGTGTGATGGCAAAATTGCTGTAACGATTCTGCTTAGAGGAAAAAATTTAGAGAAAATTACTGTTGAAAAGGCAAAAAACGTTGCCTAACAATGCGTTCCAGCTTATGAAATCCGCGCGAAATGCTCGATGGCGTTCAACAGAAGTTCTGGAGTTCAGATTTCTAGACTCAGCTCAGCGTTGGGCAAAGGAAAGGAATGAAAACACTTAGACAGTCCATGGTGGTTGCCGCGGTTCTCATGACTTGGTTATCAGCAAAAACCATAGTTATTGAGGAAGATCAGCTTAAAAAATATAGTGAGGTTGTGACCAGAAACGGGGATACTTTAAAGCTAAAGCTCAGAAATGGAAAATCTTTACTGCTTAAAAATAGCGATTCTAATAACCCTCAGTCAGCGATAAAATACGTCTATGGCGATTTCTATTCGAAACTGGATCTAAGCTTTGTCAAAGTGTTCGAGCATGAAAATGCCGAATCCAACCTATTAATCGATCATAAAGCCGGAGGACGATATCAAATCATTGGGAGACCTCAAATATCCCCGGATGGGAAAAGAATTGTGACGAGTAACTTTGACATATATAGTGATTTTTCGCCCAACGGGATTCAGATTTGGAAGGCAGATCGAGATAAGCTAAGCCTTGAATGGTCCTTAGAGCCAGGGCAAACAGAGCTGTGGGGCCCCACCGATGTCATTTGGGTGACTTCGAAAAAAATTCAATTAAATAAAACATTTCATCCGTCCGCCAAGAGGAATGAAAAAGTTCCAGCGATTCTGTCCCTCGAACAAAATGGTTGGTTGGTGCGCGAAGCCGAGGTTGGACGCTAGCATGAAAAATGAAAATTGATAGCGATACATTTCTTTTCTTGCTTATAGGATTGCCATTAGGCGCGGCATTCGCCTGGTTTTTAATAGGAATGGCAAAAAGTGACATTAACGATTTCAGATTCGACACTCAAATGGGCAGGCCCATTACAATCGGCAGAAATGATGTGAGAGAAGTTGACAGGGGAAATGAGCGTTATCATCCCCTCTATTGTCTTTACTGCTTTTCTATAAATGCTGTCTTCTTTAACATGAATGATTTTCATACCCAAAAAAAATTTCTAAACTGCCACGAGTGTAAAGGTAAAATGGCTGTAACGCTTTATTTGCAGAATGGCGGCATAGAAAAGGTTGCTGTTGAAAAGACTGCCCATGCCTGACAATAGCCTTAACGTTTTTCAGATCCATTTTTTCTATTCCTATGACCCGGACTGAGCAGTTCGGGGGCCAGCGAATATAAATGATTGATTCGATCAAAGAGGTGACAAAACGCGTATAAATCTGGCATTCTTTTCTTTTCCTGTGTTTTTGCTTTATTTCGCAACATCGATTCATTGTGAAATGAAAGATCCCGTCAAAGTTTATAAGGCCTATTATGATAAAAAAACCAAAATGTTCTATAAGAAAACGCCCGACGGCAAGATCGTCAAGACTGAAAAGGATTTTCAGGATTTGAGCGGCATGAAAAGAGACGAACCCGTGAGTTTAAAATTTATTCTTATGACTCAATTTGTTAAAACACAAAGAAAACGATTGGAAAAAGCTGCATATGATGCTGTTAAGAATGATGTTGAAAATTTTGATGAAAATGATGCCAAAATAGCTTTTGATGATGTCTTAAACGAATGGGAAGCCAAATCAAGAGCGCTGTCTCTATGGCTGTTTTGGTCCGGACTCTTCTCGATTTTCAGCTTGGGCTATCTTCTATTTTTCGCGTTAGTGGGCGAAACCCCTCCATCCCCCACGCAATCATTTTTAAAAAATCTTTCATTTTCAATTTTAATTTTAACAGGTATCGGCATCCTCTATAGTTTTAAACCTCATCCTTATTTTTTTGGCTTGATTCCTCTCGCTTTGATTCCCAGTTTTCCTTACCTGAGGATAAAAAAAATCTATACTGTCAGATGGGGCCAGCCTTCAAATGCGAATTGTTGGATATGCCGAACTTGTGGGAGGGAGAATAGCAACATTTTAATAGAATGTCCGGATTGTCATTCCCGTCAGAAACCTGCGTAACAATGCACTCGTCTACAAAATGGAAACTTTCTTCAAAACCTCCGCACAACCCCTCGTAGAAAACCAAATTTGATATGATTATGGCGTGAAAAAGCCCAAAATCATCCACGTCATCACCATGCTGGAACTGGGCGGCGCCCAGGGGAACACGCTTTTCACCGTCGCAAACTTGGACCGCGAAAAATTTGAAGTCGGCTTGATCGCGGGGCCGGGGGGAATTCAGGACGAAAAAGCTCGCAAGATCCCCAACCTCAAACTTGAATTTGTTCAGGCTCTGGTCCGCCCCATCCGGCCCCTCGAAGACCTCACAGCGCTGATCCATCTTTTCCTCATCTTCAGACGGGAAAAACCCGGCATCGTCCACACGCATTCATCCAAAGCAGGGATCGTGGGCCGCATCGCCGCCCGAGCCGCAGGGGTTCCGGTCATCATCCACTCCATCCACGGGTTCGGGTTCAATCCGTATCAGAAATTTTTTATACGGTGGATCTTCATATTCCTGGAAAAGTGGATCGCCCAATTCACCCATATTCTAATCGCGGTTTCTCAAAATAATATCGAAGAGGGCCTCAAGCTCGGCATCGGAAAACGCGAACAATATGTTTTGATCCGGAGCGGCGTGGACATCGCCAAAATCAAAGCCAATGCCCAGGCCGCAGACGTCAAAAGTCTCCGCAAAAACCTCAATATCCCCGACGGAAAAAAGATCGTCCTCACCTTCGGACCCTTCAAACTGCAGAAAGATCCGATTTCTTTCGTTGAGATCGCGGCGAAGGTCAAAAAAGAAATTCCAGACGTGATTTTTTTATGGTCCGGCGACGGAGATCTGCGCCCCAAAGCGGAAGAAAAAATCAAGGAATTGAATTTGCAGGACACGGTGAAAATATTGGGATGGAGAGAGGACGTCCCCGCTTTGCTCTCGCTCTGCGACCTTTTTATTCTGACTTCACTCTGGGAAGGACTCCCCAGGTCCGGCGTGGAATCTTTGATCGCGGGCAAACCCGTGGTGGCATTTTCCGTCGACGGAGTGCCCGAGATTGTGAAAGACGGAGTGAACGGCTATGTCCTTAAGCCCGGAGACAAGGAAGGTTTCGCAGCAAGAGTCATCCGCATCCTGAAAGATCCCGAGCTCTATAAAAAGTTCGCCCAAAACGCCTCAAAATCCATCGACGCCTCTTTCGACATCCACGGCATGGTCCGTTCCCAGGAAGATCTTTATACAACCCTGAGCCGGAAATGAAATCCCGCCGGACCATAAACAGCGCGCTTTTCATTGCGTTCCGCTTGTGTCTTTTTCTGATCGCCCTCCTTTCAGTATTTATTCACTACAAATTTGTCTTGGTGTGCGACCCCGCCTCTTTGGTCTTGCCGTTTCTTGACAAGGCATCCAGGGATTTTAAAAATCTATTTGCAGGCCTTCCTCATCCGTCGGAAATGGCTCAGAACATCAGGCTCATCTTCAAAGGATATTCCGGCGGATATGCAAGGTCCCTGAAAGGTTATGCCGTTTTTATACTGATCGCATCCTTCTTCATCTCATCCGGAAGATATTTCCTGCGTCTGATTTTCCGCGCCGACAAATCTGCAGAGAACCCCATCGAAGCCTTGAACCTGCAGGAACGCATCTCAATGTACTATCTCCTCGGCTCATGGATCAGTGCGCTCCTCTGGTTTATCCTTGGAAATATGGGACGATTAGACTCGTCCATCGCTTGGCTGATGGGATTTATAGGATTTGGAATGCTCGCGGCGGGGTGTTGGAGCACAATATCAAAGAGGAAAAAATCGCTTCTGGAGGATTTGAAGGTTTTTTTTCATAAGCTCACGCTCAAGGAAAAAGGGCTTCTTGCCGCTCTTTCATTCATCCTAATTCTATATTCCGCAATTGCTTTCCGGCCTCCCGAACACCCGGACGCGCTCCTGCACCATGCGGCTCTTCCGAACTTCTATATCCAGGAAGGCAGAGTGACCGTTAATCCCTACGATTATTATTCCTATTTCACACAGAATACGGAGATGATTGTCCTTTGGGCATTCATCCTCAAATCGGATTTTGCGGCCCAGCTATTAATCTGGGGGTTCTGGGTCTCACTGGCTTTATTCGTCTGGGGTTTTTTAAGGCGAATAACGGAGGAATGGATCGCTTTATGCAGCGTTTTTATTGTCATGTCAGCGCCCATCATGATTTATTCAGCCGCATACATCAAGCCGGATCTTCCGTGTGCCCTTTTTGTTTTTGCGCACTACTGTGTTCTCTTCGAAGCTTTAAAAAGATGTTCCCTGGAGCCGGAAGATTCCAAGAATATCGGCAATCCTGAAACATGGATTTTTCTTTCCGGGATATTAGCAGGAGGCGCGGCAGGACATAAAATGTCTGCTCTTTACATAGGAACCCTCTCTTCGATCACTGTCTTGGGCGTGGATTTTTACCGCACAATTAAGCTGAAAATTAAAACAAAACCTCTGATGCTCTATTGGTCGGCGGGACTGATCGCGCCGCTTCTTCCGTGGTTCCTCAGGAATTTCATCGTTACAGGAAATCCTGTTTACCCTTATCTTGGGCGCTTGTTCGGAGTGCGCTTCGACGAAGTCTTTTATCAAACCGGGATTGGGAGCGTCTCGATCGGAACACAAGGTTTAGAAGGGGTGCGCCAATATATCTTGGGCCTTTTCACCGGCAATGCCATGCCTGATGTTCCTCAATGGGGGCCATCCCTTCTTTTCCTTTCTCTCCTTCCATTTTTCTTCTGGAAATCATGCTCCGCCAGCCTCCGATTGACCCTGGGGACAGCCATCGTTACAACTCTGGCAATGCATGTTTGGCTTGAGCCCAGATATCACATGGGATCACTGGCTTTTCTTACTGCGGTGCCCTTCGCCATGGCGTGGAATGAATATCATCAAGTCAATTCGAGCAGAAAAAATGGATTTATGGTCGGGGGGATCATTCTTCTCATGAGTTATCAGCTCATCCAGCTGACCATGATGATGCGTCTGTTCCGAATATCTGCAGCACACATCATCGCAGGGTATAATCCCGAAAATTATGCCGCAATCGATCATGAGGAGCTCCTGAACGCGCGCTGGATTTATCACCTCATCAACACGCGAACACCGAAAAACGACAAAGTTCTCTTCGCAGGATCCTCATTTCCTTACGGCCTGCAAAGAAAAATGATTTATAATTGGGATGCGGCCAATGAAGACCCCTTTTGCGGGATCGCAAAAGTTTCTGCGACTGCTGAAGAGATGAAAAACCATCTTCGTGACATGAAAATTGAACACGTCGTCATGTCCAACACCTTTTACGAACAGTTCAGAAATCACCCCTTAAAAAACTTCCGCCTGTCCGACTCCGAATTCGAGCGCGTCCAACTTTTGTTGCAGAAATACATGGTCCTGAGGTCGAAGAGCCCGGACAGGAAATTGGCTTGGTTTTCTCTCAGGTCTGACGAGAATCCTGCCCCGCTCGCGCTCACCCGCGAAGACGCTCAGGACTTTCCTCTGATGTATCTGTCAGAAGCGAGAGAGCAGATCTCTGAAGGAAATATCCCCTACGCTCAGAACCTGCTGGAGTCCGCATTGTCCGTTCCCATGGCGCCGAAAAACAAGCAATCTGTTCATCAGCTTCTCGATTCCATTCGCAAGTAAAGAATTTTAGCCCGCTCCCGCTCCCTCTGAGCTTTTTCTTTTTCTCCGCTTCCTTCGTATAACTCCGCCATTTTCTCATGCGCTTGCCGGTCGCTCGTGATGTCATACACAAAGATCGTCCTGCCGATGATCTTCATCGGCGTTTTTGATTTCAGCCACGCGAAGGACCCTCCTGACATCTGCCCCTGAATCTGGGACACGCTCACCGCCAAAAATTCCCTCGACGGACGCAGGCTGTTGATTTTGTTGGACCGCACCATCCCGCCCTGAGGCAAAAGCTCCTGAGGTTCAAGGCCATAAGCCTGCGGGACCGCCGTTCCCATATACGACAGCACGAGCTCCGTCCCGGGATAATTTTTCATGAATTTCCCGAGGGGTTTCAAGTCCTGTCCATAATCCAGATCCGACGAATATTGAATGCCTTGAGAAGGGCCTCCGCATAAAAAATTATAGAAAGCGATATAATCAGGCGACACCCAAGCAATCTCAAAAACCTGAAAAAGGAGGAGGCCGGCGAGGGCAAGTTTGGGAAGCCCGCAAAATTCCACAGCCGCAAGCCGCCCGCACAGGATAAACAGGAAGGGATATATAAAAAGCAGGTGACGAATCCCGAGGTTTAAACTTGAGAACAGGGTGACCGCAGCATATCCCGCGGCCATAAACACGAGGGGAAATTCTCTCCGGCTCAATTTCAGTTTCCGGAACGAATATGCGGATCCAACGATCGCGGCGAGAGCGGCGGCAGGAGTCCTCAACAAAAATATCGACGGAAAATAATACCACACGCCTTTCGGCAGTATTTCCCCGAAAAGATAAGTCGAAAATCCGCTTTTTAGGTGATAACTCAGAAACCCGAAACTCATCAGATAAAAATCAGGCAGGGGAGCCCAGCGATAAATGAACTGTTTCAGAGGCCCCCAGCCATAGGCCTGAAGGTCTTGAGGGTTGATTCCGTGAGGGGGAATGACGGATTGAAACCGATAACAGGCGTCCAGAAAAAGTGTTCCCGCGGCAAGCATGACCAGGAAATGCAGGACCCTTTTTTTTATGGAAATGCCGCTCGCGCCGGGATAAACCAGCATCATGAAAAACGCGGCGGGGATCAGGATGATGTTGGAGAGTTTGGAGGCCTGGGCCACGCCCAGATTAAACCCGCAATAAATCAGGTTGGGCCAGGAGGGAGTTTCCAGATATTGGGAGAGAACATAGACGAAAAATAGAGCGGCCGCAGCTCCCCCGACATCGGTGTTGACGAGAGAGCCGTGCCCCAAAAGCGCAGGAAAAGTGACGGCCAGGAACAGGGAAAAGAGCCCGCCGTTCTCGCCATACAATTCCCTGGACCAATGCCAGACGAGAAGAAAGAGAAAAAGTGTGATAATGATCATCATCGACCGCGTCAAAATCATGATCTTTTCCGCGCTCGCTTCCGGGCTGTTATAGACGAGAAGCGTGCCGTAGAGCTGTTCCCGCCGCATGGAAAGGGGCCTCTGGAGGAACATGGCGTGCTCATCCTGGGGGTCCGTCAGATGAAGAAAATTGAGGGGGAACGCCGCGATCAGGCGCATCAGGGGAGGATGTTCCAGGCCCCGTTCCATGTCGTGGTGGCGCCAGTGATAAAAACCGGCCTGTATATGCCCCGGTTCGTCGAAGGTGGGGGACTTCACAACGGCATGCCAAAACATGGCAAAAGATGCGAACAGGAAGCACAATAAAACAAGCCATTTTTTCATCGGGTTTATTGTATTAAATCTGTAGGGGCGATTCATGAATCGCCCTTACAAAGCGGCATTGACAAATCGGCGTTCTGTTGTTATCATTAAATGCTATGAATTTTCCGTCAACAAATAAAGAAAGGAAGTAACCCAAATGAGCCATAATGTGACCCTTATTCCAGGAGATGGAACAGGCCCCGAAATCATGAGCACCGTCCGTCGGGTGATCGACGCGACCGGCGTAAAAATAAACTGGGAAGTGCAGGAGGCCGGCGTCGACATCATGGCCAAAGTGGGCACCCCGTTGCCCGATGCCGTTTTGGAATCCTGCCGCAGAAACAAGGTCGCCATCAAAGGCCCCATCACCACACCCATTGGAACGGGTTTCAGGTCCGTCAATGTGGCCTTGAGGAAAGAACTCGATTTATACGCGTGTTATCGCCCCTGCAAATCTTACAAGGGCGTCCGTTCAAGATATGAAAAGATCGATCTGCTCCTCGTGCGGGAAAACACCGAGGATTTATACGCAGGCATCGAGTGGCCGGCGGGCGCTCCGGAAAGCAAGGAAGTCATCAAGCTTTCCAAGAACAAGATCCGCGAGGATTCTGCCATTTCCATCAAGCCCATTTCCAGGACCGGCACGCGCCGCATCGTGAAATTCGCCTTTGACATCGCCGTGAAGGAAAAGCGCCGAAAAGTGACCGCCGTCACCAAGGCCAACATCATGAAATGCACCGACGGGCTTTTTTATGAAGTCGCCCGCGAAGTGGCCAAGGAATATCAGGGAAAAATTGAATACGAAGAAGTTCTGGTGGACGCCATGTGCATGCAGCTCGTCCAGAAACCCGAGCTTTATGATGTCCTCGTGCTCCCGAACCTTTATGGAGACATTCTCTCAGACCTCTGCGCCGGCCTCGTCGGCGGACTGGGTGTGGCTCCCGGAGCCAATTTTGGGGACACCATCGCCGTCTTTGAAGCCATCCACGGCTCGGCCCCCAAATATAAAGGCATGAACAAGGTGAACCCTTCCGCCTGCCTGCTCTCCGGCAAACTGATGCTGGAACACCTTGGAGAACATGAAGCCGCCAAAAAACTCGAAGCGGCCATCAAATCCATCTTCGCCGAAGGGAAAAACGTCACCTATGACATGAAACCTTTCCGCGACGATCCCACGGCAGTCGGAACTTCTCAGATGGGCGACGCGATCATCCGAAAAATGGAGGAAATGAGCACCGTTTCCGCAAGCGCATGACGATCAAACGCTTCTTCCTCGTCGCTGTTCTGTTGATCACGCCGCTCGTGATCGGAGGAAGCGTTTATGTCGCGCAGTCCGATGTTCAGACCGCGCCTCCGCCGGACCGCAACTGGATCGAGCTCAACCAAAAAATAAATTATCAGATCAAGCATTTCCCGGGAATCGCGGGGATCTATATCCGAGACTTGAGGACAGGATGGACGATCGAGCACAACGCGGACATGCTTTTCCCGAGCGCGAGCCTGGTGAAACTCCCCATCATGGCGGTGCTTTATCAGGCGCAAGTGGCCGGGCGGCTCTCGATGGATGAATCTCTCCCATTACTCCGCAAACTCAAAGCCAGCGGCAGCGGACATCTCCGGTTCAGGCGCACAGGGACGCGGGTCCCCGTGAGAGAACTCATCTTCAAGATGATCACCGAGTCCGACAACACGGCCACCAACATGCTCACCGACCGTCTGGACATGGATTATATCAACCGCCATTTCCTGGCCCTGGGGCTTTCCCGCACGAATTTCGACCGCATGATCATGGACCTCCGCCGCCGAGACCAGGGGATCGAAAACTATACCACCGCCAAAGACATGGGAAGCCTCCTCGAGATGATCTATTCCAAAAAGCTCACAGGCTCGGAAGAAATGCTCGAAATCCTCAAAGCCCAAAAGATCAACGACCGCATCGCCCGAGGCGTGCCCAGCGAATGGCTGATCGGCCACAAGACCGGCCTCATGAACAACGCCTGCCACGATGTGGGCATTGTGTTTTCGCCCTCGAATGATTATGTGATCTGCGTCCTCACCACGAACCTCCGCGGTGGTTTCCGCCGTCCCAAGAATTTCATCAGCGAAATCTCCTATCTCACCGCCTCGTATTATGGCGACCCCTCGCTCCACCCCCAGCTCCGCAAAGCCTCCTTCTGGACCCAACTCTTCCAGAAGACCGGCCTCGAAGAGCGGGGCTAAACTTTTTCATTCCCTCTGTGGCTTTTCCCATCCATTTTTGCTAAAATTAACACCGATTTGAGACAAAGAACCTGTTTTTTAATAAAGCCTGACGGCGTGGCGAACAAAGTTGCGGGCAAAGTTATCAGCCGATTTGAGGGGGAAGGTTTCACTCTCGCCGGCATCAAGATGCTTCAGCCGGACAAGGCCCGGATGGAAAAGTTTTATTCCGTGCACGAAGGGAAGCCCTTTTATGAAGGGCTCATGAATTTCATGCTGGAAGGGCCAGTGATCGCGATCGTTTGGGAGGCGGAAGACGCCATCTCAAAAACCAGAAGCATCATCGGCGCCACAAACTCAAAAGAAGCAGCGCCCGGCACGCTCCGAAACCTTTACGGGACGGACAACCGGAGAAATCTGGTGCACGCTTCGGACTCTCCGGAGTCCGCGGAAAAAGAAATTGCGCTTCTTTTCAATAAGGAAGAACTTGCGGGAACCTCCGCCTCGGCGGACAAGCTCGCAAAAGTTTAACAGGAGTCAATAAAATGGCAAATCCAAAGAAAAAACATACCCGAATGAGGACAGATTTAAGGCGCCACGCCAACTGGCGGATCTCGGCTCCTTCCATGTCCAAATGCTCCAACTGCGGAGCGCCGTCCCGTCCGCACCACATCTGCCCCGCCTGCGGCTTTTACGGCGGAGAGCTCCTCATCGCAAAAAAAACCAAGAAAAAAGAAGATCAGCCGCCCCAACAGTAGAACTTAAGTTCTAAATGCGAATTGCCGTTGACGCCATGGGGGGCGACTACGCTCCACAGAAGATCGTGGAGGGGGCGGTTCTTGCCGCCCGCGAATCTTCGCATGTTTCCATTGTCCTCGTCGGGAAACCCCAGGAAATCGAAGCGGAACTCGCCAAACACGACATCTCAGGCCTTTCCATCACCCTCCACCCCGCTTCTCAAGTGATCGGGATGGAACATTCGCCCAGCAAAGCCACCAAAACCATGCATGACGCGAGCATTGTCGTGGCCATGCGGCTCCTCCACGAAAAGAAGGTGGACGCCGTCGTTTCCGCAGGCAACAGCGGGGCCGTCATGACCGCGGCCCTCCGAATTTTGGGCCGGATCCATGGGGTTTATCGTCCCGCCATCACCACGGTCCTCCCAACCCTCAGCGGCCACTGCATGATCACGGACGCGGGCGCAAACACGGAATGCAAACCGGAATATCTCCTCCAGTTCGCCGTCATGGGGAAAATCGCCGCCGAAACCATTTTAGACATCAAAAACCCCAAGGTCGGGCTCCTTTCCATCGGAGAAGAAAAAGAAAAGGGCAGTCACCTCACCAAACACGCTTATCCTCTCCTGGAACACTGCAAAGACATCGAATTCGTGGGCAATGTGGAAGGCCGGGACATCCCGCGAGGCAAGTCCGATGTGGTGGTCTGCGACGGATTTGTCGGGAATGTCGTCCTCAAAACCATGGAAGGGACTGCAGATGTCATCGGGAAAATGCTCAAAACCGAAATCACCTCCAGCTGGATGGCCAAGATGGGATATCTCCTGATCCGTTCTGCGCTCAAACGCTTCAAAAAACGCGTGGATTACGCGGAATATGGCGGCGCGCCGCTCCTTGGAGTGAACGGCGTCTGCATCATCTCGCATGGAAAATCGTCCGCAAAAGCCATCAAAAATGCCGTGCGCGTGGCCAACCTCGTCTCCGAAAAGAAAATCGTGGAAAGAATACGCGAAGAAATCGAAACCTTCACTCTGCCGCTCGTCCATAACAAAGAAGAAGCTCACGCCTCAGCGCATTAACCATGCCCAATATCAAAGCCAAATTTCTCGGAACAGGAAAAGCGCTCCCGCAAAAGGTGCTCACGAACGCGGACATCGAAAAGATGGTTGAAACCAACGACGAGTGGATCCGCACGCGGACCGGCATTCTGGAACGCCGAGTGACGAGCCGAGAAGAAGCCACCTCGGATTTGGCCATCACAGCCGCCAAAGAAGCTCTGGCGAATGCCAATGTCAAAGCGGAAGAACTGGACAGCATCATCGTCGCCACCTGCACGCCCGACATGGTTTTTCCATCCGTCAGCTGCATCGTGCAGTCCGCGCTTGGAGCCAAAAATGCCATGGGGATGGACGTTTCCGCGGCCTGCTCCGGATTTATCTTCGGCCTCGCCACGGCGAAAAGCTTTATAGAATCGGGACAATCCAAAAAGCTTCTTTTGATCGGCGTCGACACTCTCTCCAAAATCACCAACTGGCAGGACCGTTCGACCTGCATCCTTTTCGGCGACGGCGCGGGCGCGGCGGTGATTTCAGCGGAACCCGGAGACGCGGGCATCTTGTCGGTTTATACGGCGTCCGACGGAACCCAGGCCGACATCCTTAAAGTGCCGGGCGGAGGATCCAGAAACCCCATCTGCAAAGAAATTTTGGACGATAAATCTTATACAATCCAGATGGACGGCCCGGAGGTTTATAAACTCGCGGTCACGAAAATGGTGGAAGCGTCCGAAAAAGCCCTGGAACTTGCCGGCAAACAAGCGTCTGATTTAAAACTGATCATCCCGCACCAGGCCAACCTCAGGATTATAGAATCCGTCGCGAAACGGCTCAAAGTGCGCGAAGATCAGGTGTTCGTGAATGTCCAGAAATACGGCAACATGTCCGCGGCAACCACGATCGTGGCCCTGGACGAAGCCCAGCGCGAAGGACGTCTCAAGCGCGGAGATTTGGTGGAGCTCGTCGCGTTCGGCGCGGGCCTCACCTGGGGAGCGAGCGTCATCCGATGGTAAAAAATATCGCCTTGTTGTTTCCCGGTCAGGGGTCCCAGTCTCCGGGCATGGGGAAAAATCTTTACGACAATTTTTCTGAAGCGAAAGCGATTTTCGATCAGGCCGACGAAATCATCCCCGGAATAAAAGCAAAAATATTCGAGGGGAGCGATGAGGATTTGAGGCGGACCGACGTCACCCAGCCGGCCATTTTCATCGCGAGCTGCGCGGCCTATGAGGTTTTCAAGGCGAAATTTCCGGAGCTGAAGGAAAAAGTTGCGGCGGTTGCGGGCCACAGCCTGGGGGAATATTCCGCGTTATATGCCGCAGAAATTTTTGATTTCAAATCCGGATTAAAATTTGTAGAATATCGAGGCCAAATTTTGATGGACGCGTGCCGGGAAGTTCCCGGAGGCATGGCGGCCATCCTCGGAATGGATCGTGACCAGCTCCAAAATCTCTGCCGGGACGTTCAAGACGGCGGCGAAGTCTGCGAGAGGGTCAATTTTAATTGCCCGGGCCAAATTGTGTGCGCGGGCACCGTGAAAGGCATCGCGTCGCTGGTGGAAAAAGTTTCCGTCATCGCGGGAGCAAAAGCGATCCCGCTCAATGTTTCAGGGCCTTTTCACTCGAGTTTGCTGGGCAAACAAGCTAAGATGATGGAAGAGCGGCTTCACGAGGCAACCTTGAAAGACGCGTGGGCGGATGTTTATAGCAACTGCGACGCCTCGCCCACAAAAGACGCCGCGAAGATCCGCAAAAATTTGGTGACGCAGATCGACCATGCCGTGTTGTGGGAAGATTCGATCCGCGCGATGATGGAAAAGGGCATCGACACATTTGTGGAAGTGGGTCCGGGAAAAGTGCTCACGGGACTCATGCGCAAAATAGACCGCAAAAAGAAAGCTTTGAATATCGAAGACCTGGATTCCCTAAATAAGGGAGTCGAAAATCTTCAAACAGCAGAGGTTAAATCATCATGAAATTAAAAGATCAAGTCGCAATTGTCACCGGAGGAGCGCAAGGCATCGGAAAAGCCATCGGGACCGCCCTGGCCAAAGAGGGAGCCAACATCGTCGTCTGCGACGTGAATCTTGAGGGCTCGCAGAAGACCGCCTCAGAATTTGAAGCAACTTATAAAGTCAAAACCCTCGCTCTCAAAATGGACGTCACCAAGATCGCCGAATGCGAAGATCTGGTGAAACAAGTCATGGATAAATTTGGCAAAGTGGACATCCTCGTCAATAACGCCGGAATCACCAAAGACAACCTCGTCATGCGCATGGACGACGCCGAATGGGACGCCGTCATCTCCGTCAATTTGAAAGGCGTGTTCAACTGCACCAAAGCCGTCTGCCGGCCCATGATGAAAGCCCGCTCGGGACGCATCATCAACATCGCCAGCATCGTGGGGCTCATGGGGAACGCCGGCCAAGCCAATTATTCCGCTTCCAAAGGCGGCGTGATTGCCATGACCAAGACCTGCGCCCGGGAATTCGCTTCGCGTAAAATTTTGGTGAACGCCATCGCCCCCGGATTCATCCGCACGCCCATGACGGACAAGCTCACCGACGAACAAAAACAGAATCTTTCCAAACTCATTCCGCTCGAACGCCTCGGAGAAGCCGAGGACGTTGCGAACGCGGCGCTTTTCTTAGCATCACCGGACTCTTCTTATATTACAGGCCACGTTCTTTCAGTGAACGGCGGCATGTACATGTAGGAAAACAGGAGGAAATAACAATGGCAGACGACATCGAAAGTAAAGTAAAGGGTATCATTGTGGAAAATCTGGGTGTGGACGCGGCAACGGTCAACCCTCAGGCGTCTTTCGTCAATGACCTCGGAGCGGATTCGCTCGACACCGTGGAACTCGTGATGGCCCTCGAAGAGGAATTCGACGTTGAAATTCCCGACGAAGAAGCCGAAAAGATCCAGACGGTCGGACAAGCGATCGATTACATCAAGGCCCACAAGAAATAAACAGCGACCATGACTAAAACCGTTATCACAGGCATGGGGGTCATCAGCCCCATTGGCATCGGACTCGAAGCTTACTGGGATTCTCTCGTCCACGGCAGGAGCGGGGCGGGCAAAGTGAGCTTATTCGACACCAGCCAATATGCCTGCCAGATCGCGGCGGAAGTCAAGGACTGGAAACCCGAGAACTTCATCGACCGCAAGAAGGCCCGTCGAATGGACCGCTTCACGCAGTTCGCGATGGGAGCCACCAAAATGGCCGTTGAAGACGCGGGTCTCGACATGTCCAAAGTCAACCCCGAACGGGTGGGAGTGATTGTGGGAAGCGGAATCGGAGGGCTCACGACGATCGAAGAAGAGCTCGCCACCCTCCGCGAGCGCGGTTCAAGAAAAGTGAGCCCGTTCCTGATTCCCAAAATCATCTATAACATGGCCGCGGGGGAAATCGCGATCCAATACGGAATGGCGGGGCCCAACTATGCCGTGGCCTCTGCCTGCGCCACAGCCAACAACGCCATCGGGGAAGCCATGAGGCACCTCCGTTTCGGAGACGCCGACGTGATCGTCTGCGGAGGAACGGAAGCGGCCATCACCCAGCTGGGACTCTCAGGCTTCTCTCAGGCGGGAGCTTTGGCGGAATCCTATAACGACCGCCCGGAAAAAGCGAGCAAACCCTTCGATAAAAATCGCGAAGGGTTCGTCATGGGAGAAGGGGCCGGCATCCTCATCCTGGAAACCGAAGCCCATGCCAAGGCCCGGGGAGCGAGGATTTATGCCGAGCTCGCGGGATATGGCGCCACCGACGATGCTTATCACATCACTTCACCCTCGCCTGAAGGCAAGGCCCAGTCCAGAGCGGTCCGCATGGCCCTGGCTGACGCAAAACTTCAGCCGACGGATGTGGATTATGTGAACGCTCACGGGACTTCGACCGCCATCAACGACAAGGCCGAAACCCTGGTCATTAAAACCGTCCTCGGAGACCACGCGAAAAAGATTCCCGTTTCCTCGACCAAATCGATGACCGGACATCTCTTGGGCGCGGCCGGCGGCATTGAGATCATCGCCACGATCCTTTCCATGCAGAAAGGCATCGTTCACCCGACGATCAATTATGAAACCCCGGACCCCGATTGCGACTTGGATTATGTCCCCAACAAAGCGCGCGAATGGAAAGTCCGCGCCGCAATCTCCAATTCTTTCGGCTTCGGCGGACACAACGCGGTTTTGGCCGTGAAAGCTTATACCGGAAATTGATGGCAGGGTCAGGAAACCCCAAGGAAGAAAACCTCGAAAAGAAAATCGGGGTCAAATTTAAGAACAAGGCGTTGCTGGAAGAGGCTCTCACCCACAAGTCGTTCGCGATGGAGCAGGGGGGGATTCCGTTTAACGAGCGTCTCGAATTTTTAGGCGACAGCGTCTTCAACACCGTCATCGCCACACACCTTTTCCTCCGTTATCCCGCGGAAGACGAAGGCAAGCTCTCAAAATATAAGTCCCAGCTGGTGGCGCGAGCGAGCCTCCTCTCCTGGGGAAAAGCGCTCAAAATTGGGAACTTTTTGCGGCTCTCGGAGAGCGAAGAGATGACCGGCGGGCGCGAGCGCGAAAGCCTGATCGCCAACGTCATGGAAGCGCTCATCGGCGCAATGTATCTGGACCAGGGATTTGAGACGGCGCAGGAATTTATTTTAGGCCATTACGGCAAAAAGAAGCGGATCATAGAGAACGATTTCAAGAGCGCGCTTCAGGAACTGATCCAGAAAAAGTATAAAATGCCTCCGTCTTATGCCGTTATCCGCGAAGACGGCCCGGACCACGACAAGGTTTTCACCATCGAGGTCCGGATCAAGAAGAAGGCGCTCGGAAAAGGCGAAGGCAGATCCAAGAAGGAAGCAGAGCAGGACGCGGCGCACGAAGCATTAAAAAAACTTAGAAAATAAAGAGGACATCATGAATTACTTTTTAACGGAAGAACAACAGGCCATCGTTGAGACCGCGCGGGAAGTCGCTCAAAAGAAAGTAAAACCCGTCCGCGAACACTGCGATGCGGAAGAAAAATTTTCCTGGGAAGCCGTTGAAGCCATGCGCGCGGCCGACCTCTTCGGCGTCTACATTCACCAAAATTACGGGGGCCTTGGCGGCGGCGGACTGGAACTTTGCCTCGTCGTGGAAGAAATCTCGAGAGTCTGCGGCGGCGTGGCGTTGGCCATCGCCTGCGGCGGCCTCTGTTCGTTCCCCATCATCCTTTACGGGACCCCGGAACAGAAGAAAAAATATCTCCCGGACATCGCGAGCGGCAAAAAGCTCGGCGCTTTCACCATCACAGAACCCGAAGCCGGCTCTGACGCCACCGCCACCTCCTGCACCGCCAAGCAAGAAGGGGATTATTACATTCTTAACGGCGTAAAGAATTTCTGCTCCAACGGAGAAGTGGCTGAAGTTTACACCCTTTTCGCCACCACCAACAAAGCCAGGGGAGCCCGCGGCATCACCGCTTTCATCGTCGACAAGGGCACTCCGGGATTCACTTTCGGCAAAAAGGAAACCAAGATGGGCATCCGCTCTTCGCCCACCTATGAACTCCATTTTGACAACTGCAAAGTCCACAAGAGCCAGGTGCTCGGCGGCGAAGGGCGCGGATTGTTCGTGGCCCAGGGAACTTTCGACATTTCCCGGCCCGGAGTCGCGGCCCAGGCGCTCGGCATCGCGCAGGGAGCCGTGGATGAAACTTTGAATTATGCCAAGATGCGCAAACAGTTCGGCCAATCCGTCTTGTCGTTCCAGTCTTCCCAGCACATGGTGGCGGACATGGTGACCCAGATCGAAGCCGCGAGAGCGCTTCTTTATTCCGTGACGAAAGCCATGGATGTGGACCTCAAGCTTGCCGTCGAAGCGTCTGAAAAGTCCGGAAAAACCGTGGCTGAAGAAATGAAAAAAGTTTCTTCCGGCCGCTGGACCAAATATTCCGCAATGGTCAAACTCTTCTGTTCCGACATGGCCATGAAAGTGACCACGGACGCCGTTCAGCTCTGCGGCGGCATCGGATACATGCGGGATTTCCCGGTCGAAAAATTCATGCGGGACGCCAAAATCACTCAAATCTATGAAGGCACCAACCAGATCCAGCGCAACGAGATCGGCTATGCCGTCATCAAGGAACTTGCTCAGAAAGGATAACCATCATGCACATCGTCGTTTGCATAAAACAGACCCCAGCCACAGCCAATGTTCAGATCGACCCCAAAACGGGCACGCTGAAACGCGAAGGCATGGCCGCCGAAATCAATCCCTTTGACAACTACGGGATCGAAGAAGCCGTCCGCATCAAAGAACGCGTTCCTGGAACCACCGTTTCAGTTCTAACAATGGGCCCGCCTCAGGCCGAAGACGCCTTGAGAGAAGCCATTTCCCGCGGCTGCGACCAGGCTTTTCACCTTTGCGACCGCGCTTTCGCGGGAGCGGACACCTGGGCAACGTCTTATGCCTTGCAGATGGGTATCCGAAAAATTTCCAAAGACACAGGCAAGCCTGTCACGCTCGTGATCTGCGGCAAACAGACCAACGACGGAGACACCGGCCACGTCGGGCCCGGAATCGCCGCCTGGCTGGAAATGCCGAATGTGGCGTATGTCAAAAAAGTGGACCAAATCGACGAGACGAAAATCGTTGTGTGGCGCATGATGGAAGACGGAACAGACGTGATTGAAATGCCTCTGCCCGCAGTGATCGCGGTCGTCAAAGAAATCAACGAGCCCCGCGTGGCTTCGCTCAAAGGCAAGATGAACGCCAAGAAAGCCGAAGTCAAGCGCTGGACCGCCGTGGACATCGAGGCGGAAAAATCCAAGATCGGACTTTCCGGATCTCCCACCATCGTTGCGAAAAGCTATAACCCGCCGCCCCGTCAAGGCGGAATCAGAATCGACGGCAAAACTTCGGAAGAAAAAGCGGTCAACCTCGTCGCCAAACTTCGCGAAATGAAAGTGATCTAATCCCATGGCTAATGAAATTTTCGTTATAAAAGAACGTTGCACAGGCTGCGGTTCGTGCGTCAAAGTCTGCCCCGTCAACTGCATCTCCATGGCGGACAGAAACGAACCCAATGTCCGCTGGAAAAAACTCGCCGTCATCGACGCGAACAAGTGCGTCTTCTGCAACGCCTGCGTCCTGGACTGCGACAAGCTTTTCGATAAAACCAAAGCCAAGGTGCCGAACCCCGAATTCTTCCATGCCATCGTCATGAAGAAAGAAGAGTCCGCCGCCGTGAACATCGATCAGACCCAATATAAGGGCGTCTGGTGCTATGCCGAACAGCGCCACGGAAAGATCGTGCCCACCATTTATGAGCTCCTCACTGTCGGAGGCCAGATGGCCAAGGACCTGAACGAAGAGCTGTGCGCCGTTTTGATCGGCCACAATGTGACCCAATATGCCCAGGACATCATCGATCACGGAGCCGACAAGGTTTATGTGCTGGACCACCCGTCTTTTGAGCATTTCGTGGATGAAGCCTATGCCCAGGCCATGACGGACCTGATCAAACAGGAAAAGCCCAACAAGCTCCTCATGCCCGCCAGCATCATCGGCCGTTCTTTCTCGAGCCGCGTGGCGATCATGGCCAACACCGGAATCACCGCGGACGCCACAGAATTCGCCATTGACCCCAAAACCCGCATGATGCACGCCACCCGCCCGTCGTTCGGCGGAAACTTGATGGCCACCATCCTCTGCGAGAGACACCGCCCTGAAATGGCCACGGTGCGCCCCATGTCGTTCCCGAGGACGCCCAAAGTCGCAGGACGGCAAGGCAAGGTCATCAATGTTGCCGTGGACCCGTCAAAGTGGAACATCCGCACGAAATTTGTTGAATATAAACCGGAAACAAATGAACAGGTGGACATCACGGGCGCCGAGAAAGTGGTCGCAGGCGGCAGAGGCCTCGGAAAACCCGAAGGTTTCAAGCTGATCGAAGACCTCGCTTCCACTCTTGGAGCCGCCGTCGCCGCTTCACGCCCGACCGTGGATGCCGGATGGATTCCTTATCGTCACCAGGTGGGTTTGACCGGACGCACGGTCCGCCCCAAACTTTATATCGCCTGCGGCATTTCGGGCCAGATCCAGCATTTGGCCGGCATGTCCTCCGCCGAAACCATTGTCGCGATCAACAAAGATCCCGACGCCCCTTTAATGAAGCTCGCCACCCTCTCCGTGGAAGGCGACCTTTACGAGCTCATCCCGCTCATCATTAAAGAAATCCAAAAAGCGAAGAATTAATTCAGCCGGAATACTCCGCGAACGAGGTGTCCGTTTCCCATAGGAGGACGGACTGCACGGGGAGTTTTTTGGCGCGGGCGAACTCATAGATGAGTTTGGCTATGTTTTCGGCGGTGGGGTTCTCTTTCATAAGAAAATAGGGCTCTCCGCGCTCTTTAAGCATCGGAATAATCGAATCTTTGTCGCACAAAATCATCTTGTGGTCCAGTTCACGGTCCACGAACCCCTTCACGATCGTCTTCACATCCCCGAAATCCACAACCATGCCGCGCTTGTCTAGTTTTTTTGTGGATAACTTTATTTCTATGCGGCCGTTGTGGCCGTGAAGGTGCTTGCACTTGCCGTCATAGTTGAGCAGGCGGTGACCATAACAAAAAGAAATTGTTTTTGTGACGCTATACATATAAAGGGTCCTTCACTTTGGCTTCTCTGAAGCCGGATTCGCGTTCGCGGCAGGAATTGCAGTTCCAGCAGTGTTTTCGGCCGTCGCGTGAACAGCTCCAACATCGGTCAAACGGGACCTTGAGCCGTGAACCGGTTTTTATAATATCTTTTTTCTCCATGCCTATAAAGGGAAATGCGAAGGGAACGCCTGCGAGGCGCGAAATTTTCATCAAATAATCTTTCCTGGCGTCCTTAAACACCGCCCCGTCGTGCCGGATGTGGCCTCCGAATATCTTTTGGGCGCCGATGATGTCGGCAAGTGAGGCGGCCATGCCGTAATACATGAGATTCCGTTTGGGGATATAACAGCCTTCTTCGGCTTTGGGGGAAGGGATAAAGGGGATCGTCACTTCATAATTTTCTTTTGAGCCGGCGAGGCGGGCCAGGTCGCGCGCGGCGTGGATTTCATTTTTTCTGCGGCCCGGGAAAAGCACCGTAAGCGTTGAGAGAACATACCCCTCAGATTTCAGTTTCCATAAAAGCACACCCGAATCGAGGCCGCCTGAAAGAAGAACGAGAGCTTTATTGCGCTGTTTCATATCTTTGTTTTATCTCGATTATTTTGCGCCGGATCGGATTCCTGAAAGCCCACAAAAGAATGATTGAATAAAATATCGCTATCTCAAAATTCTCCATCGGGCGCACCTGAAAATGACTCATCGGCCAGGAAACGAACCAGTCGCTCAGCTTGAGGGCGCCTTCGCAAATGAGGGAAAAGGACGCTCCCAAAATATCTTCTAACTTATGATGGACAGAACCGAACACAAGGAACAAGAATCCGCTCACCTGCAAAAAACTGAAATAGGGCACGAGGACGAGGTTCGCGACAATCGCAACGGGGCTGATGGTTCCAAACACCTGCGCGCTCAAAGGCATCGTGCCGATCCACGCCGCGACCGAAATGGTGACGGATTCTTCAAGATAATAAATAATTTTATTTATAATGCCGGGCTTGGTTTCCGGGTCCAGTTCATCGGAACCATCTGAGGCCGCGGCCAGCATAAAGACTGAAACAAAAGAGAGCTGGAATCCAAGGTCAAAAAGCTGGAGAGGGTCATAGACCAGGATCAATATGGCGGACCAGGCAAGAGAGAGCAGGATCTCCGGTTCCCGACGGAAAAAAGCTCCTGAGAGGATCATGGAAACCATGATGGTGGCGCGGACGATGCTGGCGGAAGCGCCGGTGAGGAGGCAATAGAAAACGAGGAAAGCGATGGCGCAGGCGAAAAGAATTTTGCGGGGGACATAAAAAAGACGCAGGACGAAAACGGCGCAGAGGGCCACAAGCGCGATGTTTCCGCCGGAGATCGCAAGCAGATGAGCGGTGCCGGAATATGAAAAGCTTTGGCGCACATCATAAGGCATGTCTTTTTGGTTGCCCAAGAGCATGGCCTTGGCAATGGAGCCGAAACGCGGGGGAATTTGGCGGTCTATTTTTTCTTCCATCTTGAGACGGATGGGGTTCAAAACTTCGTCACCGATGCCGGGCATGGAGCGATGGGCTCGAAGATAATCCCGTGCGGAGGCGGATAAAAATATTTTGGAACCGTAAAAAATTCCCACGCACAGGATCGCGGCAAACCACACGACGGGCCTCATTTTCATTGGAGCGTGAGGGACGATTCGATTTTTTTATAAAGTGAAATTGAAATGCCGTCCACTCGGAGCAGATCTGTCTTGTCTTTGAACGGGCCGTGCGTTGAACGATAATCAATGATTTTTTGAGCGGTGGGCTTTCCGATATAAGGAAGTTTTTCTAGCTCTTGGGCCGATGCCGCGTTTAAATTAAAAATTTTGGGCGCTTCGGGCTCTTTTGGGGAGGAACCCTTTCCTTCAGGTTTTGCTTTACCTTTGAATGCGGACTGAAAAACGGTTTTGGCAGGCAGGACTTCCTTGTTCAGGCGATAAAATTTGGCGGCCAGGCCCGTGATCAGGAGGAAAGCAAGGAGAGCGAACGCGAGTTTTTCTGTTTTGGCCATTTTCATAAATATTATATTAAAAATACTTGACAAAAGATGGCGGGATGGGGTAATATACCCGAAGACGCTAAATGAACAACCTTAAAGTGGTACTTTAGGTGATGCATTTGAGACCGGCCAAAGGGGTGATGGGCCGGTTTTTTATTGACTAAAATGTCGAATTCTTGTAAAGTAACAGACGGTAAAAGGCGGTAACTAAACGCTAATGGGAGATAAAACATGCACTTAAAAAGCATAGAGATGGTGGGTTTTAAATCCTTCGCCGACAAAACTGTCGTCGAGCTCAAGCCGGGCGTCTCCGGAATTGTGGGCCCGAACGGCTGCGGCAAATCCAACATCGTTGACGCGCTCCGCTGGTGCCTGGGGGAAATGTCCGCAAAATCCCTCCGATCCAAGCAGATGCTCGACGTCATCTTCGCAGGCGCTTCCGGGCGCGCCCCCATGAACATGTCCGAAGTGACGCTCACCTTCGACAACTCTCACGGACTCCTCCCGATCGATTTCACGGAAATTCAGGTCACGCGCCGCCTTTTCAGGAGCGGCGAATCGGAATATTTTTTAAACCGCACGCAGTGCCGGCTCAAAGACATCAAAGATTTGTTTATGGACACCGGCCTGCATGAAGGATACAGCATCCTCGCGCAGGGCGAAGTGGATTTCGTCATGCACGCCAAGCCCGAAGAGCGCAGACAGCTTTTCGAAGAAGCCGCCGGCATCACCAAATATAAAACCCGCAGGGAAGAAGCGCTCCGGAAACTCGAAAAAGTCGAACTTGATTTAAACCGCCTCAACGACCTGATCTCCGTCATCAAAGACCAGATGGGTTCTTTGGAAGCCGCCGCGCGCAAAGCGAAGCTTTTCCAGAAGGCCAAAGAGGAGCTGAAAAACCTCGAGGTGACGGACGCGCTCCACAAGATGATTTCGTTGGATGAGCAGATGGCGCAGGCTGGAAAGAAGATGGAAGAGCTGAAAGCGGAACACGAGAAGGCGTCCACGGACTTAAATTCCGCAGAAGCCGCTCTCACGCAATACCGCATTGACCAGGACGCGACGGAGAAAGAGCTTTATGAAAACCAGCTCGCGACCCTTGAGTTCGACAAGGCCATCAACGCTTCCGACAACGCGGTGCGCACGGAAAAAGAACGCGAAAAGGAATTTTTGGAAACCGCGCAGAAGCTTGCGGAAAAAATAAAAATTTTGGAAGCGAGCGAAGTTGAGCTTCAGCAGAAATGCGACGAGGCCAGAAAAGAAATCGAGACGGCGTCGGAAAAAGTTGCCGCGCTCAAAGAGGCCTATGCCGCCGCGAAGCAAAACTGGGAAACCGCCAAGGGCGGACGAACTTTGATCGAAACGAAAAAGAACGAGATTTCAGCCGCCATCTTTAAAATCACTTCCGAAGTTTCCTCCGCAGGCAACGAAAAAAATTCTTTGAGCTCGCTCCAGATCCACAAGGAGTCGGAACTCGCGTCCTCCCTCCGGGAACTCACCAAAGCGGAAACAGAAGCGGTCGCGATTGAGGCGGAAATCGCCGAGAAAAACATGAGCCTCGCCGAAATCTCAAACGGGCTTGCCGCGGCCAAGGAAGAGGCGCTCAAAGCCAAATCAGACCTGAAAGCCGGCGAAGAGCGGAGAGAATCTCTCCGCCACCAGACCCAGTCTCTCCGGATCGCCCTGGCCCACGCCCAGGCGCAGAAGAAAATTCTCGACTCCAAATTTCAGAAAGATCCCTATCACAAAGGGACGCAGAGCATCCTGAACCAGTCTCACCCGGGCCTGCACGGAGCGGTGGGCATCCTCATGAAATATCCCGCTCATCTGGCTCATTGGGTGGAATCCATTTTGGGAAGCAAGATCAATTATCTGGTCTTTGAACGCACCGACCAGGCCAGGGACGCGCTCGCCTGGCTCAAAGAACATTCCCTGGGCCGCGCCCGATGCCTCATCCTGGAGAAAATTCCTGCGATCCAGGTTCCCGACCTCAGCCAGATGCCCAACGCCAATTCTCTCCTCAATTTTGTGCAGTGCGCTCCGGAACTGGACTCCCTCAAGAGATATCTTTTCGGCCAGGCGTTTTTGGCCGGAAACACGCTTTATGACGCCGGAATCATTGACGGCGGAAGCGACCTCCCTCAGGTGGAGCCGGTCAAAGACGGCGAAGCCGTGGAAAGTTTCCAGAACGAATTTTTGGCGCTCTCCAATTTGGAACGGGAAATCGCGGCCAACACGGATCTCCTTAAAAATGTCGAGAGAGATTTCTTCGGCGCGGAAATGGACTGCGAGAATTTGAAAACGGCTCTCGAAGAAAAAACCGCCCAGCTCGGGAAACACAGCCTTCAGGAAGAGCATTGGAAAGACATCGTCGCTCAAAAGAAGGAAGAGCTGGATCTCTCCCTGAGAGAAGCGGCTTTCCTCAAAGATTCCCAGGCGCAATATCAGAAAGATCTGGCAGACATTCACTCCAAGATCGAAACTTTCACCGCCATCGTCAGAGAGTCCAACGAACTGCTTTCTCAAAAAGAAACGGAACGGACCGGGCTTCAATCCGAAATTGACGCGTCGCTCACCAAAGAACATGAGCTTGAAGTCATCTCCAAGGAAACCGAAATCCGTTTTGAAACTTTCCATTCGGATTATGAAAAACGCGAACAGTCTCTCCGGGGCTGGGAAGAACAGCTGAACCGTTCCGTCAAAGAACGGGAATCTTCTTCAGCCGAGATCGGGGATTATCATAAAAAAGCTGAAGCGGCCCTCAAACGGTCTTCCGAGGAAGCGGAAAACATCCTCAAACTCCAGGAAGAGAAAAACAAGACGTCCCAGATCATCGAGAGTCTCCTCAAAGTGAAAACGGAACGCGAAGAAAAGAACAAAGTTTTTCTGAGCGAGATTCAGAGCACGCGGGAACGGCAGACGGGACTGACCGAAACGCTTCACAGCATGGAGCTGGACCTCCGGACCCTCCAGTCCGACAAGAAAAATGTCCTTTCCAGAATGGAAGAGACGTATCAGCTCACGCTTGAACAGCTTGAAAAAGAATTCAAGCCCGAGCCCGCTGACGCAGAAGAAATTGCGCGGCTCAGGAAACGCGTCGAATCCATGGCGAACTCAGTCAACCTGGAAGCCCCGGAACAGCATCAGGCTCTCTCGGAACGGTTCAATTTCCTGAACACTCAAACGCAGGATCTCGCCAAGGCGCGCGAAGATCTGAAAAGCGCGATCCAGCAGATCAACGGCACGACGCGGGAACAATTCAAGGAAAGCTTCACGAAAGTGCGCGAAAACTTCCGAAAAATTTACGGCACCCTTTTTGAAGGCGGTGTGGCCGACCTGGTGTTCACCGACGAGAACAATCTCCTCGAGACCGGCATCGACATCGTGGCTCAGCCGCCCGGCAAAAAGCTTCAGAACATCGCTCTCCTCTCCGGCGGAGAAAAAGCGCTCACGGCGATTTCCCTCCTCTTCGCTTTCTTCATGGTCAAACCCTCACCCTTCTGCGTCCTGGACGAAGTCGACGCTCCCTGGGACCCCGCTAATGTGGGACGGTTCCTGAACCTCGTCAAAGAGTTCACCCAGCGCATCCAGTTCCTCGTGGTCACGCACAACCCGCGCACCATGGAAATGGCGGATGTCCTTTATGGAGTGACCATGCAGGAGTTCGGAATCTCCAAAGTCCTCTCGATGAAGCTCAGAAAAGACTCGCCCAACACCGCCGTTCCCGTTAAAGAAGAATTAACGCCTGCATAATTTCCCGTCCTTCAGAATATTAAACGGAAGAGTCGACGCGATTCCGCTTGATCATTTGTTGCCGTTGATCGAAGACAGAATATCCCAGGGACTTTTCACCCAAATTCTGACGGTCAATCCGCTCATGCTCGAAGCCTCAATGAAAGATCCCTTGCTTGCGGAAATATTCAACATGTCTGACTTCTGCATTCCCGAGTCGACAGGCATGGGATTCATCGCAAAAATAAAGGGATTTCCTCTCCAGGAAACGATTCCGGGCATTGACCTTATGCTCAAACTCTGCTCGCTTGCCGCCCAAAAAAAATGGAGCGCCGCTTTGATTGGAGGTGCCCCTGGAATCGCGGAGGCGGCAGGACGGAATCTGCGAAACATGTGTCCCGGACTCGAGCTCGCGGGAACCGTTCACGGATATCACACGGCCGCCGAAGAAGCGCGCGAACTCGAAAAAGTTTTCGCGCTCAAACCCAAATTTGTTTTTGCGGCGCTCGGAGTTCCTCGACAAGAAAAATGGATTTATAGACATAAAGACAAATTGGCCGGAGCGGCGGCTCTTGGAATCGGGGGGAGCCTGGATGTTCTCTCTGGAAAAATAAGCCGAGCGCCGTTATGGATGAGGCGCGCCGGACTTGAATGGCTTTATCGGACTCTCCGGCAACCCTGGAGAATCGTCCGAGTGGCAAAAACCTTTAAAGCGGTATTCCTTGCGATAACCACGCCTATTTCCTAAAATATCAAGTAATGCGTTATGGTGTAATCTCTGACATCCACTCCAACCTTGAAGCGTTGGACGCTGTGCTGGCCGCTTTCCGAAAAGAAAGGATTCAATCTTTCCTTTGTCTGGGCGACATTGTGGGTTACGGCCCAAATCCCAACGAGTGCATCGAACGCATTGCCTCTCTCAAGAAAGTGCAGGTGACCGGAGGAAGCCATGATTTCGCGGCGGTGGGGCTCAAGGAGACCACCTGGTTCAACGACATGGCCGTGCGGGCTTTGAGTTTCACCAAGCGCAAGATCAAGGAAGAGAACAAAAGTTTCCTCATGAGGCTTCCCAGACTGATCGACGGGTCTCTGTTCACAATGGCTCACGGGTCCCCAAGAGACCCGACCGACGAGTATCTCCTGACCGCAAGGCAATATCTCGACAACCTCGAATTTTTCCGCACCCCGATTTGTTTCATCGGGCACACACATGTGCCCTGCACTTTTTTCACGGATTCTCTGGGCATGATCCAGCACAAACCGCTTCCTGAAGGTGAACCCGTGACCTATGATCCCCAAGGAAAAATGATCGTGAATGTCGGGTCCGTGGGCCAGCCTCGGGACGGAGACACGCGGGCCTGCGGCGTGATCTATGACACGGACAAGCACGAAGTGAAACTCATCCGCTGTGAATATGATATCAAGGCGGTGCAGGACAAGATGAACCAGGCCAGTTTGCCTCTGTTTCTGATTGAGCGTTTGAGTTACGGCAGATAAAATAAACCGGGAGGCGGACAAATGAACAAAACAACATTATTAACGGTATTCTTGATGACGGCTCTGGCCTCCTCCGCGTTCGCCATGGGACGGATTCCCAAAAAGGTTTATGATGCCAAAGTGGCCGAGCTCGCGCAATGCAATGCGAACGTTGCGGATGCCCAGCAAAAAATTTCCGACATTCAGGCCAAGCTCACCGCCATTGAATCAGCCAAAGCGGAACTTGAGAAATCAAAAGCGGGCCTCGAATCAAGCAACGCCCAGCTCCTGAAAGACATGGATTCGAGCAAAAGCGAACTTCAGCAGAGGCTCGCGGACATGACGCGAGAAAAACAGGAAATCGAGAAACAGAAGAGCGAAATTGAGCGTCAAAAGCAGGAAGAAGTGAGCAAGCTCAAAAACACCTATGAAGATCTGGTCAAGGATATGAAAAGCGAAATTGAGCAGGGTTCCATCCAGATCACCCAGCTCCAAAACAAACTTTCCGTCAACATGGTGGATAAAATTCTGTTCAATTCCGGAGAAGCGGACGTGAACCCTGCCGGAAAAAAAGTCTTGGAGCGAGTCGCGAACGTTCTTAAAAAAGTTCAAAACAAACAGATCCGCATCGAGGGACACACGGACAATGTTCCGATCGGCGGAGCGCTCAAGGAGAAATTTCCGTCCAACTGGGAACTCTCCACCGCCCGCGCCACCACCGTCGCCCGATATTTGTCTGAAGTCTGCGGGATCAACCCGGGCATCGTTTCCGCGGCTGGATACGCCCATTTCAGGCCGATTGCCGACAACAGCACGAACGAAGGCAAGTCCAAGAACCGCCGAATCGAAATCACTCTCGTTCCAATGGATGAAGTTAAAAAACCTTGAACGATGACCGCAAATGGATTTTACGCTGTCTCGAGCTCGCAAAAAGGGGACACCCTCTAGCCAGCCCGAACCCTCTCGTCGGCTGTGTCATCGTCAAGGGCGGCCGGCTCATCGCGGAAGGCGCTCACCTTAAATTCGGAGGGCCTCACGCCGAGATTCGCGCTCTGAGAACTGCGGGCAAAAGGGCCAGGGGTGCCACGATGTATGTGAGCCTTGAGCCTTGCTGTCATTGGGGAAAAACGCCGCCCTGCGTGGACGCCATCATCGGTTCGGGCATAAAAAAAGTCGTCGCCGCCATGGCGGACCCCAATCCTGTGGTTCATGGAAACGGTTTTAAAACGCTCAAGTCCGCTGGGATCAAAGTCACAAGCGGCGTTTTCGAGAAAGAAGCCAGGGAACTGAACCGTTCCTTCATAAAGTTTTCTTCTCAAAAAAAACCGTATGTGATCCTGAAATCCGCAGTCTCGCTGGACGGCAAAATCGCTTCGCGCTCAGGAGATTCCAAATGGATCAGTTCCGGCGAATCTCGAAATCTCGTTCATAAATTAAGATCGGAATGCGACGGGATCCTGGTGGGAGCGGAAACAGTCCGGACGGACAATCCGGAGCTTACGAGCCATGGGGCCGGGAGAAATCCCGTGCGAATCATTCTCACGAAAAGCGGGAAGATTCCGAAAACGTCGAAAGTTTTTAACGATGACTCCCCGACCTGGGTTTATAAAAACATAAAGATTCCCGGTCTTATGAATGAGCTGGCTGAAAGAGGCATTTCCCGGCTCCTGGTTGAAGGAGGCGGGAACGTCGCGGCAGAATTTATTGAATCGGGAGAAGTGGACGAAGCGGTTTATTTCATCGCTCCGATATGGATCGGCGGAGAAAGCGCCAAGACCTCGTTTGAAGGCAAGGGATTTCCGAGCGTCCATAAAGCTCTAAAATTGGAGATCGTCGAAAACAAAAGAATCGGGCCGGAC
>JAKFYJ010000041.1 GCA_021730935.1 Elusimicrobiota bacterium
CCCATCCCCCGCAAATATTCACCAATTTCATTGTCACATATACAAACAAATAATTCGTCAGATTCGATGAATGATTTGTTGCAATTGCAGAATATAAATATGCAAACATTGGATTTAAATAAACGATCATGGAATCTGATCGGGCAATTACGGGTTGAAGGGCAGGTACAAGTTTCAGGGCAGGCACGGGGGCCTGCCCCTACAGCAAAATTGTCGTTGCCTGATGTGGTTCATCGGTTTAAATCCATGACTACGAAACGATATTCTGATGGGGTTAAACAATATGGGTGGCCGCAATTTTTCGGACGACTTTGGCAACGGAATTATTATGAACATATTATTCGTACGGATAAGTCATTGGATCACATTCGGCAATATATTTTGGACAATCCGATGCAATGGGAATCTGACGAGTTAAATCTGGATGGTGTCTTGAAAACAGCTCCCCGGGCGACGAGAAATAATATAAAAACATACCATGAAATTTGAGTTGCTGTCGCTCAATTTTCATGGTATGGATATTCATATCAAAGGAACGCAAGTCGAAATGATCGGTGTCGCGAGCTTGAAGCAGGATCATAAGGAGAGTGAAATGGATTCTAACTTAATAAATACCATGGGTTTGACTGAAGTTCAAAGGCAATTTTTAAATCAGAATGCCCTTACTAGTGATAGTGACAGGGCTCGAGCAAGAATTGTTACAGATTTTCACCTTGCAAACTCTAATGAAAAGTATGCACAGCAATTAATTAAAATAAATTGGGCACTCGTAATCGTTGGTAGTTTTCAAATCGTGCTTATCGCTATGCAAACTTGGATCATGTTGAAAAAGGGATGAAAATTGTTTTAATGAGACGATATTAGGAGCTAAATAAAAATGGATATATACTTCATTATTACAATTACGGCTCTGGCATTTATAGGGTACAAGCTTAGACAAATCGTTGCTTTTTATGTGCAGAGAGAAAAATCTGATAAAGTTGAGAAGATTCAAAATCAAAAGCACAACTCAACAATCAATCCTTTATTTACTGAAGAAGAGATCGCACGCAAAAAACAAACATCTGAGGATTGGCAAAAACATGTTGAACGCTACTTTCATGAATTATTGAAAAAGGAAAAGAAAGAAGTGGAAACGCATCAAAAATCGGGTAATAATAAACTAACTTTTGAACCAAGCGAAGAGCTTTTGAATATTATTCTTCATGAATCCTTAGCGCTAGTGGGCAGAAATAATGCAAAAAAAGATTATCAAAAAATGATCGAATCAAATATCGCTATTCTGAATGGCGAAGCCATTGAAAAAGTAGAAAAAATATACGAGAGTCAAATTTGTGAAATTCCTTATGACAATCTAAATATTATTTATTCTGCTGATGCCTGGGTCCGTGAAAAAGCACTAAGGGACATGTACGATGATTACTTGAAACATCGTAAGGAGTATTGGAGAGATAGCTGGGACTATATTGTTAAGAAAGAAGTACAGGATATTGACGAATAGTTGCATTATTACGGAAAGAACACGAAGCGGAGATTTTCTTCTTTGAACGCTAAACGCGCGGCTTTAAGCGAGTGATTTTTTATTCATAATTCCTTTGGAGCGTTGTAGCACGACAAACGAAGTGGCGTGCTATATGAGCGACTCAATAAAAAATTGCGAGCGTTGCGCGTTAGTGAAAAGAAGAAAATCGGAGCGGCTGAGCTGTATGAATAAACAAAGATATTCGCATTATGTTATGAAGAAGATATCTGAAGGAGAATCGGACATCCGTAAGGGTAAAACATTATCTCATGAAGAAGTTGGAAGAAGGTTGATGAAACTGCTTGAAAAAGCAGAGGATGATATTGCTAAAAAACAGACGCGGCCTATGAAAATATTTCTGAAAGAGTTTAAAGCCCGTTATAGGATTTCAGAGAAAAAATAATAGTGAGACTCGATCAACATAAAATCAAAAAATCCTGGGCCTCGCGCGGATATTCTTGCGGGCTTTGGGTGGACCCTCCGAGGCAGATTTGGGTGGATTATGTGCACGATGTGGACGAGCTCTTGATGGTGGCGGAAGGTAAACTTCGGCTTGAGATTTCGGGGCAATCGAAAGAGATCGGGCCTGGCGAAGAATGTTTCATTCCGGCCAAAGCACTTCACACGGTGGAGAACATCGGCGGGACAACGGCGAAATGGCTTTATGGATATAAGAAAAAATAATGCTGGAATTTAGGGAGATATTATGGATCCAGATGTGAAAGCTATTGCGGAAATGACTCAGTCCGGCGGTTTCACGTTTGGTTCCATCATGGTGTCAATGCTCGTGAGCGGCATCGGTTTTGTTCTTTTTAAATATGGCCGCAAACAAGGGCGTTCACTTCAAGTCACCTTCGGCGTTATCCTCATGATTTTCCCCTATTTCATTTACGATATCAAATCCATGCTCCTGATCGCGGGCGGGCTTTGCGCGGTCCTATATCTCCTCTTAAAAAAGGGGTTTTAAATCCGCCCATGCAGATCCGCTGTTCCGTTCACCTGGGCCAGTCAGCAAAAAAACTTGTGCTCGTGAGCCAGGAAACGGAGACGGCGGAACACATGGCTTTGAAGCTGGCGGCATTCATCCTTTTCTTCGACGAAAATCCCCAGGTTTCCATCAGTTCCAAAAACCCCGCGATCTCTGACCAGGAGTTTAGGCCGGACTTGATCGCTTTGGATGAGGCCGGAGCGACCAAGCTCTGGATTGAGTGCGGGAATGTGGCCACCCACAAGATGGACAAACTCATCCGCAGAAACAGGAACGCCCGCATCGCGGTCATGAAAGGCACCGTCAGGGAAGGCAACAACCTGCGCGACTCCTTTGAGAAGAACGATGTTCCCAATTCGGAACGGGTGGAGATCTTCGCGTTCCCTGAAGGCCAAATTCAGGAATGGGTGGCCGCCATGTCGGACGCGGTGGAAATTTATGGCGAACCTTCCGGACACAGTTTTAATTTGGTGGCCAATGGGGTTCCGTTTTGTTTTGATTTCGTGAGGGTATGAACCTCAACGAAAATTTCCCCGTCTCTCAAGGGAAATTGGATCAGCTCCTTGCCCGCATCAAACAATTGAACATTGATGTCCGAACCATCAGCGAAC
Source organism: Elusimicrobiota bacterium (assembly GCA_021730935.1). Classification (GTDB taxonomy): domain Bacteria; phylum Elusimicrobiota; class Elusimicrobia; order 2-02-FULL-39-32; family 2-02-FULL-39-32; genus 2-01-FULL-60-11. The sequence goes on from JAKFYJ010000041.1 coordinate 3,122, forward strand.
AATTCGCCCGGGGCGGCGGCAAGGGCGGCCAGAAAATAAACAAGACGGAGAACGCGGTGATTTTGACTTATCCCCCTCTGGACCTGCAGGTCAAGGTTCAGCGCGAACGCCAGCGTTCTTTGAACCGGTTTTTGGCTTTGCGCGAACTGGTGGACCAGATCGAGATGAAAATTTCTCCCCAAACTTCTCAGCGCCTCAAAGACATTCAAAAAATCAGAAAACAGAAAGACCGCCGCGCGCGACGGCATCTTGGTGTGTAGGGGCGATTCATGAATCGCTCCTCCAGAGACCGCGTCATCCTTCATGTGGACATGAACGCTTATTTCGCTTCCGTCGAGCAGAAGTCCACGCCGTCTTTGCGAGGCAAACCCATCGTTGTCGTCGCGGATTCCCGCCGCCGTTCCGTCATCCTCACCGCTTCCTATGAAGCCCGAGCTTTTGGCGTGAAAACGGGCATGAATCTTTATGAAGCAAAAAAACTTTCCCGCGAGATCATTGCCGTGGACGGGAACACGGACAAATATATGGACGCGACGGCGCAAATTTTGGAAGTCCTGGAATCTTTCACGGATGTGGTGGAGATGAACTCCTGCGACGAAGCGTTTTTGGATGTGACGGGGAGCTTGAAATGCTTTGGGACGGACGGTTTCGGGATCGCGGCGCTGGTTCAGCAAAAGGTGAGCCGACAGATCGGGCTTCCTTGTTCCGTAGGAGTCGCGCCCAACAAAGTTCTGGCCAAAATGGCTTCAGAAGTCAAAAAGCCCAACGGGATCACGGTCGTCCTTCCTGAAAATGTTCCGGCGTTCCTCTCAGAAATGCCCGTGGAGAAGGTTTCCGGCATCGGGCGCAAAATAAAAGAAAAATTAAACGACCTCGGCATTAAAACCTGCGCAGAGCTTGGTCGATCAGAGATCGGATTCCTGGAACACCATTTCGGCGTCTGGGCTTATTGGCTGAAAAAAGTGGGGCTTGGGAGGGACATGGATCCCGTTAAAAAAAATTCAGACGCTGACTTTGAAAAATCCATGGGCCACAGCACGACTTTTCCCCGCGACACAACAGATCCGGAAATCCTGAAATCTTATCTGCTCCGCCTGAGTGAAAAAGTGGCGTTCCGTCTTCGCAGGCGCGGACTCGAGGGCCGCATCGTTTCTCTGGTGATCCGATACAAAGATTTCACCACATTTTCCCACGAGCACCGCTTTTTTGACCCCATGAACGACGGGTTTGAAATTTTCAGCGCGGCTTTGAAGATCATGGAAAAAACTGTCCTGGAACAATCGGTCCGGCTGATCGGGGTGAGTGTTTCAGGAATGGTTCCAACGCAGTGGCAGGAATTTTTATTTGAGGCGATGGGCCGGAGGCGCAGGGTGAACGGTGTCACCGACGAGATCAATAAAAAGTTCGGACGGTTCACGGTGAAACCTGCGAGCCTTCTTTTTGCTGAGAAGCACGGCCTCTTGGAGCCGCCCATTCCCCCTTTCATCTCGGCGCGCAGAATATTTGGCTGAACTGATATGTTAAAATTGAAAACATAAATTCGAATTATGTTCATCCCAAAATCCGTCGTTTGTCTCCGCGATTATTCCTGGCAGAAGTTTAGGGCCGACCTCCAGGCCGGCATCGTTGTGGGCATGGTGGCACTCCCTCTGGCGATGGCTTTCGCAATCGCTTCCGGCCTGCCTCCGGAGCGTGGCCTTTTCACGGCCATCGTGGCAGGATTTTTGATTTCCCTCCTCGGAGGAAGCCGGGTGCAAATCGGAGGTCCCACGGGAGCGTTCGTCGTGATTGTCTCCGGCATCGCGTCCCGGTTTGGATATGACGGATTGGTGATCGCAACGCTGATGGCGGGTTTGCTCCTGATCGGCATGGGCCTTGCCCGTTTCGGGAGCGCCATAAAATTCATTCCTTATCCTGTGATCACGGGGTTCACCTCAGGCATCGCGGTCATCATCTTCAGCACGCAAATCAAAGACCTTTTCGGCCTTCAAATGGCGTCGGTTCCAGCAGAGTTCCTGCCCAAATGGGCCGCTTATGTCCAGGCTTTTCCGACGATAAACCTCTATTCTCCTTTCCTGGCCCTCTTCACCATCCTCTGCATCAGCTTCTGGCCGAAAAACTGGCACAGGGTCCCGGGGCCCATCGTCGCGCTCGTCGCGTGCACCGCCATTGCCTGGTCTCTCAACCTCCCCGTGGAAACCATCCACAGCCGTTTCGGCGGCATTCCCACTGCATTGCCTTCCCCTCATTGGCCGAGTTTCAGCTGGTCGCAAGTCCAACAGCTGTTTCCTTCAGCTGTGACAATCGCGCTTTTGGGGGCCATTGAATCACTTTTGTCTGCGGTTGTTGCGGACGGCATGATTGGGAGCCGGCACAAGTCCAACCTGGAACTCGTGGCCCAGGGGATCGCCAACATCGTGTCCCCACTTTTTGGTGGGATCCCTGCCACGGGAGCCATTGCCCGGACAGCCACCAACGTTAAAAACGGAGGACGGACCCCAGTTGCCGGAATGGTCCACGCCCTTGTTCTCTTGATCATCCTTCTCTGCGCGGGTTCTCTCGCGGAAAAAATCCCCCTCGCCTGTCTGGCCGGAATCCTCGTTGTGGTCAGTTACCACATGTCTGAATGGCGTTCTTTCCGCTCTCTGCTCTCAGGCCCAAGGAGCGATGTTGCGGTTCTTCTCACCACATTTTTTCTGACCATCTTCGTCGATCTCACCGTGGCCGTGGAAGTGGGCATGGTTCTGGCTTCGTTCCTGTTTATGAAAAACATGGCGGACATCACCCAGGTGAAAGCTTTTGCTCGGGACACAGAAGAAAGCGGAAACGCGGAAATTTCAGATGCCCGAGCAGTGCCCGAAATTCCTGCAGGCGTGGAAATATTCTCAATTCAGGGAAGCTTTTTCTTTGGGGCGGCGGACAAACTCCTGCAGACGGTCCGGTTCATGGAGACGCCTCCCAAAATATTGATCCTGGACATGCAAGAAGTCCTTCATATGGACGCGACGGGGCTCTATGTCTTGGAAAAAATGCACAAAGACTGCGGATCACGCAACATCCGTCTCGTCATCACGGGAATGACCCAACAGCCTTTGAGTGTGCTCGGAAAAGCCCGCAAGTTCGATGTCTTCGGCGAGAAGAATTTAAAAGGCAGTTTGTCTGATTTTTTGGAGGAGATTAAAGGGTTATAACGACAGCGCTTTCTTGAGAGACGCCATGTCTGCGGGAATGCTTTCGGGTTTGTGGATGGTTTGGATGGCCCGTTCAGGGTCTTTGAGCCCGTGGCCTGTCAGGATGCAGACAATCCGGAGTTTCGCGATTCTTTTTTCCATCTTGCCTGCTTTCAAATATTTGATCAGCCCCGCCACGCCCGCCGCGGATGCCGGCTCACAAAAAACGCCTTCGGTCTTCGCCAACAGTTTATAAGCTTCCAAAATTTCTTCGTCTGTCACGGAATCAATCACGCCTGCAGACTGTTCTTTTGCGGCCATGGCTTGTTTCCATGAAGCAGGATTGCCAATTCGGATGGCTGTCGCAATTGTTTCAGGCGATTTGATCGGTTTACCGCTCACGAGGGGCGCCGCGCCCGCCGCTTGAAACCCCATCATTTTGGGGAGGTTGATGCATCGGCCCTTGTTGCAATATTCCGTGTATCCTTTCCAATAAGCCGTGATGTTTCCAGCGTTTCCCACAGGCATAAACTGAAAGTCCGGCGCTTCGCCAAGATCATCCACAATTTCAAAGGCTCCTGTCTTTTGGCCTTCAATTCTGTCGGGGTTCAAAGAGTTGACCAGAGTGATGGGATATTTTTCCGCCGTTTCTTTCACGAGGGAGAGAGCATCGTCAAAATTGCCGTTGATCGAGATAACATTGGCGCCGTGCATGAGGGCCTGGGAAAGTTTGCCAAGAGCGATGTTGCCGGAAGGGATCAAGACCGCGCACTGGATCCCAGCCTGGGCGGCATAGGCCGCGGCGGAAGCAGAAGTGTTTCCTGTGGAAGCGCAGATGATGGTTTTGGCTCCTGCCTCAACGGCTTTCGAAACGGCCATCGTCATCCCGCGGTCTTTGAAGGATCCCGTCGGGTTCATGCCCTCAAACTTCAGATAAATTTCATAAGCGTCCCCCCCGATTTCTCTGGAAAGGTTCTTTGCCGGGATGAGAGGCGTCTGGCCCTCGTGCAGGGTGATGACGGGAGTTTTGGGGGTTACTGGGAGAAATTCCTGGTAACGGTCTATAATGCCTTGATAAGCCATTAGTCTTCGATGCGGATCAGGACCGTTTTGGATTTGATGATTTTGAGTTTGTCGATGGTCTGGATGGCTTTCCGGACATTGCCTTCAAGCGCTCCATGGGTCACGATCAAAATGTTGGCGTTGGGATATTTTTTGCGGTCGTCCGGAACCGGCGGCTGAAACACGGAAGCGATGGAAACGCCATCGTCGCCCAATATGCCGGTGATCTTGGAGAGCACTCCCGGCCGGTCTTCGGTGGTGAACCGCAGATAATATTTGGATTTGACATGGTCCAAAGCGAGCAGGTTTATTTTTTTCTTTTCATCATAGGTCACATAGGGGAGGCGCCCGGCCGTGTCTTCCGCGATGTGGCGGGCCACGAAAATGATGTCAGAGACCACCGCGCTTGCCGCCGCCATTTGTCCCGCGCCTTTGCCGTAAAACATGACGTCGTCCGCCACATCTCCGTCGATGGAGATGGCGTTGTATTCATTTTTAACCGACATGAATGGGTGCGACAAAGGCAAAAATGTCGGGTGGACACGCGCTTCGACTTTGCCTTGATGCTCTTTGGCGATGCCCAGGAGTTTTAATCCAAACCCGAATTCTTTTTCTGCGATCTTGAGGTCAAAGAGGTCGAGTTTCGCGATGCCTTCGGTGAAAATGTCTGAAATCTTGACCCATCCGCCGAAAGCGATGGAAGAGAGGATCGCGAGTTTGTGAGCGGTGTCGATGCCTTCGATGTCGAAGGTGGGATCTGATTCGGCAAAGCCGGAACGGCGCGCTTCCGTGAGAGCGTCCGCGAATGTCATGTTTTCTTCCTGCATTTTTGTAAGGATGAAATTGGTGGTGCCGTTCAGTACGCCCGTGATTTTGCGGATCTTGTTGGCGGCAAGTCCTTCGTGCAGGCCCTGGATCACGGGGATTCCCCCGCCGACCGCCGCTTCAAAATAAACCAGCCGCCGGTGTTTTTGCGCGGTGGTCAAAATTTCGTCCCAGTGTTTTGCGAGCACCGCTTTGTTGGCGGTCACCACATGTTTGCCGGATTTAAGCGATTCCAAAATAATCGTGCGGGCCGGTTCATAACCGCCGATGAGTTCTACGATGATGTCCACATCGTTGTTGTTGAGGAGTTTTTTATAATCGTCGGTCACTTGCGCGGCTGTGATCCCCATGTCGGACTTGGCCTTGATGAACTTGTCGCAATATTGCGCGAAATGAACCTGAGCGCCCACGCGGTGGCGGATGATGTCCTTTTGTTTTTGCAGAACCTTGATCACTCCGGTTCCGACGGTTCCGAGTCCGATGAGTCCAATGCCTACGGTTTTCATTTTTTGATCTCTTTTAATTTGAGGAATTTGTTGAGGCGCAAAAGCGCATCGTGGAAACGGTTGTCGTGAGTGACCAGGGCCATGCGGACATAGCCCTCGCCATAAGGCCCAAACCCTGCGCCCGGGGCGATCACGATCCCTGTTTCTTTGAGGAGATTTTCGCAGAAGGCCAAAGAACCCTTGTCTCGGAACCCTTCGGGGAGCTGAGCCCAAAGATACATCGTGGCTTTGGGTTTGTCCACTTGCCACCCGATCTTGGCGAGGCCGCTCACCATGGCGTCTCTCCGGACTTCATAGCGTTTGGAAATTTCTTTGATGCAATCTTGCGGCGCTTTCAAGGCCCAGGCCGCGGCAAGCTGAACGAATGACGGCACGCCATAATCCAAAAATGATTTGAACTTTTCCAGAGGCGCGATCAATTTTTGGTCGCCCACCACAAATCCCACGCGCCAGCCGGCCATGTTGTATGTTTTAGAGAAAGAGAAAAATTCCACGCCGACATCCCGCGCTCCGGGCACCTGGAGGAAAGAAGGCGCAACATAGCCGTCGAAAGTGATGTCGCAATAAGGGTTGTCGTGCACGACGAGTATGTCGTATTTTTTCGCGAAAGCCACCACTTCTTCAAAAAATTTGAGGTCGTCCACCACCGCGGCCGTGGGGTTGTTGGGATAATTCAAAAACATGATCTTGGCGGCCCGGGCGGTTTTTTCGGGGATCTTGGCCAGGTCCGGGAGCCATTTGTTTTCGGGTTTGAGTGGAACATATTCCACCGTTCCTCCCGCAAGGATGACGCCGTTGAAATGCACGGGATATCCCGGGTTCCCCACGAGAGCGACATCGCCCGGGTCCAGATAAGCCATGCAAAAATGCGCGATGCCTTCCTTGGACCCGATCAATGCCAAAACTTCTTTCTCGGGGTTGAGAGAAACTCCAAATCTTTTTTCCATCCACTCAGCCGCGGCGGCCCTGAATTTAGGCATGCCTTTGGCCTGAGGATATCGGTGCGTGCGCGGGTGCTCTTTCACTGTTTCGCAGAGGCGTTCGATGATGTGGGGCGGGGTCGGAAAATCGGGGTTTCCCATGCCCAAATCGATCACGTCCAGATTCTTGGCGTGAGCTTCCAGTTTGAGCGTGTTGATCCTGGAAAATAAATAAGGCGGAAGGCTGGAAAGTTTTTTAGAGGGTTCGATCACAGGAAATCAGGGTCCAGTTTATGTTTGTTCCGCTCAATCCATTCGGGCAAAAGTTTCGCCATTTCCCAGCAGGCCCAACCGAGTCCGATGCTCGCCAGTCCATAAGCCATTTCAAAGCCGCTCCATCGGGTCCACTGTTCCTGGGTCACGAACTGCCACTTCTCGGGAGAATAAAAATTCGCTTCGGGTTCGCCGAAGAATGAATCAAAAAGCCCTTTGAAGGCGATGGTCCCGCCCCAGAGGACGAAAATCCACCCGGCGATTCTGGCCAGGCCGCGGACTTTGACTTTCTCGGTCAATTGTTGGCTCCGACAGGCACGGAGGCGTCTTTGAGGAGCCGCTTGAAAGCAAGGCTCGGCTTGAAAGAAATCTTTTTGCCGGCCGGAAGATAAACCGCTTGGCCTGTCTGAAGGTTGCGGGCAGGTTTGGCCTTTCTCGCCTTGATGCGGAAGGTTCCCAATCCCGAAAGCGTGATGGTTTCTCCTTCTGACATGGCGCCAGCGATGCCTTTGACGAGGGATTTGATCACGCGGTTGGCCACCGAGTGGCTCACGCGGGCGCGTTCAGAAACGTTCAATACCAGATCTTTTTTCTTCATGGGAGATTCCTCTTTTTTATTTGAAATTGCTGTTGTACGGAAGCTTTGCGGCAACGGATTTGATTTGGGTTTCCGCAGACAAAAGCTCTGCAGTTGAATCCCAGGTGCCTGCCACAAACGCGCTTCTGGCTTGTTCGGGAATGCTGATGGAAATCTGGAAATCGCCGTATGAAATTTCTTTATTTTCGATGTCGACTTTGACATCGCAGGCCGGGTCGTCTTGGACGACGCTCATCAAGTTTGCGATGTCTCCGGGTTGCGTCGTGACTGCGGGGAGTCCGATGGCCGCGCAGTTGTCCGCAAAAATTTCAGCGAAAGATTCCCCCACGATGGCCTTGATGCCATAGCGCAGGATGCTCTGGGGTGCGTGTTCTCTTGACGATCCACAGCCAAAGTTTCTGCCCACGATCAAAATGCTTGCGCCTTTATATTTGGGATCGTTGAAAGGATGATCTTTGGGAGTTCCGTCTTCGTTGAAGCGGACGTCATAATAAACATATTTTCCCAGCTCATCGAAAGTGACGCATTTCAGATATCTCGCGGGGATGATCCTGTCCGTGTCCACATCGTTGCCTGGCACAGGAACGGCTCGTCCTGAGATGGATTTTATCTTTAAGGCTTCCAGTGTTTTTGACATATTTATACCTTCCCGTACGGGCGATTCATGAATCGCCCCTACAGCATTTCCCTGACATCTGTAATTTTCCCATTGATCGCGGCGGCGGCGACCATGGCGGGGCTCATCAAAAGCGTTCTGCCCGTGGCGGAACCTTGCCGGCCCTTAAAATTTCTGTTGCTGGAGGAAGCCGAAATTTCCCGGCCTGACAATTTGTCGGGGTTCATGGCGAGGCACATGGAACATCCCGCGTTCCTCCATTCAAATCCCGCTTCGGTGAAAATCTTGTCGAGTCCTTCTTTTTGCGCCACTTGGTCCACTTGCTGGGACCCAGGCACCACCATTGCGCGCACGCCTGCGGCGACTTTTTTGCCTTTGACCACTTTGGCGGCTTCGCGCAAATCAGAAATTCTGGAATTTGTGCAGGACCCGATGAACGCCACATTTATGGGTGTGCCCTTGATGGGTTTTCCAGGGTTCAACGACATGTGGGCATAAGCTTCTTTTGCCGTTTCTCTGTCGTTGGCGGCCAAAGAGTCGGGGTTCGGAAGATTTTCTGTCACATGCACCGCCTGGCCCGGGTTGATGCCCCAGGTGACCATCGGCTCAATTTCGGATCCGTTCAGCTCAACCGTGTCGTCATATTTCGCGTCGGAATCGGAAGCGATGGCTGTCCACCAGGAAACGGCTTTGTCGAAATCCGCGTCCTTGGGCGAAAGTTCCCGGCCCTTGAGATATTCAAAAGTGGTTTTGTCGGGGTTGATATATCCGATCCTGGCTCCGCCTTCAATGGCCATGTTGCAGATGGTGAGCCGCTCTTCCATGGTCATGCGGTCGATCACTTCCCCGCCGAATTCATAACAATATCCGATGCCGCCGTTCACCCCAAGTTTGCGGATGATGGCGAGAATAACATCTTTGGCATAAACTCCCTTGCCCAGTTTGCCTTTAACAGAGACTCGTCTGAGTTTGGGCTTTGAGAGAGCCAAGGTTTGAGTCGCGAGCAAATCGCGGATCTGGGTGGTGCCGATGCCGAAAGCCAAGGACCCGAACGCGCCGTGGGTGCTCGTGTGGGAATCTCCGCAGGCGATGGTCATGCCGGGTTTAGTGAGTCCCATCTCCGGCCCGATCACATGCACGATGCCTTGTTTCTTCGTCGAAAAATCGAACATTTTTACGCCGAAATCTTTTGTATTTTTTTCCAGCGCCTGCATCATTTCTTCTGCCAAGCCGTCAGCGAAAGGCCGGACCTGGTTTTTCGTGGGCACGATGTGGTCCACAGTGGCGAAAGTGTTTTGAGGGAACATCACTTTCCACCCGCGTTCGCGGATCATCTGAAACGCCTGCGGGCTTGTGACCTCGTGGATCAGATGCAGGCCGATGAAAACCTGATCTTTCCCGTTCGGCAGGGTCCTGACTTTGTGTGATTCCCAAACTTTATCTAATAATGATTTTCCCATGGTATTTTATTCCCGCAGGGGCGATTCATGAATCGCCCCTACAGCTTTCTGAATAATTCCTCTTTTTTAATTTCCCCGATCGCTTTTGTGACTTCAATGCCTCTGGGGCAGGCGTCGGTGCAGTTGAAAATGGTGCGGCATCGCCAGGCGCCTTCTTTTTCACCGACGATGTTCAAGCGCTCTTCTGAAGCCTGGTCGCGCGAATCGAAAATGAATCTTTGAGCGGCAACAAGTGCGGCCGGCCCAAGAAATTCGGAATCGGCCCAGAATGTGGGGCACGATGTGGTGCAGCAGGCGCACAAGATGCATTTCGTGGCGTCTTCAAATTTCATGCGGTCAGACTCAGACTGGAGGCGCTCTTTTTCAGGCGCCGCGTCATCGTTGATAAGATAAGGTTTGACCGCTTTGAACTTGTCAAAGAACGCATCCATGTCGACGACCAAATCTTTGATGATCTTGAACCCCTTCATGGGTTCGATCACGATGGGCTGTTCCAAATTTTGTATCAGTTCTTTGCAGGCCAGCCTGTTTCTTCCGTTGATCCGCATACCGTCAGAACCGCAGACGCCGTGGGCGCAGGATTTCCTCAATGTGAGGGTCCCGTCCGTGAGCCCTTTCACCTGCAGAATTGCGTCCAGCACACGATCCGTGGGCTCGCAGTCGACGGTATAAGTCTCGAAATGCGGCTCTTTGTCCTTGAGCGGGTCAAACCTTTGGATCTTCAGTTCAACGTTCATTAATATTTTCTCTCCTGGGGCTGGAATTTGGTGACGACCACAGGTTTATATTTCAAATCGGTCTTATTGTCCGTCAATGTCGCGAAAGAATGTTTCATCCACTGCTCATCGTTTCTTTTGGGGAAATCTTCCCGGTAATGTGCGCCGCGGGATTCCGTTCTGGCCAAGGCCGCGTCCACTGTGACCTGTGCCAAATCAAGCAAGTTGCAGAGTTCCATCGCTTCCAGCAAGTCTGTGTTGAAAACCTGGCTTTTGTCGGAAACTTTTATTTTTTTATATCGTTCCTTGAGCTTTGCGATGTCCGCCTGGGCTTTTTTAAGCGTCTCGCTTGTGCGGAACACGCCGCAGTTGTCCATCATGGTGCTCTGCAAATCTTGTCTGACGGAAATAACTTTTTCTTCTCCTGAAGCGTTTCTGAGCCATTCAATCTGAGCCAAAACTTCTTTTTCAGGGTCCGCCGGCAAAGGCGAAAAATCATTTTCGCGGCAATATTTGGCCATCGAAAGTCCTGCGCGGCGGCCGAACACCAAAATATCCACGAGAGAGTTTGTTCCCAGGCGGTTGGCTCCGTGAACGGAAACGCAGGCGCATTCTCCGGCGGCATAAAAACCTTTCACGACATTATTTTTCTCGTCGATCTGGACTTCGGAATTGAAATTCGTGGGAATTCCCCCCATGGCATAATGAGCCGTGGGCTGAATGGGAATCAAATCAGTCGAAGGTTCCAGGCCCATATAAGTCCGCACGAAATCCGCGATGTCCGGCAATTTCGTTTCGATCACTTCTTTGCCGAGATGTGTCAAATCGAGATGAACATAATCCTTGCCATTGATGCCGTTGCCGTCGCGCACTTCAAAATAGATACAGCGGGAAACGATGTCGCGAGGCGCCAGGTCTTTGATCGTGGGGGCATAGCGTTCCATGAACCGCTCGCCTTTGTTGTTGCGCAAAATTCCGCCTTCTCCGCGGCAGGCTTCCGAGAGCAAAATGCCCATTTTGTATATGCCTGTGGGGTGAATCTGGAAAAATTCCATGTCTTCCAAAGGAATCTTCCGCCGCAGAGCAATGGCCATTCCGTCGCCCGTGAGAGCGTGGGCGTTGGAAGTGATTTTGAACATGCGGCCTGAACCGCCGGTCGCGAACAACACGGACTTGGCGTGAAAAATGTGTACTTCGCCGTTAGAAATTTGATAAGCCACAACGCCTTTGCAGACGCCGTTTTCCAGGATGAGGTCCATGACATGATATTCATCAAAGAATGTGACATTGTTCTTGATGCACTGTTGATAAAGCGTCTGCAGAATCATGTGTCCGGTGCGGTCCGCAGAAAAACAGGCGCGTTGAACGGGGGCTTTGCCGTGGTCCCGGGTGTGTCCGCCGAAACGCCTTTGGTCTATTTTTCCCTCAGGGGTGCGGTTGAAGGGCAATCCCAGATGTTCCAGTTCATAAACCGTGGTGACGGCTTCATTGCACAGGATTTCCACGGCGTCCTGGTCAGCCAGATAATCCGACCCTTTGACCGTGTCATACATGTGCCATTCCGGGTTGTCCGGTTCCCGGTTTCCGAGAGAGGCTCCAATGCCCCCTTGTGCTGCGCCCGTGTGAGAACGAGTGGGATAAAGTTTTGAGAGGACGGCGGTCTGCACTTTCTCTTTGGAAAGAGCCAGAGCGGCATAAAGGCCTGCGCCCCCGCCACCGACGACAATTGCTTCAAATTTGTGTATTTTTACGCTCATGTCATCACATTTGCGGCTGGAAAGTCAGCACGACCAAAGTCCCGATCAGTAAAAAGATAAAACCAACGACATATAAAGCGGTCATGGAAAGAGTGCGCGCAAGTCCCGGGCGCAAATAATCGTCCAGGATGGTGCGGAGGCCGTTTAAACCGTGGATCATGGCGAGGAGAAGCATGAGCCAATCATAACTCCGCCAGAACATCCCCCAATCTCCGGCCCAGCGTCCGGCCACGAACTGATAATTCACGTTATCAATGCTGTTGATCAAATGCATGATGACGAGGTGGCCGATGGCGAGGATCAAAAGGAGGACGCCGCTCACGCGCATGAAAAACCACGCGTAAAGCTCAAAGCGGCTTGCGGTGGGTGCGGGGCGGCTTCCGTAATGCGTGTTGGAGCTCATGGTCAGGAGAAGATGTGACGGATCATAAGATATCCCACGGGAATCATGATGGCGGTGAAAAGGACCATCATCACTTTAAAAATCTGTGCGTGATATTTCGTCATGCCGGGCCAAAAATCAATCATGATGATGCGCACGCCGTTCAACGAGTGATATAAAACAGACGCGAAGAGGAAAACTTCTCCGGTGCGGAAAAGCGGATGGGCATAAACAGACATGACTTTGTCGAAAACTTCCGGGCCCCAGCCGACCAGCATGGTGTCGATGATGTGGGCGAACAAAAAGAAGAGGACCCCCACCCCGGTCAGGCGGTGGAATATCCAGGACCATTGCCCCGTTTTGCCTTTATAAAATGTCATGAAAATAAATTTTATATAAATTAGAAGGGATAATCAATTCCGACGAAGAGCGCCACGCCCTGTTCGCTGTATCCCACTTCAATGTCTCCCACCACATTGGGCCGCACGATGCTTCGGAATCCGACGCCCCACACATGATGGAGGTCAGCCGGGCGGAACTTGTCTTGCTCGCGATAAACGGTTCCCGCTTCATAAAAAGGCGCCACTTCGAAATCGATGTTCACATTGAAGGCTTTCAGGGTGTAAAAACGAATGCGCTCTTCGAGGGTCAGCATCATTTTATGGTTGTCGATGAACCGGCCTTCGCCGAAACCCCGGAGCGTGTCTTTTCCGCCCAGCCACTCGCGCTCATAAAGCGGCACGCTGTCGTTTCCGTTTTCCCCCTCGACGAGCCCGCGCCAGACGGTTACGAACCGGGCGTTCCTGAAAGGATAATATCCCCGAAGGTCCGCGCCCAGCCTTTCATATTTGACTTCGCCCCCGATGCGCCCGGCCTGCTCGGCATAAATCTGAAAATAATGTCCGCGGATGGGTGCCACGGCGAGGTCGCGGGAATCATAGGACAGAGTGACCTGTTGGGCCATGGTCGTTTGGGGATTGTCCACGCCCGCGGGCAGAGGATTGAACCTGGATATTTTGGGGAGGCTGTCGATGGGCCCGTCCACAACCTCGGCAAAGCGGAATCGGTGACCGAGCGTGAACCTGAAATATTCCAGAAAGTTGATTCCCGCGATCGTTTCAAGGTGGTTGTCACGGAGCGTATAGTTGGACTGGCTCCCCAGCTGGGAATCGCTTCCAAATCCGAAAAAGCGGTTGGCGCCGTCGCGGTGGATGGTATAGTCAAACTTGAAATAGAGCCAATCCCTAAAAAATTTCGGGTCCTCATAACGCAAGGTGAAGCGCCGGTCCGTCTCAAGGGCATAGGATGCGAGGGTGAAAAACTGCGAGCCGGGGCGCGGATACCAATAATATCGGAATGTCGCGTTCGCTTTGAATATTTTGTTATAGGTGAGCGAAGGGGCCAGGATGTGCCGGACCACTTCCTTGTCGTCCACGAAAAGGAAAACGGGCAGGACGCCGACGGTGACGCCGGAATTGGGGTCGGAGGAGGGCGCGGGCAGATAGACCCGGGTTTTTCCCGGGGACGCCGCGATCATGACATTGATGATGCCCTGGAGAATTTTTCCGCCCAGGGAATGGGCCTGGATCGCCGCTTCCGTCACTTCTTTCGCCGCGGTCTCGGCTGTCTTCGTCACCGCTTCCGTCACGGGTTCCGCCATTTTTTTTATTTTGCGCGCCGGATTCTTGAGCTCTTCCGGAATGGCCGCCTTGATCCTCTGAATGTTCGTTTTCTTTTTGGGACGGGGTTTGTGTTCCTGGGCGAGGACAATTCCGGCCGCGGGGAACAATAGACATAAAACGAAAATATTTTTAAGAGTTTTCACCGGCTTGTTGTTCCGGTTCTGAGAGGGGATTTTAATGTTTCCAGAGCGAAAAAAATGAGTCCCGCGAAAACCCACAAAAGTTCGCGCAGGCGTTTCAAGATCGCGATGGAGAGCCCGGCGGGTTCGGAGAGGCCCAGGATCGTGAAGGAAAGCACCATGGTTCCTTCCTGGGTTCCGGCGCGCCAGGGGATGAAAAAGAGGAGGTGGTTGAGGAGGAGCGCGATGGTCCCGGTGATCGCGGCCGTCGCCCACGATTCGCTGATGTGCAAAAATTGAAGCACGAGCCAGATGAAGAAAAGCTCTTCCACCCAGACGAGCGCGCAGAGGATCACGGAGAGCGAAATGCGGAACCTGCCGGAACGATAGGTGTCGAAAACTTCTTCGTCCAGGCTGGAGAGCCGGAGCACGTGTTCCTGCATCCATTCTGTCTGGGACTCAAATTTTTTCAGAAGCCAGGAGAAGGGAATGAAAAACCCGATGCTCTGGAGCCAGGAGGCGGAGGCGATGAAAAGGGTCACAAGGCCGATGCCCACGCCGATCCTGAACTTGATGCCGAGGGTCAGGTCCGTGGAAAAGAGCGCCAGCACAAATCCGCCGCTGATGACCAGCCAGAATCCCAGGAGGACGCAAAATTTAAGCACGATGGCGGATGCTGCGGAGCGCGCCAGCCCCAGTTTTTCCCGAAACGCGATGGCTTTGAGGGGCTCTCCCCCCATGCGCGTGAGGGTGATATAATTCAGCGCGTTGCCTTCGAGGATCGTCTTGAACGATTGCCAGAAAGAGATTTTTGCGTCGGGCCTGGAGGTGATGAGTTTCCAGGCCAGCGCCTCAAACACGAATTCCGTCCCCTTGAGAGCGGCGAGGACGAAAAAACCCCAGTTGATCAGGTGGAGGTTCGCGGAAATCCTTTCGGGGCCGAGTCGATAAACCATCCAGACCGAGAGGCCGAGCCCGAAAACGCCGAACGCGCGTTCCGAGAGCAGGACGAAGCGCGGAGTGATCTTTTCCTGAAGAAACTTGACGAAAGGCAGATTTTTCGGATTGAACATCGTGACCGTATTTTTTAGGGGACGATGACGACTTCGCCCTCTTTGAGAGCGCCCCGCTTGATCTTGTCGCGGTTGGCGTCAAAGATCTGGGTCCACTTGTTGGCGTCGCCGTAATATTTTTCCGCGAGGGATCGCAGGGTGTCGCCTTTGACGACGGTATGGCGGAAAACCTTTCTGCCCATTTCCGGCTGGAGGACCTGATATTTCCGGAGTTCGTCCTGAGCGGCCGATTTCTTCTTTTCAAGCTCTTCGATTTCGCGGTTCAGCTTGACGAGTTTTTCCCTCTGTTCGGCGAGCTTTTTGTCCGCCCCTTCGAGATCCGCGATCGCGATTTCCGTTTTCTCCCGTGTGCTCTTGAGGTCCTTGTCGATCTTTTCATAAAGCGCGCGGTTTTCCCGGATGGCCGCTTCCAGCGTCGTCTTTTTATATTCCAGGTTGTTGAGGCTCATCTCCGTCTCGGCGGCTTTGCTCCGGATGGAATCGTCGAGATATTGTCCGAGGAGGGGCGCTCCGAAACGATAGGTGAAGCTCACCAGAACGCGGTCGTTGGAACGGTCCAGATCTTTGTATGGAAAACCATAAGCCAAATCCAGTTCGATGGGCGGCAGAAGAGTCCCGATCCCCACGACGAGCTGACGGGGATGTTCAGGGATCGTTCCTGTCCCGGCCCTCAGCAAGAGCAGTTTTTTAAAAAACGAAATTTCGGCGCCCGGCTGAAACCGCGTCACGCCCCCCTGGGTCACCATATCCATCGCGAAGGTATATCGTTGATGCCGCCAGGCGCTTCCCAGACGGATAATGCTTCCGCCCCCGATGCTTCCCATGTTCATTTCCTGAAACGCCAGAGCCACGGACCAGCCGTCCAGCATGGCTTTCACATTGTCCTCAAACTGATATAAAAATCCGAGATCAATGCCCATGCCGTAAGCCGTGCCTCCCGTGACGCCGTGAGCGGTCCGGCGAAACCGGAATGTGCCTCCGACGTGGAGCCGTTCCGGAACTTTCATATATGGCGTGAGAACCCTGAAGCGTTCCGGGAGATAATCATAAGGCGACATGGCGACAGAGGCTGAAAGCGTGGTGTTCGCGTTTTCTCCCGTCCCGCCGTTGGAATGAAGCAAAAATCCCGCGGTGCCCAGATTCCACGCGTCTTTATAGAAACTCAGAGGCACGGCTCCGGCGGCGAGCAGATCCGTTTTGGGCGAGCCCGAAACCAGGGTCCTGCCTGCGTTGCCCGCGATTTCGATTTGTCTGACCGTCGAGAGCCCGGCGGGGTTATAAAGGATCGCGTTCCAATCGTTTGCGACGGCCGAGAATGCGCTGCCCATGCCATAGGGCCGGGCCGAATCCGCGCTGGGGAGAATTTCCGCCGACAGAATGCCTGAATAAAATAAGAGGATTGAAGTCAAAACGGAGCGCGTGAAGAGTCGGTTCATCGACGACTATCTTAGCAAATTTGTTAGAATGTCAAAACCATGATGACGCGAGTCTATATCGCCGCAGGATCCAACCTCGGCAGCCGCAAAAAAAACATCGAAAAGGCTTATTCCCTCCTGGAAAAGCGCGGCATCCGCATCGTCAAAAAATCGTCTTTTTATGAAACTTCGCCCGTCGGCCCTGCCCAGCGCGATTTCATCAACACGGCCGTCTTCTGCCGGACCTCTTGGTCCGCACATGCGCTCATCAAAATATTAAAGTCCGTCGAAAAGGATCTCGGCAGAAAAAAATCGGTCCGCTGGGGTCCCCGGATCCTGGATTTGGACGTCATTTTATACGGTTCAAAAATCATCCGGTCAAAAAATCTCAGGGTGCCGCACCCGCATTATAAAGAAAGGAAATTCGTGCTCGAACCCCTGCGTGAAATCGCGCCCAACCTCCGTCCGCCCGGCTCCAAACTCACGATCGCCCAAATTTCGCGCAAATTGACAGATCCGGGTCAAAAAGTTAAACTCTATAAACATGCCTAAAATCACCACGGCCGCGCTTCTGGACATGAAGAAACGGGGCGAAAAAATCACGGCTCTCACCGCTTATGACGCTCCCATGACCCGAATGCTGAACGAGGCCGGCATCGATGTCGTGCTGGTGGGCGATTCTGTCGGGAACGTAAAACTGGGCTATGAAAACACGATCCCCGTCACGATGGACGAGATGGTCCACCACACCAAGGCGGCCAAACGCGGCAACTCGAACGCGCTCCTCGTGGCCGACATGCCTTATTTGTCTTATCATTTGTCCCTGGATGAGACCCGCCGGAACGCAGGGCGCCTCATCAAGGATGCGGGAGCGGAAGCGGTGAAACTCGAAGGCGGCATTGAAGTTGCGGGCACGATCAAGGCGCTTGCGGACCTCAACATCCCCGTGATGGGACACCTGGGCCTCATGCCCCAATCCATCCATAAAATCGGCGGATACAAAATTCAGGGCAAGACGGAAGTTTCAAGAGAAAAAATGATCACGGACGCGAAAGTCCTTGAAGGGGCCGGAGTTTTCGCGATCGTCCTGGAATGCATCCCCGAAGACCTGGCCGAAATCATCACCCAAAAAGTTTCCGTCCCCACCCTCGGCATCGGCGCAGGCTCCAAAACCGACGGGCAAATCCTCGTTTCCGACGACCTCCTCGGCCTCACTCTGGGCCCCGTCCCCAAGTTCGCGAAACAATATGCCGATTTGAAAACCCAAATTTCCAAAGCCCTTCAGCAATATCACAGGGACGTCAAAAAAGAAAAATTTTGATCTGGACTTTCCCGTTCCTCTTCATCGCCGTCGTCGTCCTTTGGGGTTATCTTTCCTCCAACCTCATCATCAAAATCCCCCGCGAAATCATCACCACGGATCCCTCCGCTTTCGGAAATAAATTTCAGCCGTTCACGGCCGCGAGCGAGGACGGCATCCGCCTGGAAGGCTGGTTTGTCCCGTCGAAAAAAAAGTCCCAGACGACCCTCTTCGTCCTGCACGGTTGGGGCGCCAGCCGAAGCGACATCCTGCCCCGCACTGTTTTTCTTGCTCAGGAATATAACCTCGTCTATTTTGATTTCCGAAACCACGGCGCTTCCGGCGGAAACGCCACGTCCCTCACCTGCTCCGAAATCAAGGATTTCATCAGAGTCGTCAAATATGCGCGCGAAAATTTTCCGGAGGCAACCCGGCAGATCGCGGTCTATGGTTTCTCCATGGGCGCCGCGGTTTCCATCGTGGGGTCCGCCCAAATTCCCGAAATCCGCGCCGTGATCAGCGAAAGCCCCTTTTCCTCGTTCAACGAGATCGTGATCCGATACGCCGAGCGATTTTACGGCATCCCCCGTTTCGTGGTTCCGATCACCTTGCTCGCCGCCCGGATGCGTCTGGGGTTTGACCCTGAAGAATGCGCTCCGCTTTATCATGTCGCCAAACTTTCTCCCCGCCCGCTCCTCATCATTCAGGCCGAAGCCGATGTCCGCATGCCGCCCACGGAAGGCCGCGGCCTTTATGAGACCGCGAAGGAACCGAAAGAGCTTTGGGTTGTCCCAGGCGCGGACCACGGCGAAGTTTATGATCTCGCCGGCGAAGAATATCAGAAGCGGGTGTCAGCCTTTTATCGCAAGTGGCTCAAGCCTTGAGCGCGATGCCTGAAAATCTGGTTTATGTTTGTGAAGCGGATTTGGCGGAAGGCGAACTGCGCGGGTTCAAGATCGACGGAGACTGGATCATGATCGCGCGGCACAAAGACGAATTTTTCGGCCTGGACGCCGCCTGCGCCCATTCGGGATATCCCCTCTTCAAGGGAAAATTGAATGAGGACGGCACCATCACCTGTCCTCTGCATTATGCGAAATTTGAATGCAGGACCGGAACCGTGGCCTCAAACCCCAGGATTTGCGACGATCAGATTGTGTTTAAAATTGCCGTTAAGGAAGGCAAGATTTTTTGGATTAAAAATCCGTAAAGGCGTTCGCAGGCAGGGCGGGATTTATTTTCAAATCCTTCCACTCAAAAGATTCAACGATGTTTCCCTTCGTGTCCCGTCTCTCGATTTTTCTTAAAAATCCGTTCTCGTCGAAAACCGTCTTTTCGTTCGCGTCCCGTTTTTCACCGCAGATTTCCGCCATCCTGTGCCCCAAATCGGATTTGTCGATGGTCCCGCCGGAATCGGAGCTCACGCGCTTGCTCGTGAGCGGAAAACTCAAAACCATTCCCCCGAAACTTTTGTAAGGCCGAACTTTCACCTTGTCGGAAACCTCGGGATTATAAATCAGCACCGCACCCTTCCTCGGTTTCTCAATGTCCATGCGGATTTTTCCCGGCTTTTGATAGGTATATTTCATGAGGCTTTCAGTTTTTTTTCCCTCATGGTCCGTCACGGCGCGGTAGGTGCATTGATAGGATTCCACGGATTCCCAGGCTTTTTTAGACTTGGAGCAAACATCATCGGCCCGGAGCGATGCCGGGAGCAATAAGACGGAAAGGATGAAGAGGATTTTGAAGTTCAGTGTTTTGGAGCGTGGAGCCCGCATTCTTTATGTTCCGGATCTTCCCACCACCAGCGGCCTGAGCGTATGTTTTCTCCGGGCTTGACCGCTCTCGTGCAGGGCGCGCACCCGATGCTGGCATAACCCTGATCGTGCAGGCGGTTATAGGGAACTTTGTTGGCTTTGATATAGTCCCAAACTTGCTCGGTGGACCAATCGATCAAAGGGTTCAGTTTCACAATGCCTTTCCGGGGCGCGTCGTTTTCAACTTTGCCGGTTCCCGTCCGCGTGACGGACTGTTCGGCGCGCAGTCCCGTGATCCAGGCGTCCAGGCCCGACAAGACGCGGTTCAGAGACTGCACTTTGCGGATGCTGCAGCACTCTTTGCGGTTCTCGACGGACTCTTTGAACGAAAAAAATCCTTTTTCCCTTTCCAGCTTTTCCACGGCTTCCCTGTCCGGAAATTGGGACTCGATCGTGATGCCGTATTTATAACGCATGCGGTCCATCACTTCATAAGTTTCTTCGTTGAGCCGCCCTGTGTCCAGCGTGAAAACTCTGAACTTGTTCCCCGCAATTTTATGGAGCATGTCGATCAGGACAGACTCTTCGCACTGAAAACTGGAGGCGAGGGCGATGCGGGTTTTATAGGTGTCCAGCGCCCAGGAGAGGATTTCTTGAGGGCTCTTCTTTTCTAGATCAGGAATCATAGATTTACTATTATATCAGAATGGATATGAACTCCAAAGTCCGTCTGGGAATCCTCGTCTCCGGCGGCGGCTCGAACATGCAGGCCATCGTGAACGCCTGCGCCACCCCGCACCTTGACTGCGCGGAAGTCAAACTCGTCGTCTCCAACCGTTCCGATGCCTATGCCCTGGACCGAGCCAAAGAATTGGGCATTGAGTCTATGCTCATTGATCCCAAACAGTTTCCCGACCGGAACGCTTTCTATAAAAAAATCATTTTGGAAATGGAGTCCAGAGGCATCGGGCTCATCTGCCTCGCAGGATTTTTGCTGAAACTGGAACCCAACATCATTCAAAGGTTCAAGGGTCGCATCCTGAACATTCACCCCGCGCTCCTCCCCAAGTTCGGCGGCAAGGGGATGTATGGCCATTTCGTTCATGAAACCGTCATAAAAGCGAAGGAAAAAGAGACGGGCGCCACCGTTCATGTGGTGGACGAAGAGTTTGATCACGGGCCCATCATTTTGCAGAAGAAAGTCCCCGTTTTCCCAGAAGACGACGCGGGAAAAGTGGCCGCAAGGGTGCTCCAATTGGAACATAAATTGTTCCCGGAAGCGATTTCGCTTTATATTAAGGAATATTTAAGAAAAGGAAAGGTTTAAGCGGCGGGTTTTCTTGCGGAGACGGTGCCCAGGATCTCGTGCACTCGCGTGGAAAGCTGTTTGACATTCACCGGTTTCTGAAAGAAATCCTTCACATTCGGCTCAGATTTGAGTTTTTCCACATCCGCGTCCGACAAAGCCTTGGCCGTCACGATAAAAATGGGAATGCTGGTCGCGCCGTTCTTCTGAAGTTCCTTGAGGATCGCGATCCCGTCTTTGCCGGGAAGCATCAAATCCAGAATGATCAGGTCAACGATGGAAGTCTTTTTGGTCACGATCTGAACGACTTTTTCCCCGGAAGGAAGCCGCATGGCGTTGAACCCTTCGCGGACCAGGGCCAGCTCAAAGAGATCCAGGATCGAGACGTCATCGTCGACGACTAAAATCGTTTTTGAACGCGGATCTTTGCTGTTTCCTTCCATAAAACAAACTCCTTCTTCGTATTTGATGCGACATTGTAAACATAGCAGATAACCCTCAAAAAAACAAGGCATTAAAATTTTTGCTAAAATAAGCCGGATATGAACTCCATTTTGGACCGCATCGGCAACACCCCCCTCCTTAAACTGGACTCTTTCAAGCAATGGATCCCCCCCAAGGTTGAGATTTATGCCAAGGCGGAATTTCTGAATCCCGGCGGTTCCGTGAAAGATCGTCCTGCCAAGAAAATGATTTTGGAAGCCATCAAGTCCGGCGAACTGACCAAAGATAAAACAATTTTGGATTCCACTTCCGGAAACACAGGCGTGGGTTATGCCATGGTGGCCGCGGCCCTTGGATATAAACTTGAACTCACGATGCCCGAAAACGCTTCCGAAAAAAAGCTGATCATCGAAGCCTTGGGAGCCCGCGTCATTTTTACGGACCCTCTCGAAGGTTCCGACGGAGCGATTGTGGAAGCGAAAAAGATTTATGATGCCAACCCCGGGAAATATTATATGCCCGACCAATATTCCAACCCCAACAACTGGAAAGCGCATTATGAGACCACCGCCGAAGAAATCTGGAATCAGACGCAAGGCAAACTGACCCATTTTGTGGCCGGCATCGGGACTTCCGGCACTCTCATGGGCACGGGCCGCCGTCTGCACGAGCTGAACCCCAAAATTCAGGTGATCGCCGTGGAACCGTCCGTCGATGTCCACGGCCTTGAAGGCATGAAACACATGGCCTCTTCTCTCATCCCCGAAATCTACGACGAATCCGTTTTCGACCGCAAAATCCCCGTCCACACCGAAGACGCCTATGAAATGACCTGCCGTCTTGCCCGCCAGGAAGGCATTCTGTGCGGCTATTCTTCCGGCGCCGCTCTCCAGGCGTGTTACGAACTCGCCCTCGAACTCAAAGAAGGCCTCATCGTCACCGTTTTTCCCGACCGCGGCGAGCGATACCTGCGCACCCAATTCTGGGACGAAGTCCTCAAGTATTGGGAAGGGCATTGGAAGAAGTGATACAGATTAAAAAGGAGAGAATTTAAATATGATAAAAATTAAGCAAGAGGTCAAAAATCTATTGTCCCGATTGCCGGACAACTGTTCCCTCGAAGACATTCAATATCATCTTTATGTCATACAAAAAGTAAACCGGGGGCTTCAGGATTTTAAAAAAGGCCAGTTTTACACGCAGGACCAAATTGATAAACGAATGTCAAAATGGACCGGAAGGTAATCTGGTCTCACGAAGTCGCTTCCGACATGGAAGCCGTCGCAGATTACATCGCCAAAGATTCCCCCTCTTATGCCGCCGCATTTATCCGAAAAATTCTTGATGTAGGCAACTCCCTCAATAAACATTCCGAACGAGGTCGCATCGTTCCTGAATATAAAAATCCGACAATCCGCGAAGTTTTCGTCAGAGATTATCGACTAATTTATCAAGTTCAAAAATCATACGTAAAAATCCTGACGCTCATCCATGGAAGCCGCGATCTTGCGCGCTGGATCGGGAAGCAATAACCCTTCAAGGACGAAGTCCTCAAGTATTGGGAAGGGCATTGGAAGAAATAAATGGTAAAATCAAACTGATATGAGCCGGCAATATGCCAAAGAATTAAAGAGAATTGTCCAGCGGTTGGTGCGATATTACCATCCCGAAACCATCATATTGTTCGGTTCTCTGGCCTCCGGCAAACCGCAGTCATGGAGCGATATCGATCTTGCTTTGGTCAAGAAAACAAAACGGCGCTTTCTTGACCGGTTGAAGGACGCTTTGATCACCGCCCAGCCCAAAGAAGCCCTCGATGTTTTAGTTTACACTCCCGAAGAAGTTTCGACGATGGAATCTTCCGGAAATTCTTTCTGGATTCATGAGATCAAAGAAAAAGGCCGAGTCCTTTACCAGCGGCACTGAGGCCTGGCTGCGTTTTTCTGGCGATGACCAGAAAGCCGCCAGAAATCTCTTTAAAGACGGTCCATGGAACATGGTTTGCTTTCATGCCCAACAGGCCGCTGAAAAATCACTGAAAGCCTATTTGCATCTCCGCTCAAACGAAGTCCCCCGCATCCATTCACTCGGAAAATTGGTCGAATTGTGTTCACAGCACGACCGAACTTTCCAACGCATAAAAAATGACGCCCTTTCATTGGACCGATATTATATCCCCACGCGTTATCCCGAGGCCGCGCCCGGAATGCTCGAACATGGCCTTCCCGAAAAATCAGACGCAAAATCCGCTCTTTCCGAAATGAATCGGATTGTTCGTTTTACCGCAATAAAACTGAAAATGCCCATCAAAGGGCCTTTGGGGATATGAGACAGGTACGAAGTCTGGAGAATTGGGGAGGGAATTGGAAGAAGTGATCATTGATCTTAATCCAGCCCTGATTTTGGCTTTGGAAACTCGACATTTATCAGATTAATGTATGCTCGCCATAAAGGATTGAGATGGCTATAAAAGATAAGCTCTTCAAAGTGTTGTGTGACAAAAAGACCGTAATAACACGAGCAATTTTGTGGAATATTCCCCATAACTCTGGGAAAGACGAGATCTGCCTCAAACTTGGTCGCTACAAAAAAGATCCAAGGGTGATTGTTCAAGAGATTTTAGAGTCAGTCAATCCTAAAAGTGAACTGACTTTAGACGAGACGGAGTTCTTGGCCCTTATTGATTTTCTCCGAGATAATTATGAACCTTTTAAGCAAGGATTTAAAGCATTTATTCCTCTTGACCGTCCATATGACGTAACCAATGCATCTCAGATACGTGCGTTATTTTCCTTACCTGAAAAAACTAAAATCGTTGACTTCATCCTTAAGAATAATGTCATTCCAGAGGAATTAGAATTAGCCCTAAAGAACGCTCGACGAACAAAAGCGATTAGAGAATTTGAAAAAATGCTTCCACAGAATTTTCCTGAAACGATTTGGCAGAAATGGTTTAAAGAAAATAGTTGGATACTTGGAAGTGAATTTGTCCGAATCCTTGACGAGAGGACAATAGATGTGGAACATATTTCTGACTTCCTTCTTGAGGCGTATGATGGATTTCTTGACATCATTGAAATCAAGCGGCCACAGGGGCAGCTTCAGTTCTGGTCTGTTGCAAAAGATCACGATAATCATATTCCTTCTCAGGATCTGGTTAAAGCAATCACTCAATCTTCCCGATATTTACTTGAAATCGAAAGGGAAGCGAATAGCACAAAGTTTCTAAAGCGAACCAGTGATGTCCAGACGATTAAGCCTCGCTGTATTTTGATTTTTGGACGTTCACATGACTGGAATGATGCACAGAGGGAAGCATATCGTATTCTAAATTCCGGTTATCATAACTTAACTATCATGACATACGATCATGTGCTCCAGCGTGCTAAGCGAATTCTGGGCTTACCCACAAATCAATCGTTGTAGCCAACAGTGCTCTTGAGGTCAGGTCCCGGACCTGATACAGTGAGTAATCGTTACTCGGTCAGAAGGTTGGCAAGGTTTTATGAATAAAGCACTCGAATGGTTTTTTGAAAATCCTCCTGAGCATCGTCCTTGGTGGAAGGTCATTGCTTGGTGGGAAATTCGTCGCATTCCTTACAACATAATCATTGGTGTTGTTGGTTTTATCAGTCTTCTTTTATTTTTTCTATTCATTCATCTAGCCCATGAGCTAAAACCGGGAGAAGATGCTATTGAGCCCTTGGCTCTTATTTTCGCCCCCATTCTCATGAATTTTGCTTACACTGCTGGTTGGGTAATTGAGCTACTTTTACGACTTATTTGGCATGGCAAGCCAGGTCAAATTGGACCTAAATTATTAAAGTCAGGGCTTCTTTTTTCGCTTTGTGTTGTTCTATTACCATCCGTTTTGTGGTTTACAATTTGGCTATGGCGTTCCGCGCAAATATTCTAGGGGTTAATTTATGATCTATATTGTGCTCACAGCGAATGGTTTAGAAAATATCCTTTCAGCTTTAAACAAGCCTGGAGAATTGTGGTTAGTTCCAGGTGTTACCGATGATAATTTTATAGCTAAACTTCGTGCAAGTGGTTGGGGTGTGACTATTTGGACACATACAATTGATTTTTCGAATAAAGATGAGCTTGAAACAGCATTGACAACGGTTAGAGAGCATCATCCCGAGCAATCAATTTGGCTGGAGGCTTAATGTTCCAACTTTTAGGTCTTATATTTCTTACTGGTTTATTAATAGCAACCCTATTCGGTCTCATAACCTTGGGGCTAACTTGCTACTACTTATTCAATTCTTCTCGGCGCCATAGAGGCATACACATTCTCAAATTTGGCATCGCCGGAGTCTTGGTGTTCATTGGTCTGCTCGCAGTTCTTTACTTGACGCATGGTGAGGATTTATCCAAAAAGTTTTGGATACAAAGTTGCTATATTGGCTTATCAGGATATGGGGTACTGGGAAGTATTGCTTTGATATTGCAACGACATAAAAGCGAGAAAATCTAAATGACTAACCAAGTGCTCCAACGAATATTTCACCGTCTATGAAATTAACAATAAAATTTTTTCTTTTCTCGCTTATTCTTGCTGTTCAATCGGCAAAAGCGGCCGATATCGAATTGCCCAACAAAAGTTTCAAATGGAAGGTTACTATGAGCGAGATTGGGAAAAATGGGCCTGGAATCACAAAATCTTTCGATCAGCCAGTTGATGGACTAAAACTTCAAACGGGAGCTGGAGATTGCTATTTGTCGATTCTTCCTGCCTTAAAAACTGATAATAGCACGAGTCCGGAACAGTCAGTTAATTTAACATGCAATTCTTTTTCAACCGGTGCGCTGTGCCGTGAAGGAGACAAAAGGTCAGGATGGCTTAGCGGAGTTCTTGAGGGGAAAAACAAAGTTGTTGCTATCAACGTGACATGCGATCAATATGACGGGTCGTCCTTTCATGACAGTTTTTGGGATCACTTAAAGGACGTTATTGCAAGTCTATGGCACTGAGCTGAACTTAATGGCCTCGCGTGAGATGTTACAGCTTGCTGATGATTTGGAACGAGTCTTAGATGGGAAGCTTTCTATTCCTTCATTGCGGGCTCACTACTCACATAGTTTTGAATTGATCTTATCAAACCTGGAGCATTATGAAGCAGATTCCGATATTCGAAGAAAAGATCCAACTTATGCGAAAATGCAGAATGAAGAAATGGCCAAGTTAATAAGTTTATTGCGTTCGGGGGCAAGCTTAGTAGTCGTGGAGAAAATTAGCTTTCTTCATCCATCTTAAATGTCTGATATTTTGCTGGAAGGCCCATTTGTTCCCCTTGGGGCCAGATCCGGGACTTGACCCCCGAACGCATTAGGTCTAAAATTGAAAAAGTTTAATATTCCTGGTATTGGGTTGGCAGGGCTACATGCAGCGCTCATAGTTTACCTGCTATATGCGATTTTGCGAGGTGGTGAGCCTGATTGGCCCATGTATTGGATGTTGCTGGTTTTTCCAGACTTCCCATTATTGTTTATAGAGTCATTTATTTTAAGAGCTAATATTATTCCGTCCCACATAGCATGGTTCCCTATTACTTCTCCACTGAGTAGCATTTGGAACTTTTGGCTTCCACTGCTAATTCTCGGAGTTGGAGGAACTTTTTGGTGGTATTATATAGGCGTAGTACTCAACCATATTGTAATAATATGCGTGAAACGAAGAAAGTAGAGCATCCCCGCGGGGTCAGTTCGCGGATCTGCCCCGTGAGCCGAATAACTGATATATTCGGCTCACAAAACCATTGATTTTGAGCCGAATATGAATTACCCTTTGAAGATTTGGCGATTAATTGGCATTTAGTTGGCGATTAAGCATTGACATTATGCATATATTCGGTTAAAATAATGGCGATTAGTTGGCGATTAATTTATGCAAGAATATATTAATAAAATAAAGGGAATTAACAAATTCGGAACGAAAGTTTGGCGTGAGATAGAAGAAGACCGCCAACGCAAGTCTCAGCCCGTTCAGTTGGCCGGAAAAAACAAAGAGCCTTTCTGGTTTGTTCAGCACCCTGTAATTTTGGGTTTGATATCTGAAATCGAAAGAAACAGGGGATTTTTGTCTTCCCTGGTCCTCCCTAAAAAATTCCTGGCTAAACTCCAAGCGGAAAATCAAAAAAAAGAAGCCTATTATTCCAGTCACATCGAGGGCGCAGTCACCTCTCTGGAAGACGCCTTGCTTCATCTCAATAAGCCTTCCAGGAAAGATTATGGGGACGAAAGCCTCCAAATGATCATGAACAACCGAGACGCCTTGGATTATCTGCGGACTCAAGCGTCGTATCCTTTCAGCCACGACATGATTTGCCGACTGCACAAAATCCTTGTTGCCAACACCCATAAAGAAAATCCCATTACCGTTGGGGATTATCGCCATGGACCCATTTATGTGGTCAATGGTCAGGGACAGGTCGTCTATGAGGGCCCTCCCGCGTCCGATGTGAGGCTGATGATGGAGGCCTATGTTCAATGGTTAAACGAAGAGGACGAACTCCATCCATTGATCAAGGCGGCTCTGGTGCATTTGTATTTTGTTCATGTGCATCCTTTTGACGACGGGAACGGTAGGTCGGCAAGAGCGCTTTCAAATTTATACTTGATGAAAAAAGACTATCAATTCATCAATTTTCTCTCCCCATCAGATTATTTCGATCATCACCGAGGGGACTATTATAAAGCGATTCAAGACACCGAATCCCACGATCGTGACGCCACCTTTTTCATTATTTATTATTTGAAGGCTCTCGTTGATCAATTGGGATTCGTTCAGTCCGAAATTGTAAAAGAAAGAAAAGCAAAAAATATTCATGATGCTTTAAATGAAAAAACTCGCGAACAGCTTAACAAACATCAAATCAAGGCCTTGAGTTGGATGCTTGAAAGCAATCGGCCCCTCACGACAAAAATATATTGCAAACTTGGACGGTGCTCTGATGAAACAGCCCGCAAGGATTTTAATCGGATGATTGAATTGGGGATTATTAAAAAGAGGGGACAAGGACGGACAACGGGATATCTTCTTAATAAGATGGCACTGCAAGAAAAAAAATAATGTAAATTGGTCTCGGAACGGGAATCCCATTGGAATAAACCGCATCAAAATCGTATAATATAAAGAAATACAGAAAAGACCGCCCTCTGGCGGCCGATTTGGCCCTCGTGGCGGAACGGCAGACGCGCTGGACTTAGGATCCAGTCCTTAACGGGGTGCAGGTTCAAATCCTGCCGAGGGCAAAACTACATAAAGGCAATAAAACCATGGAAATCACACTCGATAAAGTAAAATTCAAGACGGCGGAAGAAAAACCCTGCAAGGTGACCCTCTCGATCAATGTCTCGCCCGAAATCGTCAAGGGCCGCAAAGAGAAAGTGGCCCAGCAGTTCCAGAAACTGGCCCAGCTCCCCGGGTTCCGCGCCGGCAAAGCGCCTCTGGACCTCGTGCGGCAGAATTTTTCCAGCAAGATCGCGACCGAAGCCCTGGACGAGATTTTCCGGGACTATGTCCCCCAAATCCTCAAGGAAAAAGAGCTTGTTCCCATCGTGACGCCCACCGTGGATAAAGTTCAGTTCAACGGCGGAGACACCCTCAGCTTTGAGCTGATCGTTGAACGCAATCCCGAATATAAAGTGAAAGATTATAAAAAAATCGCCGTCACGAAAAAGACCAAAAAAATCAGCGATGACGATGTCACGAAGGAACTTGAAGAACTCCGCGAACGGAACTCTCAGCTGGCGCCTTCCACGAGCGAAATCGCGGGCAAAGACCATTTCGTCGCGATCGATTATGATGGGACCGTTGAAGGACAATCCCTCAAAGAATTGAAAGCAGAAAACCAGCTCGTGAACATGGCTTCCCCCCAGACGATCCAGGGTTTTGCGGAAGGCATTTTGGGCATGAAAAAGGGCGAGACAAAAGAAGTCGCGGTCACATTCCCCAAAGAATATCCCAGCGCGTCCGTTGCGGGAAAACCTGTCGTGTTCAAAATCACGCTTCAGGACATCAAAGAGAAAAAGATGCCGGCGCTCGACGATGAATTCGCGAAGGATTTTGAATTGGCTTCTTTGGAAGAGCTGAAAACGAAAGTCCGCGAATCTTTGGAAAAGAGCCTTGAGAAGGCGCAAAAAGTGGAATTTGAAACCCAGCTTATGGACCACCTCGTCAAGGAAAACGATATTCCCCTCCCGGAATCTCTCGTCGAGATGCAGCTCAATTCCATGCTGGAGCGCGCCAAGCAGATGATGGAACGCCAGGGCCTGAAATCCGACATCGCGGGCGACAAGGAAAAGGAACTGCGGGAAAAATATCGCCCCCAGGCCGAGCGCCAGGTGAAGATCAATTATATCCTCTCCGGCATCGCCAAACAGGAGAATCTTCTTGCTTCCGACGAGGAAGTGAGCGCGGAACGGCAAAAATATAAAGACAAAACGCCTGAACACGCGGCTCAGATCGACAATTATTTCGACGAGCACGGCCACCATGTGCAGGCCCAGCTCACCGACGAGAAAGTTCTTAAATTCTTGGAAGAAAATGCTAAAATAAAAGAGGTCGCATAACTACAAAAGGAGCCAAAACCTAATGCCATCCATCATCCCACAGATCATCGAGCGTTGGACCCAGGGCGGAGCCGTCGGATACGACATTTTTTCCCGACTCCTGAAAGACCGCATTATCTTCGTCGGCGGATACGAAGGCCAGTTCACAACGGATTCGGCCAATCTCATCATCGCCCAGCTCCTTTATCTTGAAGCGGAAGATCCCGAGAAAGACATCAACCTCTATATCAATTCCCCCGGCGGCATGGTGACGGCAGGCCTCGCAGTTTATGACACGATGCAATATATCCGTTCCCCCATCACCACCATCTGCATGGGCATGGCCATGTCTTTCGGCGCGGTCATCTTGTGCGCTGGCACCAAAGGCAAACGCTTCGCTCTTCCTTATTCCCGAATCATGCTCCACCAACCCTTGATCATGGGCGGCGGTATCGACGGCCAGGTCACCGACATTGAAATCGAAGCCAAGGAACTCACGGACACCAAGGAAAAATTGACGCGGATCATCGCCAAGCACGCGGGCCAGACCTACGAGAAGGTGAAAGCGGACACCGAGAGAAATCTTTATATGTCAGCGGAAGCGGCCAAAGAATACGGCCTCATCGACGAAGTGATCAAGCCCAGGAAACCATAAACATGTCGACGTTTCGGGACGAAAAAGAGCTGTTCAGCTGTATTTTCTGCCGCAAGTCCAAGAAGGACGGGCTTAAACTCATCGGCGGAAACGGCGTTTATGTCTGTGAAGAATGCATCCGGAACTCTTATGACCTCCTGAGCAAAATCACCGACGAAGACGAGCGCCGCACGCTCTTAAAACAAATCCCGAAACCCGCGGAAATCAAAAACTCCCTGGACGAATATGTCGTCTCCCAGGAGCGGGCAAAGAAAATTCTTTCTGTGGCGGTTTATCAGCATTTCAAGCGCATCGAAGTGTCTGAAAAACTTTCCATCGCGAAGGCTCCCCCGCAGGGCGGTTTCTGGAAAGGCGATAAAAACAAGGTTTCCTCTCCGGATTATCACAATGTCGAACTCCAAAAATCCAACATTATCCTGATCGGGCGGACCGGCACGGGCAAGACGCTTCTCGCTCAAACCCTTGCGAAACTTCTGCACACGCCTTTCGCGATTGCGGACGCCACGACCCTCACCGAGGCCGGATATGTCGGCGAAGACGTGGAGAACATCATCCTTCGACTGCTCCAGAGCGCGCAATATGACGTGAAACGCGCGGAACGCGGCATTGTCTATATCGACGAGATCGACAAGATTTCGCGCAAGACCGACGGGCCCAGCATCACGCGGGACGTTTCCGGCGAAGGCGTTCAGCAGGCGCTCCTGAAAATTCTCGAAGGAACCACCTGCGCAGTTCCCCCTCAGGGCGGACGCAAACATCCCCAGCAGGAATATATTCAGGTTAACACCACCAATGTTCTTTTCGTGTGCGGCGGCGCTTTTGAAGGGCTGGAACAGGT
>JAKFYJ010000028.1 GCA_021730935.1 Elusimicrobiota bacterium
TGTCAGCACGGGCAACACTCTCTTTGGGAATTTGGTCAACGGTTTGGAGCTGGCGGGTGGAACAATTTCTCACGATTATTATTGGCCCAATCTGGACATGCCGTATGTTCCCAGCGGAGTCATTTCAGTCAACAACCGGAACTGGACCATGGATCCGGGAGTGATCGTGAAATCCAAGCCGGGAGGGGCGGCTTTAACCGTTCAGAATGGAACCATGACAGTTGTGGGATCTCAGACGGAACCCATTGTGATGACCAGCATCAGCGATGACTCTGTCGGAGGCGACACCAACAACAATGGGTCCGCGACATTGCCTGGGGCGGGGAATTGGAGCGGAATCGGGATCGGAAATGGATCGGGGTTAAGCTTCATGAAAGCGGGCAACCTGATCCTTAAATATGCCGGGACTGGCGTGACCATAAACAAAGGCGTGCTCGACATCTCTGTCTCCACCATTACAAACGGCTCTTCCAACGGATTCGCTCTCAGCTCATTCTCCACCGCAACCATCACAGACTGCCGGATTTCCTCAAACGCGACCGGCATCAATCTTTCTCAATCCACACTCACGATTTCCGGAAGCTTCCTAACCAATAACATAAGTTATGGCCTTAACATCAACACCCAAGGCGTATTGAATTTGTTCAAAAACCAGGTGACAGGAAATGGAGACAGAGGCGTCTATCTGAACGGCGCGGCCCTGGCGATGATCGATCAAAACAACATTTCATCAAACATCAACTCGGGAATCTACAGCGACCAGCCGATCGGATCAGTCTCCATCACCAACAACACCCTCACGAACAACAAAAACCAAGCCATCTATTTTGCAAGCCCGGACTTCACTTCGATTTCTATCGCAGGAAATATTCTGTCAGGTAACTCGAGTAATGGCTTTGAATTGGGAGCAGGAAATGTTCCTCACAATTATTACTGGCCCAAATTTGACCTGCCTTATGTTTCCAATGGCGTGACAGTCTCCCAAGGCAACTGGACCATTGACCCGGGAGTCATCGTCAAGTCCCGCGGCGGCGGTCTCACCGTTTCCAACGGAACGATGACCGTTTTGGGGACCCCTGCTGAACCCATTATCTTCACGAGCGTCCATGACGACAGCTTCGCCGGGGACACCAACAACAACAGTTCAGCCACACTTCCTTCCCGAGGAAACTGGTCCGGGCTCTCCATCGGAGACGGAACTCGTCCCAGCGTTCTCAAGGCGCAGAACATCCTGATCAAATTTTCCGGCAACAGCATCACCATAAATAAATCACTTTTGGACCTCTCGCGATCCACAATAGCTTTAAACAGCGGCGACGGCATCAACCTGAGCAATTTCTCCACAGGCACTGTGACAGACTGCCAGATTTCTTCCAACAACGGGGCCGGGTTCGCAGTGTCTCAATCAACATTGATCTCAACAAACAATACTGTTTCACTCAATTTGGCTCACGGCATTGTTGTGACCAATAAAGGTGTGCTTCAGGATGTTTTCAGAACCGTGGTGACGAGGAACACCGGCATTGGCATATATTTGAGCGGAGCGGCGCACGCAAACATTAGAAACAGCACCATCTCTTTCAACACCAGCAATGGCATTTACAATGACCAGTCGCAGGGAACGCTCATTGTTTCTTCCAACGTGATCCACCACAACAGCGGCGTGGCCGTTTCAGTTCTTGCCAGTTTAAGCACTGTGACCGTCAACAACAATTCTGTTTTTTCAAATGCCTCCAATGGATTGGATATCAGCGGAAATGTGTCTGGAGATTATCGGTGGCAGAAACAAGGCATTCCGTATGTTTCAAACGGTGTGAACGCTGCGAACGGTCTCTGGACCATCGAGCCCGGAGTCATTGTTAAATCCCGCCCGGGGACAAGCTTAACCATACTCAATGGAACCATGACGGCTTTGGGAACCCCCTCGGAACCCATCGTCTTCACCAGCCTTAATGACGACAGTTTTTCAGGCGACACCAACAATGACGGTTCCGTGACAAAACCTGCGCGCGGGGCCTGGGGAAACATCGGTGTCGGCAACGGAGCAGTGCCGGGCTCCTTCATCGGTCAAAACCTGATCGTGAAATACGGCGATTCCACCTTTGATGTGAAAAAAGGCAATCTGGACTTGTTTGCCTCCCTCATTTCAAGCGGCGCGACTTCAGGCATCCGCATGAACACGCAGTCGTCCGTGACGGTGAATTTGTGCCAGATCACAGGGAATGAACGCGCATTTTTTATGAACAGTTCCGTGGGCTCCGTCCACAAGAGCGTTATTTCGGGCAACTCCTCTTTCGGGGTGTTAAACGAAACTCCCGGACTCCTGTTCGACGCCACAAACAATTATTGGGGCCACCCTTCAGGCCCGAACCCGCCCGGAAGCGGCGACAAGGTTTCCGCAGGCGTCAATGTCTCGCCGTTCCGTTCCATTCCTCCGGACTTCTCGCAGACCGACCCGCAGATTTCCTCGGTCACGGCAGCGGGCTCGGCGTTCAGCGGGGCGTTCCTCAGGAAAGGAATCGTGGACCATGTTCACAATGGCGGCATATCTTTCTCTCTCCAGTTTGACCAGTTTATGGACACGACCGTTCTCCCCGCAGTGGCCTTCGGCTCCGCGTTCCCTTTCAATCAATATCCCGTGTCCGGCTCCTGGCAAGACCTCAAAGTCTGGTCCGGCACCGCCGCCCTCACAAACTTGATCCCGAACGCTCTCTATAATCTCTCCGTTTCCCAGGCCGTGGGACAGAACGCCCAGCGCATGTCTCCCGACAATGTTTATTCCTTTATCCTGGACACGCTTGCTCCCTCGTCAGCCGCCGTCACGGGAGCCGTCAATCAGCAGGGCGACATCGCGGTCAGTTTCACCCGCAAAGAGCTGAGCTCAGAAGCCGGCTTCATCCTGGACCGTTCCACCAGCGCGACCTTTGTGCCCTTTGCAACTCTCGCAGACGAGTTTCTGCAAAACACAGTTCAGACTTTGCCTTATCTGGACAAGACCGGAATTTCAGGAGATTATTTTTATCGCGTCAGTTTCAGAGACCTTTCCGGAAATGTCGGACCCTATTCCAACTCCATCGTCGTCAACCTGGACACCAATGTCCCTGTCGCCCCGCAATTCCTGAACGCGCTCTCCGCCGCGGGGGGAACCGTGAAACTTGCCTGGTCCCAGGCGCCCGGAAGCAACTCCGCTTTTTACAGGATATACAGGAGCACCACCAGCTCGGATCTCCTCTCCGCTTCCCAGCCCCAGATCAAATTTCGAGTCGCGGACAATGTCGCCAAATTGACCTATACGGACACTCCGCCCAAAGACGATCTTTATTATTATGCCGTCACTTCCGTCAATTCGTCATTCAAGGAAAGCGTCCTGTCGGACCCGGCCTATGCTCAGACCGACCGCGTCCTGCCCACGGCAAAAGTTTCCGTTTCCACGCCCGGAATTTTGGGCCCGGGGAATTATGCCGCAACCCTCACGCTTTCGGAAACCCTTTCCCAGCCGCCGTTCTTCCTTTTCGCTCCGGCCGGGTCCTCGCCCCAGGCGCTGAACATTTTTGCGCTCTCCGCCACCGTCTGGCAGGCGACCCTCACAGTCACTTCGCAGATGCCCGAAGGCCAGGGCGCCTTCTCGTTCCAGGGCACAGATTTTTCAGAAAATGTCGGAACAGTGATCACCCAGGGCAAAAACATCACCCTGGACACCCGCGGCCCCGTCGGACAAGTTTCCTTGTCTTCCGCCTCTCCCATCAGCCAGGGCGAATTCAATCTCGTCCTCACCCTGAACGAAGCTCCCGTTTCCACACCCACAGTCTCCGTCAAACCCGCGTCTCGGCCCGCTTTCTCTGTGCCTCTCGTGGCGCTTTCCACGAATTCCCGTTCCTGGTCGGGCCAGGTTTCCGTCACGACCCACACCGGCGAAGGTTCGGCAGTTTTTGTCTATAGTTCCACGGATGCTTTCGGCAATGAAGGCGCCATCCTGCAAGGAACAACCTATTTCATCGTTGACACCGTTGCTCCGGGCCTCCCGCTCGTGCCGCGCGCCAATCCTGCCGCGGGGGGAATCATCAATCTCTCATGGAGCGCTCCCCTGGGAGAGAAAGCGGTCTCATATCGCGTTTTCAGAAACAACCTTTTCCTCGCCGATGTCCTGCCTCTCTCCGACGGTTCCGGGAAATTCCAGGACCAGACTCCCTCGGACGGACTTCAGGAATATTCCATCGTCTCAGCGGACATTGCCGGAAACCTCGGGGCCCCCGCAAAAACTTCAGGAATTTCAGATTCCGTGCCGCCTCCCGTTCCGGTCAACATGTCCTCAACCATCAACGCTTTCGGAGCCGTTCAGGTTTCCTGGTCCGCGGATACCGGAGAAACCCCCGCGTCTTATAAAATTTATCGTTCCACTCGCCCCATCCTCTCTCTCTCAGGGCTCACGGGACTGAACGCTCTCCCGCCTTTTGTCGATTCTCCCTCTCAGGACGCCACATTCCATTATGTCGTGACAGCTCTGGATGTCATCGGCAACGAAAGCGCCTTCTCAGCCGAAACTTCCGTGCTTTATGACAAAGCGCCGCCCATCATCACTTTCAAGAATGTGTCCACCGGCGCGATTTCCAGAACAGATCTTTTTCCCGCTTTCACCGCGACCGACGGAAATCTGGACCCTGCCTCAGTTCATGCCGCCCTCAACGGCACAGATTTCGTTTCCGGGGACGCCGTCTTCGCCGAAGGGGCCTATACCCTCACGGCTTACGCAACAGATTTCGACGGACACACAACCACAGCTTCAATCCAGTTCTCCATCGACAAAACTCCGCCCCAGATTTCGTTCCAGAACATCGCTCCAAACGATGTCCTTTATTCCACCTTCACTCCTCTGATCCTCATCACGGACCTGAACCTCGGAACTTCCGCCTTCACGCTCACCAACTCCACCGGCGGTGTTTCCTCTTATAAAGCCGGAACCCCTCTCAAGCAAGACGGCAATTTCACCCTCACCGCGACGGCGAAAGATTTGCCCGGCAACGCCTCCACGGCAACGGTCAGTTTCCGGCTGGACCTTGAACCTCCAGCGCCCCTGAACCTGAGCGTAAACATCAAAAACACCGCCTTCCTCACCTGGGGCCGGCCTGATCAGGATGTCACGGCTTATCGCGTATACAAAAATGGTTCCAGAATCAGTTCCAGCCTGCACCCTGAAATTTTCTTTGAAGACACGGGTTTTGCCGCCGGAGCCCAGACGGTTTATGAAGTGACCGCCGTTGACGCGCGCGGAGCCGAAGGCGCCGTTGCCAAAGCTGTTGTCCCCGCCGTCACTTTCACTCTGGACCCCGTGGTTTTGACCCGCGGATTCATTGACCAGATCAATCCCAGGGCGCTCAACGCAAGCACGGCGTCCGTCTCCGTGAGCGGGTCTCTTGAACTTTTTTCCAACGGCGTTGTCATCTCGCGGTCCAGCATGACGCAGATCTCCGTGAAAGGCGGGAACTTGGGCGACCTCTCAGGATATCTTTCCGTCCCTCCGTCGTTGCCCGCGGCCTCTTCCCTCAATGTGAAACTCTTCTTCCCGGCCGCGCCCGGCTCAACGATTTCTCTTGAAGAAACTTTCCCGGCCTCCGCCGTGGACGCAGTTTCGCCTGTCGTTGAAATTTTGCCGGACCCTCTCGTCCCCGGCACGATCGTTCCCGTCCGCGTGCAGTTTTATAACAGAGGTTCCGCCCCTCTCGACATCGTCTCAGCCAAAGTTTCAGGCGGAGCCATTCTTGCCGGAGACATCATCGTCAACCTCAAATCCCAGGCAGGGACTCTCCTTTCTTCGGGAGGCCTCAAACAAACAGCCGGCGCTTCCGCCGCCGTCATCAGCGGTCAGCAATCTTTCTTCATCACCGTGCCCGGCCATTCAAGCGTGCTCTTTGACCCCATTCAGGTCCTGGTGCCCAACACGCTTCTCCCCGGACTTGATCTTGAAGCGACCGTGAGCACCCCGTCTTTCAGTCTCCCGTTCCAGCCCGTCAAAGCGCCGAGCGGATTTTCCAAAACCCTGCTCCAGCCCGTGATCGCCGATATCCCCTATAAAACCACGGTTTCTCCTCAAAAATCGTTCTATGACACAGGGTCCAGCGTCACCCTCACGGGTTTCGCTTTCGACGCGGGCGGTTCCTCCGTTCCCAATCAGGCTGTCGTGGTCCACATCACGAACCAGGGATTTGAGCGCAAACTCAATGTCCAGACGGACAATCAGGGGCTTTTCACCGCGGTCTTCAACCCTCTCCCCAACGAGTTCGGATTTTACAGCGTTTTTGCCGCTCACCCTTCCGTCGTTTCCCAGACGCCTCAATCGTCGTTCACGATCCAGGCCTTCAATTTCCAATACGCCAACTTCAGCGCCGCTGTTTATGAAAACTCCTCGTTCCAGTTCAACATCGATCTCCTGAACCAGGGCGTGAACACGCTGAACGGTCTCGTGTTCGATCTCATGGCCCTTTCCACTTCCTCAATTGATCTCACGCTCAACACTCTCACGGTCCCAAGCGACATCGCCCCCGGTTCCAGAATTTCCCTGCCCTTCACCGTCTCTGCGCCCGCAGGTTTGGGTTCCGCCGATTTCCTGATCAAGGTGACGGAATCCAACGGATATTCCCGATCCATGCCCATCAAGATCACCGCCGTTCCCGTGCCTGTGAACTTGCCGCCCAATGTTCCGCCGCCGCCTCCCGTGGTGATCAAGCCCGCTCAGCCCGTCATCACGCCCCAGGTCTTAAATTTCGGCATGCTTTCCGGAACCCTGAGAACTCAGGTCATCACTTTGAAGAACACAGGCGATTTGCCGTGGAAGAATGTTTCTCTGACCAATCCTGCTTTCCCCTGGGTTGTCATTCAAGGATCAACACTTCTTGGGGACATTCCCGCCGGAGGCAGCGTTCTTGTCACACTCAGTTTTGAACCGTCTCCAGCCGCCGCAAATGGCGTTTATCCCGCAAATCCCCTCATCCAGGTTTTGTCAGACGGGTTCCCTGTTTTTCCTGTCGCCGCTTCTGTTTCCATCACTTCTTCCAAAATAGGGAACGCGGTTTTCAGCGTGATAAATGCCGACAAACCCAAAATTAACGGCACAGGAGAGGGCGTTCCCAATGCGACAGTCAGCCTCCAAAGTTTGGATCTTGCAGGGCTCAGCTTCAGCAAGGTCTCGGACGCAAACGGAACCGCGATCTTCTCAGACATTCCGTCAGGGAATTATTCTTATCGCGCCGGCGCGAGCGGGTTCCAATCTGTCACGGGCAACCTGATCATCGAGTCCGGAATGGACAACCTTGTGGAAGCTGTTTTGCCCACATCCATTATCACCTATACATGGACCGTCACCCCCACAACCATCGTCGACCAATATGACATTGTTTTAAGCGTGACCTATAAAACCGATGTTCCTGCGCCGATCGTCGCTTTCGATCCGCCGTTTTTTGATGTCGAAATGGACGGAGGCCAGACGGCTTATGGGCAGATCAACGTCACGAACAACGGCGCGATCCGGATCATCGAATATACGCTTGATTTCAGCGGCGACCCTGAGATCAGCGTCAGCTTGGGAAATGGTTTTATCGATGAGATCCTGCCTGGACACAGCGTTTCAATTCCCGTCGCGATCCATTTGCAAAGCGCTTCCTGCCACGCGGGAAAAATCAAGCATCAATACAAATATGTCTGCGCCGCCGGACTGGTCGTCCCGGTCCAGCTTCCGGACATCTCGATCACGGCTGGAAACACTTGCCACAACAAACCCTCTTCAGGCGGGACAGGAGGTTCCGGCAATTTTGGTCAGCCGATCGTCAATGGTTCGGTCGTGGGCTATGTTTCCAGCGGAGGCGGTGGGAACGGCAGCGGAAGCGGCGCCGGATCAGGCGGAGGTTCGAGTTATGGGTTCCCGGGAACTTCTGTTCAGCTCCCCAACCTGCCCAAATTGCCTTTGCCCAAACCTCCGGAATGCAAGGATGAAGATCTGAAGCCCAGCACGGACATACAGTGCGATGATTGCGACGGCGTCAACCCCCTCACGGGACTGCTCTCGAAAGCCGCCGGCTGGTTTGGGTTTCCTCCCGGCTCTCCCGAAATGGCGGTGCGTCCGGTTTATAGTTCCGGCAACAGGTCCCAGAAGGATCAAGGGGCTGGCTGGTCAGATGTGTTCGGCCAAACATTTCACTTGGAAGTCGCCACGGGAACTCTCACTGGAGTTTCTGCGAACGGGACAACTAAGAAATATATTTTCGTCGGCGCCAACGCTCAGGGAGGCGAATATCTGAACCCCGCGGACACTTATGAATCGGTCCGCAGACAGAACTTTCTGCAAGGCATTCCCCAGAGCATGCTGCAGACGTTCAAAGACGGTTCCTCCATCCTTTATAAAATCGCCAACGGCGCGCCCCACACCTATCTGGTTTCCGAAATGACAGATTCCAACGGCAGCAAAACCGTAATCTCCCGAGATGTCTTTGGGCGGATCGAACAGGTGACAGATGTCCACGGCCGCAAACTCACGTTCACCTATAACGGCGTTTCAGGGAAAGTCACCAAGATCACAGACGACACAGGCCGGTCCGTGTCTTATAATTATGATCTCCAGGGCAACAAGATCGACGAAGCCGATGCCAACGGCGACAGCACATCCTTTGAATATGACTCTGAAGGCCGCATGACCCAGGTTCATTTTCCCAACGGCGGAGTCCGATCCTTCGCTTATTCCAGCTCCACAAGCGGAAGAGTGGTCAGCGAGTCCCAGGAAGGCAATATAGAAACAAAAACCTATGCCTATGACGACAACGCCCAGACCACAGAGGTGGACAGCGCGGGCCGGGGAAAGTTCACCTATCTCTGGATTGAAAGCAACGGTCTAAAAAAACCTTTCGGCGTGATGGACCCCGACGGGCGGACGACGGCGTTCACTTATGACGAGAACATGAACCTGACGTCTGAAACAGATTCGAACAGCCATAAAACTCAATATTCTTATGATGAGAAAGGAAATGTAACTTCCATCACGGGACCCAGCGGCCAGGTGACGCAGATCACTTATGAACCCAACTTCAACAAGCCCTCAATCGTGACTGATCCCAAAGGCAACCGCACCCAGTTCACCTATGATCCGAAAGGCAACCTCATCCGGATTCAAGACGCCGCCAATAATATCACCAAGATGGCTTATGACGGACAGGGCCATCCCGTGACAATCACTGACGCTCTCGGCCATGTGACCTCCATGGTTTATAACAATCGCGGCGCCGTCATCTCCGTCACAGACCCCCTCGGGCGCAAATCGCAATTTTCTCAGGACGCTCTTTCCAGGGTGACTTCAGTGACCGATGCGCTGGGCAAGTCCAGCCATTTTGATTATGACGCTGTGGGCAACCTTCTCAAGACGCTGGACGCGGTCAGCGGAGAAACCAGGTTTGGATATGTCGCCGGGCGCCCCAACCGCCTTCTTGCCGATTTGACCGACGCCAAGAACCAGACCACGAACTTTGAATATGACAAGATGGCCCGCCTGACCAAAGTGACGAACCCCGCAGGTCAGCCGAGAGTCATGACCTATGATACCCGCAACAACTTGAAGTCCGTCAAAGACGCCAAGGGGCAGACCCTCACCTTGAATTATGATTCCATCGACCGGCTGACCAGCAAAGGGATGCCGGAAGGAACCGTCAACTATACTTATGACGCCGCCAGCAACCTCACCAAAGTGACGCATCCCAACGGAAGCCAGATGACGATGTTTTATGACGCGTCCGACCGCGTGACGCAGACGGTCCAGCGTCTCCCGAACGGATACACCGTCACTCTCAATTATGCCTATGACGCCAACGGCAACCGCACCAGCATGACCACGCCGTGGGGCAACTTCACCTATTCTTATGATCAGCTGGACCGTCTCAAAACGATCACGAACCCTGATTCAAGGATATTCAATTTCACTTATGACGGGCTGGGCCGCAGAACCAAACTTGCTTATCCCAACGGCATCGAAACCAATTACGCTTATGACGCCGCGAGCGAGCTCACCGGCATCGAGCATAAAAACACATCAGACGGCACCGTGGTTGCCTTCGCGAATTATGCTTATGACGACGCAGGAAACAGGGCGAGCATGGAAGATGTGAGCGGAACCCACGATTACGGCTATGACGATCTGCACAGACTCATAACAGCCGATCATCCCGCCGGAAGCTCCGTGAACACAAAGAACGAATTCTTCGCTTATGATTCCGTGGGGAACCGAACATCAGACGCCGAGCGGACAAATCAGACTTATGACAACGCGAACCGCCTCCTCTCCGATTCCGAGAATTCCTATGACTATGA
Organism: Elusimicrobiota bacterium; assembly: GCA_021730935.1. Lineage (GTDB taxonomy): Bacteria > Elusimicrobiota > Elusimicrobia > 2-02-FULL-39-32 > 2-02-FULL-39-32 > 2-01-FULL-60-11. Next base: position 10,342 of record JAKFYJ010000028.1, read on the forward strand.
CGCCAACGGAAACCAGACAGAGAAAACGGTTCTGACAAACAACACAAAGATCAAATATGCCTATAACTCCGAGAACCAGCTCGTCAAAACGATTTTGCCCAACGGCACAACGGTGGAATGCAAATATGACGAGTTCGGCAGACGAGTGGAAAAGTTCGTCGGAAACAATTTCGGCGGCAACGCTTTTGGATATGTTTATGACAACGAAGATATCCTTGTAATCCTGAACCCCGACAACAGCATCCGCGTGATCTTCACTCACGGCCCCGGAATCGACGAGCCCCTCATGATGAAGGACCCCAATTTTGGCAACACCACTTTGCACGCCGACGGCCTGGGTTCCATCGTGGCGCATGTGAGTTCCAGCGGGAGCGTGGTCGAGAGGATGGAATATGAGGCCTATGGAACGCCCAAGTTCATCGATGTGAGAGGAGCGGTCCCCGTGATTTCCTCCGCCTCATTCACTTTCAGTCCGTATGCGTATACGGGGAGGGAGTGGGATGGGGAGATGGGGTTGTATTTCAATCGACATCGTTATCGCGATCCCATTACTGGCAATTTTATAAGTGAAGATCCTTTGAGCTTTGCTTCAGGAGATACTAATCATTATGCGTATGTTTTGGAAAATCCATTAAACTGGAATGATCCTGATGGCATGAAGCGAGGCGAGCTGATATATTTTTATTCAACAAAAGATGAAGGCCCTAATTTTCCTCATCATGTTGGATTTGATCAAGGAAACAATCAAATACTTATGCTGACAGGGGGGGCAATATCCTCAGTTTATCTTAGCGATTATTTAAATATGATACCGCATTTTGGAGTTCTTGGTTATGCAGATATAACTAATTATATCAATCCGAATGTATTTGAAAATAATATTTATGATTTGAAGGATGAGCTCGAATCAAACTTTAAAGATTGGCAGCCTTCTGGCACAGTTTGCGTAGATGTAATGAATGCTGGGTTTGGAGACTCATACAGTAAATTGAAAAATGACATGCAAAGAATGTTCGGAAAGCAGAATGATCCTCTGTTTTGGAGGAGGAATTCAAATTACTTAAAATTTTTTAAAAGAACCGGGAGGTTCAGAAAATGAAATTAAAAATAATGATGTTGATAACTGGCATTTTATTTTATTTTAGCTTGGGTCATGCAGAAAATGATTACTCTTGTAAATATTCCTCTGTAGTATTTAATAATGAGTATATTTCATATATAGATAGTGAATCTAAGATGCATTTTTATGATTGCAATAAAAATAATTCTCATGATTTAAATGTGAAATATAAAATCAAGGCACTAGAAATGTGTTCTAAATATCCCTTCATATCATACATAGGATACACGGATAATCCTCAAGATGAAGAGCATTATTTTACATACGATATTGAAGATAGAAAATTGCATGAAATGAGCGATACTCAAATGCATTGGTCGTTATCGGGGAACTACACTTACTATTTAGATCGAAATCATGAGTCTCTTATCTTGATTAAGACACAATTACTTAGGCCCTTTCTAAAAAATCGGAACAGTAGTGTACATCAAATAACAATAAAAGGTATCCCACTAGGGTTTATACGCCCAATATTATGGGTTGGCGATAATCTTATATACGCTAACGAATTTGAGGAAACATCGGAATGCTGGGGTGTATATAATTCAGGCAAGGAAGAAAATTATTTGATTGGTTGTTGTGGCCATAATACGGATTTAGCTTGTAATAATGAGCTTAAAAAAGATCAAAACATTATTAAAGCATACATATCCAAAGCAGAAAAATATCAGTTAAAAAAAATAAATAATGATTTTTTTAGTGAAATTAAACGATTAAAAGTTTTTAATACCAAATCGAAATAGGGGACTTGTCAACAAATTAACCAAATCAAACTCAAAAAATAAATTAAATGAACTTTAAAAGCAATTTAGCTTTGTGGAGTGAAAGTGATTTTGACCCGGATTTTTCACCGGTGCTGTTGTCTGTCATTGATCCTGATGACGCCAACGGAAACCAGACTGAGAAAACGGTTCTGGCAAAAAACTCAAAGATCAAATATGCGTATAACTCCGAGAACCAGCTCATCAAAACGGTGTTGCCCAACGGCACGACGGTGGAATGTAAATATGACGAGTTCGGCAGACGAGTGGAAAAGTTCGTGGGCAACAATTTCGGCGGCAACGCTTTCGGATATGTTTATGACAACGAAGACATCCTCGCGATCCTGAACCCCGACAACAGCATCCGCGTGATCTTCACTCACGGCCCCGGAATCGACGAGCCCCTCATGATGAAGGACCCCAATTTTGGCAACACCACTTTGCACGCCGACGGCCTGGGTTCCATCGTGGCGCACGCGGACCTGACCGGAACCGTGATCGAGAGGATGGAATATGAGGCCTATGGAACGCCCAAGTTCATCGATGTGAGAGGATCGGTCCCCGTGATTTCCTCCGCCTCATTCACTTTCAGTCCGTATGCGTATACGGGGCGGGAGTGGGATGGGGAGATGGGGTTGTATTTTTATCGAACTCGTACTTATGATTCTGGCATTGGGAGATTTATGACGGAGGATTCCATTGGCTTTGCCAGTGGGGATGAGAATTTTTATGCTTATGCTTTGGATAATCCTGTGAATTATATTGATCCTACAGGAGAATTTTGGAATGTAATTATCGGGGCTGGAACAAGTGTTGCGGCAGGTTATGTGATTGCAAGGCTAACAGATCAATGTTATGGCTGGAAAGATGTCGCGGTTGATGCGGCATTGGGTGCAACTGGGACAATTTTGATAGAAGAGTTAAGTAAAACATACAAGGTATGGAAATTAAGAAAGCTTGCGAATGAAAGAGAGTTGGAATATATAGGGACAAAAGGTTATACAGAAATCTGGCAGAAGGGCAAAGAAACAATAAAGATTAAGTTTCGTGGAGGAATTAGTGATGGCCTTCATCCAAATAGTAAGGTCCCACGTTTTTCTTACAGATTATCTGATGGAATATTTAAGAATCCATTTTCAGGTGAGATTGGGCAGGGTCCTAAAAGTGCGCTTGGACATATACCACTTGGAATAACCGAAAGTGATTCCGCTCTAATTGGTTCAGTTATGGGAGGAATTGATTCAGCATCAGGAGGGTGTCACAATGGCTGTAAATAGGAGGACATAATGTTTAAAGTGCAACAACCTCAGGGTTTAATAAGTGTTTTGTTAAATAAAAATGCAGAATTTGGGGATCGCGACGATGCTGCAATCGATTTAAGCGGATATGATGAGCCAGAAGCGGAGCTGGCATTAATAGAAATTGGGTCGAATGAAAATGAAGATGAAGACTTGTTGGACACATGTGGTGGGTCAATAGGTGAGATTTGGTCTAGAAAAAGACAAGTAAAACAAGAAGTGTTAAAACATTTGAAAGGACGCGCTTTAGAAAGTGCTATTGCAATGATTCGAGCAAGAAAACCTGAGCTTCTTAATGATCAAAAATGAAATACACGACATCATACATAACCATCTCTGCCCATAATATCAGAGTAGCGGTGTAAAAAAATATGAATACTATTTTTTTATTCATCAACAACATCAACCTCGTCTTCCATGAAGGCGGACACATGATCTTCCGAATATTGGGGATCGAGTTTCTGACTGTTTTGGGAGGGACACTCATGCAGTTGGCCATTCCTGCGGCGGCTTTTGCGCATTTCTTCGTCAGGAAACAGAAGTTCGCGGGCGCGCTCATGGGGCTTTGGTTCGGGGAAAATTTTCTGATGATCGGAGAATATATGAAAGACGCCATCGTTCAGCAACTGCCTTTGATCGGAGACGGCACCCACGACTGGACCTATCTTTTTGGGGCGCTGGGCGTCCTGCAATATTGCAAAGGGATTGGGTCGGCGGCGATAGTTTTGGGATATGCCGTCATGGCTGGCGCATCGGCCTGGATCATTGCTTTGGGACTGGGCGAATGGACGAAGAAATCGGGGACGGTCAGCGCGCTCATTTTGGTGTTTCTTGCGGTCGGTTCTGCGCATGCGTCTCCGCCGCGTCTCTCGTGCGAAGAGCTTTTCAGCGTTCAGAACGCGACCAACCCGAAGACTTTGATCATTGATGTTCGTGCTCCCGCGGATTATCTTGGCGGCCACATTCCCGGGGCCAGGAATATCCTCGCCACAAAAATACGGTCGGAAAATTTGCCCAGAGGCGTGAAGATTGTGCTTTATTGCGGCGGCAACACTTGCGAGATGAGCGAGAATGCGGCGAGCGATCTTATGAGCGCTGGATATCACGATGTCTTTGTCCTTGACGGAGGAATCTCGGCCTGGGAGAAGAAGGGATATCTCGTTTTGAAAGGAGAGAAACTCCGTTCCAACTCTCCTGCGCCGATGGTCAGCGTTGAAGAAGTTAAAATAAAAAGCGGCGGGGGGAACTGTGTTCTCCTGGACGTCAGGACTCCGGCGGAATTCGCGGCGGGACACTTGCCGGGCGCGGTTTCGATTCCTCTGGAACAGCTGGAAAAAAGAAAAAACGAGGTGCTCGTGAGCATGGATGTGTTTGTTTATGACCGCCTGAACGCGCGGAGCCGAACCTCGGCGGAAATGCTTTCAAGGGCGGGATATCACGCTTCTGAGATCCGCGGCGGCATCATGGCCTGGATCAAGAATGGGTATGCGCTCGAAATGGCGGGGGAGACACGATGAAAACGATTCGCACATTGCTTGCCGGGTTTGTGATTGCTTCTGCCGCTCCTTCCTGGATTCACGCGGCTCTGAACACGGCTTGCGCCGTTGTCAAACTTGAGATTTCCCAGCAGGCAACGCTTGAACGCGAAGCCTTTGATGCCAACCTTCAGGTCAACAACACTCTCCCGAACACGCCTCTGAGCAATTTCAAAGTCGTCATTTCCATCAGCGATCAAGCCGGGAACCCGGCGGAAAACCTCTTTTTCTTGAAAGTCAATTCGCTTCAGGGCGTCTCTGATGTGGACGGCGGCGGCGTCGTCCAGCCCAACTCGACAGCGGACATCCACTGGCTCATCATCCCATCGACAGGCGCCGGAGGAACCACGCCCAACGGCCAAAAATATGCCATCCGGGCCGTCATCGAAGGCCTGGCGGGTCCCGATCCTCAAAACCTGACCACCTACGACGCGTTTATTTATGTGAAACCCCAGCCCGAACTCAATCTGGAATATGCCCTCCCTTATGAAATCTTCGGCGATGAACCTCTCACTCAGGTTGTCGAATCGTCTGAGCCCTTTCACCTCGCCGTGAGGGTCACGAATGCAGGGTTCGGTCCTGCCAAAAATTTTCAAATTGAAAGCGCCCAGCCCAAAATCGTCGAAAACCTTCAGCAGCTCAGCTTGAATGTGAACATCACGGGCACATATGTCGACGGGAAATCCATCCCCAACACGCTTCTCATCCCGTTCGGAAATGTTCAGCCCGGGCAAAGTTCCATCGCTTCCTGGATCCTTTCCAGCAACCTTTCGGGCAGGTTTGTGGACTTCAGCTCCAGCTTCACTCACTCGGCGGAGTTGGGGGGCCGCCTCACTTCCCTGATCAAAAATGTGACGACGACCACTTTGCTGAAACCGGTTTTGGCAAATTCGCCCGGGCGGGACAACAAGGAAGATTTGCTGGTCAGCATTTCCGCGAACCGATCGGCCCTTCAGCAATATCTGGACAATGGAAACGCGCTGATCGCCGACGCCATTTTGGAATCCGATCAGACGCTCCCCACGCCCGTCGCAACGGCTCAGGCCACATTGCTTGGATCATTGGGCGGAACCTCGTCCAGCCTCACTGTTTTTTTCCTCACGCCCCCGCCCCTGGATCAATGGGTCCATGTCGCGATCAAAATTTCAGGGCCTTTCGTTCCGTCTTCTATCCGCCGTTCCGACGGAAAGCTCATCGATCCCCGAAACTATTGGATCTCAAAGCATTTCCGGAAATCCGACATGTCGATCATCTATCACTTTAATATGCTGGATTATACCCCAAGCACGCCTTCGGGAAATCTCTCGCTGGCTTCCGCCCAAAACTTGCGAGGCGCCGCATCAAACGATTTTTCATACACATTGACCTATGATCCCAAGAGTTTTGACCTCCCGCCCGCGGCCATCACGGACCTGACCGCGATCCCCGGAAACGGAACCCTTGAACTCCACTGGACCGCGCCCGGCGAAGACGGATATTCCGGATCCATTTTGGGCGGGCAATATCTGATCCAGACCGAACAGAACCCGAACGCGGTCTTTGACCCGTCCCTCGCGCAGATCAAGTTTTCCACCAGCACTTCTCCCGGGAACCTTGAGGGATACCTGCTCAAAAACCTCTCGCCCAACGCGAGCTATTATGTCCGCATCTGGGCCTCTGACACGGGGAAATCCGTTTCGTCCCTGTCCAATTCCGTCACCACCTATATCCTCCCTCCGCCTCCGGACACCGCTCCGCCCGCGGTTGCGATCCTTTCTCCTGCAGACGGCGCGCAGGTTTCCGGGACCGTCACGATTTCCGGAACGGCGCAAGACAATGACGCCCTCACGAAAGTCAGCATAAAAATCGACACGGGAAATTTTATTCTTCTCAGCGGCCTCACGGATTGGTCCTTTGACCTCGACACCCTGGCGTTATCCAACGGCCTCCACAGCGTCACGGTCCGGGCCGAAGACGCGAATTTCAACACGGCAGACGCTTCCCTCTCTCTTAATGTTCAGAACGCTCCGCCGCCCGACACGATTCCGCCCACGGTGGTGATTCGCGCTCCCTCCAGCGGCGCGGATGTCACGGGCCTCTTCGCCATCACGGGAACCGCTCAGGACAATGTCGCCCTCTCCGCCCTTTCCATTCAGATCGACAACCATCCGTTTATGAATGTCCCGGTCAGTTCCACGTGGTCCTATATTTATGACTCCGCCGCCTTGTCCACGGGAATCCACTCCGTCACTGCGCAGGCCGTCGACACCAGCTCCAACACAGCCTTGAGCGCCATGGTCCTCTTCAATGTCCGCAGAGATCCCGCGCCCGACACCACTCCGCCCGCCCTCGCCATATCGTCTCCGGCCGGCGGCTCAACAATTTCCGGGTATGCCGTCCTCACCGTGCCCGTGTCCGATGATGTCGGCGTGACCAGGGTGGATCTTGATGTAGACGGCGTTCTTTTATATTCCAGCGCCTCGTCCTTTGTTTCCGCGGTGATCAACATTCCCGTCAAGACTTATGACATTTCCAACGGCAGCCGCGTCTTTAAGGTCACGGCCTATGACGCTTCCGGAAACCACTCGCAGGCTTCCGTCACTTTAAACGTCGCCAATGTCCCTGTCGCGCAGGTTTTCTCGCCGGACGGCAAAAAGGCTGTCTTATATCCCGTGGTTGTCACGCCGGATTATTGGGAAACCTATGTCCGCGTGCAAAATTCCACCGGCGGATTCCTCTCAGAATCCGAAGTCCCGGGATATTTTGCTGTTCCTCCGGGTTATTTTTTCGCTCTGTCCGCTGCCTCTTTCAGCCCGTCGGGTGACACCTTGATCCTGGACACATATGATCCCTTCCCAGGCTTCACGCCCGCAAAACTTGCCGCCTCCAAACGCTTGACCTGGACGCTCAACCCTCTGACGGGCCGCGCGCTCCTGGCGGATATCCATTCCAAAATCCAGAAGTTAGTCACCTCAGCCGTGGATGTGCCGGTCATTGCAGAAGTGAGCCGTTCGACATTCGGGCCTGTGATGATCCCGGCCTCAATCATTAAAGTGGAGTTCTATGTTGACGGCGCGCTGACCAGCGTGAATGCCTCTCCGTCCAATCCGTGCATTTTCAATTGGGACAGCGATTCGGCCGGAAACGGAAAACACGAGCTCATGGCGAAGGTGTATGACAATTTCGGCAATGTTGCCCAGGACAGGACAACCGTATATTCTCTCACGCCGTATAATCCCGCGATTCCCTTCATCAACAGCGTTGAAGCCGATTCGGGAACCGTTCAAACCGGGACAGACTTGTCCCTCTTGCTTCAGGGAACAGGCATTGATCCCGCAGGACTTCATTTTCCCGATGTCTCTCCGTCCGTTAACGAAGCGGGGTTATACTTTGAGAATCCGAATTATTTCTTGGTCAAAAACGGCAATCAGACAGCCGTGATCGTCTCCGGGACATTGGCCACCTATGTGCAGTCCCTTGAATTCGCTTCCGGCATCCCCGTCTTGCAGTATCACAATATCAACATCACAGGCCTCTCCGTCGCGGCGGTGTTCCCGGCGCCGGGCCAGACCCCTGTTTATTATTCCCACAGAGATTGGACGGACAACGCGGGGGTGACAAAGGATGGGAAAATCGCTTTGCAAAGCCGATATTTGGAATCCGTCGTTCTTTCAACCGGCCAGGTTGAAGCCTATGTGGGGGATGTCGTGTTCGTCTCGCCTCCTCCGCCCGACACCACTCTGCCTTCCATCGTGATCTCCACTCCGGCGAACAACGCCGTCGTCACCGGACTTTTCACCATCGCGGGAACCGCTCAGGACAATGCCGCCCTCTCCGCCATCTATCTTCAGATCGATTCATCGCCTTTCATCTCGGTCCCTGTCAGCTCCGCCTGGACTTTTGACTTTGACCCCGTGGCTTTGTCCAGCGGATTCCACACCCTCACAGCCCGAGCCGTCGACACCAGCTTCAATGTCGCTTTGAGCTCATCCGTCCAGCTCATCGTTGTCAAGATCCCGACCCCGCCTCCCGCGGGACCCGCGGTCTATATTTCCAACCTCGTTGACGGCTCAACCGTTTCAGGGATCACCTCCATTTCCGGAACAGCCCAAAGCGATGTTGCAGTCCTCAAGGTTGAAATCCGTTTGGACAGCGCGCCCTATTTCCTCATGAGCGGAACCACCCAGTGGTCTTTGACGGGGAACTCGGCCCTCGTGGCCAATGGGCTTCACACGGTCACCGTCCGCGCGACAGACGCCAACGGAGCAACAGCATCCGCGTCGCTCCGCTTGAACTATGTTAACGGAAACGCTTCAAACCTCACCATCCTTTCTCCCGCAAACGGGTCCACCGTCTCCGGGTTCGGAACGCTCTCGGGCGTGGCGGACGCTTCCATCGTCAAAGTCGAAGTCCGCGTGGACAGCGCGCCGTATTATCTCGCCAACGGCACGACAAACTGGTATATCAACGGAAACTCCGCCTATGTCCCCAACGGCCCGCATCTTTTAACGGTGCGCGCCTCGGACGCCAACGGAAATTTCTCCTACGCTTATCTTTCCTTGATTTATGACAACATCGCCCAACTTCACGCCGCGCCCGCATCCAGCGAAGCCCGCGCGGTCAAGGCCGGTGAAAGCGCAGACCCGTCGTTCGTCCTGGGAGAAGTTTTTTCTTATCCCAACCCGGCCCGAGGGGTTGTCTCGCCCACCCTCCGCGTTCGGTGCGGTCTGGCGGACTCCGTTCAGATTAAGATCTACGATATCTCGGGCCAGCGCGTGCACGACGCGGAAATCACAGGCTCAGCCGCCGCGGTCATTAACGGCCAATATGCTTATGACTATTCCTGGGACGCCAGGGACATGGCCAGCGGCGTTTATATTTATACCGTGACCGCAAAAAAATCCGGGTTCCCGGACATCCGCGTCATCAAAAAACTGGCGCTCATCAAATAAAGTTTATAATTTGATATTATTTACGCACGCCGCCCTAGCTCAATTGGCGGAGCAACGGTTTTGTAAACCGTAGGTTGCCGGTTCAAGTCCGGCGGGCGGCTCACATTTTTATACTATGAATATACTTGTCATCGGCGGCGGGGGAAGAGAACACGCTTTGGTCTGGAAACTCAAGCAGAGCCAGGGCGTCAAACATGTTTATTGCACTCCCGGCAACGGAGGCATCTCCAAAGACGCCGAAATCCTTCCTGTTTTCAAGGACGGAGATTGGGACGCCTGCGTCCGCCTCGCCAAAGATTTGAAAATTGACCTCACCGTGGTGGGCCCTGAAGTGCCTCTTGTGGGCGGCATCGCAGACGCGTTCCGCGCTCAGGGCCTGAAAATATTCGGTCCCTCCTCAGAAGCCGCCCGCCTTGAAGGGAGCAAAGTTTACTCCAAACACTTCATGCGCAAACACGGCATCCCCACCGCCGATTTTGAAGTTTTCGACGATGCCGCGAAAGCCTTTGAACACATCGACAAAAAGCCGCTCCCCATCGTGATCAAGGCCGACGGCCTGGCCGCGGGCAAAGGCGTCTATGTCTGTTTTTCCCGCGAAGAAGCTAAATCGGCGATCGAAACCATGCTCGTAAAAAAAGAGTTCGGCAAAGCGGGCGAACGCATTCTGATCGAAGACGCCCTTCAGGGGAGCGAAGTGTCCCTCATGGCCTTCTGCGACGGGCACGCCATCAAGCCTCTCCTTCCGGCAAGGGATTATAAGCGGGTTTTCGATGGAAACCAGGGTCCCAACACCGGGGGCATGGGAGCCGTCGCTCCGAGTTTCATCCCCAAGCAGGAGATGTCCGTCATCGAACGCGACATCATCTCAAGATTTTTGAAAGGCGTTCAGCTGGAAAGCCTTGATTTCCGCGGCATCATTTATTTTGGAATCATGCTGACTCCCCAGGGCCCCAAAGTCCTGGAATTCAATGTCCGTTTCGGCGACCCTGAAACGGAAGCCGTGCTCCCCCTCCTCAAATCCGATCTCGCGCAGATCATGGACGCCGTCTGCACGCGTCAGCTCTCCCTGCACCCTGTGGAATCTTCCCAGGACCACTGCGTCACCGTGGTCTGCTGTTCAAAAGGATACCCCGGGGCCTATGCAAAAGGCGATGAAATCTTCGGCCTTGAATCGGTCCAGGCATCTCAAGGGTCCGCCGTTTTTCACTCGGGAACGGCGATCCGTGAAGGAAAAACCGTGACCGCCGGAGGCCGCGTTTTAAATTGCTCAGCCGTCGGAAAAACATATGAAGCGGCCCGCTCCGCGGCCTTTGATCTGGTCTCCAAAATATCCTTTCAAGGCATGCACTTCCGCAAAGACATTGGAGCATCGAACGCCGCGATCCCAGCCAGAGATCCCGCAGAAAAAAAATAATCCCTTATGAACCGCCCGCTTATCATCGTTGAATCCGCGATGGAAATCGCCCACAGTCAGGAAGTCCTGGACAGGATTGCGGAAAAATACGGCAAGGAACGAGCCCGCGCCTGCGCCATGTCCAATTCGGTGGGAGGCATCGGTCCGCTCCTCAAAGAGCGCATCCCCGCGCAGGCGGAACTGGGACACGAAATCATTGGAGTGTCTCTTCTTTATGATCATGTCTGGACCCAGGGATTTTATCAGTGGGGACAGATCTACATAGAAAAGAAAAGCGTCGGCGCCCGCCTCCGTGAAATTCTTGAAAACCCGGGCCTTCGCCTCAGTCTTGAATTTCCCGACGGAACCCAGAAAACGATCAATGTCTGGAAAGAGACCCGCGGCAAAGCTTCCGTTTATTTTCTGGATTACCGCGATGTTTCCGACGTCGTCTATCCCGGCCCCGAAGACGCCCCCAAAGACGCCGCAGACGCGCATGCCTGGGTGGAAAACCAGAAGATGCTCCAGTCCTGGCTGATCGGGCGCGGAACCCTGGCGCTCCTCAAAGCTCTCAATAAAAAGCCCGACATCATCGTCCAGAGCGAAACGCCCACGCTGTTCGCGAACCATTCTCTCGTGATGGATGCTTATCAGAAAGACCCGTTTTTCGACGGAGTGAAATATGTTTTCAACGACCACACCCCTTTGGAATATGCCCACCCCATCTGGAACGAATCTCAGGTGACGAAAGCCAGGATGGATTTGAAAATCGTGAAGGACCCCAAATATTGGAACTCGTCCAACAACACCGTGGACATCACCCGCCTGCTCATCGGAATCTCTGACAACACTTTCGGCGTCTCCAAGAAACACGAGCTCGTGATGAAAGCCATGCCGTCCCTCAAAGGTCTGGACGACCGCATCACTTCCGTCACCAACGGCGTCAGCATTGACGAGTGGCGCGCCCCGGCTTATGCCGCCTACAAAAAAATGACCGGCGACGCCCTCATCCAGGCGAAAGAAAACGAGAAAGCCCAGATGATCGAGTGGATCTATAAAAGATATAAACTTTGGGCCAACTGGCGCGCGAAAGTGAAGGGGAAATGTTTCGTGAATTGGACGCGCCGCGTGACCAGCTATAAACGCTTTGACATCCTGGAACAGATGCTCGTAAACCCCGAAATGCGCAAACGGTTCATCGCCACCGACATCGTGATCCTGATGGGGGGACGCATCCACCAAAACGACAATCTCTCGCAAAACATCATGTTCCAGCTTCTTGATTTGGTCACGCGGGACCCCGTGCTTCAGGACCGCGTCCTGGTCCTGGACAATTACAACATCTGGGAAGCCCCCAAGATATTCCACGGCGTGGACGCCACCATCATGCTGGCTGACGACGGAAAGGAAGCATCCGCCACGGGGTTCATGAAAGCGCAGGTGAACGGCGCCATGGTGATCGCGGTGCCGGACGGAGCCGTGCCCGAGTCCGTTCAGTTCGCGGGCCAGAACAAGACCAACCCCGCTGAAAACGGATTTTTCGTGCCTTATGTGAACGGAGAAATCCGTCCGGAAAATTTGCTCAAAGCTCTGGAAGAACTGAATTGGGTTTATCGCGATCCCAAGGCAAGAGCGTCCATGATGCGCGCCGCGTTTGAAGCCGAGAAACAGGTGAGTATTGACCGCACTGCGAAAGAAATGTTAAAATTGTTTTTCTCCTTTTTTTAACATATGCCAAACACTGATTTTAAACAAATAAAACCCCTCACAGACCTCACTGAAGGCAAAGACGCCTGCGGCATCGGTTTTGTGGCCGAAATGCACGGCAAGAAATCGCATCGGATCGTGGAAATGGGCGTGGAAATGCTCAAAAACCTCGAACACCGCGGGGCCACGGGCTGTGACCCGCTCACCGGAGACGGCGCCGGAATCCTCATCCAAATCCCTCACGCTTTTTTCCAGAAATCAGGGCCCAAAAATTTGCCTGCGCAGGGCGATTACGGCGTCGGCATGGTGTTCCTTCCCAGCTTTCCTTCAGACCGCGAAAAATGCGAAGAGATTTTCAACAAAATCGTCGCCGAAGAATCCCAAACCCTGCTCGGCTGGAGAGATGTTCCGATCGACGCTGAAAAGTGCGGCGAACTCTCCCGCGAAGCCATGCCCGCCATCCGCCAGATTTTCATCGGACGGGGGAAATCAACCCAGGCTGGAGACGCTTTCGAGAGAAAGCTTTATGTGATCCGCAAGAGAGCGGAAAACGAAATCCGGAACTCCGGACTCAAATACGCCAACGATTTTTATGTGTGCAGTTTGTCCTATCGCACCATCGTATACAAAGGCCAGCTGATCTCGTATCAGATCCCGCTCTTTTTCCTGGACCTGCAGGACAAAACGCTGGACAGTTCCCTGGCGATGGTCCACCAGCGTTTCAGCACCAACACATTTCCGTCCTGGAAACGCGCCCATCCTTATCGATACATCATCCACAACGGCGAAATCAACACGGTCCGCGGAAACAACAACTGGATGTTCGCGAGGCAGGAAAATTTAAAGTCTGATCTGTTCGGGGAAGACCTCAAGAAACTGCTCCCCATCGTCGATTCCGACGGGTCCGACAGCGGCATGTTCGACAACGCCCTGGAACTCCTCATGCACACGGGCCGCTCGCTTCCTCACTCCATCATGATGATGATCCCGGAAGCCTGGCAGAAAGACAAAGCCATGGACCCGAAAAAACGCGCGTTTTATGAATATCATTCCTGCATGATGGAACCCTGGGACGGCCCGGCCAGCATCGCCTTCACCGACGGCCAGGTCATCGGCGCCATCCTGGACAGAAACGGACTCCGGCCTTCGCGTTATGTCGTCACGAAAGACGGATTGGTCCTCATGTCCTCCGAAGTGGGCGTCATTCAAGTGGAACCCAAGAATGTTGAATCTAAAGGCCGTTTACAGCCCGGAAAAATGTTCCTCGTGGACACCGCCCGGGGGAAAATCGTCACGGACGAAGAAATCAAATCCGAAATCGCGGGCCGTAAACCCTATCAGCAGTGGCTCTCGGAAAAGCTCGTGCGCATGGACGCCTTGCCCGAACCCAAACTCGAAGCCAGCAAGCTGAGCGCCGAAGATCTGGTCCGCCTCCAGAAAAATTTCGGCTTCACCCTCGAAGATTTAAAAATAATTTTGACCCCCATGGCTCTGAACGGCCAGGAACCCGTGGGCTCCATGGGCATCGACACGCCTCTTGCGGTCCTCTCCAGCCGCCCGCAAAACCTTTTCAATTATTTCAAACAGCTTTTCGCCCAGGTCACGAACCCTCCCATTGATCCTCTGCGCGAAGACCTCATGATGTCGGTTGAAACCACGATCGGCGCCGAACAAAACCTTTTTGAAGAAACTCCGGAACATTGCCACCAGGTGAAGTTGGAATCTCCAACGCTCACGGAAAAAGACATGGCCCGTCTCCGGGAAATCAAAACCGGGAACATCCGTTCCAAAACGATCAGCCTTCTCTATAAGCCCGCCAAAGGCGAAGCCAATGGAATGGTGCTTGAATCAGCCATAGAGAGAGTCTGCAAGGAAGCCGCGAAAGCCGTTGAAGAGGGCAATGCCATCGTGATCCTCTCCGACAGAAATCCGTCCAAAGATTTGGCCGCGATCCCATCACTCCTGGCGACAGCCGCGGTCCATCACCATTTAATCCGGGAAGGCAAACGGACGAAGTGCGGCATCGTTGTGGAAAGCGGAGAGCCCCGGGAAGTCATGCATTTCGCTCTCCTCATGGGTTATGGCGCAGGCGCCTGGTGCCCGTATCTGGTTTATGATTCCATCCGCCAGCTGATGAAAGAAGGCGTCATCAAAAATGTATCCGAGGATGAAGCCATCAAAAATTTCGGTAAAGCCATAGACAAAGGCATCCTCAAAGTCGCCACCAAAATGGGCATTTCCACACTCCAGAGCTATCGCGGCGCGCAGATTTTCGAAGCCATCGGCTTGAACCGCGAAGTCATCGACAAATATTTCACCTGGACAGCGTCCCGCATTGAAGGCATCGGCATGGATGTGATCGAGCAGGAAACGCTGTTGCGTCACAAGCAGGCGTTCCAACAGCCCATCGACGGCAAAACGGAATATTCCGAACTTGAAGTGGGCGGGCGTTATCAGTGGCGCCGCCGGGGCGAACTCCACATGCTGAACCCCGACACCATCGGAAAACTTCAACAGGCGGTGCGCGAAAACAATCCGAAATCCTATAAGGAATTCACGCAAATCATCAATGAGCAGAACGAAAAACTGCTCACACTCAGGGGGCTTTTGCGATTCAAAACCGGCCATGCCATTCCGATTGAAGAAGTGGAGCCTGTGAAAGAAATCGTGAAACGCTTTGCCACAGGGGCCATGTCTTTGGGCTCCATCTCGCGCGAAGCCCACGAAACCTTGGCAATCGCCATGAACCGCATCGGTGGAAAATCCAACACCGGAGAAGGCGGCGAAGACCCTGTCAGGTTCAAGCCCGACGCCAATGGAGATCTGCGGCGCAGTTCTATCAAGCAGGTTGCGAGCGCTCGTTTCGGCGTCACCATCAATTATCTCGTCAATTCCGACGACATCCAGATCAAGATCGCCCAAGGCGCAAAGCCCGGTGAAGGCGGACAGTTGCCCGGACACAAAGTGGACGAATATATCGCCAAGATCCGTTATTCCGTTCCCGGAGTGGGCCTCATTTCTCCGCCGCCTCACCATGACATTTATTCGATCGAAGACATCGCTCAGCTCATCCATGATCTGAAAAATTCCAACCCGAACGCGCGCATCCATGTGAAGCTTGTGTCTGAAGTCGGTGTGGGGACCGTTGCGGCCGGCGTCGCCAAAGCCAAAGCGGATGTCGTGCTGATCAGCGGTTATGAGGGAGGAACAGGCGCCTCGCCCTTGAGTTCCATTCAGCATGCCGGAGCTCCCTGGGAACTGGGCCTCGCCGAAACTCAGCAAATTTTAGTCGCAAATGGCTTGCGCGGAAGAATCGTCATTCAGACCGACGGAAAACTGCAGACGGGACGCGACGTCGCAATTGCGGCCCTCCTCGGCGCGGAAGAATTTGGATTTTCCACGGCACCCCTCATCACCATGGGATGCATCATGATGAGAGTCTGCCACCTCAACACCTGCCCCGTCGGCATCGCCACTCAAGATCCTGTGCTTCGGAAAAAATTTGCCGGAAAACCTGAAAACGTCATCAATTATTTCTTCTTCGTCGCCGAAGAATTGCGCGAAATCATGGCGATGCTTGGTTTCAGAACCATGAACGAGATGATCGGCCGAGTGGACCGCCTTGAAGTCTCGAACGCCATCACCCATTGGAAAGCGAAAGGCATTGACCTTTCCTCGCTCCTTTATTTGCCCGAACCCAAAAACCGGTGGTATTCTCTCCATTGCGTGGAGAAACAGGACCACGGCCTCGAGAAAGCTTTGGACAATGAACTCATCAAGAAAGCGGCGCCGGCTCTGGACAAAAAAACGCCTGTCGTGATTGAATCTCAGGTCAGAAATTTCAACCGCTGTGTGGGCACAATGCTCTCAAGCGAAGTCGCGAAACGATATGGCGACGAAGCCCTGCCCGAAGAAACCATCCGGTGCAATCTCAAGGGCACGGGAGGCCAAAGTTTCGGAGCGTTCCTGGCCAAGGGTGTCACCCTCAACCTCGAAGGCGATGCGAATGATTATTGCGGCAAGGGACTTTCGGGCGGAAAAATTATTGTCTTCCCTCCGAAAGAATCCACTTTTGTCGCGGAACAAAACATCCTCATCGGCAATGTCGCCCTATATGGCGCAACCGGAGGGGAAGCATATTTCAGAGGCCTCGCAGGCGAAAGATTCTGCGTCAGAAACAGCGGAGCGACCGCCGTCGTGGAAGGCGTCGGCGACCACGGATGCGAATATATGACCAAGGGCGTCGTCGTCGTCCTTGGAAAGACAGGCCGGAACTTTGCCGCGGGAATGAGCGGCGGTCTGGCTTATGTTTTGGACGAAGCGGGGGATTTCAAAAACCGATGCAATCTTGGAATGGTTGGCCTGCACGCCGTTGAATCCAAGAGAGACCTGGACACTCTCAAAGTGCTTTTGGATAAACATTATAAATTCACAGGAAGTTCGGTCGCTAAAAAATTATTGGACACATGGCCGGAATCCTGCAAAAAATTTGTGCTGGTGCTTCCGGAAGAATATAAAAAGATATTGGACAAAATGCATTTGAACGCTGAATCCATGAAACTGGCGGCGGTATAACCATGGGCAAACCCACAGGATTTTTAGAAAACAAACGGAACATCCCGGGAGACAGAAACCCGGCGGAACGCCTCAAGGACTGGAAAGAAGTCCACACCCATTTCACGGAAGACGCCATCAAAACCCAGGCGAGCCGATGCATGGACTGCGGCGTTCCTTTCTGCCACAAAGGTTGTCCTCTGGGCAACATCATTCCGGACTGGAACGATCTCGTTTATAAAGGCCGCTGGAAAGAAGCCCTCGAAGAGCTTTTCTCAACAAACAATTTCCCGGAATTCACAGGCCGGGTTTGTCCCGCGCCCTGCGAAGAATCCTGCGTCCTCAACATCAACGACAATCCTGTCACGATCGAACGCATTGAGCAGGAAATCGTGGAACATGGTTTCAAAGCCGGGTTTATCAAACCCAATCCTCCCAAAGTGCGGACAGGCAAAAAAGTGGCCGTCATCGGTTCTGGCCCTTCGGGTCTTGCGTGCGCGGACCAGCTGAACAAAGCCGGACATTCCGTCACCGTTTTTGAAAGAAACGACAGGGTGGGCGGCATCGTGATGTATGGCATCCCGGATTTTAAGTTGGAAAAGCACGTCGTGATCCGGCGCGTCAACCTGATGAAAGAAGAGGGCGTTGTTTTCAAAACCAACGCTCATGTCGGCGTGAATGTGCCTGTGGAAGAAATCCGGAACAATTTTGACGCGATCGTGCTCGCAGGAGGCGCCACCCAGGCCCGAGACCTGAATGTGCCCGGCAGAGACCTGAAAGGCATTCACCTCGCCATGGAATTTTTGCCCATGCAGAACAAGCGCAACCAGGGCGATGTTATCCCTGAAGACAAATTTATTTCAGCCAAAGGCAAACATGTGATCGTTCTGGGCGGAGGAGACACAGGCTCCGACTGCCACGGAACATCTTTAAGGCACGGAGCAAAATCAGTTCACTCTTTCGAACTCTTGAGCAAGCCGCCCAAAGGCCGCGCTTTTGGAAACCCCTGGCCCGAATGGCCCAGAACCCTCAAAGTCACTTCTTCGCATGAAGAGGGCGGAGACAGAGACTGGGACATCAACACGAAAAAATTTACGGGCGAAAACGGAATCGTAAAAAGAATTCACATGGTGAGGGTCAAATGGGAAGGCGGAATCAACGGCGCGCCCTTCAAGATGGTGGAAGTCCCTGGAAGCGAATTTGAGATGCCTGCAGACCTGGTCCTCCTGGCTCTTGGGTTCCTGGGCCCTGAAACCAACACCATGCTTAAAGATTTCGGCGTCACACTCACTCCGCGCACCAATGTCCAGGCGGATAAAGATTACATGACCAATGTTCCCGGAATTTTCTCCTGCGGCGACATGCGGCGGGGCCAGTCTCTTGTCGTGTGGGCCATCTGGGAAGGACGCGAATGCGCGCGCGGCGTGGACAAGCTCCTCATGGGAGAAACCGCTCTCCCCTCAAGCCCCTTCCACTACTAACTTCAATTAAATCTTAAGTTTTTTTCTGAGGTCTTCGATCTGCTCTGCGGATTGGTGCCGATAAGTTTCGTCCAAATTTTTTTGTTCCGCCACTCCAACCCAAATTTCGAGCGCTCGCGCATATTTTCCGCGCGCTTTATAAATGTTTGCGAGACAGGATTTGACCAGCGTGGGGCAGTCCGGATATGCGATCGCCTCTTCCAGAAGCGGGATCAAATTGTCCATCTGCCCTTTCTTCTTCCAAACGATTGCCGCAATATAAAGCCTGAACTTCCATTGTGTCGGATTATATTTGACGCCTTCTTCCAGAATTTCTATGGCTTCATCAAACCTTCCGAGATTAAACGCCAAACTTCCCGCGCCGTATAAATAGGCAAAATCAAAATAGGGATCCAGCCGGACGGTTCTCAAAACCAGGGTTTTGAGAGCGGGATATTCTCCTTTGGATTCGGAATCAATGCCCTGAGCGGCCATATTGTGGGATCCATAATATTGAAGAACGCTGATCCAGGCAATGTCCGCCGTCATGCGGCGCATCCCCATGAGAACCCCCGCCAAATCCCTGAACCCGCCCTCAGAACCCAGCGGGCGGTTGGAACTGGTTTTGTCAGAAAATTCTTTTGAAACGTCCCAGATGAGTTCGTTGAACGGCGGGAAAAAATAATTGAAACTGCGGTGGATGTGAACGGATAAAATAAGGGACAATATTGCGGCGGCGGAAACAGCGCCTAAAAGTTTCAAACGGGTTAAAACTCCTTTTTCCTGAACGACGCATACGCCAGCATGAGGGCGGCGGAGCTATAACAAAGCGTATATAAGAACCCTTCAAGGGCAAACTGCTTGAAATGTCCCTGAAAAATGATCGCGGCGTCGCGCGCATTCAGATATTGAAAGTGGGGGAGAACAAAATAAACGGCTTTGAAGAAAAGTTTTACTGCGGGCAAAGTGACTTTCTCCGCGAGGAACTTAAGTTCATGGACAAAGTGCCCGGAAGTCCATATAAAAAAAGTGAATATCAGAGCAACGACGCCTGATGAAGAAAAGAGGGAAAAGAAAAGGCCGATCGCGGAAATCAAAATTATTTTTTCAAAGGACATAAAGACCTGAGCGAAATAGATCAGCCCTTCCTGGCGGAAGTCCCAGCCTTTGAACAGGAGGACGGCGATGTTGAGGACTGTCATCGCGCAGACGCCTGCAAAGACAGCGGAAACGGTTCCCAGATAACTTCCCAGAATATATTCGGAACGCGTGAGCGAACGGGTCAGGAGCAGATAGATCGTTTTCTGTTCGATTTGTTCGAGGACGAGGTTCACGATTAAAAAAATTGCCGTAAAGAGCGACAAAACCTCAACGGAAGAGAGGCCCAGGTCGGTGAGAATTCGGATTTCCTGTTCCTGCCCGAGGATGGAGAGAAGGAACGAGCCCGAGAGGAGGACCACGCCGAAAAGGATTAAAACCAGGAAAATTTTGCTTCGAAGGTTTCCGATGAAAGTGTAGCGCGAGAGGGAAAAAATTCTGCCGAGGTTCACAGTTCAATGCCTCCGCGCTCGTGGATCGTGTCCACGAATATTTTTTCGAGGGACCCGCTCTGGCCTTTCCATTCCTTGGAGGTGAGGACTTTGACCATCTCGCCGTTCGCCATGATGCCCGCGCTGTGAGCGATTTTTTCAACCTCAGAAATGATGTGAGACGAGAAAAGGATGGTCTTGCCGCTTTTGTTGAGGGAAAGGATCATCTCCCTCATTTCGGTCAAGCCCACGGGGTCCAGGCCCGTGATGGGTTCGTCAAAAATTAAAAACGCGGGGTCGTGAATCAAGGCCTGAGCCAGAGAGAGGCGCTGCAGCATGCCTTTGGAGCACTCTCTCACATGTTTATCCTTGCGCTTGGTCATCCGAACAAGGTCCAGGACTTTTTCGGCTCTGGAATGGATTTGGTTTTCCGCAATCCCTGAGAGGCGGCCATAAAAATAAAGCACTTCCTGAACGGAAAAATTTCTGGGGAAATAGGGGACTTCGGGCAAAAAACCGACTCTTTGTATGACGGTCGGATCCGGAAGTTTCTTTCCCATAAGAAAAATTTCGCCTTCGGTGGGGTTCAGAAGGCCCAGGATGAGCTTGAGGGTCGTGGTTTTGCCGGCGCCGTTGGGACCGATCAACCCCATGATCTCGCCCTCGTTGATTTCGAGGTTCAGATTTTTAAGGCCGACAGTGCTGGTGGTCCGGCCCAAATGAGAGCGCCGGTATATCTTGGTGAGGTTTTTGATCGATAAGATCGCGCTCAAATTTTAACGAGCCAGACGCTGGTGATCCCCGAGAAGCTCCGGATTTCTTTGACCACAGGTTCCGGAACGGGGGAATCAATGTTCAGCACCGAGATGGCTTCGCCTCCGGCTTGTTTGCGGCCGACTTGGAAGGAAGCGATGTTGATGTTGTTTTTTCCCAGCAATGTCCCGATGAATCCCACGACGCCGGGCCTGTCCACGTTGCTGAAGATGATCATATGTCCTTCGGGCACGATGTCGACGGCCAATCCATCCACCCGGACGATTCTTGAATCGCCCCTGGCAAGGATGGAACCGGAAACGGTGCGGGTTTGCTTGTCCGTTTTAACCTTCACGGTGATGAGCGCGGTGTAATCTTCGCTCTCGGAAGAAGCCGCATCTTTGAGGAGAATGCCCCGCTCTTTGGCGATCAGCATGGCGTTCACCCAATTCACGGATTCTCCGCCCATGGCGGAAGAGAGCACGCCCTTGATGACGGAGAGGTTCAGGAGGTTGCGCATGGGCGCTGAAAAATCTCCAGCGAACTCAACGCTGATTTCCCGGAGGCCGCCTTCAATGATCTGAGCGATGAAAAGCCCAAGGGATTCCGAAAGTTTCATAAACGGAGAGGCCTTTTCGAGCACTTCAGGCTCAACGGAAGGAAGGTTGACGGCGTTCCGGATGATGCCCTTCTCAAAGAAGTCCCGAAGCGCGAGCGAAAGTTCATAAGCCACTTTCACCTGGGCTTCTTCTGTGGAGGCTCCCAAATGCGGCGTAAGGAGAATGTTGTCCAGCGCGAGCAAATCCTTGTTTTTGGGAGGCTCGGAGGTGAAAACGTCGAGAGCCGCCGCTTTAATTTTTTTATTCTTAAGCGCGTTCACGAGAGCCGTTTCGTCGATGAGTTCGCCTCTGGCGCAGTTGATCAGTCGGCAATCCGGTTTCATCTTGGTGAAAGCGGAATCGTTGATCATGCCTCGCGTCTGGTCCGTGACCGGCATGTGGAGGGAAATGTAATCCGATGAGGCCAAGACTCCATCAAGCGTGGCAGGCATCACGCCCAGAGACTTCATGTGCTGTTCGGAAACGAAAGGGTCATAAACCAAGACTTTCATCTCAAAACTCTGGCACCGTTTCGCGACTTCCCGTCCGATGCGCCCGAACCCGATCAAGCCCAGGGTTTTGCCCTGAAGTTCTGTCCCGATGAACTTGTTGCGTTCCCAGAGACCGGACGCCGTTGAAGCGTGCGCCTTGGCGACATTCCTGGAAAGGGACAAGATGAGGGCCATCGTGTGTTCCGCGGCGGAAATGGTGTTGCCTCCGGGAACATTCGCAACGACGATGCCTTTTTTGGAGGAAGCGTTCACGTCAAGGACCAGGCCCAACTGCT
>JAKFYJ010000036.1:0-973 GCA_021730935.1 Elusimicrobiota bacterium
ATAACTCCTGCGCCGACTTGGACAAGACCTCCGGAGATACCTCTGGCAGTGTGAGTGGCGAACACGACGGAAGTTCCGTTGAAGAGGAACGAGCCGCTGGCGACGTGAGTGGAGCGGATAACGCCGATAGCGTCAGGCAGGAGTCCGCCGTTGAGTCCACGGATGGTATGAGTGGCAGCGATGACGCCAGTGCCGAGCTGGAGGAACGGAGCGCCAGCGATCTGAGTGGAGAAGATGACGTTGGCTCCAACCTGAACGAGACCGCCTGCGATACCGCTTATGGTGTGAGAGCTTCTGATAACGCCGACAGCGTCCGGGAGGATCCCGCCGTTGAGTCCTCTGATGGTGTGAGAAGCGGCAACGACGCCGAAGGCGTTCTGGAGGAACCCGCTGGCACTGACTCCTGTGGTTTGGAAGGAGCCGTCGGAGAAGGTGAGTCTGTTTCCGACGTTAACGTTTGTGAAGGTAGAGCCGTTACCGACGAATCCGGAGGATGAGAAGAATGTTCCGATGGAGGAGACGCTGCCGAAACTTACAGTGTAAGCCATCTGGGTTGAAGAAATAACTCCTGCGCCGACTTGGACAAGACCTCCGGAGATACCTCTGGCAGTGTGAGTGGCGAACACGACGGAAGTTCCGTTGAAGAGGAACGAGCCGCTGGCGACGTGAGTGGAGCGGATAACGCCGACAGCGTCCGGGAGGATCCCGCCGTTGAGTCCTCTGATGGTGTGAGAAGCGGCAACGACGCCGAAGGCGTTCTGGAGGAATGCCGATCCAGCGACATGTGAGCTGAAGATAACGCCGACCGCGTCAGGCAGGAGTCCGCCATTGAGTCCACGGATGGTATGAGTGGCAGCGATGACGCCAGTGCCGAGCTGGAGGAACGGAGCGCCAGCGATCTGAGTGGAGAAGATGACGTTGGCGCCGACCTGAACAAGACCGCCAGCGATACCGCCCGTGGTGTTGGAGGAGA
>JAKFYJ010000036.1:1073-32230 GCA_021730935.1 Elusimicrobiota bacterium
TGAGTGGCAGCGATGACGCCAGTGCCGAGCTGGAGGAACGGAGCGCCAGCGATCTGAGTGGAGAAGATGACGTTGGCGCCGACCTGAACAAGACCGCCAGCGATACCGCCCGTGGTGTTGGAGGAGAATATGACGCCGACTTCGTTGGAGAGAACGCCGCCCAATCTGCCGCGAGCGGTGTGAGTGGCGGTGATGACGCCAACCGCGTCAGGCAAGAGACCGCCAGAGATACCTCTGGCAGTGTGAGTGGCGAAGATGACGCCAGTGTTGTTGGTGAGGAGAGCAGATCCAGCGATGTGAGTAGAGAAGATGACGCCAACAGCGTCAGGCAAGAGACCTCCGGTGAGACCCCGGATGGTGTGAGTGGCAGCGATGACGCCAGTGCCGAGCTGGAGGAACGGAGCGCCAGCGATCTGAGTGGAGAAGATGACGTTGGCGCCGACCTGAACAAGACCGCCAGCGATACCGCCCGTGGTGTTGGAGGAGAATATGACGCCGACTTCGTTGGAGAGAACGCCGCCCAATCTGCCGCGAGCGGTGTGAGTGGCGGTGATGACGCCAACCGCGTCAGGCAAGAGACCGCCAGAGATACCTCTGGCAGTGTGAGTGGCGAAGATGACGCCAGTGTTGTTGGTGAGGAGAGCAGATCCAGCGATGTGAGTAGAGAAGATGACGCCAACAGCGTCAGGCAGGAGACCTCCGGTAAGTCCACGGATGGTATGAGTAGCAGCGACGACGCCAGTTGCGTTCTGGAGGAATGCCGACCCAGCGACATGTGAGCTGAAGATAACCCCAACCGCGTCGGGCAGGAGTCCGCCATTGAGGCCACGGATGGTGTGAGTCGCAGCAATGACGCCTGTGCCATTGAGGAGGAAAGTAGAGCCGGCGATGTGAGAGGAGAAGATAACGCCAACCGCGTCAGGCAACAATCCTCCGTTTAATCCACGGATGGTGTGAGTCGCAGCGACGACGCCAGTTCCGAGTTGGAGGAACGGAGCGCCAGCGATCTGAGTGGAGAAGATGACGTTGGCTCCAACCTGAACGAGACCTCCAGCGATACCGCCCGTGGTGTTGGAAGAGAATATGACACCGATTTCGTTGGAAAGGACTCCGCCCAATCTGCCGCGAGCTGTGTGAGTGGCGAATATAACGCCGGTGTTGTTGGTGAGGAATGACGAGCCTGCGATGTGAGAGGAGAAAATGACACCGATCGCGTCTGGCAACAATCCTCCGTTCATTCCGCGAATGGCATGTGTCGCGGCAATTACTCCGAAGTTGTTTTGCAATAATCCATTCATTCTGGCATCAGCAGTGGACGCATAACTTGAGTAGAAGTTTTGGATGGTTGTGGTGTCAGCAGCGATGGCTGAGAAGTTTTGATTTAAGACAGATTGAATCGTGAAGGTTGTGACGAACGCGGCAAACTCATATCCCACCAATCGTTGTGCGTTGAATGCATAGGGCGATGAGTTGAGAGAAATTCTTGGAGTCATCGCGGGGTCGGCACCCACAGTGATTTCAAGATAGGTCGTGGTCTTGTTGAAAATGTCCGCGGGGATCGGAGTTGCGTCTCCCAGGTTTACGCTGATGAGTCCGCGGTCCACAGCGACGCCGCTTTGAGTTTCTGTCCAAAGTCTTCCAGGAGCTGATGCGCAGGCTCCGGCGGCAGAGTCGCAGATGCTGAATGTCAGGTTATAGTTGCCAGTGAGCGGATTATTGTCCGTGTCTGTGAGGCGGCCTTGATATGCGATTCTCGACACCGGAGTTTCCGCCCAAGCGTTGGAGGACGTTGACAGCGCGGTAAGTGCGAACACAAATGTCGCAACGATGACGGCCGAACGCACCGCTCCCGTTCTGACAGCGCTCAGAACATGAAGTGAGCTTTCGGTTTGAGGGCAGACCTCACCTGTGGAGGATGGGTTGACGCTTAAGGCAATTAAGTTTTTGCCCATCCCGATCACAGATAAAAATCCTTCCCACATTCTCCTGGCCACGCTGCGGAATACGCATCGGGGCCAAACTGTCATAACGCGCTGTATCAACTTCTTCATGACGTTTGTCCTCCATTTTTTATTTTTTGCCTTAAGCATGTTTGTGTCTTTTTGAAAATCATTTTTTGAACGCATGGAATTCTCCTTGGTCTGGTACTGTACGGTAAATATTTTTTTTGAAGTCTCGCGTGTGCGCGTGCGCGCGGGCACGCTCGCGCGCGTAGATATATATTTATATTTCATGGGTGTTGGAATCTGGGTTCTGGCGGGGAGGTTTAGGTTGGGCTTTAACAGTGAAATAATCATTTGATTTATATACAGCAATTCAAATGCCATTTCCGACGATAAAGCGACAAAAAATTAAAAAAAATAGAGGCCCAAAAATAACATCTTTTGGACCTCTAGAATTAGTTAATTAAAACTCAAATATATTGCTTATTTAGAGAAATATAGTCGATTTTTAAGAAATTATATGAGAGATATAATATGTGGGGATAAAAATCCACAAATGGGGAGTTTAGGAAACAGTATAATATTGTGATTAAAGTGTTACTTTAACTAAGGGGTTTGCGGCTTTTTAAGCTGCAGATTGACTTCACCATAAATGATTTTTGAAATTTCACTGATCACTTTGCTCATTTCTTCAAATTTTTCCCCGCGGGTCATGATGCACAAAAGGTATGGCTTAACCGGGTGATAAACTATCCCGCAATCATGCAATTGAATTCCAATAATTTCTTTTGTGTTCCCGTCAACATATTTTTTTTCACCGAATTTGTGCGATATGACAATTCCTGGAGGGACTCCCTTTTCAAGACCATCGTTGAAGTTGCTCTCGGAAAGAATTTGAAGCGCTTTATTAGACATTCTTCGTCCCAGATAAGAGGCGTTATACAAGATTCTAAAAAAAGAGGAGTATTCTTTTACGCTCATGAAATCATCGGCGCCTCGAACTCCGGGGACTTCAATTCCGAGGTCACGATAGGTCTTAATTTTAAGCTCATCGCTGATATTATCGTCGAGGATTTTAGCCGCCTCATTGTCGGAGTAAATGATCATCCGCGAGATCAGCTCATCAACCGTATAAGATTTTCCAGATTGCATCTTTTCCCGGGGTTTAAAATTTTGCTCATCATTTTTTCCGGTATCTTCTTCATACTGGATCTTCATACTCAAAAGGCCTGGGTCAGATTCTTCTTGGGCGAAATAACACATCATAAGAGGAACTTTGAGTAAGCTTGCCGGAGTGAAGTTCTCGTCTTCATTGATACCGAAAGCTGGACCTCCGTTCAGATCGCGGAAATAAACTGAGACGTGAGAAATCTTTTTTGATGAGCGGGTTTGAATGTAATTGTTGATTTTATACTTGAATGGAAGCAGGATATGAAACCTGGAATCGTCCGCACATTCAAGAAGAGGGTTGATGAACCCAAGATTGCCTTGCCGAAGAGCTTTTTCCTCTGCGGCGGCAGGGCTTGACATGAAAAGGGACAAGGCAATGAGAATTTCTCGTCGATGCATCGTTCAGTAATTAATGTAACACTTTAACTATTTTCTGTCAATTTTATAGCGCTTAAGTTTGTTGTATAAAGCCTTGCGGTCGATTTTCAGGCGTTTTGCCGCAAGAGATTTGTTTCCCCCGCACTTATCCAATACCTGTTCAATCAATTGCTTTTCAAGAATGCCCGCGGCGTGCCGGGACGCCTTTTTGAGAGAAACGTCTTTCCCTGCCTCGGAGTCCATCAGGCTTTTTTCCACGAATTTGTCTTTGGTGAGCGTGATCTGGAGGTGTTCCGGATTGATCTCATCTTCGGCCAAAAGAACGGCGCGATACACGGCGTTTTTGAGTTCGCGGATATTTCCGGGCCAGGAATAATTTTTCATCGTTTTTATGGCGTCGTCGGAAAACCCAGAGATGGATTTTTTCATTTCGTGATTGGCGCCTTCCAGAAAAAATTTTGCGAGTTCCGGAATGTCTTCGGAACGTTTCCGAAGGGGCGGGATCTCGAGGGTGAACTGGTTGAGACGGTGGAAAAGGTCTTCGCGGAATTTGCCCTGTTTGATGAGCTCAGAGAGCGGGATGTTGGAGGCGGCGATCACGCGGATGTCCACTTCAATCTCTTTGTTCCCTCCCAGATGCTGGACTTTTCTTTCCTGAAGCGCGCGGAGAAGCTTTGCCTGAACCTGCATGGGGAGGTTTCCGATTTCGTCCAGGAACAGTGTTCCTCCTGAAGCGATTTCAAACTGTCCGAGTTTCCTTTTGTCGGCTCCGGTGAAAGCGCCGCGCTCATAACCAAAAAGTTCGGATTCAACGAGCGCTTCCTGAAATGTTCCGCAGTCGAGTGAGACAAACGGCCCGTCTTTGCGCAGGCTCTTGGCGTGAATCCGCCGGGCAAAAACTTCTTTGCCTGAGCCCGATTCCCCGTGGATCACCACGGTCAGTTCCGTGGGAGCGATCTTGTCCACCATTTCCAAAATCGCGGACAGACGCGGGCCTGAACCGATCACCGGAGGAAATTTGATATGAAATGTCCTGGCGCGCAGGATTTCAATCTGGCGGGATTTTTCGTATTCGTCGACGGCTTTTCTGACGAGGACCAGGACTTCGTCGTTATCGAACGGCTTGGTCACATAATCAAACGCGCCCGACTTCATGGCTTCAACGGCCGCTTTCGCCGTGGCGTCTCCGGTTAAAATGATGATGGGAAGGTGAGGGTCGATCTTTCTCATCTTCTCCAGCACTTTCATGCCCTCTTTTCCGCCGTCGCCCAAATCGAGGTCCAGGAGGACCGCGTTCACGGATTCTTTTTCTATGAACGCCACGGCGTCGTCCCCTTTCTGAAGATCGTGGGCTTTAAATCCTTCGACGCTCAGGAAAAGACGGATCGCGTCGCAAAGCGCTTTGTTGTCGTCAACGATCAATACGGTTTTAGCCATGGTTAAAGGTGAGTGTCATTGTAGTTTTTCCGGGGCGTGATTCGCAACTTATTTTTCCGTCGTTGTTCACCATGATGGCCTTGGCGGAATAAAGCCCCATGCCTGTGCCGTTTTCTTTGGTGGTTGAGAACGGCGTGAAAAGTTTTTCGCGGATTTCAGACGGAATCCCTGGGCCGGAATCTTCAATCTGGAGCGTCACGGTTTTCGCGGCTGGATCTGCTTTCGTCATAAATTTGAGTGTTCCCCCCTCGGGCATGGCTTCGATGGCGTTGATGCTGAGGTTAAGGATGGCGGATTCAACGGCGGAGGATTCGATCAGGACAGTAGAAATATTGGAATCCAATTCTGTGATGATGCGGACATTATTTTTTGCGCTGAGGACAGCGACGAAATGACAGACATGCGTGACCAGCTCATTGATGGAAACTTGTTTTTTGGGGCTTTCCGTCTGGCGGGCGAGGCCTAAATAGCCTTTGAGTAGGTTTCTAATGGATTCGACATTGCGTTCAACGAGCTGCCAGGCCTCTTTCTCGCGTTCCGCGGGCTGAAGTTTGCTTAAAACGAATTGGGCTGTGCTTTGGATGACGCCAAGGGAGTTTCGGATGTCGTGAACGACGGCGGCGGCGGCGCTGGCAAGGGGTTTGATTCGTTCCAGATGTTCCAACTCCTTCTGGGCGGCCTCCAGGTTCTTGCGGAGGGTCGAAAGCTCGTTGTCCTGAGGGCTTTCTTTCATTTCAAAATTTGGTGTGCCGGGAGGGAGATTTGAACTCCCACACCTTTCGGCATACGCACCTCAAGCGTACGTGTCTGCCAATTCCACCATCCCGGCCTTGTAAAAAACTTAAGCTTTTGGCCTGCGCCTGCGTCGCTCATCGCTCATGTGCCTTTTCAGGCACACATCGCTCCTCGCTCCTTGTCTCGGCTCAAAAGCTTAAGTTTTTTAAAGCTCAAGATATTGGCCTGCGCAGATGTCAAAATTATTTATTGTCCCTGTTGGATCGGAACTCGTTCTAAAACGCTTCTGCCGCTTCTGCGGCTGTGTAAAATGGTTAATGACAATGTGGTCACAACGAATCCGACGGCAAGGCCGACCGTGACCTTCTTTAAAAAGGCGGAACCGGACGGCGCGCTGAAAATGGCGTCAGACCCGCCTCCGAACATTCCAGAAATTCCAGCGCCTTTTCCGGCCTGGATGAGGATGACCCCCACCAATGAGGCGCAGACGATAATGTGAAGAATGAGCATCAGTTCATACATGGACAGCTCCTTCGATGGCGGCAACTCCGGGGAGCGTTATTCCCTCGAGAAACTCGAGGCTGGCTCCGCCGCCTGTTGAAATATGGGAAACAGTTTTTGCAAATCCGCCCTGCGTGACTGCGGCCACAGAATCTCCCCCGCCCACGACGCTGAAAGCGCCCTTTTCGGTGGCTTTGGCAATGGCTCTGGCACAGCTGAGGGTTCCTTCCGCGAACTCAGGGATCTCAAAAACGCCCAAGGGGCCGTTCCAGAGGATCGTTTTTGCGCTCGCAAGGATGGTTTCAATCTTTTGGGAAGATTTAGGCCCCACATCGATCCCGATCCAGTCCCCGTCAATCGCTTGGCCTTGGGTGGTCTGCACTTTGGCGCCTTTTTCAAACTTGTCCGCAACCTTGTGGTCGACAGGCAAGACTAAATTCTTTGTGTTCGCGAGAAGGTCTTTCGCCAGATCGAGCTTGTCCTCTTCCACCAGAGATTTTCCGACCGAAATTCCCTGGGATTTGAGGAAGGTGTATGCCATGGCGCCGCCGATGATGATGGTGTCAGCCACTTTGGACAGATTTTGGATCACTCCGATCTTGTCAGAAACCTTGGCTCCGCCCAGGATTGCGACGAAGGGCCTGGCTGGGTTTTTCAAGACTTTTGTTAAAGTGGAAATCTCTTTCTCGAGGAGAAAACCGGCGGCGGAAGGAAGAAACTGCGCAATTGCCGAAGTGGAGGCATGGGCGCGATGCACCGCTCCAAAGGCATCTTGGACGAAAACATCGGCCAAAGAAGCTAATTCTTTGGCGAAAGACTCCACATTCTTCTCTTCTTCGGGATGAAAGCGCAGGTTTTCAAGCAAAAGGATTTCCCCAGGCTTGAGAGAGGCTGATTTTGCCTTGGCTTCGGCTCCGATGCAGTCTTTTGAGAACTGCACGGGCTTCTTTAAAAGTTCAGAGAGGCGGGCAGCCACCGGTTCCAGCGAATATTTCAGGTTTACGGTTCCCTTGGGCCGGCCCATGTGGGCGCAGGCGATGACGGAAGAGCCGTTTTTGAGGCAATATTCGATGGTGGGCAAAGATTCCCGGATACGCGTGTCGTCCGTGATTTTGCCCTCCTTCAGAGGGACATTGAAGTCCACTCGAATGAGAACTCTCTTGCCGCTCAGAGAGAGGTCTTTGACAGTCTTCATGCTTGAAGGTTAGGCTGTCACCAGGTTTTTGGAAGCGATGAAAGTGAGTAAATCCACAACGCGGTTGGAATAACCCCACTCGTTGTCGTACCAGCTGACAAGCTTGAAGAACCGCTTGTTCAGCTCAATCCCCGACCCTTGATCGAAGATCGATGACGCCGGGCAGTGAATAAAGTCCGAGCTCACCACTTCGTCGGAGGTGACTTCCAGAATGCCCTTGAGATAAGTTTCACTGGCTTTTTTCATGGCCGCGGAAATCTCGGCGTAGCTGGTGTCGCGGGTTGTTTTGACCGTAAGGTCTACCACGGAAACGGTGGGAGTGGGGATGCGGAAAGACATTCCAGTGAGCTTGCCTTTCACCTCTGGACACACCAACCCCACGGCTTTGGCCGCTCCGGTTGTGGAGGGGATGATGTTTTGGGCCGCTGTGCGTCCTCCCTTCCAATCTTTTTTGGAGGGGCCGTCCACGGTTTTCTGCGTGGCGGTATAGGAATGGACAGTGGTCATGAGTCCTTCTTCGATGCCGAACCCTTCTTTCAACAGCACATGCACCAGCGGGGCCAAACAATTGGTGGTGCAGGAAGCGTTGGAAATAATATTGTGTTTTGCGGGGTCATATTTGTTCTCATTGACGCCCATAACGATGGTGATGTCTTCGTTCTTGGCGGGAGCGGAAATAATAACTTTTTTGGCTCCAGCGGCAATGTGACCTTTGGCCTTTTCTGCGTCGGTGAAGAGGCCGGTGCACTCAATGACCAATTCAACCTTCAGCTCTTTCCAGGGGAGGCCGGAAGGGTCTTTTGCGCTCACAACTTTGATGTCGTGACCGTTCACGACGAGAACATCGTCTTCCGTTTTGTCCGCGGATGACTTTTTGGAGCTTACGGTGCCTTTAAAGCGTCCTTGGGTTGAGTCGTATTTCATCAAATACGCCAGATTGTCGGCGGGCACAATGTCCCCCACCGCCACCACGTCAAATTCTTTGCCGAGCAAACCTTGTTCCACGAGTGCGCGGAAAACGAGTCTCCCGATCCTTCCAAATCCATTGATTGCAACTTTAACGGCCATTTCTGTTTCCTCCTGTCATTTTATTGAGGCGTTTATTATATCAAAAATTCCGGTATCTATGAAGCGCGAAATCAATGACCCAATTTTAATTTTAGGCAAATCGAGTTCTCTGCAGGAAACCTCTCCACTCCCTGTCGCCGCGGCGACAGCCACCCATCCAAAACGATTTGCCAAAAATTAAAATTGGGTCATTGATTTCGTGCTAAAGTGAGAGCATAAACCTCTTTGGCTCCGGCCGCCAAAAGCGCTTTGGAACAGGAGTTCAGCGTCGCGCAGGTGGTGCTGACATCGTCGATGAGCAGACATTTTTTGCCTTTGACGGCGTCCGGCTTTGAAACGGTGAAAGCATTTTCGACATTTTTTTTGCGTTCCATCTGTTTGAGCGTCGTCTGACTCACCGTTTGCCGGGTGCGCTTTAAGGCGTTGCTGAACAGGATGCGGGCTGAGCTGGAAAAGGCTTTGGCCAGGACTTCGGATTGGTTATAGCCCCGTTCGCGAAAACTTGCGGCGTGCAGAGGCACGGGGACGGCAATTTCCGCTTCCTGTATTTCGGGATATTTCTGCCAGGTCCTCATAAGGAATAAAGAAAGGTCTTTGGCCAGATAATCTTTTCCGCTGTATTTGAGCTGGTGGATCAATTCTTTCAGGACGCCTTCAAACGCGGAACAGCTCCGCATCGCTTCAAACGAAAAATCGTTTTCTTTGCAGAGGAAACACTTTTCTCCTCCAACTTTAAGATGCACTCCGCACTTCCTGCAATGAGGCTCTTTTATTTCATGAATGGATGATGAACAGTTTTCGCAGATTCTTGCCTTGAAATCATAAGGCAGATCCGTTTCGCAGGCGGCGCATTTGAGAGGATAAAATAAATTGAGGAGGGCGAGGGCTAAAATTGAATCGTGACGCGGCTGGTGAATGAATAGGTCTGGAAATCTTCTTCTTTTTTGGTCTTGTTCATGGTGCGGGAATATCCGCCTCCGAAAGCGGCGCGGATGTTGGGCGTGATCTCAAAGTCTCCGTTCCCGTTGAAATCAAAGTTGTCCACGCTCTTGGTTTCGTCCACGCTGTCTCTCACCATGCCGTAATGGAAGGAGCCCGTGATGATGAGACGGTTGGTGAGCGAGAGCTGTTTGCCGAACGGGAGCCGGAAGAACCTCGGGATGTTGATGTCTCCGAAAACCTGAAGGGATCCGTTCCGGTTGATCAAGTCCGAAGTTTTTTTGCCTGTGCCGTCTTCGGCTTCGCTTTGGTTCTGGTCATATCTCGGAGTGAAGCGCCAGTTCCCCCACTTGAGGGTGGTGATGACTTGGCCGTTGAACCCGAACTGGCGGGTGCGGCTGGTCACCTGATTGATCTGGAGGTTTTCTTCCTGGGTGGTGGAATTTTGATATCCCAGAGAGAACTGGAGCAGTTTGAAAGCGGTGAATGTGACGTCGGAACTGATGGATTTCCCGGTCGAGCGGGTTTGGCCGAGCGTTTCGGAGAGGCGTTCCTGATAATTCCCGTTCATGCGGGTGTCTGAGATCCAGCGGCTCAGGAAAAGAGGTTTCTCTATTTCGCTCGTTGAGAAAACGAAATCCGGCCAGACCTTGCTGTAGGATTTGCTGAGGGTTCCGGTGGTGTCGCGGTTCGTTTTTGTTTCCGTGAAGGTTCCGGAAGTGTTGAAATTCTTGATGGGTCCCCACCGCTTGTTTTTCAGCCAGGTGAACCCTTCGAACGGCGTCCACCGGCCCGAGACGCGGCTGGTGTCTGAGGCCGTGAGGGACATCCTCCTCGCGTTGGTGTTGATTTCCCGGCCGTCCTGGCCGAGGACATGCGTCGGGACATCCAGAGAGTGGTCCCGGATCAGGAATTTATAGGTGGTGTCATATCCTTCTGGAACGTTTTCATAGGTGTCTCCGTCGGAAACGGAATAGCCTCCGGAGAAACTCAGAGAATTGATCATGCGGTTGATTTCACGGACATAGCGGATATATTGAAAAATATCTTTCGGGGATATGGAGGCAGAAATGTCGCCGGAAGAGCTTCGGCTGATGCTCTTGATCTGGCCGCGTTTGACGGTGTCGGTTCCAAGGAGGACCGCGTTCACATTGTTGGTCTCGTCGGTGTTGATCGTATAATTGAAACCGGGGTTGAGCCAGCTCGTGATCCTGAGAGATCCCGCCATCGACGCGTTCCACTTTGTGTTTTTATTATAGGTCCCGAGAGAGTCCAGGATCGTCGCTGAGGTTGTTGATTTTGAGACGTCCGTGTCCAGGATGCCCCTTTCTTCATAAGTGTGGCCATAAGTGTATGCCGGGCTCAAAGTCAGTTGAGGGAAAAATTGGAACTGGGACCTTGCGCTGTAATCTTCGCCGACGCTCCGGTTGGTGGTGTTGTCGCTGTTCTGGCGCAAATATGAATTGGTTTGGCTGAAACTGAAGGAAACTCCCGTGGGGAGCGGCTTGAATGTGAGGAAGCGGCTCGGCAATATGTCGGGCTGCCAGGGGATCGTGTAGCTCGTGCCGAAGCGATAATTGAAGGTTTCGTCCTCTCTGCTTCCAAGGAGCTGTTGTGAATTGATGAAATACGGAGTTAAAAAGCGCTTGCTGAACCTTCCGTCCCTGACTTCATGAATGGCGAGAGAATGGTCCGACGAGAAATCGATGTTCAGGAGTTTTCCGCGGATGAAATTGGGGATGAGCGGCAGTTGGGTGAGGAGGAGGTTGCCGCTTAAACTCTGCGTCGTGTTGATGGATTTTCCTTCAGAGAGGACCGAGACAAGGATGTTGGGGTCATTGATGGACTGGATCTGAGGCGTGACGGATTCCGCATACGACAGGTTCGAAGACACCGGCAGGAATTTCATGCGGCTGAGCGTGAGATACGCATTTCCGCTTTTGGAGTCCACGCCTGACCCGACGGAGGTCAGAGTTTCAAAATTTCTGTCCACATTTCTCCAGGACAAGCCCCAGGAGCCCCAGTTCGGCCAAACGAAATCAGATTTTGCCCGATAGGCCACGCCGACCACCTGCACCGCGCCGGCAACATGCACTTCGTTGAAATAAATTTTATGGGAGGTGGGGTCCGCGGCTCCGGGCGGAATGGCGGCGCCATAGGTGATTTCGGTGATGTTTCGGAGCGACGGGTTCCCGACGATACGGGTCCAATTCCCAAGGCCATGGTCAAGTTTTCCGTCTTTGTTTTTGTCGAGGATGTCCAGAGTGAACATTTGCCAGCCTGTGAAGGTGAGCGGGGATTCGAATTCCAGATAATTCCCCGAGTTCCCCACCCTGAAAATAAATTTGTTGGTGGTTCCGTCCCCGTTAACGAAAAACTTGATGGATTCATGGCTGGAAAGGTCCAGAGCCCGGGTGAAAACTTCTTTGACCGTGACGGTCGTCTCATCCACTCTCGCGCCGGTGCTTGTGTATTGGATGGCGAGCCCCTGTTCCCGCCGCTTGAGGCTCGTGTCCTGAAGGTCATAGAGATCTTGAAACGCGGGATTGGAAACGAGCGACGGATATTCGGGGTTGTCCTGGTTGTTGGCCGCATATGCTTTTGCGTTCACGGGGTTGATCGTCGGAGCAACGGCCGCTTGTTCAAATCGGGTTCCAACAATCGTGATTCGCCCGAATCTCAGGGTGCCTGTTTTGGCGACACCTGAAGGGTTTGAAACCGTGATACGAACCTGCTTGATGCTGGCCCACAGGTTTTGGTCCGAGGCGGTGATATTTAATGGGACTGAAAACAGTTTCCACCCACTCCAGTCCACAGTTTGATGAGGCGTCCCATTGACGGCTTCGATTAATTGGTTGTTGGCGGTTCCGATTTCCTGGGCATAATTTCCAAGGGTGTCGTCGCTGTCCAGGCGTCCGTTGCCGTCCAGGTCCTGGGAATCCAGCCGACCATTGCCGGCCCCGACGGTTGTGGTGGATAAATCCGGATTTAGAAAGGTCCAGCCGATGTCTTCCCCCGCGCTCAGGGTTGCCGTGTTGTCGCGGTCTTCAGTTTTGATGGAGAGCCCGCTGTCGCTGTCGGACTTTTCCTGAATGCCTCCCAACCGCATCTGGATTCGGGCATTGCTGTTGTCTCCATTGATCCAAAGCTCGGCGAATTGCCGGCGGTTGCTGAACATGTCCACGCCCGCGCGGTTTAAAACCTGCACGATGGAGGCGGCGTCGCCTCCCGTGCCCGAAGGCAGCAACTTATAATCCAGTTTCAATGACTGGAGCCGATCGCTGGTTTCAACGACGGCGGTGGGATTGATATCGGTGATTTTAAAATCTTCGTTGGACAGGAAGATTCCATTTTGCCCTGCCGCATTGGCCGCATATCCGGGGCTGAAAGCGCCTCCGAGCGGATTTCCCGTCAGAGGGTTGGCCGCGACCTGCCAGAAATCCTTGTTCAGATTTGCGTTGTCCTCAACTTTTACGCCTTCAAAGGTTTCCAGGGTGGCTTTGTCGGCCGTGTTGGGGTTCTTGATGCTCTCTGCGACTTCCGCAGATATTCCGGTGATCTGGATCGGGAAATTTCCGAACTTTATGTTTTTCCAGTTGATGTCGGATTCCAGCACCATGATTTTTTTTGAGGTGGACCGCAGGTCCGGCACGGTTTGAGAACGCGGCGAAAAGTTGAGGAGCAGGGACTGTCCGATGAAGAAATTGTCCGTCACATACCATTCGCTCCGCTCGCCGACCAGAGTTTCGTTGCCTGATCCGCCGAAAGGAGAATAATCATAGGTGATTTCGACGACCGAGTCGTCCCGGATGGAGTCCGGCCTGAAGAAGGTCACGAGCCCCGCGTCATAATCGATGAAATAATCCACATCGCGAGTCATGCGTTTTCCGTCCACAAAAACCTGTTCGGACTGAGAGACGATGTTGGTCTGATCCAGGCTGAAATTGCCTTTGCGGAAACGATATTCCGCGAAAATTCTGTATCGGTTTTTAAAGGACGGAACATTCTCGCGGAAAACATAGATGTCATTTGAAAACGGACGGACGAAAGGGCTCCTTAGAACGTCAGAAGATACGAAAGTGATGATGCCGTTTTCAAAATCCATGTCGATATCATTGGGATATTTCGGGACGCCTTTGGGAGCGAGAGCCAGGGTGGGGGTGCTGGCGTCAAAATTGTCGATTTGGGTCGGATCATTGCGGTTTAAATCGATGATTTTAAGATTAAAATTTCCGCGCCCATCGTCGCGCTGAATCTTGGTGTCGCCGAGGATATACATGTTTTTTAATTCGCGCGTGGCGAAGAACTGGCTTTCATCGGGTTTGATGAGGATGGGTTTATATCCGAAGAGGATCGTGTCCTGAATGGATTTGATGGTGTCGAAGAGCGGGTCTTGATTGCTGCTGATGATCTGGCTGAGCGGGCGGTTGTCGTCCACAGGCTTGTAATCCGCAACGATGATGTCGCGCTGGTTGATCACTCGTTTGAAGCGGATAGTCCCTTTCGTGTAATCGACCGTATAATCGATCCCCGGGACGAGGAGTTTAAAGACGCCCGTGTTGATTCCCGCCGGCCCCGTGAAAGTTGATATCGAAAGGCCTGTTCCGCCTCCGGAAGTCAGGGCAGGCTGTCCGTTCAACAGGCCGTCGGGGACCACATAAAAGGTTCGGGTGCTTTCATCGATGTTGTTGTTGGCGGGATTTTGATCGTCGAGGAAAATTCTTTCAGAACCCGCCTGAATGGGGCGATGTTCCTTTTTAAACGTATCGTTGGGTCCTGTCGGGTTCGATGCGGCTGTTGAAAACGCCAGCTGATAAAACTGCCGTCTCGGATAACTGATGTCGTTGATTTCTTTTCTCTGAAGGATATAGTTTCCCGTGAAACGCTTGGTCTGCGTGATGCCTTTGGTCTGGGACCCGATCATGAAAAGACGGACGGATTTGGGGCTGTATCGGTGCCAGAGAGCGGAGGGAAAAAGTCTCGCGAACTGCGTGCGCGGCCTGAAAAGGAGTTCCGCCCTCACGCCGAAGACGGATTTGGAATAGCCCACGAATTCGGTGGAGGGGAGCGAGATCGAGATGTCTCCGAAGGCCGCTTCTTGGAGCGTTTCGTCCGGGTCGCCTTTGTAAACGACTGAAATGTCGCGCTTGTCTTCGCGCGTGTCGTCGAAATCGACGTTCACGGTCACTTTGCGCCCCACGGTTCCCTTCACGCGGACCTGGAGCTGTTGGTCGAGAGAAAAATCAGTTTTGTCGATGCGGCCCTTTCCGCTGTCCGGCTGGGCATAAATGGTGGAAGACAATTTAAAATCAATGACTTTTCGGCCTGAAATGGACAAGCCGGATTCATAAGGAAGCACGACATTGAGCCCGGGGCCCGGAGGCGGCGGCTGAGGGAGGACTCTTCTTTCAACCACGGGGACAGGCTTTTCGAGGATGGGAACGAGCGTTTCTCCAGTCT
Organism: Elusimicrobiota bacterium; assembly: GCA_021730935.1. Lineage (GTDB taxonomy): Bacteria > Elusimicrobiota > Elusimicrobia > 2-02-FULL-39-32 > 2-02-FULL-39-32 > 2-01-FULL-60-11. The sequence goes on from JAKFYJ010000036.1 coordinate 15,900, forward strand.
CCAGTTTTTGGCGCATCTCGTTCCACCGTTCCTGTTTATAACGGATGAATCGCGCGCGTTCGAGTTCGGCTTCAATTTGGGAGACGGCAGGTTTTTCTTTGGGTTTTTCGTCTTCGAATATTTTTTCGCCTTTCGGCAGGAGGGACTGACCATAAGCGTTGGGCAAATAATTCAGAGGGGACAAGTATAACGCCGCAAGGAGGGCGTTTAGGAGGCGAAAAGAGAATTTCCTGGCGCTCAAGTTGGATGGATTATACTAGATTTCTGATATAATCTCACGCATGAAGCTGCTTTACCGTTATATCCTCAGGCAGTTCCTCCCCACATTCCTCGTCGGTCTCGCGATCTTCACTTTCCTCCTCGTGATCAACCAGCTTTTCCTGATCATGGATTTGTTTTTGAACCGCGGGGTCGCGCTCGACATTCTCCTGCGCATGGTGGGTTTGATCCTCCCCATGTTTTTGCCTCTTTCCATTCCCATGGCGGCGCTTTTGGCGGCTCTGCTTTCTTATGGACGGCTTTCCGAAGAAGGAGAAATCACGGCGTTCCGTTCCGCGGGCATGGCGCTTTTCCAATACAGCTGGCCGAACCTCCTTTTCGGGCTCGCCGTCAGCGCGCTCCTGGTTTATTTCAACCTGAACCTGGCGCCTCAGGCCGCGATGGAATTTAAAAATATGCACTATGCCGTGGCCCAGCAAAATCCTCTCGCGCTTTTTGCCCCCAAAGTGATGAACCATTTCGGTGAATATAAAGTGTATGTCGAAAAAATGGACCGCCGCAAAAGAAAAATTTCCGAGATCACGATTTACCGCATCAATCCTGAAAGCGGGCCCACCCGGATCTCCGCGCCGGAAGGCGAAGTGGTGTCTTCTCCGGGCGACGGCCTCATGATCAAATTGTCCAACGGCGCCATTCACCAGCCGAGTCAGGGGAAGGAAACGCAATACAACATCATGAAGTTTGAACGGTTTTCTCTTCGGATCCCGGTCCAGACCGAAGAAGGTCCCAGGCCCATTGCGGTCCGCGAGATGACTTATGCGGAACTCAAAGAAAAAGCGGCGGAAGCCGTCAGGGACCATTTGAGCCCGGCCAGCTGGCGCACGGAAGTTCACGCGCGGATTGCCGCCGCTTTCGCTCCGGCCTTGTTTATTTTATTGGGCACGGTTTTGGGAGTCCGGGTGAAGCGCGGGAGCAAATCCATCGGCGTGGGCATGAGCCTGATCGTCATTTCCATTTATTACGGCCTGCTGGTTTTCATGATCTCCGTCGCGGCTCAGGGACTTTATCCCCCCATGGTGCTCGCCTGGGTCCCGAACCTCATGGCGCTCGGCATCGGCGGAGCGCTCTGGTTCAAGGTGGCCGCGCAATAATGATCCTGAACCGCTATCTGCTTCTGGAATTTTTAAAGCCGTTCAGTTTCTGCACCCTGATTTTCGCGCTCGTCATCACGATGGGGCACCTTTTTGACCGGATGGAAGTTTTCATCCGGAGCCGCATTCCCGCGGGGCAAGTCATCCTTTATCTCTCCGCGATGCTTCCGCTTTGGATCATTCAGGCCCTTCCGATCTGCACTCTGATCGCGGGCGTCCTTGTGGTCGGAAACCTCTGTCAGTCCGGCGAGATGTCCTGCCTGCGTTCAAGCGGAATTTCCTCGCGGCGGATTTTGATTCCCCTCTTCGCCTTCGGCGCTTTTTTGACCGCGTCCACTTTTATCCTGGGCGACACGCTCATGCCCAGAGCCACCAATTTTGCCCGCACGCTTTATCGGAGGGAAGTGGACAAGATGGGCAACCAGAAAGCGGTTTGGAGCGACATCATCGCCATCGCCAGGGATCATCGGCGCATCAGCGCGAAAAGGCTGGACCTGGAAAAATCGGAAATGGAAGGCGTTTCGGTGGAAACCTATGGCGACCGCATGAACCTCCGCCAGGAACTGACCGCAAAGAAAGCCGAATGGCAGGCCAAAACCGGGTGGATTTTTTATGACGGGACCCTTCGTCTCTTTTCCAAGGGCGGAGACGAGATCATTGAAGAAGAGGCGTTCGGCATGGCCCAGATCACGCTTCCGGAAACGCCGGGCGACCTGGTGCCCATGCAGATTCTTCCCGAAGAACTTTCGTCCCGGGAACTCAAGGCGTATATCAAGAAAATAAATGACCTCGGCATCCCGGCGCTCACGGAACGCGTTCAATTTCACCTGAAATTCGCTTTTCCCTTCACTCACTTGCTGGTGCTCGCGGTGGGCATTCCGATCGCGTTCAACACGACGGCGACCGGCGGAGGGCGCGGCAAAAAGAGTTTCAGCCGGATGAAATCCCTCGCGCTGGCTTTGGCGGTGGTGCTTTTTTATTTTATGCTGATCGCGTTTGGGCAGGCGATGGGCGAGTCGCGAAACTTTCCTCCCTGGCTCGGGGTTTGGCTGGCGAACGCGGCGTTTTTCGTGCTTGGATTGGTTTTGATGCGGAGGATCAATTAAAAACGAGGATCAGCGGACCAGGACGAGTTTTCCGGTCTTGGTGATGCTCTCGTCAATCCTGAAACGGTAAAAATAGAGTCCCGGAGCCGCGCTTTCCCCGCTGTCCGTCCTGCCGTCCCAATCAAATTCATACACAAACTTTTGAGTCCCCGAAGCGGAAGCGTTCGCCCTGAGCGAAAATTCCGGAACATCTTTGACGAGAGACCCTGAAAGATCATGGATCGTGAGCTTGATGCTTTGCGCCGGTTTTGAGACCTGCAGGACGATCGTCGTGACGGTGCCTGCCGGGGCGCTCTGCTTCTGCGGATAAGCGGGGCCTCCGGGGTTCGGAAAATTGATCAGTTTCACGAATTCCTGCGCGCTCGAGGCAAAGGCTTTTTTCGCGCTGAGTTTGGAATTATAAAATCCCGTCAGAAGGATCCCGGTCTGCTGGCTGCTGAAGGAGTTTGAGAGGGGCGCGGCAAAAATATTCCTTCCGCTGGATCCTGGAAAGGGGTCCGCTTCCGAGCCTGAGGTTGTGAGTCCGGGCGCGTTTCCGGACGCTTCCACCAAATCCAGACCGAAATTGGGAACGCCCGCGTTCACATTGTTGTCTGTGAGGCGCGTTTCCGAGGTCATGATGTTGTCGTCGACGTGCCACAGGAGATAGCCTTCCCCGAGGGAACCATAAGGCAGAGCGTCGTCATAAAATTTACCCGTCGCGGAACTTTTTCCCCGCTTTTCAATCAAAAAATATTCTTTGTTTCCGTCCACTCCGCTCACTCCCGAGACGGGAATTCTGGCATAGGCATTGGGCGCTGTTTCCGCGAAGGCCAAAGAGATATCCTGGATGCTGTCTGACACCGTGATGGTTTGCGGGCTCGAAAAAAATCCCAAAAACTGTTTGGACCAGGCGTCCAGGTGAGCCGGATTTGAACCTTGAGGCGAGCCGATATAGATGCCGGCGTCCATCAGGCTCCATTTCCCCACCACGGACAGCGAGGCGGTTTTATAAAGGTCAGGAAGTCCCAGCTGGTGGCCATATTCGTGGCAGATCACGCCCAATGGGCTGATTCCGGAACCCTCGCTTTCAGGGACATAAACCGCGCCGTTAAAGGCTTTGCCGTCATAGGCGAAAAGGTCCGTTCCTCCGTTTCGGATGCCGTCGCTTTGGGAAGCAGAAACAGCGACGGTGGGCGCGAAAACGGACCAGATGTTGTCGGTTTGGCACCCGGAATCATTGGCCGTTTCAGCGCCGATCCCGGCATGATAGATCATCACGTGGTTGAACGGCGTCAGGACATAATCCGTGTCCGCGGCGCTCAGCGCTTCCTTGGCGATCTGATCAAAATTGGAGCAGACGCCCTGGGCATAGGACGCGAGGGTGGACGACATGCGGTAAGCCCCGTTGGCGCCCGCCGTCCCGCCGGAAGTCCGGTTTGTGACGGTTGCGCTCACCGTGAGCACGCCAAAAGAATTTTCCAGATAAAAGCGTTTCAGGTCTGCCATGAAAGATTCGGTTTCCGCTTTGGTTTTTGTCATTGGTTTATCGGAAAAATCGACCCGGACGGCAAGGACATAGGCGGTGGTGGGAGAAAGAGGGACCTGGAAAAAGGGAGCGGATTTCAGGGCTGAAATTCTTGCGCTATGAGCCAGCGGATTGGTTCGGCACACATTCTCGACGGGCCTTTGCATGCCGGGAGCCGGAGGAACCGCCCAGGCCTTTGAGGGCGCGGCCAGAGCGAGCAGAAAAAGGAATTTACTGAACGGATGCCGCGAGGGATTGAACGATCGATCGGATTTCATATTCCATGTCTGCCATGTTCGCCGCTTTCACCGCTTCCGTCACTTCGATGGACCCGGTCTGGACATCCATCATCTGGACCGTGAGAGAATATTTTCCGAGGTTTTTGGAGAGGAGGCCCGTGACAATTTTTTCCGTGCCCAGCTTTTCCCCCATTTGTTTGAGGCAGGCAACATCGGTGCATTTCGCAAGATCGACGCCGGATTGGTTGACCATGCTCCGGACAACCCCGGAATCCACCACATCGAAAATTTTGGGCATCTTCGTGAAAGCCAGGAAAAGCTCATCCGCCAGGGATTCCGCGGTGTTTTCTCCCGCTCCGAGAGCGTTCAGGCCCAGCACGGCGATTTTCACTTTTCGGCCATGGCCCATCAGGCGGATTTTGTGAACTTCTTTCGCACGCTTTTTGCGCGCATCCGCGGCGGCGTTTGAATTGTCCCCGACAGCTCCCGCGTTGAAACGATATCCGAAAGAAAGGGAATGGGATTGGCCCAGGCTTCCGTTTGTGATGCCGTAATCAAACTGGATCCCCTGAAAGAGATATCCGAACCCGGCGTGGATTTTGCCGTCGTCCTGGCCTATTTTGTATCCGCCGCGGAACGAGAAAACTTCATGCCAGACATAATTGACGCCGACGAACTGCTTGAAGTCCGATTCCCGGGGTTTCACGAAGTCCAGAGCCAGCAACATCTTGCCGTAGTTTTCAAAGGGCAGGCGATAGGACCCGCCGATGCGGAGCGTGAGCGGCAGGGGATTGGAGTCGTCGATATATTTGAGGTCGTTCCCGACATTCGTCACGGCGGCGCCGAGAGAAATCCTTTCGTCTTCGATCCGGGCCTGGACCCCGGCATCAAAAGCGGCCGCGCTCGCGCTCACCGAATCCGCGAGTTTGGAGTTCAAATATTTAAGCGAAATTCCCGTTCCGAGGAAACCAAAAAACTCTTCGGAATAATTGACGGAAAGCCCCATGTCTTTTTCCGCGCTCACGGTTGTTGTGTTGCCTACGGAGTTGACGAGGTCGACGTCGCCGAGCGAATAATAAAAAAGTCCCGCTGAAAAGGTCCCGAGGATGGTGGGCCGCCCATAATAGAGCGCTCCATAATTGTCTTCGGCGATGCCGCGCTGGCCCATGACGGACAGAGCCGGGTTTTTGAGCCGCGCGGGCGAAGCGGGATTATAATGGAGCGAAGAAATTCCCGCTTCTTCAGCGTCTAAAGACGACACAGCTTCCGCCATTCCGATCGGCATGGCGCTGGGCGGCTTGAGCAATACATTGGCTGAAAAATCTCCCGCGGCAAAAACATGGGATACGGACAAGATTCCAGAGAGCGCGGCGCTGGTCAGAAATTTTTTGATCATTTATCGGATCAATACGGTTTTCTTCGTGACATCGAGGCCGCCCCCGGTGATTTGGATGAGATAAATTCCCGAAGACACTGTTTTCCCGTCTTTATTTTTTCCGTCCCAGGCGAAGGTTGAAGTTTGACCCGAGGTTCCCGTGATGGAGTTTTCCTTGATCAGGTCTCCGCTCATGGAATAGATGTTGATGTTGATGGTTCCGGAATTGAGAGGGCGGACGCCGACGAGCGTGTTTTCCCCTTTGCTCGGATTAAAATATCCTCCGGCTCCCCCTGTGATGACCGCAGATCCCGGAGTGGTGAGAGACGTGATGGCCGGGTTGCTCAAAGTCGTTTTGATGTTCACGGAAATGGAGGCGGACCCTGCCGCGGAAATGTCGGAAACGGTGATCCCGGAAGTTTTTCCGTTATACGCGTTGCTTTTTGTCGACTGAAATGTGACGCCTGATCCGGGCCAAGGGTCTAGCGGGCTTCCTCCGGTGGTCGAAGTGTCGTTGCTTCCGCTTTCCACCAGGTCCAGGCCCAGGTTCGGGATGCCGTTGTTCACATTGTTGTTTTCGCTTCGGGTCGCGTTGGTGAGGATGGAGTCATCCGCGTGCCAGATCAAGAGGCCCTGGCCTTTCAGACCCGTGTCAAAGTTCGCGCCGCTCGTTCTTCGATATTCCAGCAGGAAATATTCGTTGCTTCCGCCGACGGAACTGACAGAAATCGGCAGGCGGATGAAGGACGTCCGCGACGTTTCTGCCTGGGTCAGTGTTTTTATGACGCCTTCGCTGAAGGAGATGGTTTCCGGCGCGGAAAAGCCGAGGAATTGTTTGGACCAAGCGTCGAAGTGCGCGGGGCCGGCGCCGATCGCGGTTCCTCCCGTTGCGGGATTTGGGAGATAAACTCCGGAATCCATCAGGCTCCATGATCCGACCTTGCTGTTGCCTGTGTCTGTGTTATAAAGATCCGGCAATCCCAGCTGATGTCCATATTCATGAACGATGACGCCGAGGGGGTCCACGCTTGAAAATTCTGATTCAGGGACGAAGGTCACGCCAGGAAAAGTTTTTCCGCCCACGGTGGGTCCGCTCAAAAAACTTGAAGGAGCATAGGCCGACCAGATGTTGCTTGTGATTTGGCTTCCAGAACCTGTTTCCGAACCGTTTCCGGCATGATACACCATGATGTGAGTGTATCCTGACAAAGCTGTTTGGCTTCCAGCGGCGGTGGTGGCAAGCCAGATGGCATCCCTGGCGATTTCGGCATATTTGCTGGAAAGACCGTTGGCGTAATATGCCAGGGTTTTCGGCATGCGGTAGGCGCTTTGACCGCCGGACCCGTTGCCTGTGGTTGTTCCGTTCACGCTCAATTTTCCATAGGAATTTTCAAGATAAAAGGATTTAACGCTGGCCATGAAGGCGTCCGCCTGGGCCTGAGTTTTTGTCATGACCTGGTCACTGAAATCGACGCGGATCAGGATGACGCTGTTGGTTGAGGCAGAGATCGGCGCGGCGTAATTGGGAGATGCTTTCAAAGCGGCAAGGCGGTTCGCGGTCTCCGCTCTGTTGACATAACAGGTCGGAGGATGTCCGGACGGCAAGAGTTCAGGATGAAGGGGAGGAACGGCGTGCAGAGAACTTGGCAGTTCCCAGCATAGAAGAACAATTGCGGTTAAAAACTTCTTCAAATTTTTATCACGAACGCCAAAAACTCCATGCGTTGCTAATATAGCATGGAATCTCTGGAGCGTCAATGAGAATTGAGAAAGTTTAAGTGCCTTCTTGCCAGCTGGCGAGATATTTTTCCTGTTCCGGAGTCAGTTTGTCGATCAGGATGCCCATGCTCAGGAGTTTCAAGCGGGCGATTTCGCGGTCGATGTCTTTGGGAACGGGATAAACTTTGTTCTCGAGAGTCACTTCGCGGTTATTGCCCATGCGGTTCTTGGCCATGTATTCGGCGGAGAGCGCTTGGTTGGCGAAAGACATGTCCATCACGCTTGCGGGATGACCTTCCGCGGCGGCGAGGTTGATCAAGCGGCCTTCTCCGAGGAGATGGATCTTTCGGCCGGAAGAACGGAGCGTGAACTCCTGAACGAAATTTCTGACTTCCTTCACGCTCTTGCTGAGTTTCTCGAGAGCGGGGATGTCGATTTCGACATTGAAGTGTCCGGAGTTGCAGATGATGGCTCCGTCTTTCATCTTGACGAAATGTTCGGCGCGGAGGACGGAAGTGTTTCCGGTGAGGGTGATGAAAATGTCTCCGATGGCGGCGGCCTTGCTCATGGGCATGACCTGGAATCCGTCCATGACGGCTTCAATTCCCTTCGTGGGATCGATTTCTGTCACGATGACATTGGCTCCCATGCCTTTGGCTCGGGAAGCAACGCCTCTGCCGCACCAGCCGTATCCCACAACCACGACATTTTTGCCGGAGAGGAGGATGTTGGTGGCGCGGATGACGCCGTCGATGGTGGACTGGCCTGTGCCATAGCGGTTGTCAAACAAATGCTTGGTGTCGGCATCGTTCACGGAAATGATGGGATAACCCAGCACGCCGTCTTTCTCCATCGCGCGGAGGCGGACAACGCCGGTGGTGGTTTCTTCGGTTCCCCCCACGATTTCGGATTCAATGCGTTCGGGATATTTCTTGTGCAGAATTCCCACCACATCGGCTCCATCGTCCATCGTCACATTGGGGCGGCTGTCGATGACGGCCTGGATGTGGGAATAATAAGTCTTGTTGTCTTCGCCTTTGATCGCGAAGGTGGGGATGCCATAATGCTTCACGAGAGCGGAAGCGACATCGTCCTGGGTGGAGAGAGGGTTGGAAGCGCAGAGTGTGACTTGCGCGCCGCCGGCCTTGAGAGTGATCATGAGGTTTGCGGTTTCCGTGGTCACGTGAAGACAGCATCCCGCGCGGACACCTTTGAGCGGCTTCTCTTTGAGGAAGCGCTGTTTGATGAGCCGAAGAACGGGCATTTCCCGTTCCGCCCACTCGATGCGGCGTTTGCCTTCGTTTGCGAGTTTGATGTCTTTAACGTGATATTTCATGATATTTAGATCCTCTCCACTTCTTTCTTGAGTTCATTGGCCTTGTCCGTCTTTTCCCATGTGAATTCCGGCTCGTTTCTGCCGAAGTGACCGTAAGCCGCGGTCTTTCTATAGATGGGGCGGCGCAGGCGCAGATGCTCGATGATCGCTCTCGGAGTCAATCCGAAAACTTTGCGGACGGCTTTGGTGATGGTTTCAGAGGGAACCACTCCGGTTCCGTGGGTGTCCACCATGACGCTGACGGGTTCGGCAACGCCGATGGCATAGGCCAGCTGGATGGTGCACTGAGAAGCGAGTTTCGCGGCCACGATGTTCTTGGCGACATAGCGGGCCATATAGCAGGCGGAACGGTCCACCTTTGTCGGATCTTTTCCGGAGAAGGCTCCGCCGCCGTGAGGCGCCCAGCCGCCATAGGTGTCCACGATGATTTTGCGTCCCGTCACGCCCGTGTCCGACTGAGGGCCGCCGATGACGAATTTTCCCGTGGGGTTCACATAATATTTTGTATTTTTGTCCAGCATGTTCTTGGGGAGCACGGGTTTGATGACCGCGTTGATGATCTGCTGTCTGGATTTCTCCGTGATCTTCTTGCCGGTCTTGTCCAGGATATCGTCCGTGTGCTGAGAGGAGATGACCACCGCGTCAATGCGGATGGGCGTGTTGTCCTGATATTCGATGGTGACCTGAGATTTTCCGTCGGGTCCGAGGAAGGGGAGGATATTCTTTTTGCGGACATTGGCGAGTCTCTGGGTCAGTTTGTGCGCGAGATTGATGGGCAGAGGCATCATTTCCTCTGTTTCGTCGCAGGCGAACCCGACCATGAGGCCCTGGTCTCCGGCTCCGCCGACGTCCACGCCCTGAGAAATGTCGGGAGATTGTCTGCCGATGGCGTTCAGCACGGCGCAGGTTTCATAATTGAACCCGTATTTTCCATGCGTGTATCCAATGTCTTTGACGACGCCTCTCACGAGGTCCGCCACTTCGACATAACCTTTCGTGGTGATTTCTCCGCCGACAATGGCGAGACCCACGGTGACGAAGGTTTCGCAGGCGACCCGGCCGGTGGGATCCTGTTTTAAAACCTCGTCTAATACGGCGTCAGAAATTTGGTCGCAGACCTTGTCTGGATGGCCTTCGGTGACGGACTCGGACGTGAAAAAATATCTTCCCTTGCTCATGAAAAATGCGCCTCCTTATGATTTGCGAATCAGAACATTATAAAGAAGTTTGGGCCGGGGCGCAAGGGATTCCTGAAAATTTATTTTTGTCGATTTCGAGGAACCATAAAACGGCGAAAATGTTGAGCAGGATCACGGCGCGGCAGGACGAAGCGTAAAAATCCCAAATGTTCCCCTTCACGATCAGGCAGAAAAAAGCCTGCCCCAGGGTGAGGGCTCCCCAGAACGTCGGATATTTTTTTATCGCGAACGCCGAGACGAGGATCAAAAGAAGCGTTTCGGCGACGATGCTCATGGATCTGAGGAGTTCCATGTGAGTTGAGAGATTTTTATATCCGGAGGCGGCTTCGGCAACCATCCCGATGAATGGGAAACTGAAACGGTTCGTTTCCAGATATTGAGTTCCGCCGATCCTCATCGATACATATTTGAACCACACGAGCGCCGGCAAAATCGAGAGCGCGAGCAGGACGGCCGACTTTTTTATTGAACGCGGGTTTTTTATGAAATCGTGCGCGGCGATGCAGAGAGGAACGAACAGCGACGTTTCCCGCGCCAGGCCGGAGAGAGCGAAAGCGAGGGCGGCGCGTTTGTCCAGGCCTTTCTTCCAGGCGAGGCATCCCCACAGGACAAGCGCGGCCGCGGAGGTCTCCGAAAGGGTCCGAAAAGTGGTGTATACCAAGCCTGAAACGGTGAGCGCGGCGATGACAGGGAAACAGGGGTTCCAGCCTTCGTCCTTCGATATTAAATAAATTGCGCGCCCGGCGGAGGCCCAGAAAATCAAGTTGATCATAAAAAGGGCATATGGAAAAAAAAGCGGGCGGCCGAGAGAAAAAAGGTGAGCCAACAGCGGATACAGCATCCTGTGGTATCGATAAACGGGATTGTCCAGATATTTGACGGCGTCGCCCTTGATCAGGAGCGGGTCATAAGTCATGGCATAAAAGAACTGGCCGTCATAAGAATTTTTCAGCTCGAGACGGGGATCGTTTTTTTGAGCGAGTTCGAGAGTTTCCGGCCCGATCGTGAGGGCGTCGAAAACGGAATTCCCGAAAACGCCCCGGATGGAAAGGTGCCAGAGGTTGAAGCCCGCGACCGCAACCGCGAGGATTAAAAAGATTCTTTTTCTAAAAAACTCAGCCATAACAAAATCCCGACGGGAATGTATTGATAGGTCCAGCAGACGGCGTTCGTCATCAGCATGAAAAGAAGGGAGAGGGCCATCATTCCGAACAGGGAAGACAGGTCTTTGAGTTTGAAGCACGCCGCCGCGATCAAAACGATCTGCGTTCCCCCGTTTATGATTTTGAGGCCCGGAGCTCCGAAGGCGCGGATGATTTCGGGCGTGAAATATAAACTGAAAGGATGGAACTTTTTCTCGGCGATCATGACCGCGAGGGCCTGATGATAATAGAGAAATGTTTGTTCGAGGAATGATCGGAGGTCGCCTCTCGAAAAGAGGTTCACGATGAAAAACGCGCCGGCGGCGGAGAATAAAAAAATGACGGCGGCATAATAAAAAGAATGCCTGCGGGCGGCATAAACAAACAGGAACGGGGCGAACAAAATTCCCCATTGATGGAAACTCAGGAGAGCGGAAAAAAGAATGAGGTGAAGGGCCGCGTTTTTTTTGTTCAGGGAAAGCGAGGCCGCAAGGTGGAGGAACCAGAAGGGCATTTCGTAAAGTTCGTGACGATAATGCCAATAAGGGAAAAAAATCAGGAGGCAGGCGGCGGGCAGAAAATAAGACGACTGTCCCCATTTTTTCCAGGCGAGGATGAAGAAAAGGGATTCGGAGAGGATGAGGGTCAGGCGCGGGTCTCCGTGAAGCCAATGGATGGGGATGTAGGACGCGATGATGCCCGGGAACCTCACGATCTGGGTCATGACGCCGTTGTCCAGAAGGTAATACCGATAAATATTTTCGCCCTGCATGAATTGTTTGATGGCTTCCGTGATGATCGGGAGCATGTCGGACCTGCCGGAAACGATGGGGAAGGCGAGGAGAGGATAGATCTTCAAAATCATGCCGGAGGACAAAACGGCGGCGAACCGGTTGACGTTCCAAAGGAGCGCGAGAGCCAGGGCTGAGGACGCGAGGACCGCGGCAAAAATCTGCCAGCGGGGATGATATCCAAGAGGGGCGAAGCGGGCGGCTTGCAGGACATGGAGCGCGGCGACGGCGGCGGCGCAGAGGGCGATGAAAATAAAATATCGGGACGAAGAAACGGCGATCGGTTCGAAAGTTTGAGTTTTATTCAGGGCATATAAAAAGTAGACGGCGATCCATGCCAAGGCCGCGGTCTGGACGAGGACGATGGACCTGAACAGAACGGGCGGCACAGTGGCTGGGAAAGGGAAATATCCGTCGCCCCGCAACAATAAAATGAGAAAAAATGTTCCGAAAAGCCAGGTGAATTTTTTTGCGGCTGAAGCGGTCAAAGCCGGGAATAGGCGGTGATGCGGGACCCGTCGCCCAGGATTTTGATTTTAAGAATGTGGCTGTTATTTTCAATGGTGCAGCGGTTGCCCAAAACGCAGTTTTCGATCACGCAGTCGCGGCCGATCCGCACGCCGTCCAGGAGAACGGAGTTTTTGATCACGGCATTTTCGCCGACGGCGCAGTTTTTCCCGATCACGACGTCTTTCGCGATGGACGCGGTCTTGTGGATGGCGCAGTTCCCGAGCCTGGCGCGGGCGGAACCTGCGGGGATTTTCGCGCGGATTTCCCCCAAAATCATGTCGATGTTGCCTTTCAGATATTTTTCCGGCGTGCCGATGTCCAGCCAATAGGTGGAGGCTTTCGCGGGGAACCCGAAGAGGGGCCAGCCGCGCTTGATGAGCTGAGGGAACAGTTCGCGTTCAAGGGAATAGACGGAATCTTTCGGGATCAGGTCCAGGACTTCTTTTTCCATGATATACATCCCGCCGTTGATCAGCGTTTTTCCCTTCGATGCCGCGTCCGGATCAGAAGGTTTTTCAATGAATTTCTGAACTCTCGAATTTTTGTCCGTCAGGACGAGTCCGAACTGGGACGCGTCTTCAACGGGGATCAAGGCGAGGGTGACCTTGGCTTTTTTGGATTTGTGGAATCGGAGCATCTGCGAAAAATCGATGTCCGTGAGGGAATCTCCGTTCATGGCGAAGAAAGGGCTTTCCGTCACGAATCTTTCGGCGTTTTTGACCGCGCCTCCCGTGCCCAGGCTTTTGGTTTCAGGAGAGCAGAGGACTCGGGTTCCGAGCTGTTTCTGCGCGCGGATGAGTTCGCGATAGGGCTCCATTTTGTCGGAGGTGCACATGACGGCTTCCTTCACATGGGCGGCGCGCAAAAGGGCGAGAGGATAATTCAAAAATGAAACGTTCGCGATGGGCAAAAGGGGTTTGAGGGTCGTGAGCGTGAGAGGGCGGAGGCGCGTGCCCTGACCTCCGGTTAAAATGAGCGCTTGCATTAATAAGCTCCTTTTCCCCCGAGAACGACCGGGAGGGTTTTGAGAAGAATTTTCAGGTCCAGTCCGGGCGACCAGTTTTCCAGATAATAAATGTCGAGGCGCATCATGTCTTCATAGGTGAGGTCCGCTCGGCCGCTCACCTGCCAAAGGCCCGTGATTCCGGGGAGAATTCGATATCGTTTTCTGGCCCAATCGGGATTTCCTGCCGCCTCTGTGAGCACCTGGGGTCTCGGCCCGATCAGGCTCATTTCGCCTTTGAGGACGTTCAAAATTTGTCCAAACTCGTCAAAACTGAACTTGCGGATCCATTTGCCGACGCGCGTGACTCGGGGATCCCCCTTCATCTTGAACGCGGGCCCGCCTCGGAAACTCTGCAGTTTCATCTCTTCAAGTTTTTTTTCCGCGTCGGCGGCCATGGTTCGGAACTTATAACACTTGAAGCGTTTTTCCTTGAATCCCACGCGTTCCTGAACGAAGAAAATGCCGCCTCTGGAATCCAGGACGATCAGGATTGAAAGGAGGATAAAGGGGATGAGGAGGATGGAGAGGATGATCAGGGAAATGGCGATATCGAATGTGCGTTTCACGAAATATCTGAAACCGTGCAGGCTGAGCGGCTTGAGATGCAGAATGGGGAGGCGCAGGGAATCGTCCACGGTCACTTCCCCCATCCTCATTTCAAGCAAGTCCGGGAGAATTTTGATGTCGAGACCTTCTTCTTCGCAATCGTCGATCAGGTTTTCCGTTCCGGGTTCGCTGAGGATCTGGCCGGAGACGAATATTTCCCGCAGGTTGGGTTCGGCCAGAATTTTTTCCCTGAGCGAGGGGAGGTCCTTTTTGCTGAATGAAAGCGTCCGCGTGTGGGGCTGTTTGGAGAGGAGCTTCACGACGAGCTCTATGGATTTCCCTTCGCCCAGGACGATGACCGTTTCCTGCTCCAAAATTTTGTCGTATAAAACGGCGATGATCGCTTTCCAAAGTTCTCGGCTCAGGAACAGCAGGACAATGGAGATGAAGAAGCTGAGCCCCATCGCGAGGCGGGAAAATTCATATTCACGATAAAGAAAAGTTCCGGCGATGATCATGACCGTGCCCAGAGCGACGCCCTTCGCGATGGTCAAAAACTCTTCCGCGGCGTCATGGAACCGCGCGCCGTATTGTTTACCCCACAGGGCGAAAACCAAAATCCAGAGCGGGATCAGGGCTCTCAAGCCTTCCTGATAAAGCGACCAGTCCGGGGTTCCCTTGGAGGCGGGAAACAGGTGAAGGAAAGGCGGATATTGGAACCGGATAAAATAGGCCAGCCTGAAGGCGGCATAAATCATAACGCCGTCGTTGACGATGAACGCGAGGGACAATAAACGGCGCCTGAAGGATTTCATGGATTTAAATCTTACCAAAAAAGGATTTGAGCCGGGAGACGAAGTTGGCGCGGCTGAAACGCAGGGCGTGTTCTCTGATCTTTTGCTTGTCCCAGGCCGTTTGTTCTGATTGATGGACGGATTCCTGCAGAGCGGCGGCCGAAGGTTCCCGAAAAAAGAGTCCTGTTTGGTTTTCAACGACCGTTTCCAGAGCGCCGCCTTCGCCGAAAGCGATCACGGGAAGGCCTGCGGACATGGCTTCCAGAGGCACGATGCCGAAATCTTCGGTCCCTGGGAAGATCAGCGCCTTGGCGGACCTGTAATGCTCGCGGATGACCTCGTTTGATTTCCATCCCAGAAATTCGATGTTGGGTTTCGCTTCTTTTTTAAGCCGGTCCGCATTTTGTCCTGAACCTATGATTTTCAGTTTTTTGCCGAGCTCGTTGAAGGCTTGGACGGCAAGCTCAAGGCGTTTATAGGGCGCGAGGGCCGAGACGATGAGATAAAAGTCTTCCTGGACCCCGGCCGGGCCGGGCGAATAAAATTCCGTGTCCGCGTGAGGATAAATCACTTCCGCGTCTCTCTTATAATATTTGTTGATCCGTTTCTGGACATGAATGGAGTCCGCGATAAAATGATTCACTCTGGAAGAGCTTTTGACGTCCCACGCTCTCAGCCGGGGCGAAACCATTTTCATTCCCCACCGAGCCAGAGGCCCGGACCGTCCCTGCCCGAAATAAAAATCATATTGGTCCCAGATGTATCTCATGGGCGTGAAGCAATAACAAACATGTTTCGCGTTTTCACGGGGAATGGCGCCTTTGGCGACGCAGTGGCTGGTTGAAACGACTAGGTCGAACCGTTTCAGGTCAAAGGACTCAACTGCGCGGGGCATGAGCGGAAGAAAATATCTGTAATTTTTGTCGACCGAAGGAAATTTCTGCAGGAACGAAGTGTGGATGGGTCGGTTTTCGATCGTTTGCGATACACTGCCCGGGACATGAAGGAGCGTGAACAGTTCCGCGTCCGGAAAAATTTCGCACATGACTTCGAGGACTTTTTCCCCGCCCCTCATGCCTGTCAGCCAATCGTGGACCAGCGCGACTTTCACTCAGGCGCACTCTTTGTATACATCGATGATCTGTTCGGCGCATTTCCACCAGGTGAAGCCCGCGGCGCGCTTGAGGCCTTTGCCTGCAAGTTCTTTCCTTTTGGATTCGTCTTTCCAGAGGCCGAACATCTGGTTTGAGAGTTCCATGGAGCTGAGAGGATCAAACGTCATGGCCGCGTCCCCCACGACTTCCGGGAGAGAAGCCGCGTTTGAGCAGATGACCGGAACTCCGGAGGCCATGGCTTCAAGAGGCGGGAGCCCGAACCCTTCGTAGAGCGACGGGAACACAAAAATTCTGGCTTTCCTCATGAAATGAAGAAGTTTCGGGCGGTTCACCTCTCCCGCGACATGGATGCCCTGAATGTCCGCGATTTTCCGGGTTTCCTCCTTCATGAAATCTTTTCCGACCAAAATCAGGCGCATCTCGGGGACCTTGTCTTTCGCCATCTGAAACGCTTCCACGAGCGTTTGAATGTTTTTCGTGGGCCGGAGGTTTCCGACGTATAACACATAAGGTTCCTGCGTGAGCTTGTCTTCCGGCTCGTCCGCTTTGGCCACAGGGGAAAAATCTTCGTCCACC
>JAKFYJ010000022.1 GCA_021730935.1 Elusimicrobiota bacterium
ACAGCTGTAAAGCATCCCTGGAAGCATCCAAAACTGTGAAGTCAACATAATCAGATAAATCATCTGACTCCATAAACATTTGTATTTCAATGCATGGACCACATGCAATATTAGTTACTTTTATTCTCTTGTTGTCTTTTTTGAATTTTTTAACCTTACTTTTTAATTTGCGGATTAGATATGGGATTCGGTTTCTATTTGTTTGGGCGGGGGTTATTGATAACGTATGTTTATGCAAGAACTGCCCAAATAGTGTTTTCCCCTCATAATCATTTCTATATATCATATTCATCATTTCATAGTCACCAGCATATCCTAACGGTTTATTATAGACTCTGTTGATGAATGGGGCTTCTAAAAGCAGTGAGTGTAAATTTGTACGATAGTATTCCCCACACTTTTCATACTGCGACTGATCAAGCGAAGCTGTTACATTATAAATTGAAGAGAGAAATAAGTTTAATTTATTGAATGAATCTTGCTCGATTTCTTGTAAAAATTCTCTAGCTAATTCCTTTTTTAATCCTGGCTCATCTCTCATTGTATCGGCTTCAAATTTATCAAGTATTTTTTTTATACTTTCCAAGAAATGTCTTAAATCTCCAACTGCAGCTTTAAAATTGGGATCAACTATATCAGATAATAATATTAAAGATGAAAGACTTTTTTTTGAATTCTTAACCTTGCCTTGTTCCCGAATTAATAAAATATCATCTATTGGCAAATAACTATCTTTAAGAGCAACGCGCAACACAACAGTGTCACGGCGCTCAAAAATATCTATTACAAATCCACTACCGTGATATATATTTCTTCCATCTATTGATATATCAAGATTTTTTATTGTGTTACTCTTTGATATTAACGAAATTGATCCCCCAACAGACATCGATATTCCATTTTGTGAAAAATCTAGTAATTTTGCCTTGCTCGTTTGCCCATCCAAATACTCAAAAGATATTTCGGTCTTAAATCCTTCTAAAAACGAGCCATTAAACCGCGTTGGCCTTTTCTGAATTATGGATGAATGATTTATAAACTGAATGCCAATTTTATAGTTTTCCTTTCCATCCAATCGTCTATGTGGATTGCAATATATAACCTTAGATTCCGGAATAAACTCTTCGTATTCGCTGTTAAATACCCTAATGTTATTTATTAAAGTCCCTTGTGACAAAAAACCATCTTCATTTCTCATTAAAAATGAGATGCCTGACTGTGAAAAGTCAGAAACTGGCTGAATTAATTTGTGTTCCATCGGGGATGTTAGCGGTATTTCGACATTCAATGATGTATCTATCATTCTCCCAATAATTCTTTTGTTGTTATTATTTTCATCCATGGTATTATTGATCATCACAGGTTTATATGTATTTAATTTGGCAAATTGAATTTATAAGTGATATTAACACTAAAAATATGTACAACTGTCTTATATTCTCCATTAACACTTGCCCCGCTTGTTGCACCGACGGAGTTATGGATTGTGCGTTTTTGAAATGTATTTAATAAATAGGTCAAATCCAGTGTGACTGAGGAATAGGTCCATCCGCCACCAAACGTGAATCCGCTTCTCGCACTTTCAGGAATGCCTGGATCCCAAGTATGTTCAGGGATTGCTTCCGGAAAATAAAAATACCCTCCACGCGCCTGCCACATGTCGTTGAATTTATAATTCGCGCCGGCACCAAAGTTCCAACTGCTGTGCCACTGCCTGGGAACCGGGTTTCCTGTGTTGAGAACTGCCAGGCGCGTCGCGTTGCTCTCACCGTTGAAAACGAACGCGTTCTGGCCGATCGACGAATAGTCCACCCATTCGGCGTCGGTCTCCAAGGTCCATCCCTTGTGTTTGAAAGAATATCCAAGAAGAAGGCTTTGAGGGAGGTTCAAGTCAGTTTCGGTGTCGACTGTGTATTTGTCCCCGCCGAAAACGAGAGCGGTCGCGCCCGACAAGTTCGTGAGGTCCGTCTTTCCTTTGATGCGGGTTTGGATCTGGCTTCTGTAATTCATGCCGAAAGTGTGGTTTTTGATCGGCTCATACATGAGGCCGACATTGTATCCCCACCCGTTGCTGGTCCCGTTCAACTGTCTGTTTCCGTCGGGAGACGCGGTGGCAACACCAGAAAGCGTTGTGTTTAAAGCCGATTCATTGACCCTGGACCTCAAGTCCGCTTTGATCCTTGAATGGACAGCGCCCACGCCGATGGAGAGCTGGTCGCAGATGCGATAGGCGATGGTGGGGTTGAGTTGCATGACCTGCAGGTTGCTTTCCGTGGCGACATAACGCAGAGGGCCTGTGTCTGACCACTGGGTTTTCAAACCGAACGGGAAATGAACGCCCAGAGCGAAAGCGACCTTGCCGTCCATAATGGGAAGGGTGCCATAAAAATTGGGGACAATGGGGATGTTGCTTTCCATGTTTGATGTCGCGCCGTTGTCCTGTTTATATTCTGAGGAAATGATGTGAGGCGCAAACCCGATTGAAACGGCAGGAGATTTCTGCTGAGTGAGGCCCGCGGGGTTATAAAAAACGGCTGAAGGATCGTCCGCAGTGGCAACGAAAGAGTTTCCCATACCAAGCGCTTTGGAACCCACGATCTGGTCGGTGAACCCGCCCGAACCCACGGCCAACACCTGATTGATGGAAGCGAAACCGACTAAGATTGCCAGGACTTGTTTCTTCATTGCTCCTCCAATTTTCTTTTCTTTTCTCGCCTGGTCCCAATAGGCGGATTTGCATTTGGGACAGAGGCGGATTTCGGATTTGTGAGGGTGCCACTCGTGAGCGCACCGCTTGCATTTGAGCGTGGGGATCTTGACGATCATAACAGTGAGTATACCGGGAAGTAAGTTTTTGTCAAGGTCTGCTGTGGTATTTTTGCTATCATAAAGAATTATGGAGAATCAAAAATTCGTCACAGACTCCTTCACTTGGGCAACTCAAGCCAAAGGCGCGGGCCAACAAGAATCCGTGTCTCAAACTCGCGATGTTTTTCGGGCGCGGCTTGACCGCTTTTATAAAGATTTAGCGAATGCTGAATGGAGCGAGGAAGACTGCGCGCTTCTGACAGCGGCAATCGGCGAAATCGGCAACAACTGTTTTGATCACAACCTCGGGCAGTGGCATGACGACCCTGGATGCTGGTTTGAGTGGAAATTTATAGAAAAATCGTCCAGATGCCTGATTGTTGTCGCAGACCGCGGACAGGGAATCTTTTCCTCCCTTTCCAGAATGGACAGAGATATAAAGACTGATCAGGACGCAGTCAATGTTGCATTTTCAAAGATCCTGTCTGGACGCAGTCCGGAGAAACGAGGAAATGGATTGAAATTTGTCAGACAGATTGTGAACGGAAACTCAAAACGCGGGCTTCTCTTCCTCTCGGGGAAGGGACGAATGGTGCTGGGAACATTGGGTTCTGCGGCCGAAGGTTATGTTCTCCACCCACAACAGGACAATCCCGTGATCGGAACATGGGCGCTTCTATTGGGAGAAAAATTATGAAAATTGAAGTGAAAAAATTTGGCGAAATTTTAACCTCAAGGACGGAGGGGCGGGAAGCGTTTTTGGTGTCTCGGGCATATTTAAAACCCGCTCAGAAAGACGAACCCATTGAACTCGACTTCGACGGAGTGAAGGTCCTGGCCCCTTCGTGGGCGGACGAATTCATCAGCGGACTGCGGTCAGAATACGGAGACCGAGTGGTGTGTCTTCCTTCCTCCAACCCAAGCGTCGTTGCGTCTCTGCAAATAATCTCGCAATAACTTCATTCCCCTCACGATCGTGAGTTTCCTGCTCACGCCCCCGGCGCCCAAGATCCTGACAGGTTCCGGGTTATGATAAATGAATTTGCAACTTGCAATTTGCATAGATTTCAAGTATGCTTCCATTATGATTCAGAGGCGCATACAAAAAAAATTGCTGCAGTTCGCCAAACAATATCCCGTCGTGATGCTGACGGGGCCCAGGCAGTCTGGAAAGACAACCCTCTGCAAGGCGGCGTTCCCGGACAAACCGTACGTTTCTCTGGAAAACCCTGACAACAGGGAATATGCGCTGAGCGATCCGCGGGGGTTTTTGGCTCAATATCCTGACGGGGCCGTCATTGACGAGGCTCAAAGAGCGCCGGATTTGTTTTCTTACATCCAAGAGATCGTTGACGGAAGCAAAAAGAAGGGTCAGTTCATCTTGACCGGCAGTCAAAATTTTCAGCTCATCAACAAGATCACCCAATCCCTGGCAGGCCGGACAGCCATCCTGAAACTGCTCCCGTTTGCCATGAACGAAATCAAGCCTTTCATAAAAAAAATGAGTGTGGACGAACTTCTCATCAAGGGGTTTTATCCGCGGATATACGACGAGAAGCTTGATCCCCATCAAGCCTTGAGCTTTTATTTCGAAACCTATGTGGAACGGGACGTTCGATCGCTCCTGCGCATAAAAGACCTTTCGAGTTTTCAAAAATTCGTCCGTCTGTGCGCGGGGCGCGCGGGGCAAATCCTGAACCTTTCAAGCCTGGGAAACGAAACTGGGATCTCCCACACGACAGCGAAAGAATGGATCTCCATCCTCGAAGCGAGTTATATTGTGTTTTTGCTGCCGCCGCACCATAAAAACTATAACAAACGGATCACGAAAGCCCCCAAACTTTATTTTTATGATGTCGGCCTCGCAACATATCTTTTAGGGATTGAGAATGCAAAGCAAATGAAAAGAGATCCGCTGAGAGGGCACTTGTTCGAGAACCTGATTGTGATTGAATTCCTTAAAAAAAGGTTTGAAGACGCTGAGCGTTCCAACCTGTCCTTCTTCCGAGACTCAAACAAGAACGAAGTTGATTTGATAGCGCAGAGCGGATCAGGAATGTTGGCCGTTGAGATCAAATCATCTCAGACGATCGTTCAGGATTTTTTTAAAGGGCTGGAATATTTCGAATCGCTGAACAAACCAGATCAAATAAAAAAAGCGCTTGTGTATGGTGGGGACCAGAATCAGCCCAGATCTGCAGGACAAGTCGTGTCCTGGAAAAATTTAGACACACTTTTGGAGACGATCTGAAAACCGCGAACTTCCTGCCGCGAGCAGTCCGCTGATCCGCATGATCGCGCGTTTTTTTATTGCGCTTTTTTGTTGAAGAGGGGGAGGTCGATGATGTCGGGGTCGGAGATGGGGGCGGAGGCGGCGTCCTGGCTGGCTTTCCGGAGGCCCAGGATCTCGATGATCTCCATGGGCTGGCTCTTCCCCTTGATGGAGATGGGCGGCAGGCGGTTGTATTGCACCATGTCAGAAACTTTGTCCATGATTTTGTTGGTGACCACGATCTTCCCGGAAGTGGCGATGGACTGAAGGCGGGAAGCCATGTTCACGGCGTCGCCGATGACGGTGTATTCCTTGCGGGTGCTGGAACCGATGTTGCCGGCCACCACATCCCCGGCGGCAAGCCCAATGCCCATCTGGAGCGTGAAAAGCCCTTCCGCGCGGCGCCTGCGGTTCAGCTTCTTCAGACACTGGTTCATTTCGATGGCGCAGAGGACCGCTGATTTTTCGGATTCGGGCAGGGCTTTGGGGACTCCGAAGATGGCCAGAATCGCGTCTCCCATGAATTTGTCGACGGTGCCGCCGCTCTGCATGATGATCTCGATCATCTCCGTGAAATAATCGTTCAGAGTGCGGACGATTTCCTCAGGCGTATGTTTTTCCGCAAGGTGCGTGAACCCTCTCAGGTCCGACATCAAAATGGTGGCGTGCCGCTTTTCCCCCTTCCAGTTCTGGTCCTGGCCCACATGGCGCAGGACTTCATCGGCGACCGAGGGACTCATATATGTCCTGAGAACCTTGTTCATCTGGGACGAGTGCGTCACTTCCTTGCTCCAGCGTTTCTTGAGGTCAATGTGTTCAACGGCGGCGGCGGTGTGGCTGGAAAGGATGCAGAGAGCCTTGATGTCGTCTTTGCTGAACGGCAGGCCGGACTCCTTGTCTCCGAAAACGAAGACGCCGGAAAGCTTTTGGTTGAACATCACGGGCACGCAGAGGGCGGCGTCCATTTCAAGCATGGCGAGCGAAAGAGCCCGCTGGTCCACCTGGGCCGAAAAGTCCCTCCGGAGATCGTCGTGGAGGAGGAACGGGTTTTCTGAGAGATATTTGACGAGCGGGCTGTCCGAAGCCAGTTCCGCGGTCTTGTGTTTGTCGGTGAATGTCCCCCACGCCGTTTCAGACTGCAGGGCAAAGGCTTTGCGCTCTTCGCTCCAGATGAAGAGATAAGACCGGGTGATCTTGAAGGCGGTGAAGATGCTGTCGAGGATGATCTGGTTGAACTCGGCAGACGTTTTGCACATGAGGATGTCCTGGCTGAACTGCGCCAGCTTCTCTTTGCGGTCAAAATGTTCCGGAAAGAAATTTTTGTCGATGGCGTTTTTGGTCTTTTGGAAGAGCGGCGAGATCAGGAATCCGATCCCGGCGGAAACCAAGACGAGATAAACATTCTCGTTCACGGGGAGGTGTTTGAGGAGAAACCTGGAAACGACATAAAAAATGATGCCCTCAATGGCCATGGCGCTCCCGATGATGACGCGCCGCGTGAGGAACGAAATGTCGGTGAGCATGCGGTATCGCGTGATAGCGAAATCAACGATGATGCACCAATAGACCGCGGAAAGATATCCCACGGGATAAATCGCGACGCCGTATTTGGGGAGGAAATCGACGGAACCGAGGCCCAGACCCACAAGCCCCAGAAGCACATATTTCGCCTGGTTATAGCTGATGAAGTCCCCGGCCTTCTTTTTCTCTGCCATGCGTCCCGAAATGAGTTTGAGTCCGAAAACCCAGACGGAGCCCGAGAAGATCGGGAACAGCCAGTGCAGGGAACCGGCGGCGGGATAAAATCCCCAATAATGCTGGGTCACGCCTGAATAAATCTGGTTGGTGGCATAATGGACCGCGGCAAAGACGGAGGAGAGGGCCAGGAAGAGAGCGGACCATTTTTTATAGCGCCCGCCGGAAACGACCGAATTAAAATAAAAATTAAGCGACGGAATGAAGGCGATGCCATAAAACGAATATCGGATCCAGAGGAACGCGGATTCCGGTGATGCGCAGGAATAAACCATGCTATAAGAGAATGTCCAGATCATGAGGCTGACGCCGAACGCGAGGAAAGCCTGGTGGATGGGTGAGCGGGGATTTTTGAAGAACACGCTCGCGCTGACATAGGCGATGATCAGGGTGGAGAAGACGGGCGGAACGGAAAAAAGGCTCAGGGAGGTCATGGCAGGGTCACGCTCACCCACTGCGTGCGGGACGATTTCTCCCAGACGCGGTTCATGTCGGTGAAAGGGCCGGACGCGGTGCGCCCGTCGGCAAATTTATAGGACGCGGGGCCGCAATCAAAGGAATTGATTTTGAGCGATCCGGCATGGTCCAGGTCTTCGATGAATTTCCTCATATAAAAAGCGTCTTTCACCCAGATCGAAACGCGGGACAACGTTGAAACGCGTTCGAGGAGGCGGGTCATTCCGTCATAAACCTCATGGTCCATGTCTCTCGCGTTCAGGCCGCCGCCCCGGACTTTCACGAGCAGGATGAGGGGAGAAGCGATGACGGAGGGCGAGCTTTGGAATTTTGCGGCTTCCTCAAACGGAACCTCGATCACGGTGGGAGCCAGGAACAGGCCTTCAGGGTCCCGGAGGCCGAGGGTATTGATGCGGAACCCTCCGGCGAGAACTTTTCCCCCGCCCCGGAGCGAACGGTCCAGGAGCTCAAAAAACAGGGACATCTCGTTGATCGCGGGAGCGAGGTCCGTTTCCGGACTGGACGGAAGGCCGGGCTCAAGCGCGCTGATTTTGGGGAGGAGCGCCGAGACAAATTGGGTGAAGGCATCCTGATGGACAAAAGCTGTCGAGAACGCGGAGCCGCACAAAGATTCCGCCGCGGCCTGCAGGTCCGCGTCTTTCCAGAGGAGGAGCGCGTCTTTCCCGGAAGACGAGCCCGGTTTTTCCCGAACTTCGTTCCCGAAGAAAAAAATGCTTTTGACGAGAGGGTTTTGGCTCCATTCGTCCATGAACCGGCCGGAATCTCCAAGCACGATGTTGAGGGTCCCTTTCGGGGCTCCGTTCAGGGCCAGGGCTTCGGCGAAAACATTCTTCCAGAGATACACCGAAGAGAGGGGCATGTTGGACGGCGGGCAGAGGACAAGCGTGTTTCCGGCCAGGAGTGTGAGGCAGGCCATGAAAGCCACGCTGGCCGCGTTTCTGGGCGGCAAAACGCAGACGACGCCGTGGGGACGCCGGACCCCGATCATCGTCTCCTCTCCGGAGCGGGCCAGGGACTCCAATCCGCGCTCGAAATAATTCAGAGAGGTTTCGCTGAGGCAGGTCTTGATCGACTCAAATTCATTTTCCGCGGTCTTGAGAGGGTGCCCTTCGGTCACAAGGATCTCGATGAGGTTTTTCTTTTCCTTCTCCAAAAGTTCGCGGACATCGTCAAGGATCTGAAGCCGCCTCTGCACGGAAAACTTGCGGTATTCCCGGAACGCCTCGTGCGCCGAGAGCACGGCGGAATAATTGATCTGGGAATCGGCGAGGGCATATTGCGCATAAAAATAGGACGCGGCTTCAGGCGGGATCACTCCTTTCTTGAGCTGGACCATCAGCTCGCGGGTTTTGGCATATTCCGACACGAGCCGCTCGGCATAAGGAAAAAATTCATATTTGCGGGTGTCGATGTTCTCGCCGCCGACGAAGGAAAAATACTTTTTGAGGAACGGCGCCTGATTTTCGAGGGAGAGAGCGGCTTTGCGGAGGACTTCGTGGACCGATGCGTCGCCCGAGATGAATTCGAGCCCGAGGAGGGAATCGGCCTGCCAGGACAGTTTGGCGGGGAAGCGGGACGAGCGGAAAGCGCTGTGTCCGTCGACATAGACATGGATGGAAGCATCGAGGTTGAGAACGGTTTTGGAAGGGACCTGGATGGCGAGGCCGTGACTGCTGACATTGGAGGTGATCCCGAGGAATATTTTGGAGGCGGCGTCGTCGGCGCGGAGGACTTCGATTTTAACGGGAACGCGCAAAATTTCGCGCGCTGAACGGCGGTTTTCTATCGATGCGGACATCAGCCCTTCCTCTCCCCCCGGCAACTGCGCTTCGCGTTCGCGGAATACCAAGGTTCTAACGGAGAAACCCTTTTTTGTCAAGGGATTTAAAAAAAAGTTATAATAGAGCGTTCAAGGAGACCCTATGGACAAGATAACGCAGGACATTTCAAACGCTAAAATAACCCTCAAGGCCAATGTTTATTTCGACGGCGGCGTGGTGAGCCACACCCTCCTCCTCTCGGACGGCACAAAGAAGACCGTGGGCGTGATCCGGCCCGGGAAATATCATTTCGGAACGGACGCGGCTGAACGCATGGATGTCATTGCCGGGACCTGCGCGGTCAAGCTGGACGGATCGAACGACTGGAAAACATATGGCGCAGGGCAAACTTTTTTTATCAAGGCCAAATCCGGGTTCGACATTGAAGTCAAAGAGGGGCTCGCCGAATACCTCTGCTCCTTCGAAGGATAATTTCTCATCTCCCCAAACATGGACACTTTAGACCAACTGGAACAGCAGAGCGTTTATATCCTGCGGGAAGCGTTCAAGCATTTTGAACGGCTCTGCATGCTGTGGTCCGTCGGCAAAGACTCCACCGTCCTGCTGTGGCTGGCAAGGAAAGCCTTCTTCGGGCATGTGCCGTTCCCCCTGGTCCACATCGACACCAATTATAAAATCCCCGAGATGATCACATATCGCGACCGGCTTGCGATGGAATATCGCCTCACCATGATTGTGGGGCAAAACACCAAGGCCCTCGCCGAAGGCACCACATTCCCCCTCACGCAAAATTTGCCCGATGGAGACCCCAAAAAGATTTCCCGCGTGGAATGCTGTGGAATGCTCAAAAAAGATGCCCTCACCCACACTCTGAATGGAACCTGGCCCAGAAAGAAACTCAATTTGAAGACGGGAAAATATGAAGCGGATCCCGACACGGGGGCTTATCACGGCGTGATCGTGGGAGCCAGAGCCGATGAAGAAGGCAGCCGATCCAAAGAAAGATATTTTTCCCCCCGCGACAAAAACAACCTTTGGGACATTGGGGAACAGCCGCCCGAGTTCTGGAACCAGTTTAAAACCGATTTTGCCCCCGGCACCCATGTGCGTGTCCACCCTCTTCTGGACTGGACGGAACTGCACATCTGGGAATATATCAAACGCGAGAATATCCCGACGGTGTCTTTGTATTACGATCAAGGCAACGGACAGAGATACCGCAGTTTGGGTTGCGCGCCCTGCCAGGCCCCGATTCAGAGCAAGGCCAAAAACGTGGACGATATCATCGCGGAACTGAAAAGCGGAAAGCTGAAGAACATCGCTGAGCGGTCCGGGCGTCTGCAGGACGGGAAACACGGGCTTGAAGAACTCCGCCGCGAAGGATATATGTGAGCGCTGAAATCATCAACCGAGAACAGATGAACATCGTGATCGTGGGCCATGTGGACCACGGGAAAAGCACGGTTTTGGGGCGATTGCTTGCGGACACGGGCTCTTTGCCTGAAGGGAAGCTGGATGCTGTAAAAAAAGAGTGCGAGCGGACGGGAAAACCCTTTGAATATGCGTTTTTGCTGGACGCTCTTTCCGACGAGCAGGACCAGGGCATCACCATTGACACGGCGCGGTCATTCTTCAAGACAAAGAAGCGCGATTACATCATCATTGACGCTCCCGGCCACATTGAATTTCTGAAAAACATGATTTCGGGCGCGGCCCGGGCAGAAGCGGCGGTCTTGGTGATTGACGCGAAAGAAGGTGTCAGAGAAAACAGCCGGCGGCACGGATATATTCTTTCCATGTTGGGCATCAGCCAGGTGATCGTCTGTGTCAATAAAATGGATTTGGTCAACCGCGACGAAGCTCACTTCAATAAAATTGAGAAAGAATACCGCGATTTCCTGAGCCAGATCAGCAATATCAAACCCATGGCCTTCATTCCTGTCACGGCAACAACCGGCGAAAATTTGGCCTCCAAAAGCGACAAGATGAAGTGGTATAAAGGCCTCGACCTCCTCGAAGCCCTCGACACATTCAAGAAAGCTCCCCCCAAAAGCGACCGGTCCCTCCGCATGCCTGTCCAGGCCGTATACAAATTTGTCAGTCAGGGCGATGACCGAAGGATTGTCTCAGGTCGCATTGAAGCTGGAAAAGTTAAAGTCGGAGACAAAGTGGTTTTCAGCCCTTCCAACAAGTCCAGCGTGATCCGGAGCATCGAAGGGTTCAACACGGCTCCGAGGAAAGAAATCGATTCCGGCTGGTCCACGGGATTCACGCTGAACGAAGAAATTTATGTCACCCGCGGCGAAGTCATGAGCCACGAGGCGTCCGCCCCCAAAGTGAGCACGAGGTTCCGCGCAAACATGATCTGGCTTGGAAAGAAACCCTTTGTGACGGGGCGGGACTATAAACTCAAGATTCACACTCAGGCGTTGCCGGTTCGGATCCACAAGATCAACAAGGTCATTGACGCTTCTGTCGCCGACAGCGCGCTCCAAAAAAATCAGGTGGACCGGCATGATGTGGCAGACCTCGTGCTTGAAACGCGGCAAGCCATCGCCTTTGACCTGGTGAGCGAAAACGAACTCACGGGACGATTTGTGATCGTGGATGGTTATGACATCGCGGGCGGCGGGATCATCGTGGCCGAGGAGAAAGACAATCAGGAAGAGTTCCGCGCTCAGGCCCGCTTGAGGGATTTCAACTGGATCAAGGGCGGAGTGGAAAGCGCCGCAAGAGCCCAAAGACTCAAACATCAGCCGGCCCTCGTGATGTTCGTCGGGAAAGCGGGAGTCGGCAAACATAAATATGCCCGCGCCGTCGAGAAAGCTCTCTTTGAACAGGGGCTCTCGGCTTATATGCTGGACGGGACCAATGTCCTTCTCGGCGTGGACGCTGATCTGATCTGGATGCAGTCCACCCAGGCGGAACTCGTGCGGCGTTTCGCGGAAGTCTCTCACATCCTTTTGGACGCAGGACACATCGTGATTTCAACCACGAATGCCATCGGCCTTGCCGACTTTGCCACCGTGAGATCCCTCATCCCTGATTTCGCCGTTTTCACCGTCGACATCGACGCCAACGAAAAAGCCATCACCTCTTCAGACATGCATTTGTCCGGCAAAGAATCGGAAGCGGAAGTGATCAAAAAAGTGTCCGCGCTTTTGAAAGAGCGCCAAATCGTTGACTAAAAAAATTCCCGCCCAAGCTCCCAAAACCATCTGCGTTTTCTGTTCTTCCAGCGACGCGGTCGATCCCCAATATTTTAAGGCCGCAAAAAAACTCGGAGAAGCCATTGCCGAGAGAAACTATACGCTCGTTTATGGCGGGAGCAACATCGGGCTCATGGGAGAACTTGCCAGGACCGCGGCCGGAAAAGGCGGGAGAGTGATCGGGATCATCCCGAAACTCATCAAGAACATGGTTCCCGCCCTGGACGCGAAACACAAGCTGATCGTGACTGAAGATTTGCGTCACAGGAAAACCCTCATGGAAGCCGAGTCCGACGCTTTCGTGGCACTTCCGGGCGGGTTTGGGACTCTGGAAGAGCTGATGGAGATCCTCACCCTCAAACAACTCAAATATCACTCCAAACCCATTGTCCTCCTCAATACGCGAGGGTTCTATGACCCTCTCATCCATTTGTTCGAAGAGTTTTTTAAAAAGAAATTCGCGAAACACAAATATCGCGAGCTTTATTATGTTACGAAAAGCGTGGACGATTTATTTAGTCACATTGAAAACACATTAAAATAGACTAAAATAATAAACATGCCGAGAGTCATACATTTTGAAGTTCACGTCGACAACCCGCAGCGCGCGATGGCTTTTTATATGAAGACCTTCGGGTGGAAGTTTAAGCGGTGGGGGACGGAAATGGAATATTGGACCATCCAGACTTTGCCCCCAAGCGACCCTGGAATCAACGGCGGGATGATCAAGAGAGCCGGTCCCAAAGGCATGGGAATTCAAACTTTCATCTGCACCATCGACGTTCCGGACCTTGAGGAATATGTCGGGAAAGTCATGATCAACGGCGGCCTCATCATGAAGCCCAAGATGCCGATCCCGGGCATCGGCTGGATGGCATACGCCAAAGACACCGAAGGCAATGTCTTCGGGATGCTTCAAGAAGACCCTTCCGCTCAATAATCGATTAAATTCAGGAGTTTTTAAGGGGTTCGATGTGTGTGTCCGTGAGGGCAGGGACATCGGACAAATTCACTTGCGTGTGGGTTGTGTATTGGCCTTTCTCGTCGAAAACCATGATCACGGGGCCCTGAGCGCACAGATCCATGCACCCGGACTTGGCGACGCGGATTTTTCCTTTGAGGCCCCGCTTTTTCACTTCTTCTCGCAGATGCTCCACAAGATTTCCCCCGCAGTTTTCGCCTCTGTCCGCGTTTCCGCAAGCAGACTCTCCGTCACGGGCATTCGTGCAGACGAACATCATGCGTTTATACGGAACTCTTTTCTCGTTCATATCCGATACAGCATATAATACACAATCACGCCTGTCACGGAAACATAAAGCCAGATGGGAAATGTCCAGCGGGCAATCCGTTTGTGGGCGTCGATGCTGCCTTTGAGAGCGCGGCTGAGCGTGACCAGAGCAAGCGGAAGGACGAAACCTGCCAGCACGGTGTGAGAAAGGAGGATCGTAAAATAAAGAGTGCGTATTCCGCCTGTTCCCAGAAACGGCATGGAGCCGGAATGATAATGATAAAAGAGATAGCTCGCCAAAAACGCGCTGGATGATGAAAAGGCAAGGACCATGGAAACCCGGTGCGCCAATATCCGTTTTCTCCGCACAAAGAAAAACCCGGCCAGAAGAAAAAACGCGCTCATGAGGTTCAAGCTCGCGTTCAGTTCAGGGAGCTTGGAATATTTTGAGCAGAAACGGACGTCCCGCCTGATTTGATTGAGAGCCTCATCCGATTCTCCGTCGTAAAATCCGCGCATGTGTCCTGCGCCGTCCAGCAAGACGAACCTCTGAGAATGGATGAAACTTTCCCCCACGCCCTTTGCATTGTCATTGGATATGGCGGCGTTCAGGAGGTTGTCCCGGATGAGCGCATAGACCTTGTCTTTGGGGCCGGTGAGGAATGTCCAGCGAGACGGATCGGCGCCGCTGCGCTCGGCATATTCTTTGAGGATTTGGGGAGTGTCGTGTTCAGGGTCCACGGTGATCGTGAGCAGGCCGGCCTTTGAGGGAAGTTTGTTCTGAAGCTGAACGAAGTTTCGGGTCAGGACCGGGCAAGGGCCGGAACAGCGGGTGAAGATGAAATTGATGATCCAGGGCCTGCCTTCAAGGTTCTTTTCGGTGAACTCGCGCCCGTCTTGATCTGAGAGGGTGAACCGGCCCGCGGAACCATAGTCCGGCAAAGGGGAAGCATGGCTGAGGGCAGGCAGGAAGAGAAAAAGGATTAAGCGTTTCAATTATTTGCGGTTTTTATAGGGGCCGGTGCGGTTGCGCCAATGCTGGGCAAAACCTTTCTTGACCCAGTCGAGCGCGGCAGGGGTGTTGCCCACATCATAGCCCAGCTTTTGGGAAAGGAACCACTTGTGTTTCATGATCTCTTCCTTCTGGGCTTCAGCGTCGGCCTTGACCTGCTTTTTGCGCCAGTCCGCGGCATGATGGTTAAAAAAATCGTCGAGAGCGGCGTCCATGCCGACATCTTTGCCTTCGCGTTCGCTCATGAACCACTTGTGGTTTAAAACGGCGTTCACTTCCTCGAAAGTGAGGTCTTCAAGTTTTATTTTTTTGCGTTCAGACATGTCAGGGATGCTCCGTTCTTGAACAAATAAGCGTGGATAAAATAAACATAAGCGCGGCGAATGCGATGGAGACAATGAGGGAAAAGATCGGAGAGGGAAAAAGCGCCATGGCCGGGCCGGAAACATAAAGCGCCTTTTGAAGAGCGCTCACGGCATAGGTGAGAGGGTTGGCCATCATGAGGATTTTAAGCCATCCCGGGGCCGTTTCCATGGGAAAAAGCGCGCCTGAAAGAAACCACATGGGCATCAAGAAAAGGTTCATGACGGCGTGAAACCCTTGCGTGCTGTCCATCCGCCAGGCGATCAAAAAGCCCAGGCCTGTCAGGCCGAAAGAAACGGAAAGCAGGATGGCGAGGGCATAAAGCAGGCGGGGAACATCCAGCAAAGTCCCGACGAAACCGGACAAAAGCAGAAACAATAAACCCTGAATGAATGCGATTACAGCACCTCCGAAAATTTTGCCGAGAGCGATGGAAGCGCGGGGCGCAGGAGAAACGAGGACAGACTGAAGAAACCCTTCCTTGCGGTCCTCAATGATGGAGATCGTCGAAAATATCGCCGTGAAAAGCACGATCATGACCAATGTGCCCGGGAAAAAATATTGGAGATAATTGAGAGAAGCCTGGTGCTGGAAAGAGTTTGAGAGGCCGCTTCCGATCAAAAACCAGAAGATGACGGGAGGCACAATTGCGCCGACGACGCGGCCCCTCTGACGGAAAAAGCGCACAATTTCTCTTTGGGTGAGAGTCAGCGCGGCTGAAATCATGATTTTTCACTCCAAAATTTGTGACCTGTGCGGTGCACGAAAACATCTTCAAGCGTGGGTTTGCTGACCCGGATTGAAACAATGCCTTTGGGAAAATCCTGAACGATCACAGGCACGAATTCGTGGCCGCGGTCGCGTTCAATTCTCACAGACCCTTCCAGCACCGTGGAAATTGAGCCATACTTTTTATTGAGAGAGTCCGAGAGAGTTTGAGGGTCCTGAGTTTCCACCATGATAACATCTCCCCCAATCTCGTCTTTCAGAGCGGAAGGCGTGTTCAGAGCCACAATGCGGCCCTCGTTGATGATGGCAAGGCGGTCACAGCGTTCCGCCTCTTCCATGAGATGAGTGGTGACCAACACGGTCACGCCGGAACTTTTGATTTCCTTCACATAATCCCAAAAATCTCTTCGCGCGCCCGGATCCAAACCCGTGGTGGGCTCATCCATCAAAACGATTTCAGGTTTATGCAATAAACCTTTGGCAATTTCAGCCCGTCTGGCCAGGCCCCCCGAGAGAGTTTCAACGAATTCCCCCGCTCGATCCGTGAGGCCCACTTTTCCAAGAACTTCCCTGATCCGTTCCTTCAGCATTGCGCCGCCCATGCCATAAAGCCGGCCCTGATGCGTGAGATTTTCCTGGATTGTGAGTTTTTTGTCGAGGCTGGGATGCTGAAAGATGACGCCAATTTTTTTTCTTATGTTTGAGGCTTCCGAGGACAAGTCCATGCCCGCAATCCGGACGGAACCGGAATCGAAAGTCATGTGAGTGGAAAGGATTTTAAAAAGAGTGGTTTTACCGCCGCCGTTGGGGCCCAGGAGCCCGAAAATTTCACCCGATCCGACATCCAATGTGACGCCGTCCAGGGCCTGGCGCGACGCTTTTTTATAACGGAAAGATATGTTTTTTATGGAAACGGCAAGAACGGCTTCGTTTCCCATGCGAATGTTACAGGGAATCCGCGGCCATGACGGCCAGAAGGAAGGGCATATAAAGGATGCTGGCGATGAAAAGTTTTCGGGCAGACAACAGGTCTCTTTGGCGGAAAAACCGGACGGCATAAACGAGAAAAATCGCGCTCAGGCAGACGGCGCTTGCGCCATAAACCATGCCGGACATGCGGAAAACGCAGGGGAGAAGGCTGGCCGCGAAAAGAAGGACGGAAAAGATCAGGGAAATTTTTCCCGTGGAGGCGCCTGTGTTGTCAGGAATGGGAACCATTTTGAAGCCGGCTTTGGAATAATCGTCTTTATACATCCAGGCAAGGGCCAGGAGGTGCGGGAACTGCCATAAAAACAGGATTGCGAAAACGGACCAGGCGCCCATGGAGAGGCGGCCGGAAGATGCGGCAAAACCGATCAAGGGAGGGAGAGCTCCTGCCACAGAGCCCACGGCAGTGCAGAGGTTGGAGGACAGTTTCATGGGCGTGTAAAAAACAAGATAAAGAATGAGGCTCGCGGCAGAGAGGAACCCGGCAAGGTTTCCTACGGAAAGCGACAAGTGCACGATGCCCACGCTGGCAACAAAACCGCCCAAAAAAAACGCGTGGTGCTGTGGGATTTTTCCAGCGGGCAGAGGACGATTTTTGGTGCGGTCCATGAGAGAGTCCGGCTCAATTTCGAGAAGCATGTTCAAAATTCCGGCTCCGGCCGCGACAAAAGAGGTGCCGAGGAGAGTGTGAAACAGGAGAGCCCAATCAAAGCGCCTGGGACTGCCGAGAAAAAAACCGAAGAGAGTGGTCATGAGAACCACACCCATGACACCGGGTTTCGTCATCTCCCAATAGTGGGAGAGGTTCCGGAGGGTGACTCTGATGCGGGGGTTAGATTGAAGGAGCGCCTGTGCTTTCATTTTTTCTGCGGACGGCGCTCGAAATTTTATAGGCGATGGTTCCAAACAATGCGGCAGGGAGGAGGAGCAGGACGAGAATCCCCCATGTGAACCCTTTCGCAAGGTTGCTTCCGGATTCCCCGAAACAGACGGGGCAGGACCATCCGAGATCAGGCAGGACCATCATGAGCAAATAGAAAACGAAGAAAAGCGCCGTGATTAAAAGCCAGCGGATCATTTTGCCCTCGAACTTGAGGTGCATGAAGAAGGCTGAGATTAAAAAAACTTTGACTGCCACAATCGCGAGCGCCAACGCAATCGCTTTCTGGCGGTCCAGGTGCATATAAGACGCCCCGACGGTGGCGGCAGTGAGAACGGCCAGGGCGCCGAAAACGGCCAGATAAGTGTTTTTCATCGACGAATGATGTTCAGTCGTCATAAGAGATAAAAAATCGGGAACAGGATGACCCACACGAGATCAACGAAGTGCCAATAGAGGCCGGCATATTCGATGCGCTCATGCTTCTCAGCAGTGTATCTGCCTTTCTTGGCGTTATAAAGAAGATAAGAAATAAACCCAATGCCGCCCAAAACATGGAGCATGTGGAGGCCGGTGAGGGTGAAATAAAAGGAGCCGAAGAGGCCGGAGGATAGGGTGATGCCTTCGTGCCACTTGTGAGGATATTCATAAGACTTGATGCAGAGGAAACAGACGGCAAGGATGAGGGTGAGGATGAGGTTTCGGATCAAACCTTTCTGATTGCCTTTTTGTATGGCATCGAGCGCGAAAACCATGGAGACGGAACTGGAGATCAGGACGAAAGTGTTGAGAGTGGCCAGGGGCACTCCGAGCATTTCTTTCGCGGGGATGATGAAGTGGTCGCTCCCGGTGCGCAGGATCACATAAGAGCTGATGAACCCGCCGAAGAGCATGACTTCGGAAGCCAAAAAGACCCACATGCCGAGCTTGCCGTTGGGGATGCCCGTGTTGGTTTCAGTGATCGCGTGTTCGCTCATAAATTTCCTTTAGTCCTTCTGGTCCTGGGGCCAGAAATCGGTTTTTCTGTCGGGGACGCTGTATTCATACGGCCCGCGATAAACCGTGGGAATTTTCTCGAAATTTTTGTGAGGCAGGGGCGGTGAAGGGCAAGCCCATTCGAGGGTCGTGGCCTGCCAGGGATTTTCTTCCGTCTTTTCGCCCTTGAATATGCTGTGGAAAAAATTCCAGATGAAAGGAATTTGGAAAAGGAGGAGGAGGGCCGCGCACGCGGTCATGAACACATTCGTGGGCTGAACGACGAGGTTGTGCGCCTGGACCGTGGGGTCATAAAGACGACGTTGCGCGCCTGCCAGGCCCTGAATAAACATGGGAAAGAAAATGCCGTTCATCATCACGATGGTTCCCCAGAAATGGATATAGCCCAATTTCTCGTTCATCTTGCGGCCGAACATCTTGGGAAACCAGAAATAAATTCCCCCCATGAGCGCGATCATGGTGCCGGTCACGACGACATAATGGAAATGTCCGATGACATAATAAGTGTCGTGCAAATAAACATCCGTCGGGGTGAATCCAAGAGGAAGTCCCGTGAGGCCGCCGATTCCGAACATCGGCAAGAACGCGAGGGCAAAAAGCATGGGCAGTTTATATCGGATGCTCCCGCCTTTGAGGCTCAGGAGGAAACATGTGAGGATCGCGACTGAGGGCACGGAAATGATCATCGTTGTCGTCATAAACAAATAACTGAGCTTGGTCTTCATGCCGCTCACAAACATGTGGTGGGCCCAGACGATGAAGGACAAAAATCCGATGAAGCAGAAGGAGCCAGCGATTTCTTTGTATCCGAAAATGGGTTTTCGAGTCCCGTTCGCCAAAATTTCTGCCACAATGCCCATGGCTGGGAGCAGGAGGACATAAACTTCAGGATGAGCGAGGAACCAGAAAAGGTGCTGCCACAAAAGGACGCTGCCGCCGCCGGACCGGCCCAGAATGTTGCCGCCCACGATCAGGTCTGTGGGAATATAAAAACTGGTTCCGGCAACGCGGTCCAAAAGCTGAAGGATGGCCGCCGCCTGAAGGACAGGGAACGCGAAAAGCAGGAGGACGGCAGTCACGAACTGGGACCAGACAAAGATGGGAAGGCGCGACCAGCCCAGGCCCGGAGCGCGCATATTGACAGTGGTGACGATGATGTTGATGGAGCCGAGCAGGGACGAGGTGATGAGGAACGTCATGGCGATGAGCCAGGTGGTCTGGCCGGGAGAAACCACGGAAAGAGGAACATAAGATGTCCAGCCGGACTGTGCCGCGCCGCCCGGGAGAATGAAACTCGAAAGCATGAGGACGCCGCCCACAAAATAGGTCCAATAAGACATCATGTTCATTCGGGGGAAAGCCATGTCGGCCGCACCGATCTGGAGAGGCAAAAGATAATTTCCAAACGCGCCGAAGCCCAGAGGGACAATGCCCAAAAAGATCATGATGGTTCCGTGCATGGCGCCCAATGTGTTGTATGCCGCGGGATGCATGATGCCGCCTGCCGCAATGAAGCTGGGCAAGAATTTGCCGATCAGGGGAATGGGGCTTCCGGGATAAGCCAGCTGCCAGCGCATGAGGAGAACGAACGAAAATCCGAGGAGGAGGAAGAGGAGCGCGGTGATCATATACTGAATCCCGATGACCTTGTGGTCGAGGGAGAAGATGTATTTGCTGGTGAAAGTTTCCTGGTGGTTATCGTGGCTCATTTATATTCCCTTTTTTTGCGCGCTCATCCATTGTTCAAATTCTTCGGGGCTCTTCACTGAAACATCCGCTCGCATGCGATAATGCCCCGTTCCGCAAAGCTGGGCGCAGCCGAGCTCGTAAAGGCCGATTTTGTTGGGTTCAAACCAGAGCTTGATCTTCATGCCGGGGACGGCGTCTTGTTTGATGCGGAACTCCGGAATGAAAAAGCTGTGGATGACGTCTTTGGCTGAGAGGTTCACGAGCACGGGTTTATTGACGGGAAGAACCATGTTGTTGACGGAAACGATGTCGTCAAGCCCGTCCGGATCCGCAGGGTCCAATCCCAGAGGGTTGCCGGCGTTCACAAGCTTGATGTCCCGTTTGCCGAATTTTCCGTCGGCGCCGGGATAATGGATGGTCCAGGCAAATTGTTCCGCAACAACATTGACTTCAAGCGCGTTCTCCTGTTTGGGGAGCTCTTCGCGGATGTGGGCCCAGATGGGAACGCCCACGAAAAAAATCAGCCAGACTTCAAAAACGAGGATGACGACATCAGGAGTAAGCGCCGCATAGTTGTGAGTGAAATGATAATCAACTTTGGGTTTTGCGCCTTCTCGATACCGGATCAGGCAATAAGCCATATACACCGCCCAAAGCCCGAAAATCACGATCATGGCCCAATGGAGGATGGTCAAGGACCCGTCAATGCGGGAAGCATAGGTTGAAGCGGCAACTGGCAATCCCCAGCCGTAATTCGAAGTGTTCATGCGTTTTCAAGGCTCCTTAAAAAGGTGAAAAGGGAAGTTGCCAAAATGAGGGCGCCCGTGGCGACATGCGAAGTGACGATAAAGGTGCGCGCAAACCAGCTCATGTTGACCTCAATGACCGAGGGAAAAATGGAGAAGAGTCCGAGGACGATTTGCGTGAGGATGAGGCCGGTGATGAGCTGAGAAAGACTGAAAACAGTGTTTTGTTTATGCCGATGCCGGGACGCCGCCGCCAAAAACACGAAATTTAAAATAACCACAAGGCCCGCGACAGAAGCGTGGAAATATAAAGCGTTTGAGCTTCCGAGGTGACGGAGAGCCGCGCCCAACGCGAGCTGGACATATAAAAGGATCGTCAATGAAAGGGAAACGGCGCTCACGGGATTTTTTAAGTTATGAAAATGAACTTTATCGCCGCCGCGGTTCATGAAATAAGCCAGGGAAACAGTGATGCAGAAAAAGGTTTGGGCAAGGACTGCGTGGGCAATGGAAACCTGCGGCGGAAGCTTCATGAGGACGGTGAGTCCCCCGAGAGACGCCTGGAGGAGGACGGCAACGGAAGCCGCGGTTCCGAGCCAGCAAAGCCATTTGCGGGGTTCGCTCGTCCAGAGCCAGCCCGTGAG
Source organism: Elusimicrobiota bacterium (assembly GCA_021730935.1). Lineage (GTDB taxonomy): Bacteria > Elusimicrobiota > Elusimicrobia > 2-02-FULL-39-32 > 2-02-FULL-39-32 > 2-01-FULL-60-11. Next base: position 21,580 of record JAKFYJ010000022.1, read on the forward strand.
GACGAAAGTCATGATGCCCACCGCGCCCGCAACCATTCTGTGTCCGTGCTCAAACAAGACTCCGCCTTCCATGCGAGGGAAAAATTGCCCGAAAGACAAAGGCCAGTCCGGAACAGCCAGGCCGGAACCCGTTGAAGTCACAAGAGCGCCTGCGATCAAGAGCAGAAAAGTTGAGACGGCGGTGATGATGGAAAATTTAGGAAGCGTGAGGTTCGTCACCAGGCCTCCTCGGGACCTTTGGGGTTGAGAGAATAAAGATATTCCACCAAAGAATCAATTTCGTCGTCCGTGAGCATCTGGCTCCAGGTGGGCATGTGGAGCATGGGCGCGGGTTTGTTGGGATCTTCGGAAGCGGATTGCGGCACGCCTTTCCTGATCTTCTCTTTCAGTTCTTCTTTGGAATATCCGTCGGAAACTTTGAGGAGGGAAGGGATCAGTCCGCCGACGACATTGTTGTTGGGGTATCCCCCCTTTCCGCCCACGCCGTGACATCCGGCGCACCCTGCATGCGTAAAAATGGTTTCGCCTCTTTTTATGGGATTGTCTTTGACGTCCGCGGCATCCCAGGGAGCTTTCCCATTTTTATAGGGTTCTCCTTTTAATGAAGCGAGATAGGCGACCAGAGCTTTGCGGATGGGCTCTTTGAGATAAAAATTGGGCATGAGCGTGTTATGTTTCCACCCTTCAGGGCTTTGGAGCCAGAGATCCAGCCATTCGGGACTCTTGCGGAAACCGATATAGGTCAGGTCAGGGCCGAGAGCTCCGCCTTTGCCGCCCACCATGTGGCAGGTGGAACAGCCATAACCCTGAAAATGGGCTTGACCCACGGAGATCTGCTCAGAGACGGGGTCTTTGGATCCGCAGGCGGAGAGAATGAGGCAAAAAGCGAGGGCTGAAAAAAATCTAATCCTTGTGGCGAAATTCATAATGAATCCGTATATTAAAGGAATTTTTCGAAACAAAATCAACGCTGACGGGAATATTGTTTTTATAAAAAATAGCTCCATCGAGTTCTCTGCAGGAAACCTCTCCGTGGTTTCCCTCAGTCGCTCCTGAGACTGAGCCTCCCATCCAAAACGCTGGAGCCATTTTTTATAAAAACAATATTCCCGTCAGCGCTGGAGTTGCCGGATCCAGCTTTGAACCTGAAATTTATCAGACGCATTGGGGTCGAGGCGGAGATAATTTTCAAAGGCCTGGGCGGCTTCTTTGTTTTTTCCAGCGGCGCGGAGCGTCAAGCCAAGGTTATACTGAGCGGGAACAAATTTGGGATTTATGTCAAGACACTTTTCAAAACGCGCGGCGGCTTCCGCGTGCATGGAATCGTCAAGATAGGTGAGGCCGAGCTCGTTCATGGCATCCGCGTGGCCCGGAACAAGTGCAAGCGCTTTCTCGAGCGATGCCCGGGCTTCAATCCTCTTTCCTGCGCGCCTTTGAGCGAGGCCCAGATAATATTGAATCTGGCCGCTCTGAGGGAGACGGCGGACCGCGTCCAGATAGGTGGATTCGGCCATGAGGAAATCGTTCTGCGTATATGAATTGAGCCCAAGGTTCACCCAAGCCTGGGTGAGTTTGGGGTCGCGGGCAAGGGACTCCATGAAACGGTCCCGCGCCTTCGGAAAATCCTTGAACTGCTGATAAGTGATTCCAATGTTGTTCAGCGCGGCGCTCCGTCTGGAAAGGAGGTGACGGGTGAAAAATTCAGGTTCCTTTTCTATAAAAGAGTTGCCCCGCTCGACATAAAAATTAAAAATGGACTGGGCGGAGTCGAAAATTTCGGGCGTCGGGGTTCCAGCGCGGGTCATGAGCCCTTCGTTATAGTTGGGAAGAGACGAAGGAAACTTGCCGGGATGATCCGAGAAAAGCGGAATGTTCTGACGAACATGCTGAGCGAGCAAGGCGGAAATAAATTCCTGGGCGTTGGAAAAACTTGAGCCCTTGAGGAGATAAGGATATTTCTTCACGATCAAATCGCTTCCCCATTTGGTGCGGAGCGTCATGAGGACGGCGATGTCTCGGCGCCTGTTTTCCGCGGACTGAAGATAAGACATCACGAAGGCGGTGGTGTCGTCAGGTTCATAAAGGGAGGATCCGAGCGGCATGGTTTTCAGGATGTTCCGGCCATAATCATAAGCCGAAAAATCATTCCTGTGGGGCGGAGTTTTGACCGCAAAAAACAAGAGGACAAGAGCGAGCGCTGGCCACACGGCGGTCTTCAGTTTTTCCGCGCCGACCGCGAGCCAGGGGAGGAGGAACAGGTTCGACATGAGGAGATAGGGTTCAAGAATGGGAAGAGTGGTTTCTTCATGGACAGGCAAGTTTGAGAGGATGAAAAACAGCGGACCGGACAACACAAATGTGACGCCGGAGAGCCGGCGCATGTCTTTGGGCACAGAGTTCCGGCGAAGAAAGAGGCCTATAAATAAAAGAGGAATTCCGACCCAACTCAATTCGCGCCATTCGGATTTAATGAAAAGGGAAATCTGGTCCCAAATGCCGCCCGCGGTCCAGGCGAAAGAACTTTCTTCGGGGTGCAGTTTGAGTCCGCCATAATCCGCGCGAGTGACCAGCCGCCAGAGGTTTCTGAAGGACGCGGACGCGCCGCCCCAATCGAGCTCGGGGGACCGAAAAGATCTGAGAGGATAATAAAGGACCAGAGTCCAGCCTGCGGCGAGAGCGGCGGCATAAAATGAAAAGGGTTTAATTTTTTCAAATCCCTTTTCCTCACGGATCGCCCATTCCATCGCCAAAATTCCCGGAAGCATGAACACAACCGTGGGGTGATTAAAAAACGCGAGCCCGACGGCAAACATCGCGGCCATGGCTTTGCGTTCGAGAAGAAGATAAAAAATGACCGCGCAGAGGAGCGCGTGCAGAGAATACATTTCCGACACGATCGAGAGGCGCTGAACGGAAGGAGACAGAAACCAGACGGACACGGCGAGCAGGGCGGGGCCGGCTGAGCTGATTTTCCTTAAAATATGAAACACCAAGACGACCGTGAGAGAAGTCCATAAACACGACAAGACATTGGCGCGATATGCGATGTTGCCAAAAGGCAGACATTGGATGCCGATGTGAGTGAGGAGGACATAGAGCGAATATCCCGGAGGATGAGCGATTCCAAGAGAAGCGGCCGCGGCAATGAGGTCTCCGGAATCGCGATAAGGCGAGACGGTGCCATAGACATTCCTGAGGAGCAGGCCCAAAGACCCGGCGAAGAGCAGGAAACTATAAAACATTGAAGGGGTTCACATCGAGGACGAGCCGCACGCCGGACTTGACCTGAAATTTCTGAACTCTCGCAACGGCTTTTTTGACTAAAATCTCGTCGCGGCATTTCAACAGAATCTGCCAGCGGGTCTGCTTGTTGAGGTTTTCCCTGGGAGCCGGGCCGGGGCCCAAAATCTGGGCATCGTTCAACTCAGGATCGGCTTTGAGGATGTCATAAAGACGGTCGCATTCCGTGATGACGAGTTCTTTTTTTTGCGAGCTTTGCAGGCGCAGGAGGATCAGGTTCGAGAAGGGCGGATAAGAGAGAGATTTGCGGATTTCCAGTTCCTCCTCGAAAAACTTCTCATATTCCCCCTGAACCGAAGCGCGGAGAGCATAATGTTCCGGCATCAAAGTCTGGACGACGACGTTCCCGATCATGGAACTTCGTCCCGCGCGGCCGGAGGCCTGGGAGATCCACTGGAACGTGCGCTCGGCAGACCTGAAATCAGGGTGATGCAATGCGGTGTCCGCGTCCACGATGCCGACCAGCGTCACCCTCGGAAAATCAAAACCTTGCGTCACCATCTGAGTCCCCACCCAAATGTCGGCCTCTTCTTTTTTAAAGCTTTCATAAGCTTCCGTCACGGCGTTCTTCTTTTTGGCGATGTCGCGGTCGAGGCGGAGGACGCGGGAATATGGAAAATCCTTTTTAACTTCCTGCACAATTTTTTGCGTGCCGAAACCTCCCAGCAAAAACGCAGAAGCGCCGCATTTGCCGCATTTGGAGGGAACCGGGACCTTATAAAAACAGAAATGGCATTCGAGCATTTCACGGCCGTCGTCATCCTTGTGCTGGACCAGCGTGATCAGGCAGTTGGGGCATTTGGACACTTCGCCGCAATTCGTGCAGAGGAGGAAAGTCGAAAACCCCCTGCGGTTGAGAGCCAGGATGACTTGTTCGCGCCTGGAAAGGGCCATGCGGATGGCCTCCACAAGCTCAGGGGTGAGCGGTGAAACGCGTGTTGCGGGCTTGCCGCTCATGAGAGATTTTTTGCGGTCCACCAGCTGAATCACCGGCATGGACTGGCCCGGAACTCTTTGAGTGAGTTTGAGGAGTTCATATTTCCCCGCTCTCGCCATATAAAAACTTTCGATAGACGGCGTGGCGCTTCCCAGCACGACAACGGCTTTATGAAGTTCCGCAAGGCGGACCGCGGCGTCCCGGGCGTGATATCTGGGCTTTTCCTCCTGTTTATAGGAAAAATCATGTTCTTCGTCGAGAATAATCAAGCCCACATTATCCAGCGGCGCAAAAAGAGCGGAACGCGCGCCCAGCACAATTTTTATTTTCCCGCTCCGCACGCCTTCGATGGTTTGAACTCTCTCGGTCCGCGTCATTTGCGAATGCCAGATGCCGATTTCCCTTTGGGTCCTGGAACGGAGGATTTCATAAAAAGGGCGGCAAAGAGAAATTTCCGGAACCAGAAAGAGGGCTGTCTTCCCCTGAAGCTCAACGGTTTCCTGGATGGCGTTCAAATAAACTTCCGTTTTGCCCGACGATGTGACGCCGAAAAGCAGAAAAGTTTTGGGCGAGCCGCTCTGAATGGCACCCCGCAACGACTCCACGGCGGCGGACTGTTCCGGCGTGAGGGCGTGAGATTTTGATTCGCGCGGCGCTTCCGGTTTTTCCACGAAACTGAGTTTGATGGGCTTCTTCAAATTCTTGAGCCCCGGAGACGATGTGGAAAGGGCTTCCCCCCAACTGCAGCCGTATGTTTCCGAGATCCAGCGCGTGAGCGAAAGCTGAATTTGCGAAACCTTCGCGAGGGGGTTGAGCAGATTGATGAGAGTTTTCAGGTTGGGAGACGGGTTTTCTTCGTCGGGGCGAAGCTGGGTGACGATGCCCGACAGAGAACGGTTGCGGAACGGCACGAGGACCGAATGTCCCGCCTGAATTTGGGGTTCAAGGTGTTTCGGGACGGAATATGTGAAAGTCTGGTCGAGCGGAAGCGGGAGAGCAACTTCGGCAAGCATGGATTATAAAGTCTGTGAAATCAGATTTTGAAGGAGCTTCATGTCTTCCCAAACATCGCGTTTGAGTTCGGGGTTGCGCAGGAGGGCCGCGGGATGATAAGTCGGCAAAACCTGAATTTTTTTATGGCTAAGCGAAACATATTCAAAGAGGCGCCCGCGGATCCGCGAAATGCCGTCTTCAGTTTTAAGGAGTGCCTTCGTTGAAACAGAACCCAAAGTGCAGATGAATTTGGGATCGAGAATGTCAATCTGCTCTTCAAGAATGGGCAGGCACGCGGCCATTTCGGAGGGTTCCGGCGGACGGTCGTTGCCGCGCAGGTCCGGGCGGTCAGGATTTTTCATGGGATGACATTTCACGATGTTGGCGATATAAACCGATTTTTCTCTCGACAAATTGATGGAAGCCATGATCTTGTCGAGCAGTTCCCCCGCGCGCCCCACGAACGGAAGTCCTTTGCGGTCTTCTTCGAATCCCGGACCTTCGCCGACGAACAGCACATCAGGGTTCAGAACGCCCATTCCGAAAACAATCTTGTTGCGCGTGTTGCCGAGAGGGCAATTTTTGCACTCTGCGTATTTCCCATAAAGAGCGTCAAGGCGGGCTTTCTTGTCCGAAGATTCCTGCGCGGGCTTTTCAACGAGCGGCGTTTGGTGAAGCGTGCGGAAAAACTCGTCCTCGCCAAAAAGCTCGGAAGTTTTCACATATTCCCGAACCGATTCTTTGAGGGAGTTTATTTCCTGACTGCGCGTTTCAAAATTTCCCGGCATAATTTTTCCGCAAAAACCTTTTTGGATATTTTACCTAATTTAAGGCGCGTTCCGTCCGCGCAAAGGATGACGGGATTGATTTTTTGGGAATCGATGGTTTCCGGCCCGTTCAGCACGATCATGTCGCAATGCTTGTCCCTGAGTTTTTTTTCGGCCCGCCGCGCGCCGTCGGCATCTTCAAGCGCGAACCCGACGACAAACTGATTCTTTTTCCGTTTCCCCATGAGGAAAAGAATGTCCGGATTGGGGACGAGCTCAAGCATCAATCCGCCGGAACCTTTCTTTATTTTTTTTCGGCTTATGGTTTTGGGGCGAAAATCCGACACGGCGGCGCAGGAAACAAACAGGTCCGACGAACCGAATTTTTTAGACACGGCTTTCAGCATATCGACGGCAGAAATGACTCGATCGCAGGCGATTCCTTGAAAAGGTTCAACGCCCGGGCCCAGAATGAGGCTCACATCGCATCCGGACTTTTTGAGCGCAGAGGCGATTTCCAGCCCCATCTTTCCGGAAGAACCGTTGGAGAGATATCTCACGGGGTCCAGGTGTTCCCGCGTTGGGCCTGCCGTGATCAGAGCGCGGAGCCGGCTCATGTTATTTTCTTAAAGTGAGAAGTTTTCGGGCTTGATCGAGGATCGAGGGAACATCCGAAAGCCGACCCCAGCCGGAATCACCGCGGGAGAGAGGCCCCTTTTCGGGCCCGACGAAACGATACCCATAACTCTTGAGTTTGAGGACATTTTGTTTCGTCGCGGGGTGCAGCCACATGGCTTCGTGCATGGCAGGCGCAATCAGGATAGGAGCTTTTGTCGAGAGAGCAGTGACCGAGAGGATGTCCTGCGTCTGACCGTTGGCGAGTGAGGCGATGGAATTGGCGGAAGCGGGAGCGATGATGAAAAGAGAAGCCTTTTCAGCCAGGTCCAGGTGCGCCATCTTCCAAAGAGATTCGTCCCAGATTTGAGACGCAACAGGGTTGCCTGAAAGGGCTGAGAATGTGAGGGCCGAGACAAACTTTTGCGCCGACTCCGTCATGAGGCAGAAAACATCCGCGCCTTCGTCTTTGAGGCGCCGGACCAGCTCGCAGGCCTTGTAAGCCGCGATGCTGCCTGTCACGCCGACCAGAACGGTTTTGCCCTGGAGCGGCGTTTTCAAATCACTTCTTTTTGGACTTGGTTTCTTTCTCAGAATCTTTGTCGGAATTCTTTCCGATGTTTTCCAAAATCTCGACGGTGGGGCCTTTCAGTTTCTTGACGAGAGATTTCAGCTGGGGCAATTCTTTGATGGTCTTGGGATCCACTTTGCCCGTGAGCACGTCGCGGATCGCTTCCGGAATGAGGCTCTGAATGGCGCGGTGTTCGCCTTCTTTCGCTTTGAGCTCATAAGCCCAGCGGCGGGCGAGGATGATCAAATCATATTTGTTGACGCCGGAATCCAGAATCATCTTGTCGAGAGCTTCCTGAGTTTTTTCATCGATGGGCAGAGGTTCGGGCGGAAGAGCCACGGGTTCCGGAAAGTGCGCTTCTAATTCGTTATCGTCTTTTGCCATGTTCTTAAATCTCCTTTATACCAATGACTTCTTCGCTGTGTTCAGTTTCGCCAATAAATCCATTCTCATCCTGGACCGAACGGCCCACACGATGCCCTGCAGTCTGAAAACCGACTCGGGAATTTCCTTGTTGAAGACCAGATATTCATAATCGCCCGCCGCGTCAATTTCTTTCCTGGCGTTTTCAAGGCGCATCTGGATGGTCGCTTCATCGTCCTGGCTCCGGCCCCTGAGCCTTTTTTCCAGTTCCTCGATTGACGGGGGCGCGATGAAGATCAAGATCGCCGAGGGATAAAGCTTCTTGATCTGCCTGCCGCCCTGAACATCAATGTCCAAGACAACATCCTGGCCCTCTGCCAGGGTCTTTTCCAGCTCCGCTTTCGGGGTTCCATACCAAAACCCGTGGACCTTCGCGAATTCGATCAGGTCCCCCGCATCGCGCCGTCTAAAAAATTCCTGCTCCGTCGCGAAATAATATTCCCTGCCGTGAACTTCGCCCACCCTCGGAGACCGGGTCGTGACGGAAATCGAATACACAATGCCCGGAACGGTCCGCAAAAGCTCCGCGCTCAAGGTCGATTTCCCCGCGCCCGAAGGAGCGGAGATGACAAATAGATTTCCTTTGACCATATGTGGGTGCTCGGAGGAACTTTCCTCGAGGGGTATAACAATCAGCAGGAAAGAACCTTGAAGTTCTTTCCTGCTTCAGAAACGGCTAACTTGCTTTAGGGTTAAACTTGTCTTTAAGGAAATTAACGGCGAGCCATCTTGGCGCGGGAAACGTCTCCCTGCTTGTCCAAGAAATAAAGGAATCCCTTTTCTTTCTTCACTCCGGCTTTGGTCACCTTCTCGGGTTTTCCGCCTTTCTTTCCGCCGCGGGCCATCTTCGCGCGGGAGACATCGCCCTGTTTGTCGATAAAATAGAGAAATCCTTCCGCTCTTTTCACGCCTGTTTTAGCAACTTTCTGTGCCATGGGTACGCCTCCTTAATGTGCGATGGATACGATGATGTGTCATTTTAGAAATTTTGAGACGGTAAAGTCAAGAGGAGAATTGAAAAGATTTTTCCGGATACACATAAACCTTGCCCTCATGGTTGCGGAGCAGGACGCGCTTTTTTGTCCGGGACAGGACAGATTCGGTCCTCAGAGGGATTTTCCCGCCCGAAGTCTCGACGACGTATTCCGGGAGAGCGAGTCCGGGCAGGTTGGCGCGGAGATATTCCGACAGACGGAGCCCCGCGGTGATGGAAGTGCGGAAATGATCGGTCCCCTGAGAGGGGATGCTCTGATGCAGGCGATAGGGCCGGACCTTCGACTCATAGAGCGAATAAAAAAGTTCAGAGAGAACGGACGGCTTGTCGTTGATTTCCTTGAGGAGCACGGTTTCAGAGGCAAGCGGAATGCCCTGCTCGGTCAGCAGGTTCACCGCCTCAATGAACTCGCGCGTGATTTCCCTCGGATGATTCACATGGATCATGAGATAAGCCGGCTGAGCTTCGCGGAGGATCGTCACCAGCTCAGGCGTGATCCTCTGCGGAAGGACAGACAGCACGCGGGTCTGGATGCGGAGCGTGCGGATCGTGGGAATGTTTTTGAGACGCATCAAAATTTTTCTCAGGGTGTCGTCGTTCAGGAGGAGCGGCTCGCCGCCGGAAAGAATGACTTCGCGGATCTGGGGATGTTTCTCAAGATAAAAACAGGCGTCCTGCCATTCGGGGTCAGTGATCGCGGCCGAAGACGGGCGGGCCGATGCGTCGTCGGGATTGACCGTGATCTTTCTCTGAGGACAGAAGCGGCAATACATCACGCATTGCGAATGGATCTGGAGCGTCGCTCTGTCCGGAGAGGAATGGACAAGGCGCCCGTTGGCGGCTTTCACGCTCAATGCGCGATAATCGGAAACTTCAAACTGGTGCGTGCGGAACTCTTCGTCGAGCGGAACGGACTGCCTGCGGATGGGGCAGAAAAAATCGTCCGGGTCCATCAGCGACACCCAATAAGGCGTCATGGCGAAAGAAAATTTCCCCGCCGAAAACTGGACCGCGCGCTTTTCCTCGACGGTGAGGTTGACCCACTGTTCCAGCTCCTGAGCGTTCAGGATTTGGTTGCGGACCTGCCACTGCCAGTCGTTCCATTGAGGGAGGTTCAGGTGTGTCGAAGAAGAGCGGGAAGCATATGAAGCGTCTTTCATTTAAGAGGAGGCCTCCTTGAAGAGCGTCATTTGTGAGTCGCGGTCTTTGGTGATGAGTTTTTCATTCAGCCACTGGTCGATCACGGTCCTGGAAAAACGATATTGCCGCCCGATCTGGCTGGCGGGAATTTTTTTGGCGCGGATGAGAGCATAAATTTTGGATTTGCCGATGCCGAGATATTGAGCCAGCGCCTTGATGTCCATGACTTCGCGGACTTCCTGCCGGACTGCGGACTTTCCCTGCGTTTTATGTTTTGCCATTTGTTGCTGTTCAGTATATAATACGTGTTATATTCTGTCAATGAAAAACAAAATCAGCGTCCTCCTTCCCCTCCTTGTTTTCGCGTCCCAGGCGCTGTGGCACGCGCGCACCAAATCCGCGACCTATGACGAACCCGCGCACCTCGCCGTGAGCTGGCTGATCCACGCCACGCCTCACCAGGATTATGACATCGGCCACCCGCCCTTCATCCGCGCGCTTTTCGCTCTCCCCCTCCGTTTCATGGACCCCACCTTGCCGAGCCT
>JAKFYJ010000024.1 GCA_021730935.1 Elusimicrobiota bacterium
GAGACAATGTGGAGATGGACGTGGACTTGGAAGGCAAGCCCGTGGCCATGGAGAAACAGCTCCGCTTCGCCATCCGCGAAGGCGGACACACGGTCGGCGCCGGCGTCGTCACTGAGATTCTGGAATAATCCAAAGGAAGAGTTGAATATAAAATGCCTGAAGTCGCAGTTTCAAATCAACAGAAAATCCGTATCCGCCTCCGAGCTTATGACCATCGGATGCTGGATGAGTCGCTGTCCAAGATCGTTGACACTGTAAAACGCTCAGGCGCAAGCATTGTCGGGCCGGTGCTTTTGCCCACCCAGATCAAGAAATATACAGTTCTCCGTTCTCCTCACACGGACAAGAAGTCCAGAGATCAATTTGAAATGCGCATCCACAAGCGCTTAGTCGATATAGTGGAACCCACGCCCAAGACAGTTGAAGAGTTAATGAAGCTGGATTTGCCGGCCGGGGTAGAAGTCGAAATTAAAACAGGATTAGCTCGTCAGTAGCCGTTCTCGCCTCTTTACAAGGCAATAACACGGTTCTAAGTCGAGTGGTAAATTAAAATGGCTGAAGAAACACAAACCATTAAAGCGGAAGATTCGTCCTCAAAGCCTTTTGCCCTGAAAGCAATTTTGGGTCAGAAAGTTGGGATGACCCACATCTTCTCGGATCATGGAACATCAATTCCTGTCTCGGTTATCTATACGGGCGGTTGCGTGGCCACGGCTCTCAGGACTCCTGAGAAAGACGGGTATGCGGCTGTCCAGCTGGGAATGGGCGATGTCAAGGAAAAGAATTTGGACAAGGCTGTCCTCGGACAGTTCAAAAAAAACAATGTCGCTCCCAAGCGCTGGCTCAGAGAGTTCCGCGTTTCGGACGCCACAAAATTTGAAGTTGGACAGAAAGTCAACCCCGATGTTTTCAAGGTTGGAGATTATGTCGATGTTTCCGGCACGACCATCGGAAAAGGGTTCGCCGGAGTCATGAAGCGGCATAATTTCAGAGGGTTGCCGGCGTCTCACGGAGCGTCTGATAAAGAGCGTTCTCCGGGATCTTCCGGCGGCGGTTCAGGTCAGCCTCAGAGAGTCTTGAAGGGAACCCGCATGGCGGGCCGTCTGGGCACTGCTTGGTTCACCGTCCAGAAGATGGAAATTGTCAGGGCCGACAACGAAAATAGCCTGATTTTGGTCAAAGGCGCGATTCCTGGAGTCACCCAGAACATGGTTGTGGTTCAGGAAACCGTGAAGCATATCAAGCACAAGAGAGCTTTGATCGCACAGAAAACTTCCGTCAAGAAAACCGCGAACGTGAAAAAGGAAGCCCCGAAAGCGGCGGCAAAGAAATAACATGGATATCGATATCTTAAACCCTCAGGGAAAATCAACCGGCAAGAAAGCGCTTTCGGAAACGATCGCGTCCATCAAGCCCAATAAGCACCTCGTGCATGAAGTGGTGAGAGCGTATCTCGCCAATCAGCGCCAGGGAACGCATGCCACCCTCACTCGGGGCAATGTCAGCGGAGGCGGCAAAAAACCCTGGAAGCAGAAACACACGGGCCGCGCCCGCGCGGGAACTTCCAGATCTCCTCTTTGGAGAGGCGGAGGCATCATTCAGGGGCCCATGCCGCGCAATTATACGATTCCCATTCCCCAGGCCAAAGTGAAAGCGGCCCTCAACCAAATTCTGTTCATCAAGGCCAAGGCTGGAGAGCTCGTGGTTGCGGACGCTCCCAAAATGGACAAGGTTAAAACAAAATCCATCACGCAGTGGCTCAAGGCCCTCTCTCTTCCGCAGAAGAGTCTTCTGGTCCTGGAAAAAAATGACGCAAAAATTTCCTTGGCCGCGAGAAACCTGACAGATTTCAAAATTATGGAACGCAAACATCTTCATCCTTATCAGGTTCTGAATGCGAAAAAAGTCGTTTTCACGCCTGAGGCCGCAGGGGCAGGGACACTCTCATGAACATTTTAGAAGTCATTCAATCTCCAGTCGTCACGGAACGCTCGACGATCCTCAAGGAAAAACAGAATAAATATGTTTTCCGCGTCCAGCCTTCTTCAACGAAGCCTCAAATCAAGGAAGCGGTTGAGAAGCTTTTTAAAGTGGATGTCGAAAAAGTCCACACTTCCAATTATGACGGCAAAATGAGACGGCTTTCTCAGGGAAGACCTCAGGGCCGCAGAGCGGATTGGAAAAAAGCCATCGTTACAGTGAAAAAAGGACAGGAGATCAAAATAGAGCCGGAGGCTCCTAAATAATTTATGCCAGTTAAATCATTTAATCCCTATACCCCGTCGCGCAGATTCATAACGGTTGAAGATTTTTCGGACATCACCAAGACAGAGCCCGAGAAAGCTCTGACAGTTTCTCTCCGCAAGAAAGGCGGAAGGAACAACACCGGTGAAGTCATGGTCCGCCATCAGGGCGGAGGACACAAACAGCGTTATCGCATCGTTGATTTTTCTCGCGATAAAGTGGAGATCTCTGCCAAAGTCATCGCCATTGAATATGATCCCAACAGGAACGCTCGTTTGGCCCTTCTTCAATATGCGGACGGAGAAAAAAGATATATTTTGCAGCCCGTGGACTTAAAAGTTGGAGACCAGGTTTCAAGCGGTCCCAGTGCGGAAATCAAACCGGGCAATTGCCTCCCTTTGACCGAGATTCCGGAAGGTACCCTCGTTCACAACATTGAACTTCTTCCCGGACGCGGCGGAAAATTGGTCCGCGCGGCAGGCGGAGCGGCTCAGCTCATGGCGAAAGAAGGCGATTATGCGACCTTGAAGATGCCTTCCGGCGAAGTCCGCTTGATCCCCGCAATTTGCAAGGCCACCATCGGACAGGTTGGAAACATTGAGCACGAAAATGTGACCCTCGGCAACGCAGGCCGCTCTCGCCGCATGGGCATTCGCCCCACGGTCCGCGGAACGGCCATGAACACCGTCGACCATCCTCACGGCGGCGGACGCGGCAAATCCAAGGGCAACAAGCATCCCGTGTCTCCCTGGAACCAGCCGACGAAAGGGTATAAAACCCGGTCCAAGAAAGTTTGGGATTGGCTTATCATTCAGCGCCGGCAGAAAGCCGCTTCAGCGGCTTCCGCCCAGTAATCATTTAGGAGAAACGCATGTCACGCTCGACAAAAAAAGGCCCGTTCGTAAACGAAAAACTTCATCTGAAGATCAACAAGATGAACAGCGCCAACGATAAAAAAGTCATCAAGACCTGGGCTCGCGCTTCCGTGATCGCCCCGGACTTTGTGGGACACACGATTGCGGTCCATAACGGCAAAAAATTTGTCCCGGTTTTCATTTCCGACCAGATGGTTGGACACAAGCTCGGCGAGTTTTCTCCGACCAGATTTTTCCGCGGCCACGGTGCTGCGCACACTAAAGAAGCGACGTCTTTAACCTAAGCTCATGCAAGCTCTAGCGAAAGAAAAATTTGTTCGTTTCTCTCCCAGGAAAGTCAATCAGGTCCTTTCACTGGTCAGAAAGAAATCCGTCCCCGAAGCATTGCAGCTGCTCCGTTTCGTGCCCAAGAGCTGCAACACGATGATCGGGAAAACCATCAAGAGCGCGGCCGCCAATGCGGGGGATTTGAAAGCAGAAAACCCCAAGCTGATGGTGGCATCCGCCTGGGTGGGCGTGGGACCTGTGATGAAGCGCATGAGAGCGCACGCCATGGGCCGCGGCGCAACATATAAAAGAAAAACCTGCCACTTAACCGTGGTGGTGTCAGATCAAAAAGGGAGTTAAAGAATAATATGGGTCAGAAAGTTCATCCCATCGGCATCCGCTTAGGATATATCGCGGACTGGACCTCCAAATGGTTCTCCAAGAAAGATTTCCCGGTCCTCCTCGAGGAAGATCAAATGATCCGGAGATTTTTGAAAGACCGCCTCAAGCTCGCCGCCGTTGCAAAGATCGGCATTGAGCGCGCGGGAAAATATTTGAGAGTCAATGTGTATACGGCCCGCCCCGGAATCGTCATCGGCAAAAAAGGCCAGGACATTGAAAACATTATCAAAGAAATCGAGAAGATCACCGGCTTGAAAGGGTCTGTGAATGTGAGCGTTCTCGAAATTCAAAGGCCGGAACTGGACGCCAAGCTTGTGTCTGAAGGCATCGCTTTCCAGCTCGAGAAGGGTATCGGATATCGCAGGGCCATGAAGAAATCGATGGAGCGCACCATGCAGGGCGGAGCGCAAGGCATCAAGATCATGGTCGGCGGGCGTTTGGGCGGAAACGAAATTGCGCGCAGAGAATGGATGAAGGAAGGACGCATTCCCCTTCAGACTTTCAGAGCCGACATCGATTACGGATTCACCGAAGCTATGACCAAGATGGGCAAGATCGGATGCAAAGTGTGGATTTTCAAGAAAGAACTTTACAAAAAAACAGAACGCGAGATGCTTGATGAAGCGGCAAAGCTCCTCGAGAAAGAAAAGATTGAGGAGTTGGCCAAAGCGGTGGATGAAGGGAAAATCAGGCCGGAACCCATCATTGCCATTGAAGAGGTCGCGGAAGAAGAGCCGTTAGTTGAAATGAACATCGACGACGTTCCGGAAAAATCATAAGGATTTAACAACCATGTTAATGCCCACAAGAGTCAAATATAGAAAGTCGCAGAGAGGCCGGTTGAAGGGGATCTCCAAAGGCGGAAACAAAGTTTCCTTCGGCGAATATGGACTTCAGGCCATGCGCAGTTCCTGGATCACCGCGCGCCAGATCGAAGCTTGCCGCATCGCTTTGACGCGGTTCATCAAGAAGGGCGGAAAACTCTGGATCCGAATTTTCCCTGACAAACCCATTTCCAAGAAGCCGGCTGAAACCCGCATGGGTAAAGGTAAAGGGGCTCCCGAATTCTGGGTAGCCGTGGTCAAGCCCGGACGCGTGATGTTTGAGCTCGAGGGAATGAGCGTGGAGCTTGCGAAAGAAGCCATGCAGTTGGCGTCTCACAAACTCCCGATCCCCACCAAGTTTTTGCAAAGAGAGGCTTACTAATGAAACAGAAGGAACAAGATCTCTCTGCGATCAGACAGCTTCCTGAAAAGGAACTGACGGCGCAGCTCAAGGAGACGGAAGACAAGCTTTTCAAGCTTAAGTTTGCGAATTCCATTTCTCCTCTCAAGAATGGACATGAGATTACGCATCTGCGCAAGCATCGCGCGCGGCTCCTGACCTGGATCCGGGAGAAACAGATTAAGGCGGTCACCCATGCTTAAAGAATTAGTCGGAACAGTGACTTCAGACAAAATGGCCAAGACGAGAGTGGTTCGCGTGGACCGGCTGGTTCAGCATCCTCTTTATCGCAAGACCATGAAACTTCGGACCAAGTTTTACGCCCACGACGAGAAGAATGTGTCCAAGGCGGGAGACAAAGTGAGAATTCAGGCGTGCCGGCCGCTTTCCAGGACCAAACGCTGGCAAGTGATGGAAATTATAAAATGATTCAGGAACGATCGATTTTAAAAGTCGCAGACAATTCGGGAGCCAAGAAGATCCGCTGTTTCAGGATCCTTGGAGGGACCAGGCACCGTTACGCTTCCCTGGGAGACATCATCGTGGCTTCTGTTCAGGATGCCATCCCCACGGCCGCCATCAAAAAGGGCGATGTGGTCAAGGCGGTGGTGGTTCGGACCGTGAAGGAATGTCACAGAGCTGACGGCTCTTTCGTCAAATTCGACGATAACGCCGCCTGTGTCATCACAGACGAAGGCGAACCCAAGGGAACCCGAATTTTCGGACCCGTGGCCCGCGAACTGCGTGAAAAGAATTTTTTGAAGATTATATCTCTGGCTCCGGAAGTGGTGTGATATGCGGCTAAAAACAAAAGATAAAGTTCTAGTATTAAGCGGCAAAGACAAAGGAAAGCGCGCAGAGATTTTGAAGCGCGTGGATGATGAGCATTTCATCGTCGCGAAAGTGAATGTGGTCAAGCGCCACCAAAAGCCCAAGCAGAACGAGCAGGGCGGAATCGTGGAGAAAGAGTCGCCCATGCACCAGTCCAAACTGATGCTGGTCTGCGGCAAATGCGATTCGGCGACCAGCCCCAAGGCGCAGATTTTAAAAGACGGCACGAAAGCTCGCGTGTGCAGAAATTGCAATGAGATGATTGACTAATATGACCGCTAAAACAGAAACCAAAGAAAAAGTAACTCCAAGACTCAAGGCGCATTATGAAGGCGCGGTCGTTCCTGAACTCATGAAACAGTTCGGCGTGACCAATGTTATGGCCGTTCCCAAGCTCGCTAAAATTGTCGTCGGCGTGGGACTTTCGGAAGCCAGGGAGAACATCAAGGCTGTGGATTCCGCCTCCGAAGAAATTGCCGCCATCACAGGCCAAAAGCCGGTGGTTCGGAGAGCCAAGAAATCCATTTCCAACTTCAAGCTCAGAGCCGGAATGCCCATCGGGATCAAAGTGACCCTGAGAGGCGACCGGATGTACGAATTTTTGGACCGGCTGATTTCAACTGCCATTCCCCGCATCCGCGATTTCCGCGGCCTTGAACCCAGAGGGTTTGACGGCAACGGCAATTATAATCTGGGATTGACGGAACAGCATATCTTCGTTGAAATCAACCTTGAGAAGTCCGACAAAGTGCGCGGCATGAACATTACGGTTTGCACGACCTCTAAAAAAGACGAGGAAGCCAAGGCTCTGTTGGAAGCGCTCGGGTTTCCTTTCAAGAAAAGGAAAACGAACTAATGGCAACGATCGCATGGATGGCCAAGATGAAGAAGCCCCAGAAGTTTACGACACGGTTCCGCAACCGCTGCTCTCAGTGCGGACGTCCGAGAGGGTTTTATCGCGACTTTGGTCTTTGCAGAATTTGTTTTCGGAACCTGGCTTTGAAGGGCGAAATTCCAGGAATTACAAAATCGAGCTGGTGAAAAATGGATCCTATAGCTAACTTATTAACCTCAATTAGAAACGCAAGCGCGAAAGGGCACGAAAAGACGGATGTTCCCTATTCGAAAATGAAAGTGAACCTGGCGAAAGTTCTTAAAGATGAAGGGTATATCGCGGGATATCGCATGATGGAAGAGAACCGTGTGCCTTTTTTAAGAATTCAGCTTAAATACACGGACGAAAAGAAACCCGTCATCACGGGGATCAAGAGAGTCTCGCGCCCGGGTCTTAGAATTTATGAAAAATGGAACACGGTGAAGCAGGTTGACGGCGGAATGGGGATTGCGATCCTCTCCACTTCAAAAGGCTTGATCACAAATAAAAAGGCGAGGCCCGCGAAGTGCGGCGGCGAAGTCCTCTGCCACGTCTGGTGAAATTATGAGCAGAGTAGGAAAAAAACCAATTACGATTCCGGCCAAGGTCACGGCCACGGTCAAGGGTTCATCCATCGAAGTCAAGGGTCCCCAGGGCACTTTGACGAGAGAGATTCCTCAGGAAATTTCCGTTCAGGTTGAGAAAGACCACATTGTTTTGTCTCAAAAGGACACGGCCAACCCTCGGTCTCCCATGCTTCACGGCTTGATGAGAACCCTCATTGCCAACATGGTTGAAGGCGTTTTGAATCCCTGGAAAAAAGAGCTCGAAATTCATGGCGTCGGATTCAGAGCGTCCAAGCAGGGGCAGGTTTTGAACCTCGCTTTGGGATTTTCTCACCCGGTCAATTTTGATGTCCCGCCCGCGGTTCAGTTCACCGTGGACGCGAAGCAAACGCTGATCACCATGACCAGCGCCGATAAAGAGTTGTTGGGCGTGATCGCGGCGAAAGTCCGTTCCGTCCGCGAGCCTGAACCTTACAAGGGGAAAGGCGTGAGATATTTGGGAGAAAGAATTTTGCGCAAGGCCGGAAAAGCGGCTGGAGCGGCAGGAGCCACAGCCGGAGCAGGAGGAAAGAAATAATGGCCATTTCGCCTTTACAGAGATTTCATTTCAGAAAGATGCGCGTGCGGTCCAGAGTTTATGGAACCTCCGAGCGTCCGAGACTTTCAGTTTATCGCAGTCTCAAGCACCTTTATGTGCAGGTGATTGACGATACCAAAGGGATGACCCTTGCCGCGGCAACGGGCGGAGTCAACCTGGAATCCGCCAAAAAAGTCGGAGCGGACATCGCAGACAAAGCGATCAAAGCGAAAGTTAAAAAAGTCGTTTATGACCGCGGCGGAAGAATATATCACGGAGTCGTCAAGGCAGTTGCGGACGGCGCCCGGGAAAAAGGTTTGGAATTTTAATGCGCATTGACCCCACTCAGTTAACTTTAGCCGATCGAGTCATCGCCATCAACCGCGTCGCAAAGGTTGTGAAGGGCGGAAAGAGATTTTCATTCAACTGTCTCGTTGTCGTTGGAGACGGGGCAGGGCATGTCGGCGTTGCCACGGGCAAAGCCCGCGAAATTCAGGCCGCCATTGCCAAGGCCGTGAACCGCGCCAAGAAAGAACTGATCTTTGTCCCACTGGTCGGGACCACGATTCCTCACGAGATCACTTCGATTTTTGGAGCCGGAAAAATTTTCATGAAGCCGGCCGCCCCGGGAACGGGAGTCGTTGCCGGAGGTTCAGTTCGCGCGGTCTTGGAATCCGTCGGAGTGAAAGATATTTTGACGAAATCTCTCGGGTCCAACAACCACTTCAACCTCGTTTATGCGACCATGAAGGGCTTGGGCGATCTCAGATCTAAAGAAAGCGTGGCGAAGCTGCGCAACAAGGAGCTCTCGGAAGTATGAACACTATCGAGCTGTCAAATTTAAAGCCGGCCCCCGGCTCGCATCACAGAAAGAAGATCGTTGGACGCGGAGTCGGTTCAGGCCACGGCCGTCACGCCACTCGCGGAATGAAGGGACAGAAGTCCCGCCGCGGCGACACCATCATGACCGGATTCGAAGGCGGACAGATGCCTATTTTGCGCCGAATCCCCAAGCGCGGATTCACGCCTCCTTTCCCTGTCGAATATCAAGTCCTGAATGTTCAGGATCTGGACACCCTTTTCAAACCCAATTCGTCAGTCACCCCCGAATATTTGAAATCGGAAGGCATCATCAAGCGGCGCCTTCCTCTGAAAATTCTGGGAACGGGCGACCTTAAAAAGCCGCTGAAAGTCTCGGCTCAAGCCTTCTCCGAAAGCGCGAAGGCCAAAATCGAGAAAGCCGGCGGCACCGTCACAGTCCTTTAATCATCACAAAATCGACATTTTTTTGTAAGATATAATCCGTGCGAATCGCATCGGAAGGTTATCCATTTATTTTCGGCCTGGGAATGGCCGGAATTTTTATGTTTTTTGCGCATGTCCCCGCGCTGGACGCGTTGGCTTGGATTGCGATTGCGGGAGCGATTTTTTCCGCTTTCTTTTTCCGCGATCCCGATCGAAGACCGGATCAGGACCCCAGATTTATTTTGGCTCCGGGCGACGGGAAAATCATGGAAGTGGTCACGGAGGAACATGCTTTCTTCGGGGGAAAAACCCGCGTCGTAAGAATTTTTCTCTCGGTGTTTGATGTTCACATTCAGCATTCCCCGATTGCGGGGCGCATTGCAAAGGTGGAATATCGCAAGGGAAAATTTTTGGACGCGAGGGATCCAAGGGCCGCGCACGAGAACGAGAACAACTCCATTTATATTGAGGGCCCGCAGATGAAAGTGATCGTGAAGCAGATCGCGGGACTGATTGCGCGGCGGATTATTTGTAAAGTGAAAATCGCAGATAATGTTATTGTTGGGCAGAGGTTGGGCCTGATCCGTTTCGGCTCGCAGGTGGACGTGTATCTTCCGATGGACGTTGAAGTCTGCGTGGCAAAGGGCGACCGCGTGGTCAGCGGCGTGAGCGTGCTGGCTCTCAACAAAAAAATTATGGGAACGCAGGGAATGAAAGGAAAAATATGAGATCAGGAATTATTGTCCTGCCAAGCATGATCACAGCCGTGAACATGGCGCTCGGTTTTTACGGCATCACGGCTTCGATTGACGGAAACTGGTCGGCCGCGGCCTGGTGCACGATCGCCTCCGTGTTCGTGGACATTTTTGACGGCCGCGTGGCGCGCTGGACGAACACGACCAGCAAGTTCGGCGTGGAGTTTGATTCCCTGGCGGACTGGATTTCTTTCGGCATCGCGCCCGCGTTCATGGTTTATCTTCTGCTCCTCAGGGATTACGGCCGTTTGGGCCTGGCGATCAGTTTTCTTTATGTGCTCTGCGCCGCGATCCGCCTGGCCAAGTTCAACATAAAATCGTTCAAAGAAGAAGAGCCCACGCCTTATTTCGTGGGGTTGCCCAGTCCGGCCGCGGGCGGGATCCTCGCCTCCTTCGTGATTCTCTATGACATCTGGGCGGAAGACCGCAGGGCTCGGACCATCAGAATTTTGATGAAGCAGGTCCCCGTGTTTTTTCATGTGCTACCGGGCATTGTTTTTATTCTCGCGCTCCTCATGGTTTCGGGGCTGAGATATTCGTCCCTGAAGAAAATGAGCCTGCTCAAGCCTCGGAGCGCGCGGGCGTTTTTGATCATGATCATGGCGTGCCTCATGGTTTATGTCTATCCGCAGAATACGATTTTCATTCTGTTCGCGGGATATATCCTTTCAGGATTCCTTGAATATGTCGTTCGACTTTATCGGATCAAACATCCGATAAAAGAATTTGAAATAAAAACGCCGGAAGGCTCGTCGTATGAGGTGAAACGGAAAGAAGGTCTGGGTTGATTTGAAGACATAAACCTGGCCCTTCGGGATCAGAATATGTCTTCAAAGGAAATAAATTTAATGGATAAAGTGATCATTTTTGACACGACGCTGAGGGACGGGGAACAGTCTCCGGGCTGCAGCATGGACGCGGCCGAAAAGTTTGAGGTGGCGCAGCAGTTGGCGCGGCTCAAAGTGGATGTCATCGAAGCGGGATTTCCGATTTCATCGCCGGGAGATTTTCAGGCGGTCAAACGCATCGCGGGGACGGTGGGCCGAGGCAAGAAAGGGGTTCACACGCCTCAGATCTGCGGGCTGGCACGATGCGTGAAAACCGACATTGACGCCTGCTGGAACGCAGTCAAAGACGCCAGGTTTCCCCGCATCCACACCTTCATTGCCACTTCCGACATTCATATCGAACATAAGTTTAAATCGACACGCGCGCAGATTCTGGACCGCGCTGTGGAGATGGTGAAGCACGCCAGGAAATATACTCCGAACGTGGAGTTTTCTCCGGAAGACGCGGTCCGTTCTGACTTTGATTATCTGTGTCAGGTGGTCACCGCCGTCATCGATGCCGGAGCCAGCACGGTCAACATTCCGGACACGGTCGGATATTCCGTTCCGGTGGAGTTCGGAAACCTGATCAAGCGGCTCATTGAACGCGTGCCCAACGTGAAGAAGGCTGTCATCTCTGTTCACTGCCATAACGATTTGGGGTTGGCCGTGTCCAACAGTTTGGCCGCCGTCCTGAACGGCGCCCGGCAGGTGGAATGCACCGTGAACGGTTTGGGAGAACGGGCCGGAAACGCGGCGATGGAAGAAGTCGTCATGGCGATCAAAACCCGAAAGGACCTCTTTCGCGCGTCCACCGGAGTGGACACCAAAGAAATTTACCGCGCGAGCCGGCTGGTGAGCCAAATCACCGGCATGGTCGTTCAGCCCAACAAAGCGATCGTGGGGGCGAACGCTTTTGCCCACTCTTCGGGCATTCATCAGGACGGGATGATCAAGAACCGCACGACCTATGAGATTATGAACCCGGAAGAAGTTGGGATTGAGGAAAGCGCTCTCCTGCTGACGGCGCGTTCCGGAAGAAACGGATTGAACAACCGCCTGAAACATTTGGGATTCCATTTGTCCGTGAAAGAGCTGGACGAAATTTTTGAGCGGTTCAAAACGCTCGCCGATAAAAAGAAATATGTGTTCGACGAGGATCTGACCGCGCTCCTCTCCGAAGGCAAAAGCGAGACGCCGGAAACTTTCGCCCTGGAGTATTTGAACATTTCCGCGGGGACTGGAACGATCCCCACGGCCACCGTGCGCCTGAACAAGGGCGGAAAGGTTTTTCAGGAAGCGGCGTGCGGCGACGGGCCCGTGGACGCCATGACGAAAGCCGTGGACAAGATCACGGGATTGAAACCCAAGATGGAGGATTATTCCCTGCGTTCCGTTTCCAGCGGCAAAGACGCGCTCGGAGAAGTGACGGTGCGCGTGGACCATCAGGGCTTGAAGATGCTGGGCCGGGGGACCTCGACGGACATCATTG
Source organism: Elusimicrobiota bacterium (assembly GCA_021730935.1). Taxonomy (GTDB): domain Bacteria; phylum Elusimicrobiota; class Elusimicrobia; order 2-02-FULL-39-32; family 2-02-FULL-39-32; genus 2-01-FULL-60-11. The sequence continues at coordinate 12,180 of JAKFYJ010000024.1, forward strand.
AAGCGAGCGCCAAGGCCTATGTGACGGCGGTCAACCGCCTGCTTGCGGCATCGAATAAAACAGGCGCGAAGCCCGCCATCAAGGAAAAAATATGATTGGAGGACTCTGCATGAACCTGAAAGCCGTGAAATTTAGTTCCCTAAGCCTTCTCGTATTTTTTGGGCTGATCGGCTCCGCGCCGCTGATCTCCGCATCGGAAGTTTCGTATGTTTTCAACGCGAGGCTTTTGGGCGGCCAGTATTTTTTTGAGAATCAGGAATCGGAACTTTCGGGAGACGCGGGGATCGTTTTTTCGCCTGCCGTGAAGTTGGGGGACCGCTGGTCCATCGTCCCCATTATAAATTCTTCCTGGCGCGGCACCAAAAGCGTCAAGGATCTCGTCGGAGGAGGAACGCTTTTCCAGCAGACCCAGGACCACATGGGGAGCGCGAAGGCGGTTTATCAGTTCAGCGAAAAACTGCAGTTCAAGGGCGGCGGGGGATATCACCTTCAGCTCCTGAAAGAAACCAAAGACGAGTCCTGGGGTAAAGGGCTTTTTGATTACGAAAAGCCGTGGCTCAATTTTGAAATGGAACGGACCCTTTCCAGAGATTCGGCGATCCGCCTCGGATACGATTATTTCTGGATCGATTTCCGAAATTACACTTCGCTGGAATCTCAGCAGAGAGATCTGGGCCGCGAAAATGTCGGCGCGAAAACGCTCGACACCCAGAACCACGCGCCCTATCTTTCCTGGCGTTCCGCTTTCGGGTTTTTCGGGCAGACCGCGAAATATGATTTGACCTATTATCACACGCTCCGCAGTTTCACGGACCAGAAAGTGGTCCTCCCGACCGGAGAGCTTTCAACGGACAAGAGAAGCGACACGAACATGATCGCGACCGCCAACATGACCTTGCCTTATTTTTTCACGGACCGACTGAAGCTCCTCCAGGATTATCGTCTCGCGGCCAGCGTCCTGAGCTCCAATCAAAGCAATTATGACGCGGCCAAGACGCGGTTCAACGACAATTATTATGCCTACAAGGAATATACCGTGGGCCTGAACAACAGCTTTCTTCTGGGCACTCTGCCCTGGATCGTTTCCGGCGGGTTCACCTATGTCCGCCGCGCCTATGATTCCCGCCTCACTCAAAACGACGGCGGGGATTATGGCTCGGAGAAAATCGGGGTCAACGAATATTACGCGAACCTCGGCGTGACTTATCCCGTCAACAAAAATTTCCGCGTCCAGGCGCTTGGGAATTTCGGGTGGTCCCGCTCGAACATGAAATATGAGCGGACCTATCAATATCATTACGAAACTTTCTCCTATCTCCTCGGAGTGATTTACGATTATTAACCCGGCTTCTGATTTCTGATGGACCTCCGAAGCATTCAGCCCCTCCTCAACGCCAACCGCATCCTCGCGTCGACTTTAGACATAGACAAACTCCTCAAGGTGGTTCTTCAGCTTGCCGCCCAGGTTGTGGGTGCGGAAACGGGGTCCCTGCTTCTTCTGGATGAGAAAACGAACGAGCTTGTCTTTGACGTCGCTCTCGGGGACGCCGGCAAAGAGCTGAAAACCATCCGCCTCAAAATGGGGGAAGGCATCGCGGGTTGGGTCGCCAAAGAGCAGAAACCCGTGATCGTTAACGACCCGGCCAAAGATCCCCGCTGGGCCAAGCGCGCCGACCAAAAAACAAAATTTGTGACCCGTTCCATCCTCTGCGTTCCCATGATGTATCAGAAGAAACTGATGGGCGTGGTTCAGGCCATCAACCGCAAAGACGACAACGGGTTCTCGGAAGAGGACCGCGCGCTCCTGGAAGCCTTTGCGTCCCAGACCGCTGTGGCGATTCAGAATGCGCGTCTTTTCTCGTCGGTCAGAGAAGAGAAGGAAAAAGTGGAAACCATTTTTGCCCAGATGACGGAAGGTGCCGCGTTCGCCAATGAAGAAGGAAATCTCATCATCGCCAACCCTGCGGCTCTCAAGCTCATGGGAGTCGCGGAAAAAGATTATTCCGGATTGAACATTTGGGAAGCTTTAAAATTTTATGAAGTGAACCCTTCCGCGCATCAGCTCAAAATGTCCAAATTGTCCGAGACCTCTTTTGAGGCGACGCGCAAGATCGGCAAAAAGCTTGTGCTCTCGGGGCTGTTCAAACGGATCCAGTCTGACCGCGGCGACAAGATCGGATATCTGATCGTGATCCGGGACGTCACGGCGGAGAAGCGCGAAGAGAAAATTAAACGGGATTTCATGTCCCTCATGTCCCACAAACTGAAAACGCCTCTCGTGGCGATCACGGGTTACACGCCCATGCTCCTTGAAGAAGAGGAGGCCATGAACGCGAACCCGTTTTTCAAGAAAGCCGTGACTGCGATCCATGAGCAGGGGATGCACCTCAAAATGCTCGTCGAAAAACTGATTTCATTTTCGATGGTGGAGAGCCAGGAGCTGGTGCTGGAAACCAAACCCTATGAAACCGAGCGCCTGCTTGAGGATATCGTCACTTCCATGACCACCTATGCGGAGTCTCACGGCGCCAAAATTATTCTGGATCCTTCGATAAGGTCGCTCCCGCCCATTGAGGTGGATTATGACAAGTTCCGCGAAGTCATGAAGGGGCTCATCGAAAACGGCATCAAGTTCAATAAAAATAAAGCGAAAGAAGTTTTGATCACTGGGAAATTCAGGGAACATCGGAATTATCTGTCGGTGAAAGACAACGGCGTGGGGATTCCCGGCGAAGAGATCGACAAGGTGTTTCAGAAATTTTATCAGGTGGAAGAGTCTTTCACCGGGCAGGTGGAAGGAGCCGGTTTGGGGTTGGCTCTGGTTAAACGGATGGTGGAGATGCACGGCGGTCATGTGACTGTCGAGTCAAAAATAAACAAAGGAAGCACCTTTGTTGTCGATTTTCCAGCACAGGAGAGTGACGGATGAACTGGGACCCCTTTATCAACTCATTGGTTTATGGAGATTATTCCGAGCTTTACGCGGAAGAATCTTTGGGCATGGCGATCAGCTATGAAGACGGAAAAGTGGACGAAGTGGAACGGGGGGAATCTTCCGGCATGGCTTTGCGTTATGTCCAAGGCGAAGAGACGCGTTTCGGGCATGTGGACGGGATGGACGCGGCCGCTGTTGCAGAGCTTTCCAGAGGGCTGTCGTCGGGCTTAAAGAAACGGTCCGCTTTCGCTCCATCCAATCACCTTAAACCCTTCCGTCACGCGATCCTGAAAGACCCTTTCGCGGTTTCTCTCGACGAGAAAGTGAAGCTTCTGGCGCGCGCGAACGATGCGGTCCGGAGCCTGCCTCAAAGTTCGATGGTCCGTCAGATCAGCTTGAGCTATGGCGAGCGGTTCAAGAAAATTTCTTTGCTGGGCGCGCAGGACGGCAACACAGTCAATGGTTTTGTTGAGGAGAGGGTGTATATGGTTTTCGCGGCCACGGTGGTGGCTGAAAAGGACGGGCTCCTCCAAACCTCGACCGAAGTCGTGGGCGCTCTTTGCGGTTACGAGCTTTTTGATAAACACGATCCGGCGGAAATCGCCCGGATGGCCGCGTCCAGAGCGGTGCAGAAACTTTATTCTCCTCCGGCGCCCGTGGGAGAGATGCCGGTCATTCTGGAAGCTCAGGCGGGCGGCACCATGATCCACGAAGCCATCGGACATTCCCTTGAGGCGGACGGGATTCAGAAAGGCATTTCTCCGGCTTATGTCGGGAAAATCGGGACCGTCGTGGCCAATGAAAAGATCACGGTTTATGACGACCCCACCCAAGCCGGGAAACGCGGATCTTTTGAATATGACGACGAGGGCACGAAATCGGAGAAGACCATGCTCGTCGAGAAGGGCGTGTTGAAGACATTTTTATATGACCGGATCACGGCAAAGAGGGATTTGAGATCGTCTAATGGGCATGGAAGGAGAGAGTCGTATAACCATAAACCGATTCCCCGGATGTCGAACACCTTCATCGCTCCCGGGCCGGACGATCCCGCGAAAATCATCGCTTCCGTTGACAATGGGCTCCTGGTTCGCCGGATGGGCGGGGGGCAGGTGAACCCCGTCACGGGCGATTTTGTTTTTGAGGTTGAAGAGGGATATCTTTTGGAAAAAGGTAAAATAAAAACGATGGTCCGCGGCGCTTCCTTGCTCGGCAACGGGCCGAAAGTTTTGAGTTCCATCGATTTGGTGGGAAGCGACATGGGGTGGGGCGTGGGGACTTGCGGGAAAGATGGGCAGGGCGTTCCCGTTTCCGACGGACAGCCCACGATCCGGATCCACAAACTTTTAATCGGCGGCACACAATAGGAGGACACATGAAAAACCTGACAAAAATCGCGGTGGTTGGAATCTTCGTTTTGGCGGCCGGATCAGCCGGCTTTTCCGCTGAGAAGAAGACGGCAAAAAAAGATGCGGTAAAAAATAAGGAGGCGGGCATGAGCGCAGTGATTGAGACATCTATGGGAAAAGTGGTTTGCAAGCTGTATGCGGACAAAACGCCGGAAACTGTGGCGAATTTTACGGGTTTGGCGGACGGAACCAAGGAATGGATGGATCCTTCCACCGGCAAGCAGGTGAAGAAAGCTTTTTATGACGGGCTCGGATTTCATCGCGTGATCCCCAACTTCATGATTCAGGGCGGCTGCCCCCTGGGGAACGGGACCGGCGGACCGGGATATCAATTCAAGGACGAAATCGTTTCCGGCCTGACCTTTGACAAGCCCGGCCTTCTGGCCATGGCGAACGCGGGGCCCGGAACCAACGGGTCTCAGTTCTTCATCACGACTGCGGCCACTCCCTGGCTGAACGGACACCACACCATCTTCGGAGAAGTGACCGAAGGCATGGATGTTGTGTATGCGATCAGCAATGTCGCCACCGGCCCGCAGGACAGGCCGAAAACGCCCGTGATCATGAAGAAGGTCACGATCCAGAAAGGAAAATAATGAAATTGTTTGGGTCATTGATTCCTGTAGGGGCGATTCATGAATCGCCCCTACGATGTGCCGTCATGACCTTTTTGTTATGGGTTCCTTTCCGTGTTCACGCGGCAGATTCATCCCAGCCGCAAAAGCCCAGCTGGATCCCGAAGGTTTATCTCTATACGCCGCCTCCCCAGGAGGTGAGCACGAGCACGGTGTTTCAGGCGGTGGATCCCCAGATCATCAATAAACTGATCCGCCTCCTGGACGAAAATAATCTGGGGAAACTGGAATCCGGCGTCGACACGCCTCTCCTCGAAGACATCAAGACATTCGTCACCCCTGAAGGGTTTGCTCTGAAAAACAGGTATACCCGTCTGGGAGTGGCGCTCGCGGAAGCTTTGGGTTGGGAAGAAATCAAGCATATCCGAATTATTTCGGAGCGAAGCCTTAAAGAACGGCTGACCCTGGTGGCCCGCTGGGACTCTTCTCCCAATGTCCGGACCATCGCGCTGATCGCCCTCGCGTCTCTGAAAGATAAAAACGACATTGTTTACTTCAGGGAAGCCCTGCAGTCCAGGAACGTCGGCATCCGATATGCCGCCATTGAAGCGCTTCTCAAATGGGGATTCCCCGAGGCTCTTCAGACGCTCAAGGATTTGGCCCAGAGAGACGAGTCTTATCTGATCCGCCAATATGCGGCCTATGCCATGGTGAGGTTCGGAGACGCTTCAGGCATGGATATCCTGCGCGCAAACCTGGACTCTTCCGATTGGCTGGTGAGAACCCTCTCGGCAAAATTCCTTGGAGATGTCGGAGACCCAAGCGATTATGACCGGCTCCTCAACCGATTGGATCAGGAACAGGTCACGAACACGAATGAGTTTGTGAACGCGGAAATTTCGATTGCGGCCCTGAAACTTTTTCCGCAAAAACTGGCCTTTGACAAAGCGGAGAGCGAGAGGAAAAAGAGGCTCAAGCGGGAGAAAAAGCTGGGGCTCCCTCCTGCGCCTGAACCTGTGCCGGAACCCAAATCCTCAGGGGGAACCGTCTTTGAACTGGACCCTCTCGTGGTCACGGCGCCCCGCTTGAAGGTTCAGGAAGATCTTGTCGATTCCCGCGTCAACTATAAGCTCCTTAAAATAGCGCAAGGCAAGGAAGATATGAGGATTTCCCAGGAGCAAGGCGATAAATCCCAGGCGTATAAGGACATGAATTTCCTCGTCACTCCCAACGGCATCGGCCTCAAGGTTCGATACACCGTGTTGGGATATCTGTTGACCGAAGGGCTTGCCGGAACCAAAAACTTTGAGCTTCAGGATCAGCTTATGCGCATTGCCCGCGAAGGAAAAAATCCCGATGTCCGTTCTTATGCCCTGATCGCCTTGGCATATTGCAAAGACCGGATGCACCTCAGTTATTTTCAGGATGCCCTCCGCCGTGAAACCAGCGTCGCGGACCGTTTTTCCGCGGTGGAAGCCTTGCAGATCTGGGGATATAACGACGCCGTTTCGATCCTCACAGGCGTGGCCAAGCTGGACCCTTCGCCCATCGTGAAAGTCTATGCCACTCAGGCGATCTGGCGCATGGGGGAACCCATCGGACGCGATTATATGCTTCCGTTCCTCGATCACGATGTTTGGCTCATCCGCGCCATGGCGATGAGATATATGGGTGAGCTGGGCTCAGGGCAGGATTACGGCAAACTGCTTTCATATCTGGGGACAGACCAAAGAGACATCGTGCAGTCGGAAATGTGCTCGGCGCTCCTTCGGCTCTACGCCAAAAAAATTGAAGAAGACAGAAAAAGCGGAGACAACAAATGATCGGAATGATGAGAGCTCTTGCGTTCACCGGGGGGGATTGGGTGATCTATATCCTCCTCCTCTGTTCAGTCTTGACCGTCGCGGTCATCGTGGAGAGAGCCGTGCTTCTTTCACGCGAAAAAAAGGACGTTGAAAAGGCCAAAGAGGTGTTCGGACGCATTGTCGCTGACGGGCAGCTTGGAGCCATCCATGATGCTCTCACCGGAAACCCGTCTCTTCCCGCCCGAGTGCTTCAGGGCGCTTATGCCAAGATCTCTCAGGGCGTTTATGTCGTTGAAGAGACGCTGGTCAGTCTCACGAACGAAGAAAAAAGACGCCTTGAAAACCGCATGATTATCCTCAATACTTTAGGGAACAATGCCGTCTATGTGGGGCTGTTCGGAACCGTGCTGGGCGTGATCAAGGCGTTCCGCGACTTGTCGCTTGCCGGCGGGGGCGGAGCGGAAGTGGTCATGCAGGGCCTCTCCGAAGCTCTGGTGGCCACGGCGACGGGACTGTTGGTTGCGATCCCCTGCGTCATTGCTTATAACATCTTGCAGAAAAGCATAAAGGAAATTTTGACCGAATCCGACGCCATGTCCCGCCTCCTTTTAGCCAAGATCAAAACGGATGCAAAACGCTGAATCGTCCGAAGAGGCCATTTCCGGCATAAACATCGCGCCCTTCGTGGACGTGATTTTGGTGCTCCTCATCATTTTTATGGCCACCGCGCCCCTGATCCAGCGCCGGGAACTGAAAATCAATGTCCCTCAGGCGTCGAACACCTCTCCCAAGGCCACCGCGACGATCCGCGTCGTTTTCGATGAGAACAAAAATCTTTATCTTGAAGAAAACAAAATCGCCCCCGAAGAGCTTTCGCGCCAGATGGAGATCATGGTGAAGGCGGATCCGTTTCTGCATGTGGCGCTCCTTGCGGATCAGGCGGTGCCTTATGGCGAAGTGGTCAGCATCCTGGATATCGTGCGGGGCGCCGGCGTGAAAAAACTTGCTTTGGAAGTGAAGGGTAAAGCGAAGCCTCAGCCATGAAGCTCCTTGAGAGAGCCCTCCGCAAGGAGGATCTTTTCCGCAACTCCGTTTTATTTTCTCTCCTGTTTCACCTCGGACTTTTCGGGTTCATCCATCTCAAAAACCTTATCCATTTTGAAGACGCTTCTCCTCTGGAAATCGATCTCACCAAACCTTTCAGGATCGGCGGCAACCCCTTGCTCAAACCTGGAGGCGGCACGACGCTGAAGGCAGTGAAAGATCCCGCGCCGCCGGCGCCGCTTGACGAGCCGGTCGTGGAGAAAAAAACTCCGCCGAAAGACTGGGTCTTGCCTGGACCGGAAACCAAGGTGATCGAGAAACCCGTTCCCGAAGGCGCTCCCGCGGAGAACAGGTCCGTCCACGGCATTGAAGGGGGAGACGGGGAAGGATACACGGGAACCGGAGGGGGATTTGGAGGCGGAGACGGCGAAGGCGGCGGCATCAAACTGGACCGCATCCCCATGCTCCTCAATAAAAAAGAAATCCTCAAGCTTTTGAAAAGAAATTATCCGCCGGCGGAAAGGGAGTCGGGGATCAACAGCCAGGTGGGAGTGTTCCTTCATCTGGACGCGCAAGGCAATGTTCTTTCCGTCGATCTGGCCCGAAGCGGAGGCGCGAATTTTGACGCAGTCGCTAAAATGATCGCAATGAAAATGCGTTTCAGGCCGGCCATGGCCAACGGAGGGCCAGTGGCGGTTAAAATCCGTCAGGCCATCGTGTTCCGGCTTGGAGAGGACGACGAATGAGCCGGAAAAAGAAAGCGCTTGAAATTGAAAGAGCGATGACGACGCTTCACCTGGAACCCGGGGCCACGCTCGAGGATGTGAAAGACGCGTATCGCAGGCTGGCTCTGAAGTTTCATCCGGACCGCGTGGAGACCGAGGCTGAAAAAAAAGAGGCCTCCAAAGATTTTCAGATCATAAAAAAAGCCTATGACATCCTCATGGAGCAGAACCTTCCCTCCAGGGAAAAAGAAAAGCCCGTCGAAGAAATTCATGAAGAGCCTTCGGCCCCGAAGCCGGAACCTGAGCCGGAACCGCTGGTCATTGATCCGGACGACGTGATGATCGGGGAAAAAGTGGAGCCCGTCGTTGAGGAACCGGAGCCGGTTCAGAAAAAAAAGTTCAATCCCCAAATCCTCGCTTATTTTGCCATCCCCATCGGCTTCCTGATTGTGTGGACCGCTATAAAAATAAATCACTTCACGCCTTTGATTTCCGCGATCTTCAACTGGTCCGCGCCGTTTTGGACGGGCTATTTCATTTCGTTCGCGGTCCTGGCCTATCTTCTCAGTTTTTTCAGGTGGGAGCTCGAAGGCGTTGAAGCGGGATATCTTCCCATCGCGGCGATCGGCTCCGCCGGGACGGTCCTTCCTTTGTATCTGGACCATTCGAATATGTTCGGATATGAATTTATCATTTTCCTTTCATTGCTGTCCGTTCTCTACGCAGTGGTCATCTGGTCTATCCGGAGGATCCTTGCCGGTTTTCCCAGAAATTTTGCGCTGATTATAAGCATCCCGGCGGCGATCGTGGGAATGAAATTGGCCTGGACATCTGAGCACAGCGCGCAAATTCCGAAGAGAGTTAAAACCGAGTCGGTGCCCGTGCTGATGAAGATTGCAAAAAAATCAGACACTGAAAAGCGGGTTCTGGCGGTCAAACTCCTGAGTGAGATCGGGATGGGCGCGCAGGATTCTCTGCCGTTCCTCCGGACCCTGCTGTATGATCCGGACTTCGTCATTCGAAGTTCCGCCAACGACGCCATTCAGAAAATTGAATCGGCGGTCCAGATGAAGTCCCTCTTTGAGCTGATCCAAAAACTAAAAAATGAAACCCCCAAAGTCCGCTCAGACGCGGCGGTCGCTCTGGGAAAATTGGGCTCCTTTGCCAAAGAGGCGGTCCCTGCTCTGACGGAAACATTGAAAGATTCCGATTCTCAGGTTTCGGACAACGCCTATAAAGCGCTTCGGATCATCGATCGCGATGAGAAAGTGAAGTCTTTGCCCTTTCTGAAGGATTCCCTCAAAAACGGGAACGCGGAAAATCAGCTGGAGGTCGTCAATAAGATCATTGAAGTCGCGAAGGTGGACGATTCCGGAATTGACGCGTTGGAAGATGTTCTGCGAGTGGATTCTCTTGAGGCCCGGTTTCACGCCATTGACGCTCTCGAATCGCTCGGAATCCAGTCGGGAAAGGCGGCCACTTTGCTGGTCGCGACGCTCAAAGACCGCGACAAGTCCGTCAGGAAGAAAGGCGCTCTTTCCCTTTTGAACCTGAACCGTTTTGATCCCGACGCCTTGCCGATTTATCGGGAAATGCTGAGAGATTCCGACGCGTCAGTCCGTTATCAGGTCATTCGGGCCTTCGGGAACATGGGAGAAGTTTCGAACCCCGCCGTCCCCGATCTCGCGGAGGCCATGAAGGATGCAGACCCTCAGATCCGGAGCGCCGCCTCCGGCGCCCTCGAAAAAATTGACACGAAAGAGTCTCGCAGGGCGCTTCGCGCCTCCGGCAGATAATACAAGACAAAAAAGTCATGTTTTGTCCCTTGACAACCCTTTCATAGCTGGTATAATAATCCAAGAAACAAACCTCAAATGCCTAACAATCTGACCATAAGAGTTGGCGGCGACACAGGAACAACGACGGGAGTCATCTCCACGGGAGAGATGCTGACGATCGCTCTTTCCCGTTCGCAATACGATGTTTTCACTTTCCGCACCAACCCCGCTGAAATCAAGGGCGGACAAGCGATGTATCAGGTTCGGGTGGGAAATCATCCTGTCCTTTCTCAGGGCACGAATCTCGACATCCTCATCGCTTATGATGCGGTCGCCTTGAACACTCACGGCAAAGACCTCAAGAGCGACGGCCTCGCAATTTTTGACACCGACACTTTCATTCCCGACGACAATTATGTGAAGCAGTCTTACGGCATCCCGATGAGCTCCATCGCGCTGAACGAGGCCGGAAGCAAAAAGGCCAAGAATGTGGTGGCCATGGGCGCCGCGGCCGAAATGATGGGATTGCCTCTGGAAAATATCCGCACAGTAGTCCGCGAACAGTTCAAGCATAAACCCGAAAAAGTCATCGAAGCGAACATGAAGGCTCTGGAGTCCGGCTGGGCCTGGGCCTTGAAACACAATGTCTCAACCGATTTTCATGTCTCTCCCCGCGAACTCAAGGCCAGCAAGCTGATCATGTCCGGTAACGAGGCGATTGCGGCAGGCGCCATTCATGCCGGATGCCGATATTACGCCGGTTATCCCATCACCCCCGCTTCAGAAATTCTCGAATTTATGGAACGCGAACTGCCCAGGTTTGACGGCGCCGCCATCCAGACTGAAGACGAAATTGCCGCCGTCACGTCCTGTATCGGAGCTTCTTTTGCCGGAGCCAAAGCCATGACGGCCACTTCAGGGCCCGGGTTTTCTCTTATGATGGAAGCTCTCGGATTGGCCTCCATGACGGAACTCCCCATCGTGATTATTGATTGCCAGCGCGGCGGCCCTTCCACGGGTCTTCCGACGAAGACAGAGCAATCGGATTTGAATCAGGCGGTTTTCGGCGGGCACGGAGAAGCGCCCCGAGTCGTGATGGCACCTTCCAATGTCAAAGATTGTTTCTTCGGAATTATTAAAGCTTTCAACATCGCGGAAAAATATCAGATCCCCGTCATCTTTCTCTCGGACCAGTCCCTCTCTCAGCGCACCCAGACTTTCACAAAACCCCAGCTTTCTTCCATCGAAGTGTGGAACCGTCTCCAGGCAACGCCCGGCGAGGCTTATATGAGATTCAAGCTCACGGAAAATGGAGTCAGCCCCGTGGCCATCCCCGGCAAGCACGCCACGACTTATGTCGCGACAGGCCTTGAACATAACGAGAGCGGCGACCCGAATTATACGCCCGCCAACCATTTCCGCATGATGCAGAAACGATACAAGAAACTGGACTATATCGCCAAGGAAAAGGGATTCACCCGCAGGTTTGGAGACGAGCACGCGAAGGTGGGGATCCTGGCCTGGGGTTCTTCCGAAGGGCCCATCGAAGAAGCCATCGGCATGGCAAACCGCGACGGCATTGAAGTGGCCGCCCTCACCGTCAAGATGCTCAACCCTCTGCCCGACGAAGATATCCGGCATTTCCTCAATTCCGTCGAGCATGTGCTCATTCCCGAACTCAACTATACGGGCCAATTTAATCAGATCATCCGCGCCAAATACATGATCCCGACCATCCCGCTCAACAAATGCGCGGGCGTGCCTTTTTCGCCGGAAGAAATCTATAACAAGATCGAAGAAATTTTGTCCAAGGCATAAAGGAAAAAATGGCTGAAATTAAAACCGGAACCAATGTGAATGTGAAAACCATCGCGGACGTCAAAAGCGCGGTGGCGCCCATCTGGTGTCCCGGGTGCGGCGACTTTGGCGTTCTCTCTGCGGTCTATCGCGCGGCCATTATCATGGACCTGGACCTGAAAAACACCGTGATCGTTTCCGGCATCGGCTGTTCCGGGCGCCTCCCCATCTTCACCAAATTTTATGGTTATCACGGCGTCCACGGACGCGTGCTCCCGACGGCCACCGGCGTGAAGCTCGCCAACCCCAAACTCACCGTGATTGCGGTGGGCGGAGACGGCGACGGCCTGGCCATCGGCGGCGGACATTTTCCTCACGCGGCCCGGCGCAATGTGGACCTGACCTATATCATGATGGACAATTCCGTTTATGGGCTGACCAAGGGTCAGGGATCACCGACGACAAATCCGGAATTCACCTTGAAGGCGCTCCCTTATGGCGTGCAGGAAGAGAATCTGAACCCCATCGCTTTGTCTCTGGCGTATGACGTTTCGTTCGTGGCCCGCGCATACTCAGGGCATATCGATGCGATGACAGACCTCTTCGTCAAGGCCATTCAGCATAAAGGCTTTTCCTTCGTCCACAGCATCAGCCCCTGCACCGCTTTCAACGACACTTACAATTATTATCGCGAACGCGTCGTCAACATCCCCGAGGCTCACGATGTGACGAACAAAAAAGCCGCGCTGGACCTCTGGCAGACTCCGGGAAAAGTTTATCTCGGAACCTTCTTCAAGAGCCCGCGGCCCGAAATGACCGAGATGAACGCCAAGCTTTCTCAGGCGGTCCAGGCCAAAAGCGGAAAAGGCACCACCGAAAAACTCTTTGAGTCGTTCGTTTAACCTCCAAAGTTTTTCTTGACCTTTCTCTCCAAGTTCGCTAAAATCTGACATTCCCTTATGAGCGAAACCATCAGCGCCCCAACTAAAAAACAGCTTCCGCCCGGTCAAGCCGGACTGGAAGACATGATCGCAACCGATTCGTCGATTTGTTTTATCGACGGTCCTCGGTGCCGTTTGATCTATCGGGGATATTCCATTGATGATCTTGCCAAAGGCGCCACATTCGAAGAAATTTTTTATCTCCTGATTTTCAAGAAGCTCCCTTCCCAGTCCGAACTTTCGGCTTTTTCCGCAAAGCTTTCCGGGCTCAGAGGCGTGGAACCCAAACTGATTGAGCGGATGACCACCATTCCCAAGACCGTGCATCCCATGTCGGTTTTGCGGAGCATCATTTCGGCCCTTTCTTTTTTTGACCCCACGGCAGAATCCTCTGAATATAACATCGCGCTTGAAAAAGCCATTGCGGTGACCGCACAAGTTCCGACGCTGATTGCCGCCTGGAACCGGATCTGCGCAGGACAGAAGCCCATTGAGCCCCGCAAAGATTTGAACCATTCCGCGAACTTCCTTTATATGCTCACCGGGAAAGAAGCGGATCCTGTTTCCGTGGAAGGATTGAACCTCTATCTCGTGCTGCTCGCGGACCATGAGCTGAACGCGTCCACTTTCGCCGCGCGCGTGACTGCCTCCACCCTTTCGGATTATTATTCCGCCGTCACCACCGCCATCGGCGCCCTCAAGGGGCCGCTCCACGGCGGCGCGAACGAGCAGGTCATGAAGATGCTCCTCGAGATCAATGACGAAAATAAAGTGGATGACTATATCAAAGACGCTTTCGCCCAGAAGAAAAAGATCATGGGTTTCGGTCACCGCGTCTATAAAGTGAAGGACCCCCGGTCCCCGATTTTGAAGGAAGCTTCCAAAAAGATCTGCGATAAGACGGGCAACTCCAAACTTTATCGCATGTCTGAAAAAATTGAGTCTCTCGTGGTTCCGGTCAAGGGCCTGCCCTCGAACGTTGATTTTTATTCCGCCACGCTCCTTTATTGCATGGGGATCCCGACCGCCCTTTTCACACCCATGTTCCTCATGAGCCGCATCTCGGGATATTCCGCTCATTACCTTGAGCAGATTGCCGACAACCGCCTGATCCGTCCCCGCGCCAATTATACGGGCGACATGGATCTTTCCTACGTTCCGCTGGACAAAAGATAATCCCCAAACCATGATCAAGTCCGGTTCCCCGGAAGAAGCGCCAGACTCAAAACCAGGGACCATCCGCCGCCGCATCATTATCATCAAGCGCGCTCTCCAGATGAAATATGTTCTTCTGGTTTTTATGGCCGTGCTTTTCACCGTGACCCTTGTTTCTCTCGATCTTTATTACATTATGGGCAAAATATATTCCGAACAGCTCGGAAATGAAAATCTGCACGCGGTCATCCTGGGCTCGGCCCGGCTTCTCGCCATTCATCTTCCCATTTATTTTGCGGTCGTCATCGTGGCGGCCATTTTTATTTCACATAAATTCGCGGGCCCCATTTTCCGTCTGGAAAAAGTGGCGGAGGCGATGTCAAAAGGGGACCTCACGGTGAAAGCGGTGCTCAGGGACGGCGACGAACTTTTTGACACAGCGGAGCACATCAACCTGATGATCGAACTTCTCCGTCAGAAACTCATGAAGGAAAAACATTTGTCGGACCGCATCGCTCTCCGTCTCGAAGAAATTTCCGGAAAACTTGAAAACCGCTCGTTGTCTCCGGAATCGGCCGCGGCCCAGATTCAGGACATCCTGATAGAAGTTCGTCACATTGCCAGCGACTTTAAGGTATAAATTTGCTAGAATTTCACCCCAATGTCTGAAGCGCACATAACTCTGCCGGTCTTAGGTATGGCTGAATGGAACATCCTCTGGATTGTTCTGGGTTCGGCGATCGTCGCCATTTTATACGGCGGCTATCTTTGCATTTCTGTTTTGCGGGCTGATCCAGGTTCCGCGAAAATGCAGGAAGTGGCCAAGGCCATTGAAGAGGGCGCTCTCGCCTATTTGTGGAAGCAGATCCGGACCATGGTCCTTTTCGTTTTGGTGATCGCCGCGGGACTTTTCCTTATGTATCGGAGAATTTACGAAGGCGATGAAACCCTTAAAAATATTCCTCTCGGAGTCTCTCTCTCCTTCCTCATGGGCGTTGCGGCCTCTTATGGCGCAGGGTTCGTGGGAATGTGGCTTGCGGTCAAGGGCAATGTCCGAGCCGCGAATGCCGCTCTCAAGAGTTTCAAGGCCGCCATGGAAATGGCTTTCAAGGCCGGGGCTGTTTCAGGAATGTTCACGGTCGGGTTCGGGCTCCTGGGCGCCACCATCATTTTTATCATCTTTAAGGAACACGCCACGAAAGTTCTCGTGGGCTTTGGTTTCGGCGGATCTTTGGCCGCGCTCTTTATGCGGGTCGGCGGAGGCATTTTCACGAAAGCGGCTGATGTCGGCGGCGACCTCGTGGGGAAAGTTGAAGTGGGCATTCCTGAGGACGATCCCAGAAACGCGGCCACGATCGCAGACAATGTGGGCGACAATGTCGGAGACTGCGCCGGAATGGCCGCAGATGTTTTTGAGTCTTATGAAGTCACACTGGTTGCCGCCATCATTCTGGCCGCGGCTTGCCTTCTCGATCCCGCTTTCAATGCGCGTTATGGCGTTCACGCTTCTGGCTTTGCCCTCACGCTTATATTTTATCCTCTCCTCCTTCGCGCCGTCGGAGTGTTCTCGTCCATTCTTGGAATCATGGCTGTTCGCGTGAAAGAAGGCAGCGGAATGAAAGACCCCATGAAACCCATCAACCTGGGATATTGGGTTTCCTCAATTGCGAGCGTCCTCGGTTTTGTCGTTGTGACTCTTTATTATGTTATTGATCCCAACACGGGCCTGCCGGACTGGCGCTTGTTCTGGGCCACCACCATGGGCGTTCTCCTCTCCATCGTCACGCTTTGGATCACGAATTATTATACGCATCCCGACAAAGGCCCCGTCACGGAAACTGCAACAGCAACAAAAACCGGCCCTGCCACCACCATCCTCTCTGGCATCGCTGAAGGCATGGAATCCACCGTCTGGGCCGTCGTCATGATCGGCATCACCATCATCGCTTCCTATTTGATTTTCCCAGGCGAGCCCGCTCTTGCGGCCTATGGCATCGCTCTCGGGGGCTTGGGCCTCCTCACCACCACCGGATATATTTTGGCCATGGACACCTATGGCCCTATCACCGACAACGCTCATGGAATTTTTGAGATGAGCGGCATCGAGCAGGAAGAAGAAGCTTCCAGAACATTGGCATGGATGGACGCCATCGGAAACACCACCAAGGCCCTCACGAAAGGCCTCGCCATTGCCACAGCCGTGCTTGCCGCAATCGCGCTTTTCCGCTCATTCATCGACGAAGCCAAGCTTGTGGAGATCGGCATCCAGGTGAACCAGCCCAAAGTTTTTGTGGGCCTTTTGTTCGGGGCGGCAGTTCCGTTTCTCTTTTCGGCGTTTGCGATCAAGGCCGTGGGCAGAGCGGCGTTCGGCGTCGTTGAGGAAGTTCGCCGTCAGTTCCGCGAGCATCCCGGCATCATGCAGGGCGAAGAAAAACCGGATTATGCCCGCTGCGTTTCCATCGTGACTTCCATGGCACAGAAAGAACTCCTCGGACCTGCGATTCTTGCCATCTTTTCTCCCATCGTCATTGCTTTCTCTCTGGGAGTGGCCTCCCTCGGCGGATTTTTAGTCGGCGCCATTGTGACAGGCCAGCTTCTTGCCGTTTATATGTCCAACACCGGCGCCAACTGGGACAACGCCAAAAAGAAGATCGAAGACGGATTTTTGGGCGGCAAAGGGACAGAATGCCACAAGGCCTCTGTTATCGGCGACACCGTCGGAGACCCCTTTAAAGACACCGCAGGCCCTGCCCTGAACCCCATGATCAAAGTCATGAACCTTGTCGGCATCCTGGTTGCTCCCTTCGCCATCAACGGCATTTCGTTCCAGGTCCGCGCCGTCATCGTCATCATCTGCCTCATCGCTCTCGCAGTCGCCGTGCTTTATAGCCGCCGCGGCGCCCTCTCCAGTCAGCTCGACCAACAATAATCTTGAAGATCGCCACATTTAACGCCAACTCGATTCGCGCTCGACTGGGCATCGTTTTGGATTGGCTCAAGTCTGAACAACCTGATGTTCTTTCCATTCAGGAAACCAAAGTTCAGGACCACGAATTTCCCAAAGAGGCCATTGAATCCGCGGGATGGAATGTCATCTTTACGGGCCAGAAAAGCTATAACGGAGTCTGCTTCATTTCCAAAGAGCCCCTCAAACGAATTCCCTGGAAGCTTTATCCGGACGATCCTGCAGAAGACGCCCGACTCATCCAGGCCGAATACAAAGGCATAAAACTTTTTAATACTTATATTCCTCAGGGATTCGAGATTGATTCTCCGAAATATCAGAAGAAACTCAAATATTATAAAGACCTGAAAGAATATTTCACTAAAAACCTGAAGGTCAATGAGCCCGCTCTCTGGATGGGAGATTTGAACGTGGCTCCTGAGGAAATTGACCTCGCCAGGCCCAAAGAAAACGAGGATCACGCTTGTTTCCACATCGATGCCAGGAATGCCCTTAAATCGACCATGGAAGGCCTCTGGACTGATCTTTTCAGGGAAAAGGAGAAGGGCCCGGACCATTACACCTATTGGGATTTTCGTTATGTTCCCGCGTTCAGCCGGAACCTCGGCTGGCGGATTGACCATATTTTGGGCACCAAACCCATGGTTTCCCGCCTCAAAAAAATCTGGATCGACAAGAAACCCCGCGCCCTCGAAAAACCGTCGGACCACACGTTTCTCATCGCAGAGTTCTCCGAATAGGATTTGCCCGGCCCTGGCCGTGGTATAATATACTGATGCCCCCAATTGACCTTAAAGACCCTCAAAACATAAGCCAATCCGGCCTGCAATATTCCCCGGACCTCTATTCGTTTGCCCGGAGATCCACTCGCGAGGTGAAGGTGGGGAATGTGGGCGTGGGCGGCAAGAACCCCATCCGTCTTCAGTCTATGACAACGACCCGGACGATGGACACGGACGCGACCGTGGCGCAATCGATCCGCATGATTCAGGCCGGGTGCGAAATTGTCCGCATCACAGCGCCCACCGTTGAGGACGCCAAAAATTTAAAGAACATCAAACGCGAGCTTGCGGCAAAAGGATATCACCAGCCTCTTGTGGCCGACATTCATTTTCTGCCCGCGGCCGCGATGGAAGCGGCGGAACATGTGGAGAAAGTCCGCATCAACCCGGGGAATTTCGTCGACTCAAAAACGTTTAAAGTTTTGGAATATACGGACACGGAATATCAGAAAGAGTTGGATCGGATTGAAGAGAGGTTCACGCCTCTCGTGCTTAAAATGAAGAAGCTCGGGCGCGCAATGCGGATCGGGACCAACCACGGTTCCCTTTCAGACCGCATCATGAACCGTTATGGTGATTCTCCCGAAGGCATGGTGGAGTCCGCGCTTGAGTTTGTGAGGATCTGCGAGAAGAACGGGTTTTATGACATCATCCTTTCCATGAAATCTTCAAACCCCAAAGTCATGATCGGGGCTTATCGTCTGCTGGCCGCAAGAATGACAGAGCTTGGCATGGCGTATCCCTTTCATTTGGGAGTGACAGAGGCCGGAGACGGGGAGGACGGCCGCATTAAATCCGCCATCGGCATTGGAAGCTTGCTCGAAGACGGAATCGGCGACACCATTCGTGTTTCCCTGACGGAAGATCCCGAGTTTGAGGTTCCTGTCTGCGTGCAGATCGCGGGGGAATATCAGAAACGCCAGGACAAAACGGCCGCTAAAAATAAAGAATCCATATTTTATTCCGAAAATCTTTATCATTATTCACGACGCAAATCCAAGGTTTCTCAGATCGGGCCTTTCACTTTGGGCGGGAAAACACGGTCTGCCTCGTTTCCAATTTTGCG
>JAKFYJ010000068.1 GCA_021730935.1 Elusimicrobiota bacterium
CAATCAACAGCTCAATGATTTGATTCTTGCTTTTAAAATGCCGATAAATGGCCCCTTCGGTCAATTTCAGCTCTTTGGCCAATTCGCGAATGGTCAGGCTTTCCATTCCCTTAGCGTGATGATGCTTCGGGCGGCTTCTACAATTTCTTGCTGTCTAACAGTTGGTTTCATGCGTTCTCCTAAAGAGAGTATGTAAACACTTACTTACATTGTAGCCGGATCTTCGCGCAATGTCAAGAGTGTATTTTAGGGTCAGTCGTTTTTGAATTTGAGGAATGTGGAATAATTTGGTAATGTGATAGCGGGTTCAAGGACATGATATCTGTGTCCTTGGAGGTTTCACGCAGATGGTCGGGCCGCCATCGCTGGGTTATTCCAGCGGTGGCTTTTTTATCGCCGATAACTGGAAAACTCCGGTTATCGGTTTTTCAATTGAGGAGGTGTAGACATGTCCTTTCATTTTAATTTCGCACAGGAATGGCCAGTTCTGATTCTTATCGGTCTTTTTATAGGGTTCATCATATACGCCATCATCAATGGCAGAAGGAATCAAGATAAGGATCCGAACACTAAGAAAAAATAACCAGCCATGCAAAAGCAATCCGGGGTCAACCAAGAAATTATTCATCTCTCCTCACGAAAATTCGCTGTTTCTTGCTTCATAACAGCGTGTTTAATGACTATAGCAGGCACCTTTTACCTCATCCCTTCTTGGGCAATAGCCGTTGAAGTCCTCCTTACGGTCGTTTCTCTATTTGTGTTCGGCTCCATTCGGTACCGATTGGATAAGAACGCTTTAACCTATGGAATGGGGCTTGTAATCGCAGCGACTTTCTGGTCGACATGGTGGCACGGCTCCACAAATCTGCGCCAGGCCGTTGATGTGGGAGGATTTTCCGCTCTCCTGCCTACCCTTCGTCAGTACCTTTTTACCCTTCATGGCTGGGATGAACTTATCCACGCCGACACCATGCTGTTCATATTGGGGTTGACTTTCTTCGTAGCCGCCATCGCTCAGACGCGGTTGTTGGAATCGATCAGCTTCAAAGTTCTTGAAAAAAGACGCGGAAACGTAGTCGTCACGATAGCGCTATTGGCCGCCATTGTGTCGCTCGCTTCGGGCATACTGGATGGCGTGTCGATGATCGGTCTCATGATCCGCACCATGATCGTTATCCTGTTCCTCTCTAGGGCCGTGAAAAAGGACATTATTTATGCCGTGATGATCTCGACGGTCGTGACTACCGTTTGCGGCATGTGGCTGGCTTACGGCGAGCCTCCCAACCTCATCATGAAATCTAATCTTCACCCACATTTGGACAATGCGTTCTTCCTGCGGTATTGCCTGCCTGTCGCGGTCGCAAGCTATTTCATCGTTTTTTGGAACTTACGCCGGAGATTTTCCGGCAAGACAGTGGAAGTTCAAAAACTCGATATCCTGGATCGTCATACGGCGGACGTGCGATTCCTACAAGCTTCCCGACATGGAGAGATG
The DNA here is from genome assembly GCA_021730935.1 of Elusimicrobiota bacterium. Taxonomy (GTDB): domain Bacteria; phylum Elusimicrobiota; class Elusimicrobia; order 2-02-FULL-39-32; family 2-02-FULL-39-32; genus 2-01-FULL-60-11. The sequence continues at coordinate 1,496 of JAKFYJ010000068.1, forward strand.
TTGACGCCGATTGAATTTGTGGAGGAACATGAAGAACGGCTTGGCGGCCATTTTCAACCGGTCATTGAGCGGTTGTACAATGGCGAGCCGTTGGGGGAAGCATTGGTCAACCAGAAGGTTCCAGCCGAAATAAGAAAGATGCTTCTAGGTAAATTTGTTTGGGAGAACGTCGCGGAAGATTTGGATCACTATTATGTGCACAATTTCGGCGAAGAAATAGAGAAAAAGGATGATGCGTATCGAAGAATTCAAAGCACGTTGGAATCCGTCAGCCGGCAAAGGCGGACGTCCCAGGTTCTGGGCGCGCTCGGATTTATTCCTTTTATCAGCCTGCTCATTTGGCATGCCATGAACCATAACGTACCGCTTTTCTTGTCCTCTTTCAGCGGCTTTGCGGTGTCCTGGTTTGCCATTGCCTCAATCCCTAAAATGCGGCTATTGGCTCTGAGAGAGGCGGTTCACGAATACAAGGAATACTTGTTTCTCATACCCCTTTTCTTTTCCATAACTGTTCTTCAGAAGACAGGTTTCTTGAACCAACTATCACATGGACTGAACTATGCCATCGAAAGATTGGGCTCTTCCCATGTGGCTTTCGCCCAGTTTGCAGGGACCACGTTTCTGTCCGCGATCCTCGATAATAATGTCGTAGCGGATTTTGGCGGCAGGGCACTACAAGGAATGGAAGTGAACTTGATACATCTGTTTTCACTGTCCCAAATTGCGGGATATGCCGTTGGTGGGTGCTGGACGCACATTGGTTCGGCACAATCCGTGGTCGCTTACGCTTTCATCAAGAAAGATATAGATGAGGACTTCACACCATTCCAATGGATAAAGATGATGACCCCCATCATCGTAGAAATTTTCATTGCGGCGGCCATTTTGATTTACCTGCAGGCCGCGCTGAGAATCTAAAGCTGTCAAAATTAAAGCATCAATAATCTTCAAAAACCGAATCGGTGTCATCCGCTGCTTTTCCGTTTCCAGTTCCTCTTTAAATCCTGAATCTTTTGCTTCTAAGGGGCAAAATTGCTAAAATACCGAGTCCCGTCGCTTTTCTGATAAATTTCTGATGTAAACTGAAAATGAGGTCAAAAGGTGAGCTTTCAGGAGCTGTCAGGAGTTTCCAGCAATAGGGGCCAAGAACCTTTTTCATCGACGGAAAAATAAGAAAAACACTTTATAGACGAAAAGGCGGGGTAGCTCAGTCCGGTTAGAGCAATCGCTTCATAAGCGAGAGGTCGAGAGTTCAATTCTCTCCCCCGCCACACAAATTTATGACAACTGAAATCAAGAACAAGGTGTTGAGAGTGGGCCACAGCCCGGACCCGGACGACGCGTATATGTTTTATGCGCTCACCAAGGGCGCGGTGAAGCTGGAGGGTTTTGACATCGAGCATGTGATCGAGGACATCCAGTCTTTGAACAAGCGCGCGCTTCGGGCGGATCTCGAGATCACGGCGATCTCGGCCGCAGTTTATCCTTTCGTCGCCAAGGATTATTGGATTTTGTCGTCGGGCGCCAGTGTGGGCCGCAATTATGGTCCCATGGTGATCGCCAACAAGTGGCTCTCGCCGAACGAACTTAAAGGAAAAAGAATCGCCATCCCCGGGTTCCAAACCACCGCTTATTTGCTCCTCAAAATTTTCCTCGGCGATTTCGTGCCTGTGGAGACCCCCTTTGACAAAATCATTGATGCGGTCAAGACGGGCAAGGTGGACGCGGGACTCATCATCCACGAAGGACAGCTCAACTATAAAGATTTCGGCGTGGTCAACTGCATGGACCTGGGCAAGATGTGGTTTGAGAAATATCAGCTTCCCATCCCCCTGGGGCTGGATGTGGTCCGAAAAGATCTCGGCCGCGAAACAGCCGCAAAAATTCAGCGGGCGCTCAAAGACAGCATCCAGTTCGCGCGGACCGAAGGCGATGAGGCTCTGGATTATTCCATGAAATACGGCCGGGGCATCCCCAAAGAGACAGCTCGGAAATTTGTGGAGATGTATGTGAACGACGACACGGAAGATTTGGGCAGTGAAGGCGAGTCCGCCCTCAAGACGCTTTTTAAACTTGGAGCTGAAAAAGGCCTTTTTAAAGCTCCGGAAAAATTGGAAATTATCGACTAAGCATGCTTAATCCGGAAGATTACAGCTGGGTTAAAAAAACATTTAAGGGTCTCGACTTTTTCGATCATTGCTCGGACGACGATATCCTCAGCCTTGCGGAATCGATGGAAGAGATGAACTGTGAGCCGGGCCAGCTGATTTTGAGGCAGGGAGAATTTTCCGACCGGCTTTATCTCATCCGGAGCGGAACGGTGGACATCCTCAAAAGGGCCGGGTCAGACAGCAAGAAGGTGGCTGAGCTGGGCGAGGGGGAATATTTCGGCGAGATTTCCCTCATGACGCCTTCCAGCGCGATCGCGACCGTGAAAGCCCAGACCGGATGCGTGATTTTGACCATGACCGGGGAAGTTGTTGAGTCCGTCTTGTCTCACAAGCCGAACGATCTGCAGGAAGTCCGAAAAAAAATCGAAGAGCGCAAAAAAGCCTTCGAAAATCCTAAAAACTAATATTCTTTAATAATTTCGTAAAGCGTCGTGCGCTGGGCGGGGATGTGGCCTGTCTCGCGGATGAGGGTTTTGATTTCCTCGACGGTGGTTTTCACCACGTGGTCGGTCGCCTTGTGGACGTTTTCTTCAAAAATGGTTCCGCCGAAGTCATCGGCCCCGAAGTGGAGAGCCACCTGGCCGGTTTTTTTGCCTTCGGAAAACCAGGACGCCTGAATGTGGTCAAAATTGTCGAGATAAATTCTGGAGAAAGCGATCATTCTTAAATAATCATTTGCGGTGGAACCCAGCGCGACTTTCTTCTGCAGAGGCGTGTGGTTGGGTTTAAAGCTCCAGGGGATGAAGGCCGTGAACCCATTCGTTTCGTCCTGCAGGTTGCGGATGTTTTCAAAATGTTCGATCACGTCGTCCGGCGTTTCCAGATGGCCATACATCATCGTGGCGGTGGTCTTGAACCCGATCTTGTGGGCCGCCCTGTGAACTTCCAGCCATTTCTGCGGGCCGCCTTTTTTGGGCGCGAGTCTCATGCGCACCCTTTCTGAGAGAACCTCCGCCCCGCCTCCGGGAATCGTCCGTTGGCCTGCCTCGTATAATTTTTCCAACACTTGCTCGAGAGATAATCCCGAAACCAGCGCCATATTCTGAATCTCAGAAGCCGTAAAAAAGTGGGGCGTGATTTGGGGGAACCGCGATTTCGTTTCCCGAATGAGAGACAGATAATAATCCAAGGGAATTTCCGGGTTATGTCCGCCCTGCAGGAGGACTGTGGTTGCGCCCAGCTCGGCGGATTTTTGAATTTTTTCCATCACCTGTTCTACAGTGAGGGCATATCCTTCAGAGGATCCGGGTTTGCGGTAAAAAGCGCAGAAAGTGCAGTCTGTGACGCAGATATTGGTATAGTTCGGGTTGGAATCGATCACGAAAGTGACGACGGGACGGGGATTTTTTTGGAAACGAATTTCCTGCGCCATTTCGCCCAGTTTCAGGACGGGCTCGGACGAAAAAAGTTTCAACCCCTCCGATGGAGAGAGGCGCTGGGCGGTTTTAAGGCTGGACATATTCGAGACCTTTCAGGGCAAGTTCAGGAACCACTTCCTTGACGGACATTTTACCAATTTTGGAGGGCAGGACGAAACGGAGGCGTCCGCCCAGGTTTTTCTTGTCTCTGGCGAGAATCTGCATGGCCGGTTTGGCGGGGATGGGTTTTAAAAGTTTGAGGGGAAGCCCTGCGTGTTCAAGCAAATCTTCCATGCGCGTCAATTCGTCTTTGCTCCAAAGACCTTCTTCCGCGGCCATTTGCCCTGCCGCGCACATCCCGATGCTGATGGCCTCGCCGTGTTTATAGATTTTGTATTGCCCCATCGTTTCGATGACATGTCCCCAGGTGTGGCCGAAATTGAGGATCTCGCGAAGGCCTTTCGTTTCCTTTTCGTCTTCGGAGACGACCTTCGCCTTGATCTCGGCGCAGCGGCGCACGATCGTTTCTGCCGTCGAGAAGTCGTTTTTTAATCCGCGGATCTTTGCCTCCAGCGTCTGGAACAATTTGGGGTCCCAGATCACGCCGTATTTGATCACTTCCGCAAGCCCGTTGATGAATTCCCGTTCCGGAAGCGTCTTCAGGGTCTGAATATCGGCCCACACGAGTTTGGGCTGATAAAACGATCCGACATAATTTTTGGCTTCCTTCAAATCCACTCCGGTTTTTCCGCCGATCGAAGAATCCACCATCGCGAGCAGGGTGGTGGGGACCTGCACCAAAGGGATGCCCCTGAGATATGTGGCCGCGGCAAATCCTGCGACATCGCCCGCCACGCCTCCTCCAAGCGCCACGATCCATGAGCTCCGGTCAAGTTTATGGCGGAGACAGCTTTGGTATATGGCTTCCACAGAGCGCAGGGTTTTGGAGTGTTCGCCTTCAGGCATCAGGTGAACGGACGGGCTGATCCCCGCGGACGAAAGGGATTTTTCGACGAGAGGGCCATATAATTTATAAATCGAAGGGTGCGTGACAATGAGAGCGTTTTTGGATTTCCTGATTTTAGAGACAGAATGTCCCAGGGCGCTCAGCGGAGAGCCCACCGAAATGTCATAAGAAGCGTTTGTGAGTTTCACGGATATCGGTTTCATTTTTTTCCCGTTGAGACGAGCCGGACAATTTTATCGACGGATTCTTCCGGATCGAGCTGGTCCGTTTCGATCGTGATGCCGGCTCTGTTATAAAACGGCGTGCGGTTTTTCAGGATTTCCGCGATCTTTTCGACCGTGAATGAATCTTTGAGCAAAGGCCGGCTCGAGGACCCGCCTCGGTTCAGCCGCTCATGAAGGACATGGGGCGAGGCTTTGAGCCAGATCACGGTGCCGTTCAGAAAGCTCTTCCAGTTCTCTTCCGAGAGCGGCGCGCCGCCTCCCGTGCTGATCACAGCGTCCGTCTCGTTCATCAGGCGCCGGATCATGCTCTTTTCGAGTTCCCGGAACGCGGGTTCGCCCTGCGATTCAAAAATTTCCGCGATCATTTTGCCCTGCTCTTTTTCGATCATCCGATCCGAGTCAAAAAACCGCCGTTTCAGTTTGGCAGCCGCCAGTTTTCCGACGGTGCTCTTGCCGGAGCCCATCATGCCGATCAGGACAAGGTTCATCCCACCAGTTTATCAAATTGATCGTTATCGGGAAAGTTGATAGGATAAAGCGGCCATGAAAAAAGATTCTCATTGGGACGAGACGGTTGACCGGCCCTGGATCGGAAAATCGGAGGACGCAGGCCGGCGTTTGATCTATAAACTGATGTCGGGGCTCGGGTCTGACCCTGATCGGGCCTTCGACATGAACCGCGTGAAAAAAATCCTCCTCGTGAAAGAGCCCTATCGGATGGGAGACCTTTTTCAGGTGACTCCCACGCTCCGCGCCCTCAAAGCGTGGAAGAAAGATTTGTTTGTCGGGCTCGTGATCCAGGACAGGAACCTGCCCGTGTTTCAGAACAATCAAAGGATCGACCGGCTTTTTCTTTATGAGAAACGCGCCGTGAACCGAAACCCGCTCAAAATCCTTTCTTTGATGCGTTCCATCCGCCGGGAAAAGTTTGACCTGGCCGTCACTCTCGAGACCCAGCGCACGCACCTCACCAACGACCTCATCGCCTATTATTCCGGCGCGCCCTATCGACTGAGATATGGCGGAAAAGCGTTTGGGAACGCCGATTCCGACGCCTTTTATAACCTCCACGCTCCGTTTGATCCGTCGGCACAGCATCAGGTGGACAAAAATTTCGGCGTGTTTAAAAAATTCGGATTCCAGTTGGATGATAGAACCCTGGAATTTTTCGTTTCAGACGAGGAATTGGCGCGGGCGAAGCATATCCTCGAATCTCTGCGACTCAAAAGTCCGATTTTGACGATTCATCCCGGCTCCTATAAACTGAACAACCGCTGGCCTCTCGCCAATTATATTCAGGTTGCCCAAACCCTCCGGGGGCAGGGGCGCGCGGCGGTTTTTGTCCTGGGCCCTTCCGAATCCGACTGGCGGCCGGAAATTGAACAGGCGGGGTTTTCTGTGGTGACAGGGATTTCTGTCGGAGTTATGGCTGGAATATTCAAGCTGAGCGGGCAAGTGATCTGCAACGACACAGGCGTCATGCACATTTCCGGAGCGGTGGGGGCGGGGACACTCGCGCTGTTCGGAGAGACCGAGCCGGATCAATGGAAACCTCCAGGCGAGGCGGTCCGGTTTTTGCGCGCGGCGGATCACAAGATCGGATCCATCAGGGTGGACGAGGTTCTGGAAGTTATTTAAGCAGGGAGTATTTGGACTCGAAGTTCTGCACGCCGGTCACGATGGAATCCACCATGGCGCTCCTGAATTTCCTCTGGCGCAGTTTCTTTTCCTCGGGCGGATGGTCAATGAAAGCCATCTCCACCAAAATCGAAGGCATCTGCACTCCGTGAAGCACGTGAAAATCCGCCTGTTTGACGCCGCGATTGTCGATGGGAACCCGCTGGTTGACCGCGTGGCTCACCATGTGGCAGAGGAGCGAGGACTCGTTGATGAACTCGGTCCGCGCCATGGAGAAGAGCACTTCGGTGGCTCTCCGGTTGCTGTCGGATTTGAGCCCGCTCCGTTCCGGTTCCATGTTTTCAAACCTGGCGATGTCTTCGGCGTGCTGGTCAGAGGCGTCTTCCGAAAGAAAATAAATTTCAAATCCGCCTTCTTTGCGTTTGAAGGGAGCCGCGTTGCAGTGGACCGATATGAAAAGGTCCGCGCCTTCCTGGTTCGCCATGAGAGAGCGGTCGCTCAGGGAAATGAACACATCGCTTTTCCGCGTCATGAAAACATCGTGCCCTTCAAGCCTCAGCTCTCTCGCAAGTTCCAGCGCCACCATGAGGTTGATGTCTTTTTCTTTGGTCCCGTCTTTCCCGATTGCTCCCGTGTCTTCGCCTCCGTGCCCCGCGTCCACCACGATTTTTCTTATGCCGGCCGAAACCGTTTTAACGGGTTCTTTTTTAGGCTTCTTTTCTTTATGGTTTTTCGGTTTTTCAGATTTGACCGCAGGCACAGGCAATGGAGCTTCGGGCTCGAGGATGGCCTGGACGAGTTTTTGTTCTTCCTCCGCCGCTTCGGGAGCTTTGGGGTTGCGGATGTTCACGGTGAGACGATAGGGGTTTTCGCTGAGGGACGCGGTGTAATGGGTGACGGACTGGGCAAGGTCGATTTTGAGGACCGCGCCTTTGTGGGCTTTGACGAGGCTGACTTCGCTCACCACCGGATCTTTGATCCGGATCGTTTCGTCCTGAGCGATCGTGGCCTTGGGCACGTCGATCGTGATGATCCTCCCCTTGAGCTTGTCCTCATATTCGATGGGTTCGGTGGACTCAAAAACGACGCGGGTGCTTGCGGCTTTGCTCGTGATCCTGGGCGCGTAAAGGCTGACGTTCCGTTGCGCCGAGAGTGTCAGGGTGTCGGAGTTCCATTCCACTTTGCAGTCCACCAATCGCGCGAATGTCTCAGCCGCAAAAAATGACGCCGGGACATAGAGCGTTCCGTCTGTATATCTCGCCGGCCCGTCCATTTCAATTTTGTCCGAGCCGATTTCGGCGGTTTTTTTTCCGTTTAAGAAAATGATCTTGCGGTTGCGGCACTGGAACACGGCTTTTTCAGCGACCGGCATCCATTGCGTCTGGGCCTTGAAGAGGTTTGCGACCGATTTTAAGGGGAGATAATCCACCCCTTTATATTCGTTATGGCTGACTTTGGAAACCACATCTCCGTCATAAACCAGAGACGCCTTGATCGCCCAGGCAGGCGCGGCGAGGACCATAAAAAAAATGGCGGCGAATAAAAATTTTATGGGGCGGGAAATCATTGGAGTTGACCGCAGGCCGCTTCCAAATCCTGTCCCTGAGGTTTTCTTGTGTGCACGATGAAATGGCGCTTTTTCAGGAGATCAAAAAAGTTCTTCGCTCGGGATTCGGTTGAAGGCCCAAGGGCGATCCCTCCAACGGGGTTTTGGGGAATGAGGTTGATTTTGGGCAGAGCTGGAAACCGGGCCGAGGTCAAAAGGTTTGCCAGGGCTTCCGCGTGAGCGGGCTGGTCATTGATGTCTTTCAGCAAAATATATTCGATCGTGAACTCTCCGCCGTTTTCCTGCCAATAGGTTTTGCAGGCGGCGAGAACATCCTTGATCGGGAACTTGGAAGATTTCGGCATGATTTTTTTTCTTAAAATGTCGTCCGGGGCGTGCAGGGAAAGGGCCAGGTTGACGCGGAGATTTTCTTTGGAGAGTTTCAGGATCTGGGGGGCCAGGCCCGTGGTCGAGAGGACAATTCTGGAGGGCTGAAACCCCATGCCGTGAAGAGAGGTCAGCCAGCGGATGGTCCCGACAGTTCCTGCATAATTCGCCAGAGGTTCGCCCATGCCCATAAAAAGAATATTACGAATTTTTTTGCCTGTTGTCTTTTCCGCGTATAAGATTTGTTCCAAGATTTCGCCGGGAGTGAGATTGCGCTCAAACTTCACCAGGCCCGAAGCGCAGAAAGAACATTCCCAGGCGCACCCAACCTGGGTGGAGATGCAGAGAGACTGATAATGCCCGTGGGGCAAAAACACGCAGGGATATTGCTGGCCTTCCTGAGTCTGGAGTATGAGTTTCAGAGTGCCGTCCCGTTTGGACAATTCTGTTTTGGCGAGAGTGGTTTTGCGCAGGGCGAAGTCGCGCTTGAGGGATGAACGGAGATCTTGGGGGAGATTCGTCATCTCGTCAAAGGTTTCCGCTCCTTTGGTGAAAATCCAGTCTGCGATCTGCTGGGCGCGGAAAGCGGAGGGGAGTTTTTTTTTGAGCTCCTCAAACTCCAAATCGAGAATGTGGGGGGAGTTCAATAAGCGTTTTTCGCCATGGCCTCAAGGCGTTTGACGCGCTCGGGGATCGGCGGATGCGTGGAGAACATCGAGATGAACGATTCTCCCGACAAAGGAGAAACGATGAACAAGTGAGCGGTGGCCGGGTGGGAATCGTCCGGGTTCATTTTGACCCCTCTCTGGAGCTTCTGAAGGGCGCTGGCGAGAGAGAGAGGCAGGCCTGTGAGTTTTGCGCCTGATTCGTCCGCGGCATATTCTCTTGAGCGGGAAATCGCCATTTGGATGATGAAAGCCGCAATGGGAGCCAGGATCATGATCACAAGCGCGAACGCGCCGCTCCCGCGGTTTTCTCCGTCGTCCCGTCCGCCTCCGAACCACATGGCGCTTCTGGAAAGCATGGAGATGGCTCCGGCAATGGCCGCCGCGATCATGGAGATCAAAGTGTCTCTGTTTTTAACATGTGAGAGTTCATGGCCCAGGACGCCGGTCAGTTCTTTTTCGTCCAGGATGCTTAAAATGCCTGTGGTGACCGCAACCGCCGCGTGCTCAGGGTTCCGGCCTGTGGCGAATGCGTTTGGGACGGGGGAATCCATGACATAAATTTTGGGCATGGGCATCTGTGCCCACTGTGTGAGGTTGCGCACAATCTTATAAATTTCCGGAGCTTCGGATTCCTTGGCTTCTTTGGCGCCATACATCGCGAGCACGATTTTGTCCGAAAACCAATAAGACACAAAGTTGATGACGAGCCCGATCCCAAAGAACAAATACATCCCGTGAACGCCGCCGATGAACCGGCCGATCACCATCATCAGAGCCAAAAGCGCGAACATCAGAAGAGTCGTTTTAATGTAATTCATGGTCCTTGTTAGATGTCATTTCAGGCAGAAAGTTTCACAGAAATCGGGTTCCCGGCTTCATGGGATGCCCCTGCAGATAGGCCCAGGCGTCCATCTCTTTTTTGCCCTGCGGCTGGATGCGGATCACCTGCAGAGCGCCTTTTCCACATTCTATCACAATGCCGTTCTTTCCATCAATCTTTGTCACAGTTCCGGGATTTTTTGAGTTGGAGCTCTCGAGCGGACTGGCTTTGCATATTTTTATGATTTCGCCGTTTTCCGTGGAGCAGAAGGCGCCGATGCGGAGGAGTCCCCGAATTTTTCTGTCGATCTCCTGAGCGGAATCGTTCCACGAAATTTTGGCGTCCTCTTTTTTTATGAGAGGGGCATAAGTCGAAGGCCCTTCCTGCTTCTGTCCGACCAGTTTACCTTCATCGATCGCTTTCAGCGTATCCTCAAGCGTTTCGAGCCCGGCGGGAACAAGTTTGTTTTCCAAGGTGATCGCTGTATCGTCGGGAGCGATTAGGACTTCTCTCCTCGACATAATCTCGCCCGTGTCCAGTGTCTCGGCAATTTTAAAAGAGCAGACGCCGGTTTTATCATAACCCCGCAGGATCGCCCACTGCATGGGAGCGGCTCCCCGGAGTTCCGGCAGGAGGGAAAAATGGATGTTGTACACCCCTTTCGGGAAGAGCGCGATCACTTCTTTGGGGAGAATTCTGCCATAGGCCACGACGATGCCCGCTTCGGGTTGCAGAGATTGAATTTGTTTTATGAAGTCGGGGTCTTTCAAATTTATGGGCTGGATCACGGGGATTCCGTGCTCTTCGGCAAATATTTTAACGGGCGATTTTTGGAGGACCTGTCCTCGTTTCGCGGGCCGGTCGGGCTGGGTGAGCGCGCCCACGACGCGGGTTTTGTCGAGGAGGAATTTGAGATATGGAACCGCCGTTTCAGGCGTTCCCAAAAATAAAGTTTTCACCACTCGTGAGTTTTTTTAAACTTTCGGATCTCGTTGAAGAGTTTGAGTTTCCGGATCAAAGGCAGGCGGTCGACATAAAACTTGCCCTTGAGATGGTCCGTCTCGTGCTGGAGAGCGCGGGCCATGAGGCCTTCGCCCGAAACGGTGATGGGAAATCCTTTTTCGTTGATGCACTCCACTTTGGCGAAGGCATATCGTTTGGTTTTGGCGAGGAACCCGGGGATGGAAAGGCAGCCTTCTTCTTCGAACAATCGTCCTTTGAGTTCCACGACTTTGGGGTTGATGAGGACCACGGGAAACTTTTTGCTGTTGGGCTGGATGTCGATGACGGCAAGGTTGAGCGCCACACCGATCTGGTTTGCGGCAAGGCCAATGCCCGGCGCGTCATACATCGTCTCAAACATATCGTCGATCAACTGCAGGATTTCCTTGTCGATCGTCTTCACGTTGGGGCACACTCTCCGGAGGACCGGGTCCCCGTGTTTCACGATTTTTCTCAATGCCATTGCCTTAATACCTCATAAACCGCGACTGCGGCCGAACTGGAAAGGTTCAAAGACCTCACCGGACCCGTCATGGGGATGCGGATGAACTGGCCTCCGAACTTTTCTATCATTTTTTTAGAAAATCCTGAAGTCTCCGAGCCGAAAACCAGATAGGTTTCAGGTTTAAACTCGACGTCCCAATAATTTTGCGCACCGTCTTTCTCAAAAAAATATAAATGGCTCTCAGTCTTGAGCGTTGAGACGAAAGAGTCCCAATCCTTGTGCTGTTTCAAATCCACATTCGGCCAATAATCCAATCCCGACCGCTTGAGATATTTGTCGTCGAGGGAAAATCCCAGCCGGCCCACCAGATGCAGGGAACTGCTCGTCGCCACGCAGGTGCGGCCCACATTGCCCGTGTTTCCCGGGATGTCGGGCTCAACCAGCACGACGTTCACTTTGCTTCGGCTCATCAGCTTCCGAGCTCCATCTGTTCGGGTTCTATAATTTCCGAGGGACTGCCTTGGCGGAGAGCTTCGATTTTGACTTCAACTCTGCCCAGCTTTTTCTCGGCTTCGGAAAATTTCTTCTGGGCATTGTCGATGTGGGTGCCCACCAGCTGAAATTCGCGGGTGAATTTTTCCAGGTCCCCCTGAACGCGGGTGAGCTGTGACAAAATTTGTTTGGCCTGAGCTTCGATTTTAAGGCCCCGGAACCCGAGGGCGATCGTCATGAGATAAGGATAAAGCGAATTGGGCGAGACGGGAAAAACGTGGCGGGCCGCGGCATAAGAATAAACATCTTCAGAGGCGCTGGACGTGTCTTCCCGCACGATCATTTCATAATAGACGTTTTCCGCCGGGACATACATGAGCGCGAAATTGAGCGTGCCTTCGTCGGTCAAAATATATTTTCTGGAGATGTCGTCGATGTGTTTCCTCACGTTGGATAAAAATTCTTTGCGGAAGACGAGGCGGTCCGTTTCGCTTTTGGATTCGACCATGCGGCGGAAATTGTCGAGGGGAAATTTGGCGTCGATGGGGATCATGCCGTCTTTGAGCTTGATGACCGCGTCCACGGCGTTGCCGGACTTGAATTTATGCTGGAACGAATAAAATTCTTCCGAAGGCAGGATTTCCCGCAAGACGTTTTCGAGCAAAATTTCGCCCATGCCGCCGCGGAGTTTGGGAGGCTTTAAAATATCCTCGAGAGTCGAGAGGGTTTTGGTGGCTTCAAAAATGCGTTCTGTGGCCTGCGAAAGAGTCCCGAGCTGGTGGGAAACGGTCTGCACCATGCGGGAGGCGTCGTCCAGGCGGGTGTTGATCTGTCCGGTCGTGGTTTGAAAACTTTGATTGACGGAGTTCATCTGGTTTTGGACCTGGGAACTGACGCTTGAAATCTGCTGGTTGACCATCATCAAAACAAGGACCGTGAGAATGAACATCCCCACAATAAAAAAACCTGCGACCCACAAAAACCAGACTGGAATCATATTTTCCTTTTTTTATCCCTTTCGGAGCGCCGGACAGATTTTTTCATAGGCGCACCAGCGGCAGTCGAACCCGGGAGACGGATCGAACTTTTCTTCCGTAATCCCCCGCACCGCTTCCTCGGTCTGCTGAAGCGTTTTTTCGATCCACTGGGGCGTCGGCCGGACCGTTCCCTCGATTCCAAATTTTACAAAATGGAGCGACAATTTGTCGGGCAGTTTGCCGAATCGTTTTTCATAAGCCAGGGCATAGAGTCCCAGCTGTTTGCTGTCCCTGGCCTTGGCATCCGCCGCTTTTTGGTCTTTGACGTCGCCGGTTTTATAGTCGATGATGTTGGTCTCATCTCCCAGATCGATCCTGTCCCAGCGCCCGCGGAGGGTGGCTCCGCCCAGGCCCATGCGGAAATCCTCTTCAACAAGCGAGGGAAGACTTTTGGATTTCTCCTCGCTTTTGAAATAGGTTTTTAAAACCTGGAGCCCTTCGTCGAGGCGCCGCTCTTCGTGTTCGCGAGAGACGAAACCTTCGCTCTTCCAGGAACTGGTGAAAATGTCGAGGAGCTGTTTGAGAGTGAAATCCTTTTGGTCGCGCCTGGCGATATGATAACTTTTGAGCGCTTCATGGACGGCGATGCCGAAGATGGTGGTGTGGTGCATCAAAACCGGAATCCGGAGGACGCGGGAAAATTTAAATTTCAGAGGACAGCTCAGATAATCTTCAATGGCGGTCGCAGAAATATTGATGTCCCTTGAGTTCCTCTTCGCGGGAGCTCTTTCGGGCGCATTCATGTCGCTGGTAAAAATCCTGAGAGAATCCAGCGGGCTGGACTTGATGACTTTTTCGTCGACGTTCGGCTTATCCAGCGCTTCAAGGACGAACTGCGAAGATTTCCATGATTTTTTTCCGCCGAGGTCGCGGGCGGAGGTGAGGATGAGTTCCCGCTTGGCGCGCGTCATGGCGACATAAAAGAGGCGCCGTTCTTCCTGCGTGTGATAATTGCCTTCGGGCAGAACGTCCTTGATCAGGTTTTCGGGAATCTCGATTTTGTCCGATCTGTTTCTCGCCGGAAAACGGTCCTGCTCGCATCCCGCGATGAAAACCGTGTCGAACTCCAATCCTTTGGCTGAGTGAACGGTGAGCACGCTCACGGCATTTTCCTCGTGGGAAAGGTCTGCGCTGGCCGGGTTTTCTCCGGCGGTCCGAAGCGCTTCCAACGATCGCACAAATTCGTGGAGGCGGTCATAAGGGCTCACCTGCGCGAAGCGTTTGATCATCTCGAAAAAGTGCTGAAGATTTTGCGCTTCCTGAGCGGCCCGCCAGTCCTGGGTTTCCGCCAGGTTTTTGAACACGCCTTTTTCGTCCAGAAACTGATAAAGGAGGACGCCGGTCGGAATCTTGGCCGAGAGGGAACGATATCTGGAAATGTTCTCGCAGATCTCCGCGACTTTTTTTATGGTTTCCTCGCCCAGGACCAAATCGGGCGCGAGAGTTTCATAACCCTTGAAGAGGTCCAGGAGGGAACGGTTCATTTTTTTTGCCGCCTGGGTCAGGCGGGAAAGGTCTTCGGAGCTCATGTCATAAATTCTGGAGGCGGCGAGATAATATAAACTCGAAGAGTCCCCTTCGTCGTCGACAGCGCGGAGGAACGAAAGCACGATTTTTATTTCTTCCTGCTCATAAAGTCCCGAGTTTCCGGAAAATTTCCAGGGGATGCCCGCCGCGTTCAGGGTCTTGATGAAAGGTTCCGCCGCGGCATTCGTGCGCACGAGGAGCGCGATGTTTTTGGCCTGAACCTGTGATGTTTTTAAAAGATCCTGTATGGATGAAGCGATAAATTCGCGCTCGGAAAATTCCTTGTCGAACTTGTGATAGGCCACCGCAGGCCCGTTCATGTTTTGTCCGCGCAGATATTTGTTGATCCGGTCCTGATATTCCAGGCGGTCAGGATTGTTGTGCTGGATCAGTCGATAGGCCGCGTCCAGGATCACCTGGGTGGAGCGATAATTTTCCTGGAGCACGATCTGGACCGCTTCGGGATAGGCTTTCCGGAAACCGAGGATGTTGGACAGGCAGGCGCCGCGGAATTTATAAATCGACTGATCATCATCGCCCACCACCGTGATGTTGCGGCGGGACTGCGCGAGCATTTTGAGGAGCTCGAACTGGGCGTAATTGGTGTCCTGAAATTCGTCGACCAAAATATATTTGAACTGGGCATGAATCTTTTTGAGGACGGAAGGCTGTTCTCGCAATATTTTAAGCGTGAGGAGAACCTGATCGCCGAAATCGACGAAACCTCTCTCGAACTTCATTTTTTCATACATTTCATAAGCCCGCGCCACTTCCATTTCTTTCTCGGCTTCTTCCTGTTCTTCGGAATTTTGGGCGGCCGAGAGTTTGCCCTGGGCGGAAGCGATGAAATCAGCCGGGGAAACTTCTTCGTCTTTGGCTCTGCTGAAAGCGGTGAGGAGCGCTTCGATGAAACGGGTGGGGTCTGACAAAGGGCGATAATGGTTGAGCTCAAACTTGAAGAGATTTTCTTTCATGAAGACAACGGCTTCAGGCTGTGAGAGGACTTTGACGTCGGGCGACATGCCGAGGTCAAAGGCGTTTTCGCGGATGATGCGGTCTCCGAACGAATGGAAAGTGGAGATCCACACGTCGTTGAAACCATAAGGCACGAGGCGGTCCACGCGCTCTTCCATTTCCTGCGCGGCCTTGTCGGTGAAGGTGAGGGCCAAAATTTCGCGGGGCGCGGCTTTCTTGGAAGCGACGAGGTGGGCGATCCTGCGGGTGAGCACGGTCGTTTTTCCCGTTCCCGCTCCGGCCACGATCAAAAGCGGGCCTTCTCCGTGCAGGATCGCGGATGCCTGGGCTGGGTTTAAACCTTCAAGGATGCCGGTTTCGGTTGGAGGGACTTCAATTCCCGTCGTCTTCATTTAAAAAGACCTCGGGGTGTTTGACGGCCCGATCGATTTTTTTCAGAAATTCAGGATCGGAGGTGACGGCATTTTTTTGGGCGAGGCGCAGGAACTGTTCCGCGGTTTCGTCGGAGCCCGCGAGGACGGAAAGTTTTCCCAGCTCGTAAAGTTGGCGGGGATTGGGAACGGGGTGAGCGAGGGCTTGGGCGGCGGCTTTCTCAAATTTTTCGTCGTTGCCCAGGAGATAAAACCCTTTGGCTCGGACATAAAAATATTTAGGCGCTTCCTCTGCGGGGGATTTGAAATCTTCCAGCAATAAAAATGAATCCGTCACGTTGCCTTCCTGGATGAACCGTTCCGCCAGAGCCAGGCGAGCGTGGGGACGGCTCTTGAGCGCATTCAGGATCTTCTCCCTGTATGCGGCGTCTTTGAATCCTCGGGTCCCGAGCACGCTCTTCTTGCCTCTGGGCTCAATCACGATGACGCGGGACTCCGTGGAAAGCTCATGGACCTCTGCGAGGGGCGCGTCCGGCATCGCGCCGCATTTTTTATATCCGTCGAGAAGGAAATCAAGCGCGCGGTCCTTTTCCCCGAGATTGAGATATATTTTTGAGAGAACGATATAGGATTCCGGACGATTGGGCTTTAAATCTCTTGCGATTTCCGCCTGGATGACGGCGTCGTCCGTCCTGTTTTGGCGTAAAAAATTTTCCGAGCGGGCGATCGCGGAATCATAATCCGGCTTCTTCGCGGCGGAAGCGGTGCCCGTCAGCAGGAGAATCAGAAAAAGGACCTTCATGAGATTGGGGTTATTTCGAATGATAATAACAGACGACGCCGGTGACGATGGAGAAGAAAATCGAGTTGGAAATGCCGTAAATCTTGAGGACAGGGTCCGCAGACCCCAAAGACGAGGGAAGCATCGCCAAAACGCAAATTTCGACGCCCAGGACCCATCCCAGGCTGATGTCGTTGGCCGATTTCCTCTTTATGATCCTTGCGATCAAAGGGATGTTGCAGAGCGGCATGAGGGCCGCGCCTAAAAAGCCGAGAGTTTGAGAGACGGAGTTAAATGGCATAAATTTTATTTGCTGGAACGCTCAACCACGAAACGATATTCAACTTCGCCGGGTTTTATCAGTCCCAATTCGCTCCTTGCGATTTTTTCGATGGCTCTGGGGTCCGTCTTGAGGCGCCCGATTTCCCGGGTGAGATTGTCGTTGGAAGTTTTGAGCTCCGAGAGCTGGTGCGTCAGGTTCTTGAGATATTTTTTCCGCTTCCAATAAGACCTTGAACCTTCACTGGAGAAGAACAGGCCGAGAAGGACGAGCCCGATGAGAAGCCACTTGATCCCCGGGCGCTTAAGCACCTGGCATCAGGCAAGCGCGAGGTTGATCCGTCCTGTGAATTCCGCTTTGGAGCCGAGCTGTTCTTCGATGCGGAGGAGCTGGTTATATTTGGCGATGCGTTCCGAGCGGCTGGCCGAACCCGTCTTGATCTGTCCCGCGTTTGTGGCGACGGCGAGGTCCGCGATGAAAGTGTCTTCGGTTTCGCCTGAGCGGTGAGAAATGACCGCCGTATAATTCGCTTTATGGGCCATGTTGATGGATTCGATCGTCTCAGAGAGAGTCCCGATCTGGTTCAGCTTGATCAAAATGGAGTTGCCAACGCCTTTCCGGATGCCTTCGGAGAGCCGGGCGGTGTTGGTGACGAAGAGGTCGTCGCCCACGAGCTGGATTTTTTTGCCCAGCTGGTCCGTCAAAAGTTTCCAGCCGTCCCAGTCGTTTTCCGAAAGGCCGTCTTCGATGGAAACGATGGGATATTTGGACGCCCAGTTTTCATAAAATTTCACCATGCCCGCGCTGTCTTTGACCTGGTCGTGGGATTCGCCTTCGAGCGTATACTGTCCGTTCTTGAAAAATTCGCTGGAAGCGGGGTCGAGCGCAATGGCGATGTCGGTTCCGGGCTTGAATCCGGCCTGAGCCGCGGCTTCCAAAATCACCTGGAGCGCTTCCTCGTTGGACTTGAGGTCGGGCGCGAATCCGCCTTCGTCTCCGACGGCGGTGTTGAGCCCTTTCTTGTGCAGAACGGCTTTCAAAGAGTGGAAAATCTCGGCGCCCCAGCGCAATGCCTCGGAAAATTTCTTGGCTCCGACGGGCATCACCATGAACTCCTGAAAATCAACATTGTTGTCGGCATGGGCTCCGCCGTTGAGAATGTTCATCATGGGGACGGGGAGCTGATAGGTTTTGTGGGCGAGGCCAAAAGTTTTTCTCAAAGATTCATAAAGCGGAAGTTCCTGGCTCAAAGCGGACGCTCTGGCCGCGGCCAAAGAGACTCCGAGGATGGCGTTCGCGCCCAGGTTGCCCTTGTTCGGGGTCCCGTCCAGAGAACACATTTTTTTATCGATGTCCTGCTGTTGGGTGACGTCCATGCCGACGAGAGCGGGAGCGATTTTCTGGTTGACGTTCTGGACGGCTTTGAGCACGCCTTTGCCCTTGAATCTGTTTTTGTCGCCGTCGCGAAGTTCAACGGCTTCGTGTTCGCCTGTGGAAGCCCCTGAAGGAACGGCGGCTCTGCCCAGGATGTTTTTCCCTGTGACGACATCCACCTCAACGGTGGGGTTGCCTCTGGAATCAACGATCTCCCGCGCTTTGATGCTTGAAATTTTGTTCATGGTCAGTTCACCCCGATCAATTTTTTGCCCTGGGCAATCAAGGCCGCGGCTTTCTTGGGAGAATCGCTCTCGACATAAAGCCGGACCACGGGTTCCGTGCCTGAAAGCCGGATGCCGAGCCAGGAGGCGTCTTTAAACATAAATTTGAATCCGTCCAGGTCCACAATTCTCTTGACGGAGAACTCTCCGAGCGTTGTGGGCGGATGCGTGGCCAGGCGCTCTTTGAGGGAATTCATTTTCTCAGGTGAGAGGAAGAAATTGAGCCGTTCCGTGTGGAAGAATCCAACCTTCTTCTGAAGGTCCGTGAGGCACTGGCGGAGAGGTTTCTTGGCCAGGGCGCGGACTTCCGCCATGAGCAGGCAGGCCAGAATGCCGTCTTTGTCCGGGATATGCCCCTTGATGGTGAGGCCGCCGGACTCTTCGCCGCCGACGATAAAATTTTCTTTCATCATGATTTCCGCGATATATTTGAAGCCCACGGGAGTTTCCCGCACTTCGATGTTGTTCATCTTGGCGACCGCGTCGATGAAATGGCTGGTCATGACGGAGCGGGCCACGACGCCGTTCCATTTGCGGGTTTTCAGCAGGTGGTCGAGCACGAGAGGCAAAATTTCGTTGGGGGTCAGGAAGGAACCGTCAGAATCCACGATGCCGAACCGGTCTGAATCTCCGTCGGTGCCGAGCCCGATGTGGGCCTTCTGTTTCTTCATGGTGCTGATCAGTTCGCCCAAATTTTCGTGAGACGGTTCAGGCGCGTGTCCGCCGAACAGGGGGTCTCTCCAGTTGTGGAGCACGGTCGTTTTGCATCCGGCTTCTTCGAGGAGGAGGTCCAGATATCCCCGCCCGGTGCCATAAAGAGGATCGCAGACGACGTTCAGCTTGGCTTTTTTAAGAATTTTAAAATCGATGAGGCCGCGGATGTGTTTCAGATAAACCGGGCCCGGATCAATGGGGACGATGAGGTTTTTCTTGCGTCCTTCCGCCAGGGGCATGCGGTTGATGGGTTTGGGGTCCGACTGGTGGTGGAGACAGCGTTCCTCGAGCATGCGAGTGACTTCGGGGAGCGCGGGCCCGCCCCAGGATGTGGAAAATTTGATGCCGTTATATTCGGGCGGATTGTGGCTGGCCGTGATGTTGATGGAGCCGGAAGTCTTGAGCTTCAAAATCTGGAGCGCGATCGCCGGGGTCGGCATGTCTTTCTCGCAGAGGAGGACCTGCACGCCGTTGGCGTTTAGAACTTCTGTGACGGTGCGGGCAAAATTTTCGGAGAGGAAGCGCGTGTCATAGCCCACGATGATCTGCTTGTGGTGAAGTTTCTCGGATTTAAGATAATCCGCGATCGCCTGGGCAACGATGCGGACATTGCCGAAGGTGAAATCCTGCGCGATGAGGGCTCTCCAGCCCGCTGTTCCAAATCTTATAGGTATCATAGTTCTAAATTGAGCCACTCAACATATCAATTTCCGCATGAGATGTCAAATTAAGCCGAGGCGAGCTTTTCTTTGAGGATCTTGTTGACGAGTTCGGGGTTGGCCTGGCCTTTGGAAAATTTCATGACGCTACCCACCAAGGCGCCGATGGCGCGCTCTTTCCCGCCTTTATATTCCGCCACGATCTTGGGGTTCTGCGCGATGGCTTGGTCCACCCAGCCGTTGATTTGTCCCGTGTCCATCACCTGGACGAGGCCTTTTTCCTTGACGACAGTTTCGGGGTCCGCGCGATTCGTCCACATTTCTTCAAAAACGGTTTTCGCGATTTTTCCGGATATGGTTTCCTCGGCGATGAGTTTCACGAGCGAGGCCAGGTGTTCGGCGGTGACGGGAGATTCCGCCATCGTGTGGTTGCCCTGGTTCAATCGGCCCAGCAAATCGGTGGTGATCCAGTTCGAAATCATTTTGGCGACGGGTTTCTTTGTGAGCTTGTTCCCGTGGCTGACGGACTTCTCAAAAAACTCTGCGATCATCTTGTCGCCCGTGAGAACATTCGCGTCATATTCCGTGAGTTCATATTCGCGCACGAAACGCGAGCGTTTGTCCGC
This sequence comes from Elusimicrobiota bacterium, assembly GCA_021730935.1. Lineage (GTDB taxonomy): Bacteria > Elusimicrobiota > Elusimicrobia > 2-02-FULL-39-32 > 2-02-FULL-39-32 > 2-01-FULL-60-11. Next base: position 21,842 of record JAKFYJ010000068.1, read on the forward strand.
GGGAAGTTCCGGAATGCTTTTGCGGAGGTCCGAGATTTGCTCGTCGGAGATTAAAAGAGGAAGCAGGTCGGGCTCGGGGAAATAACGATAATCATGCGCCTGCTCTTTTGAGCGCATCGGGCGCGATTCCTGTTTGTCGGCGTCCCAAAGCCGCGTCTCCTGATTGATTCTTTCGCCCGCTTCAGTTGCACGCGTCTGGCGGTCCACTTCATATTCGATCGCGTCTTTCACTCCGCGAAAAGAATTCATGTTCTTGAGCTCCACGCGGTTCCCGAAAGTTTTGGACCCTTCGGGGCGGATGGACACATTGGCGTCGCATCGGAGCGATCCCTTTTCCATGTCGCAGTCGGAAACATCGAGATATTGCAAAATCATTTTGAGAGACGAAAGATAATCCACCGCTTCCTGTGGCGAGCGCATGTCCGGCTCAGAAACAATTTCCATGAGAGGAATTCCGGCGCGGTTCAGATCCACGAGGGAAAAGTCCAGTTCGGTGGAGCCGATGGTGTGCAGGAGTTTGCCCGCGTCTTCTTCCAGATGGATGCGCGTGATCCCGATTTTCTTGCCGTTGATCGTGAGAGACCCGTGCTCGGCAAGCGGCTTTTCATATTGCGAGATCTGATATGCTTTCGGCAGGTCCGGATAAAAATATTGTTTGCGCGCAAAAATCGATTCTTTGCTGATTGTGCACCCGACCGCGAGCCCCGTCTTGATCAAAAATTCCGCGGCCTTCCGGTTGAGCACAGGGAGCACGCCCGGGTGCCCACAGCAGATGGGGCAGATGTTGCTGTTGGGGGGAGAGCCGAACGCAGTCCCGCACGGACAAAAGAGTTTGCTCTCCGTTTTGATCTGGCAGTGAACCTCAAGCCCGATGACTGTTTCGTATTTCATGAAGGTGCTATTCTACAAAATCACGCGTCTCATTTAAAATGCCGGGGAGGGTGTGCGGGGCGGTTTCTAATGGCGGGGTTTATAGATTTCTCTTCTGTGCCCGACCAGGTGAATTGTCATTATCGGTGGGCGGACCATATAAAGAATGCGCCAGTCTCCGACTCGGAGTTTATACATTTCTTTAAATTCTCCCGTCAATCTTTCGGGGGTAGTTTGGCTGAAATTTTCAGATAACCAGCGGATTTTGTTTAGGATTCTTTGTGCGACGGGTTTGTCAATCTTTTTTAGGTCTGAGAGGGCTTCAGGCCTGAACTCAACCTGAAAACTTTTTACCAATGTAAGCCGAGGTTCCTTGCCGCCCCAGCCGCAGAGACGGAAGACGCTTTGGAGTGAAGGGATTTTTTGAGACGACGGCGCACGCTATCCTTGAGCTGCAGGCCACTTTCGTTATCGCCTAAAAGCTGCAAAAGCTTGTTCTCAACGATCTCTTCAAGCATAGGACGGATTTTTTTCAGCTCAGTTTTTGTCATATCGGTTTTAGTATAACACAGATTTTTGGAATTTTAAAGCCCAAAGAGGATATATGGTTACTCTCAGTTTCATGACGATATTGTCCTACAAAATTCGATTTGGGATATGAAAGCGGTTTGTTTTCAAGCGGAACGTCGTTTTTTAGAATAAAGTTTTAGTAATTTTCATTACTCCAGCGATTAGATCGTCAACTTGTTCAATGGTGGGCTCTGTTTTTTTATCATGGTCGCAAAGATTCCGAAGATCGCCAAGGTGCTGCACAAATCTCCAGTATGGGATGTCAATTATGTTATTTTGCTTTAGTGCATCATTGAAATCTGAAATGGTTGGAACTTTCTTCTTAGGGGCAATCGAATGGTTTTGGCAAATTTGAGAAAGGTGCTTTTCAAGAACGACACCAACCATCGCTCCCGCTGCTCTCGTGAATCTATTTTTTGCAAGTTCTTTTGCCGCATCTAATTCCGAGTCAAATAGATCGGCTTGTGTTAGTTGTTGAATATCAAACAGTGAGCTTTCAAAACGAGACTTTAAAGAATTAAGAATTGCAATTTGCTGCTGAAGGTGTGGAATGGCAGCATCGGGACCGACAACCTTTTCCTTCCAACTCCCCCGGGTTATAACTAGTCCTTGAAGATAATCCTCAATTCTATAATTTTCATATGTAATTTCTTTTCTAGACTTAGGCGTTTCATAATGCCGAACAAAATCTTCAAGACGGTCCTGAAGCAATTGTTTAATCAGAGTTTTAGCCTCAGAATACCATGACTGATAGGAATCCTTAATGGATGGAAATGAGCTCAAAATCTTATACTTTTCTTCATCTTTCTTTTCTAGTTCCTGAAGTTCTTCAGGAGAGCATTCTATCTTCATGGTAGTCAGAAGTCTTTTACCAACTAAAATTAATCTGTCAAAGTCCTTTTTATATCGCTCAATGTTCGAAATCATATCGGATATTTCACGTTAGGAGTCCCGATAAAAATGGTGTTATTTTATGAATTAGATTTGCCATGTCAGCAGCTGTCACTGCGATCTGGATTCCGGCCCATAGAGTTTGTATGACGGTTTTATTTGGTTGATCCTTAGCAAGTTGATCCTTTATGCTTTCAATATCGACTGCCAAATCCAATTTTTGCTTTTCCGTAAAATTGGACGATTCCGATACTGATTGTTTGAGTTGATTCAATTCGGAATGAAGGGCCGAGAATGTTGCATTAACTACGTTTCCATCTCCGAGAGCAATGATGTTTGAGCCCGTGGCAGTGATATTAATTCCCTTGTAACGTTCTTCCCCTTTAAACTCAGAATCCCCTTCAATTTTCTCGATTCCTTGAGGAGCGATTTCATACCACGTCACCGTCGACGGAATAGTACCACCTTTAACGTGAACTATTTTTTGAACATCAAAAGTGTTAACCCATTTTCTCCCGATAAGATATGTGAGGTTTGAATGAACTTGCGTTTGATTAAGGCTGTGAACAGACTTAAGTTCTTTCTTAACGTCGCTTATCTTAACCGCTGATCCTTTTTTCCCAAACCTACTTGTGGATGATGCATTTCGGTCATAAAAATACTGGAGAATTTTCATTCGTACTTCATCATTAGGATTCAACTTTGTCTCCTTTGTTGACTTGTCAGTCGAATGTTGAAGTTTGAAAAAAAATCGGCATATCTTGTGAAAACCTTTCCCAAACGGATCCTCTTTTGTGCATGATCAATATTTGAAATATTAGTAAATTAGCACTCTGCTTTCAAGAGTGCTAACATCAATTTTCCCTTTTGAGATTTTGGAATTATCGCAAAAGATTTTCGTTTTTTGTATCATCATCACCTTCATGACCATAGAAAAACGCAAACCCTTCAAAGGCAAGACGGCTTTTATCAGCGGGGCGACTCGCGGGATTGGGCTGGCCATTGCGGAGAAACTCGCTCAGCGGGGGGCCAACATTGTTTTCACTTATCTCAGGAGCCGGAGCGACGCGGCCAAGGCGGAAGAGAAATTGCTCGCCCACAATGTCCGCGTGCTTTCGCTTCGGGCCAACATGGGGAACGTCGAGCAGGTTCAGAAAATTTTTGAGCTTATCAAAAATGAATTCGGGCACCTCGATTTTATTATTCACAACGCGGCGACGGGAGACTTGAAACCTGCGCTCGATTTGACGATGGACGAGTGGCAACGCACGCTCGACATCAACACGCGAGCCCTCCTGCTTTGCGCTCAGCTGGGAGTCCCTCTGATGCGCGGGCGCCATGGGCGGATCATCGGGATTTCCAGCCACGGCTCGCAACGGTGTCTGCTGGAATATTCAGCGGTGGGAGTCGCCAAAGCGGCGATGGAAGCTCTCTGCAGATATTTGGCGTTGGAACTGGCTCCGAAAGGGATCGGGGTCAATGTCGTGATGGCGGGCACCACGGACACTCAGTCTCTGCGCGGAATCCCCGGGCACGAAGTCATGCTGCACGCGGCGAAATCCAGGACGCCCGCGGGCCGCATTGGGCACCCCGAAGACATCGCCAACATCGTCACTTTCCTCTGCGGCGACGAATCAAAATGGATCGTGGGCCAGACGATCATCGCCGACGGCGGCTATTCGCTCCTCGCCTGAAGTTCCTTCAACAGCATTTTATCCGACGGATATTGAACCAGTTTTTCTGTCTCTGCAAAGGAAGCCCAGCGGGAATCCAGAATTTCGTTCGGGTCGCTTGACCCGGTTTTTTTCAGCGGTTCCATCAAAAACCAAACCACCTGTTTCCGGATTGTCTCTTCATTCTTTTTAAAAAAATACTGCACGCGCTTGAAAGGTTTTGGGTTATTCTTTGCCACGGCGCATTCCCAGCCGGTTTCTTCCAGCACTTCCCTGAGGGCTGTTTCCGTCTCTGTTTCTCCCTTCTCGATGTGGCCTTTGGGGAAAGTCCAGACCTCGTCGCCTTTCAGGTTTTTCACGCGGACGATCAGGATTTCCGGCGGGGTTCCCCTGAGGACAAGCCCGCCGCACGAAACTTCAGTTTTCTGTCGAGACATGCGCAAAGTCTACAAAATATAGAGGGTTGACAAAACCACGTCTTTAAGGGTATATTTAACAGATATGGGAGTCGTCTCTAAACGCCGCACCATCGAGGAAATTCTCCTCCAGTCCGGACTTCTGAACGAGGAGAACCTCAAGAAGGCTGACGAGGAGTCCAAGAAGACCGGCGAGGTCCTTCAGCAGACCGTTCTGGACATGGGTCTGGCGACCAAGGCCGAAATTTTGCGCATCCTTTCCCGCGAGTGGCGAGTCCGCGCGGTGGACCTCTCCGAAATGGACATCGATCCCGATGTCGGAAAAATTCTTCCCAAACAATTGGCCAAGCAGAAAATGGTGATCCCCTTCGCGAAAGAAGAGGGCATGCTCTTGCTCGCCATGCGGGACCCCCGCGACGTTTTTGCCGTTGAAGACATCCAGCTCCGTTTCGGCATTCAGGTGATCCCCTATCTCGCGATGCCCACCGACATCCGCGCCTCCATCTCCAAAGTTCACGGCGGCGAAGAAGAAGTGGCCGAGGTTTTGGAAGAAGAAGAGGTTGAAGGTCAAACGCCCCAGCAGGCTCAGGTTTCTCATGAAGACATGGCGGCCGAAGCCCAGGAACTGACCAAAGAACTTCTCGAAGGCCTGAACGCGTCAGCCACGGGCGGCGGCGTCGAAGTCGACAAGGGCGCCGAAGTTGAAGACATCATGCAGGTGGACACTTCCGCTCCGGAAGTTGAAAAGCTTGTGAACGCCATCATCCTGGAAGCTCTCCGCCTCAAGGCTTCCGACATCCACATTGAACCCTTTGAAAAGAAACTCCTGATCCGTTATCGCGTGGACGGAGCCCTGCGCAAAAGCACTTTTAAAGTCCCTTTCACTTATCGCAACGCGCTCATGGCCAAAATCAAAATCATGGGCGGCATGAATATCACGGAACGCCGGATCCCGCAGGACGGACGCATCGCCATCAAGGCCCAGGGCAAGCCCTATGAGTTCCGCGTCAACATCGTTCCCACCGTTTTGGGCGAAAGCGCCGTGCTCCGCATCCTCGACCGTTCCGGCGCGAACCTGTCGCTTGACCAGCTCGGATTTTTGCCGGAAACGCAGAGAAAATTTCTGGAAAGCCTCGCGAAACCTTATGGCTTGATCCTGGTCTGCGGACCCACCGGATCAGGAAAATCCTTCACGCTGATGGCGGCGCTTGCGGCCGTCCGCGACCCTGAAGAAAAAATTTTAACCGCGGAAAACCCCGTCGAATATAACCTGGAAGGCGTGGTGCAGGTGCAGGTGAACCCGGACCTTTCCCTCGGCGAAGGAAGGCGTTTTGATTTCGCTTCCGCGCTCAGGGCGTTCCTGCGTCAGGACCCGGACACCATCATGGTGGGGGAAATCCGCGACGAAGAAACAGGGCACATCGCCTGCGAAGCGGCCATGACGGGCCACTTGGTGCTTTCCACCATCCACACCAACGACGCCACTTCCGTGCTCGGCCGTCTCTCAGAAATGGGCGTCCCGGCTTATCTGATCGGGTCCACTCTGGAGTGCGTTCTTGCCCAGCGCCTGATCCGCACCCTCTGCAAAGCCTGCAAAGTCCCCGATGACAAACCCAATCCCGATCTGCTCAAAGCGCTCGACGAAGCCAAAATCGATTATTCCAAAGCCACTTTCATGAAGACCAAAGGCTGCGCCAAATGCGGCAACAAAGGCATGAAAGGCCGCACCGCCATCCATGAGCTGATGGTCATGAACGACGAGATCCGCATGATGTGCAAGCCCGGCGTCAAATCCGAGGAAATCCGCGTCGCCGCGAGAAAGAACGGCATGATCACATTGACGGAGGACGGGTTCACGAAGGTCACGATGGGCCTCACCACCTACGAAGAAATTCTCGCCGCCGCGAAATAATAATGGCGATCGCCAAGTGTTCCAACTGCGAAGAGCCGTTTGAGCGGCTCTTTAAATTTTGTCCCAACTGCGGCCTTTCCGTCCTGGGCGAAGGGTTCACCGACAAGGCCGGCGTTGCGGTGCGGGACCTTTTCGAAATCGCCAAAACCTTTTCCGCTGTCCTCGATCTTGAGCTCCTCCTTCAAAAAATTTCCGCCACTGCCGAAAAACTGACTCAGGCCGAGGCCTCTTCCGTCATGCTCCTGGACGACAACAAGGAATATCTTTATTTTAAAACCGCGGGCGGCGAAAAGGGGAGCGTGGTCAAAACCATCAAGATCCCTGTCCGCCACGGCATCGCGGGCTGGGTGGCGAAGAACGCGAAACCGCTCCTGATCCAGGATGTCTCCAAAGACCCCCGGTTTTCGGCCGCTCTTGCGGATGAGAAAAGCGGTTTCAAAACCCGCTCCATCGTCTGCGTCCCCATGATTTTTCAGGACGAGCCCATCGGCGTGATGGAAGTCCTCAACAAAAAGGTGAACGCTCCGGGGGGGAGATTCACCGACGACGATCTGGACATTCTCCAGAGCCTGGCCGGGTTCGCCGCCGTCTCCATCATGAATTCCCGCCTGACCCAGGACCAGAAAAATTTCTTCGCCAACACGATGGAAATCCTGGGCGCGGCCATTGAAACCATTTCCCAGAACAGCGCGGGCCATTGCTGGCGGGTCGCGCAGACGTCCTGCACGATCGCGCGCCGTCTCAAAATCACCGGTCTCCAATATAAAAACCTCTATTACGCCGCTCTGCTCCACGACATTGGATTTATCGGCATCCCCAAGAATCAGCCCAACCTTCATCCGGCCATCGGCGCCGACATGGTTTCCACGGTTCGTCTTTTAAGCGGCGCTTCTCCCCTCATCCGCGCGCATCAGGAGCTTTGGGACGGTTCCGGATATCCTTCCGGTCTCAAGCAAGATTCCATTCCTCTCGGCGCCCGGATCATTTCGTTCGTTGAGAACATCGAAAATCTCCGCGACAGCATCAAAAAAGAAAATCCGAAAACGACAGAAAAGGAAATCCGCGTCAAACTCGAACATTACGCGTCCGAAAACATCGACATCCTCTTTGATCCGCAAGTTGTCGCCGCTTATTTGGTTGAAGTCTCGCCCTCCATGGGCACTCCCGCCTAAAAATAAATTAGCTTCCCGACGGTAAAACGCGCAAAAACAGCCCAATTTTCGCATCTTTTCGCGTTTTAAACCCCTAAATCGCCCCAATTTTAGCCCATTTTTGGATTGAGGGCTCACTCCCGCGTCTTTTATATTCCGCGCCAATCCCTCACCACGAAAGCTCCCAAAGGCTCCTGATGGCATTCCCGTCAGTTCGCGGCTCTTCACTAAACCTGCTTTTACTCTTCATAGTATTTTCTGCCATATCCATCCATTTTCAAAGGATTTAACCTTTCTTTCATAAAACCCCGAAAATTGTTTGTTGGCATTTTCAAAAGCCCGAAACGGGACGACTTTTTTTATTTTGACACCCTCAAAGGCGCAAGAGTGCTTTGATTGTGTTTTAGTGAGTTCTGACTCTCTCTGAGCGCCGCGTGAATTGCCTTGATGGTGTTTTTCGTATTTATGATGTCATGACCGACCTTTCGATATTTCTTTCATTGTCTTTTTAAGGTTTCCAAAAATTGCTCAAAATACTGTCTCGTCCGCATGAAGGCTTTCATGGTATTTTTTAAGGTTTTCTCACTCCCGGGCGCTTTTTTCGGAATTTGAGTGAAAAACGCTTTATCCCTTTGATGGTATTTTTGAAAGGGCCGGATCCGCCTCCCTGCGGCTGTCAGATATTCAAAAAAGTAATGACTTTTCGGAATTCGGCTTTCTGGCATTTTGGGGGTCTGGACCCTGGGTGACCTGCCGGAACCCTCAAAACGGCCTTTTGACCCTGAAGCCGTTTAGGCCGTTTTGCTGGTGTTTTGAATGTCCGAAATTTCTCGGATTCAAAAACACCATGAAAGAAATTTTCAAATCCATTCTAAAAATAATTTCCCGAAATTCCAAAAATCAATGAAATTTTGAAAATCCGGAAGCCAAACTTTTGCGAAATGAGAGTGCTAACATAAAAAAGCGGAGAAAGGGTCTGAAGATGAGCTTTAAAAGCGCTAATCTATGAGCGAAAACAGCATAAAAATGATATTTGTTCTATCCGCATGAACTTCGAGGGTAAGTGTGGCATTACATAACATAATATATATTATCAGAACTAATTAATGGCATAAAATGAAGGGTCTGTTGGTGGTGTTTATTGGATTTCAGTCGGCAAAATGATTATAATCTCGGTATGAAATTAAAGGTTTTTTATGCGGGCGACAGCGAAATCGGCGGATCGGCGAATTATTTGTTCGGCGCTCTGAAACACGGCGGTTTCGAGGTGTCTCATTTGCCTCCGGATCAGGAACTTCGTCCTTCCATGCTCCGGAGAGGCCGCTTTGACTCTGTGATTTTGAGCGATTTTCCAAAGAAATCGTGCCCTCGGGAGTCTCAGCAGGCCATTTGGGATTTGGTCCGCTCCGGAGCCGGGTTCATGATGGTGGGCGGCTGGGCGTCTTTTTCAGGGCCTTTTGGGCTCTGGCGGGGCTCTTTGGTTGAGGATATTTTGCCCGTCCAGTGCCTGGATCGCGATGACCGGACCAATTTTTTCAGCGGCGCCGCGGTGCAGGTGAAGGCAAATCATCCCGGGCTTGACCCCAAAATTTTTAAAAAAACGCCTGTGATTTGCGGGCTCAATCAGGTCAGAATCAAGCGCAACGGCAAGCTTCTTTTGGCCGCGAAACCTGTCCGGATCCAGCAGTCCGGAGGCCGTATAAAGACGAGTTTTGATAAGACGGATTTTCCCCTTCTGGCTGTGGATCAGAATCCTGAAAAGAGGGTTGCGGCTTTCATGAGCGATTTCGCTCCGCATTGGTGCGGCGGGCTTGTG
>JAKFYJ010000076.1 GCA_021730935.1 Elusimicrobiota bacterium
AAGCAAGGCCTCCTGGAAATCGTGGCCCCTGAGCGCATTGGGATTAAGCTCGCTGGGCGCATCAACAAATATCTCGCCACGGTGCGCAAAGAAGAGAAGCGGGAATCCAAACAGCTCCAGAAAAAATTCGAGGAATAAAAAAACGCCCGGATCTCTTTGAGAGAAGTCCGGGCGCTTTTCGTTTGAGGAACTGATTATTTCTGGCTGTATTCGTTCTTGCTCTTGGCTTCCAGGACGGCTTGAGCGGCGGCCAAGCGAGCGATGGGGATTCGATAAGGCGAGCAGGACACATAGTTGAGCCCCGCGCGGTGACAGAATTTCACGCTCGCAGGATCGCCTCCATGCTCTCCGCAAATTCCCATCTTGAGATCCTTCTTCGTCTTGCGTCCGCCGGCAACCGCAATCTCAATGAGCCGGCCGATGCCTTCCTGATCCAGAGTCTGGAACGGATCTTCTTTGAGGATGCGTTCCACGAGATAGGTCGGGATGAATGAACCGGAATCGTCTCTGGAATATCCAAACCCCATCTGAGTGAGGTCGTTGGTTCCAAAAGAGAAGAAGTCGGCTTCTTCCGCGATTTTGTCGGCCGTGAGAGCCGCGCGCGGGACTTCGATCATCGTGCCCACCATATAATTGATTTTCACGCCATATTGCTTCATGGTCTCATTCGCCGCTTTGACCGCGAGGTCTTTCTGGTGTTTGAGTTCGTTCTTGGTTCCGACGAGAGGGATCATGATCTCAGGAACGATCCGGATCTTTTCCTTCGCCAGTTCGCAGGCCGCGCCGATGATGGCTTGCACCTGCATCTCGGTGATTTCGGGATAAACGATTCCCAAACGGCATCCGCGGTGTCCGAGCATGGGGTTGAACTCATGAAGCGCTTTGGACTTGGCCCAGATCTTGTCAGTGGGAATGCTGATCTTTTTGGACAGCTCTTCCGCATCTTCTTTCGTCTTGGGCAGGAACTCGTGCAGGGGCGGGTCCAGGGTTCTGATGGTGACTGGGAACCCTCTCATTTCCTTGAAGAGTCCGATGAAATCTTCTTTCTGGAAGGGCATCAGCTCGTCCAGCGCGCGCTTGCGGTCCACGACGTTTTCCGCCAGGATCATCTTCTGCATGATGGGGAGCCGGTCTTCTGCGAAGAACATGTGTTCCGTGCGGCAAAGGCCGATGCCTTCAGCGCCCAATCCGCGGGCGGCCTTGGCGTCTCTGGGGATGTCGGCGTTCGCGCGGACTTTGAGTTTCCGCACAGCGTCCGCCCAGCCCATGAACTCTTTGAAGAGCCTGTAAAGTTCTGAATCTTTCGGGTTCATCTCGCCTCTGAAAACGCGGATGACTTCCGAGGGAAGGGTGGGGATTTTTCCGAGATAAACTTCTCCGGTGAATCCGTCGATGGAGAGGTGGTCCCCTTCTTTAAGATTGTCGCCATTGACGGCCATGGTTCCGGCGTGCTCGTCAATGCGGAGAGAGCTGCATCCCACGACGCAGGGTTTTCCCATGCCTCTGGCCACAACGGCCGCGTGGCTGGTCCGTCCGCCGATGGCGGTCAAAATGCCTTGAGCGGCGTCCATGCCTTCGATGTCGTCAGGATTGGTTTCAGGCCTCACGAGGAGCGATGGTCCTTCTTTCGCGAACTCAACGGCCTTGTCGGCGCTGAACGCGATGGCTCCGCTTGCGGCTCCGGGCCCGGCGTTGATGCCTTTGGCCACGAGCTTGGCGTTCTTCTTCTCTCGTTCGTCAAAAACCGGGGCCAGCAGCTGAGAAAGCTGGTCGGGTTCCACGCGCAGGATGGCTTCTTCCTTGGTGATGAGCTTTTCTTTCACCATGTCGACGGCGATTCTCACGGCCGCATGTCCCGTGCGTTTTCCGGTGCGGGTTTGGAGCATATAAAGCACGCCGCGTTCGATCGTGAACTCAAAGTCCTGAACGTCGCGATAATGTTTTTCCAGTTTGGAAGTGATCTGGCGGAGCTGGGCATAACACTCGGGGAGATCTTTCTGCATCTCCTTGATGGGCTTGGGAGTTCTCACTCCGGCCACAACGTCTTCGCCCTGCGCGTTCGTCAAATATTCTCCGAAGAATTCCTTGGCTCCGTTCATCGGGCTCCGGGTGAATCCGACTCCGGTGGCTGACGTGTCGCCCATGTTTCCGAACACCATGGTCTGGACGTTCACGGCTGTTCCGAGATCGTCGGAAATCTTGTTCATCCGGCGATAAGAAATCGCCCGGTCATTGTTCCAGGACTTAAACACTGCGTCCCGCGCTCCCACGAGCTGCTGCCAGGGATCTTGCGGGAATTCCTGTCCGGTCTTGGCTTTGATTTTCTCTTTATATTTTACGATCAACCCTTTCAGGTCTTCGGCGTTCAAGTCCGTGTCCAGCTTGACGTTCTTGTCCGACTTCACTTTGGTGAGGATATGTTCAAACTCAGACTTTTCAATTCCCATCACCACATTGCCATACATCTGGATAAAGCGGCGATAAGAGTCCCAGACGAATCTGGGGTTTTGGGTGAGTTCCAGGAACCCGGGGATGACGGCTTCGTTCAAGCCCAGGTTCAAGATCGTGTCCATCATGCCGGGCATGGAGAATTTCGCGCCGGACCGGACAGAGACGAGGAGAGGGTTCTTGGGGTCGCCGAATTTTTTGCCGGAAACTTTTTCCAGTTTCTGCATCATGGCTTTGAACTGACCCGCCAATTCGGGCGGCGTGCGGCGTCCGTGCGCATAAAAATATCTGCAGACATCGGTGGTGACGGTGAAGCCTGGAGGGACCGGCACACCCGCTTTGGACATTTCGGCCAATCCTGCGCCTTTGCCCCCTAATAAATCTTTTTGTTTACCGTTGCCTTCTGCTTTTCCTGCTCCGAAGAAATATACGTATTTCGTTGCCATATTTTTAATCACTCGCTTCCTTTAGGTTTGAATTTCTGGGTTGGCGTATTCTTTATGAAAAACACCACTCGACGGTTTTTTGCTCTGTTTGCCTCCGATTCGTTGGGGACTTCGGGCCGGTTGTCGCCGTATCCCGTGGCCCCGATGCGCGTCGGAGGAAAATTCATGTTATCAATCATATATCGGACCACGACGGTGGCCCTGGCGGTGGAAAGTTCCCAGTTGGACGGAAAAGCCCCGCCTTTGATAGGAATGTTGTCTGTGTGACCTTCAACCATGACGTCATGGTCCTTCACTGCCAGCTCTTTCAATTTGGGAGACAAATGCTGCAAAATGGTGATCATGCGGCCTGTGAGCTCGCTTTTTCCGCTCTCGAAGAAAGGCCCCGCGTCGTCCCCGATTTCCTGGCCTTCCTGCATGGTGATCCGCATGCCGTCTTTGTTGACTTCAACTTTGCCCTCAACCTTTTCTTCCTTCATCATCTCTTCAACTTCCTGCTTCGTCTTCTGAACGTCTTTGTTCATGGCCGCGCCCAGGGCATACATGATGACGAAGAAAGCGACCATCTCGGTCATGAGGTCCGCATAGTTGATGAGCCAGGGCGGAGCGGGGTGACCCACGGGGGCGACCTTGGGATCGTCCTCGCGAATGTAGCCTCTGGGAACTTTTAGCATGGGCTAATGATGGTTTTAGGCGCCTTTGATTTTGATTCTCTGAGCAGGTTCCAGATAAGCTTTCAAATTCGATTCGAGCGCGGAAGGCGCGGCCCCGGTCTGGAGCAGCAGCACGCCGCGGATCACAATTTCCTTGACCAGCAATTCATCTTCCGAGCGTCGTTTGAGTTTGCCGGCCATGGGAAGAAAAATCAGATATCCCAGTCCCAAACCGAAGAACGCGGCGGCCAGGGCGCTCGCCATTTTCGCGGGGACCGTGGCGATGTCGTCAATGGTTCCCAACATGAGCATCATGCCCATCACGGTTCCGATGATCCCGAAGGCCGGAGAATAAGTGCCGAGCGAGTTGAAAATTTCCGCGCCCACTTTGTGGCGTTCCCGGATGAATCCGATTTCGGTTTCCAACATGTTCTGGATGAATTCTTTGTCCTGTCCGTCGACAACGAGCTGGAGTCCGCGCCGCATGAAATCGTCCTTGAGGCCCTTCACGTCGCCTTCGATCGTGAGGATTCCGCCTTGGCGGGCTTTTTTGGTGAGTTCCACAAATGTGGTCACGAGCTGGGACGTGTCTTCGCCCTGGGTGAGGAGGACTTTCTTTAAAACTTTTCGGAGACCCCAGACGAGCTGCCAGGGATAATTGACCAGGAGGGCGCAGAAAGTTCCTCCCAACACGACGAGGAAGGCTTCGGCATTGACGAAAAACTTAAAATTGGCTGTGCCGCCCGGCGCGTGCACGATGCTGAAGCCGATGGCTCCGAGCGCCAGGATGATCCCCATTATTGTCGCGAAATCCATTATTTATTATCCTTGACGTAATGTTTTAACAGCGTTTCGGCCGGCTTTGCTCCGGAACTGTAAAGCTCTTTTCGGTACACTGTAACTTTATCGATCACTTCGTCCACGGGGTTTCTAACAATGATCTTCGTCCCGGTCGCGAGGGTGATCGTCGTATCCGGGTTTGCTTCGATCCATTCAATGAGTTCAGGATTGATGACGATCTCAAATCCGTTCAGCCGGCTGAGTTTTATCACGAGGGAAAATTATACAAAAACCCGAGAGTCTTTGACAATCAATCTTCCGTTTCGAGTTCGTTGAGGCTGTGCGCCGAATGGTCCACGGGGCAGAAATCTTTGGGTTCCGTCCCGGCCTTGAAGGCTTCGAGGATGATTTTGGGGCAGGTGGGGAGAGCGCGATATCCGGTTTGCGCGTCGATCTTGGCATAGGTGATGCCTTCGGGAACGGAAAAATCTTTGACGGGAACATCTTTGAGCGCTTCTTTCATGAACTTGGCCCACCAGGGAACCAGGATCCCGCCGGACGCCATCCTCCGTCCCATGGGCGAAAAATCGTCATATCCCATCCAGGCGCCGCAGACGAGGTCCGGGGTGAACCCGATGAACCACATGTCGCGCTGGTCCTGGCTGGTTCCCGTCTTGCCCGCAAGAGGCCGGCCCACGATGCGCGCGGCCCGCCCTGTGCCTTCGCTCACGACGGCTTTAAGGAGGTTGGTGACGAGGAAATTGGTGTCCGGAGAAACCGCTTCAGACTGTTCCGGTTTATGCTCTTCCAAAATCTTTCCTTCGAAATCCACGACTTTGTCTATGGTATAGGGCTCCGTGCGGATGCCTTCCGCCGCGATCCCGCCGTATGCGGCAGTCATTTCAAGGATGGTGGTGACGGACGTCCCAAGTCCCAGGGCCAGAAACGGGTCCAGCGCGCTCCGGATGCCGAGTTTTTGCGCGACTTCCACCACTTTTTTGGGAGTGACCTTGTCGATCAGCCGGACCGCGACAATGTTTCTGGAAAAAGCGAGGGCTCTCCGAAGCGTCACAGGCCCGAAATATTTTCCGTCGAAGTTTTTGGGGATCCAGACCAGGTCTTCTTTCAAAGTCGCGGTCGCCTTGGCGATGGCATAGGTGTCCGTGGCGGTCTCGATCAGTTTCCAGTCGTTGCCGTTGTTTTGGAACGCGACGGGGAAATCGTCCATGATGGTGGCGGCGGTGAACCCGTTGTCGAGCGCGGCCAGCCACACGAAAGGTTTGAACGCGGAGCCCGGCTGCCGCCTGGCCTGGACCGCGCGGTTGAACTGAGATTCCTGGAAGGATCTCCCGCCCACCATGGCGCGCACGGCGCCGGTTTTTGAGTCGAGGGCCACGAGCGCGCCCTGAACTTTGGTGACGGTGGTGGAAACTTTCACCACATAATTTTTCGGCACGGTCCCGGACTTCCTCATCTGGTCCTGTTTATTTTTTGCGCGGATCGTTTCGGCCTGAGGGCCATACTCCTTGTCGAAAGAATCCAGGGCCTCGTCCATCACGCGTTCCGCCGCGCCCTGCATTTCCACATTCAGGGTCGTATAGATCGAGAGGCCTCCGCGATAGAGCTGTTCACTGCCGTATTTCTCGTCGAGATATTGCCGGAGATATTCGATATAGTAGGGCGCGACAACGGGCCCGGCGGGGGACTTCATGACATTGATCGGACGAGCTTTGGCTTCCTGAGCTTCCTTGTCGCTGATATATTTGAGGTCCCGCATGCGGTTGAGCACCACCGCTCTCCGAGTGACCGCGCGGTCCATGTGAGCGATGGGGGAATAATAATTGGGGAGGCGCGGAAGTCCTGCCAGCAAGGCGCATTCTTCGAGCGTAAGCTCCTGGGCGGTTTTCCCGAAGAAAACCCTGGCCGCCGCCGCCACGCCATAGGCTCCCTGACCGAAATAAACCTGGTTCAGATACATCTGCAGAATTTCAGGTTTGCTGAACATATGCTCGATCTCAAGAGCGAGGAGCTGTTCGCGGATTTTGCGGCCCATCGTGCGTTCCTGGGTCAGAAAAATAAGTTTCGCGAGCTGCTGGGTGATGGTGGACCCGCCTTGAACGACGCGCCCGGCGAGAAAATTTTTGACCGCGGCCCGCATCATGCCCGCGGGAGAAAGCCCCCAATGTTTATAGAACTTGTCGTCCTCGACGGAAATGAACGCGTTCTGCAGGTGGACGGGGATCTGGTCCAGGGTCACCCACACGCGCCGCTCGGTGAAGAGCTCCGTGACCATGTTTCCTTTATAATCGAAGATGCGCGTGGTCATCTGCGGCTGATATTCTTCCATCAGGTGCGTGGGCGGGAGCGTGCTCAAAAAATGCCGGAGCGCGAACCCTCCGACAAGGATCGAAATCCACAACAGAACGAAAACGCCATAGAGGATTCTTCTCATTCGAGTTTATTATACAAAATGGCATGCCCGGCCCCTACTTGACTAAAAAGTCAGGTTTTTAGTAAATTAGGAACATCAGCCGTTAATCACAAGGAGGCCTCATGCTAGATTTCAGCGTCTTAACCCCCAAAGTCGTATACGAATTCGCTCTTCGGTGGACCCATTTCCTGGCCGGCATCACCTGGATCGGCATGCTCTATTGGTTCAATCTCGTCAATGTCAACTTCCAGAAAACCCTTGAGGCGGACTTGAAACCCAAAGTGAACCCCATCCTTATTTTGCCCACGCTCTTTTATTTCCGCTGGGCCGCTGTCCTGACCTGGGTCACGGGTTTCCTTTATTATTCCAACATCCTCCTGGGCGAAACCGTTTCCGGCATGGGCCAGCCGATCATGGCCTGGATCGCGATCGTCGGCGTGACCTATGCGATCATTTATTTCACCATCTGCCCCGAAGGCGTCATGAACAACGGCAGCCTGCTCGCCCTGAGCACCGCAGTCTTGGTGAGCCTCATGGCGGTCTTGCTTTATAATGTTTATGCGCACCTCGGCGTGAACACCAACCCTGCTTATTCCATCGGCATCGGCGGCGGTTTGGGAACGATCATGCTCCTCAATGTCTGGGGCATCATCTGGCCCAACCAGAAGCGCCTGCTCGGCCTCGTTCCCCTCAAGGAAGGCCAGGACAAAGCGAAACTTGCGCGCCGGGTGTTTTTGGCCAGCCGCATGAACGCGTGGCTCTCCATCCCCATGCTTTTCTTCATGGGAGCTTCCACGCATCTCTCCCTCATTCATTGGTCGTAATCGCTAAAACCCAGGACTTCAAAGACGGGCAAGCCAAAAAGTTTGAAATAAAGAAAGGCAAAGAAACGCTGGAGGGATTTGTCCTCCGGCGGGGCGGCAAGTTTTTTGCCTATGTGAACCGGTGCAAACACATCTCCATTCCCCTCGATTATGGCGACGAAGATTTTTTAACGTCCGACAATAAATTCATCATGTGCAAAAACCACGGCGCTCTCTATGAGCCCGAAACCGGTTTATGCGTCTCCGGCCCCTGCGCGGGGCGATCCCTCGAAAAAATAGAATTAGAAATTAAAGGCGGGAAAGTTTACTTCACTCGCTGACTTTGACGACCAACCCAATATCTTCCAGCACCATGGCAACTGCTTCACAGCGCTCTTTGTGGCCTGTGTAGACCACGGCGGAGCCTTTGGTGTGGACTTCGTGCGAGAACTGGCGGGCCTGGGTGATGGAACAACGGATGGCTTTCTGAAGTTGGCGTTCAACCTCGTCAAATGAATGACAATTGCAGTTGAAAAGAATGGTTTTGCACGCAAAACCTCTGCGGCTCGAATCTGTCGGTTCGGGCCGTTTCTTAAGAACCGTGGACGGCACGGGGGTTTAGCGTTTAGAGTATTGGAAGCGCTTGCGGGCTCCGGGCTGGCCGGACTTTTTACGTTCGACAGCGCGGGGATCGCGGGTCAAGAACCCTTCTTTGCGGAGGAGGACTCTGAATTTGGGGTCCAAGGTTGAGACGGCGCGGGCAATGCCGTGGCGGATGCTTTCTGCCTGGCCTGTGATGCCGCCGCCGCGGACGGTGACGTCAAAATCATAGGCGCCATAGCTCTTGATGACGGTCAGAACTTGCATGGCGGTGGTGGCGTGACGAAGGTTGCCCTTGAAGAAATCGTTGACGGACTTTTTGTTGACGGTGATTTTTCCGCCGGTTGAAGACGGAATCATGCGGACTTGAGCGGCGGCGGTTTTTCTGCGGCCTACGGTCTGAGTGATGTTAGCCATTTTAATTGATCTCGATTTTCTTGGGGTTTTGGACCGCGTGACGGTGCGTTTCGCCGCGATACATTTTCAGGCGCAAAATCTGACGGTGCGAGTGTTTGTTCCTGGGCAACATCTTGTCCACCGCGATCTGGAGCATTTTCTCGGGGCGGTTCGCATAAAGAAGTTTATAAGGGAGGTCGGTCGCTCCGCCAGGGTGGCCGGTGTGATAAAAAGCGTGTTTGTCTTCCAGCTTGTTTCCGGTGAGCTTGAGTTTGGCGACATTGGTCACGACCACGAAGTCGCCGCAGTCCACGGAACGGGCAAAAGTGGGTTTGTGTTTGCCCATGAGGATGGCGGCAATTTTGGAAGCCATGCGCCCAAGGACAACATCTTTCGCGTCAATCCAGAACCAGTTGCGTTGGGCTCCCGGTTTGGGGAACACCGTTTTGTTTTCTAAATATGTGGTTGCCATAAGAGTCGCTTATTATACAACAGCGCCATTAACCTTGTCAACTATTTTTTTTATATTTATGAAATGAGAGTGGGCAGTGCAGGATTCGAACCTGCGGCCGCTCGCGTGTAAGGCGAGAGCTCTACCGCTGAGCTAACTGCCCTGGAAATCAACTTAACTATTCTATCACTTGCCGGCTTTGCGGGCAATTTTTTCCGCCGAGCGGATGCTTGCGAGAGGCAGAAGGATGAGAAACCAGACGGTCAGGTTCATGCGGAGGCTTTGGTGGACGCGGACCGCGAGGAGGTTTTCCGTCATGGAGAGGATGAGAAAAATGGAGAAAAACAGGAAGAGCGCCTGAGAGGTCCCTTTCGCAATCGGAGAGGCGCTTTCCCGCCAACGCTCGACGCTCAAAGAAAGAACGGCATAAATAAAATAGAGCCAGGCCAGGATTCCGATGATGCCGGTTTCAGCGAGCAGGTGCAGGTGGAGGTTGTGCGCGTGCCAGCCCGCGCGGCGGAAACGATTGTCCGGAATTCTGCCATAGGGCGCGCCGTATCGCGAATAGGCCAGTTCGTCATAGGCGCCGAAACCGATGCCGGTCAGAGGGTGATCCGCAAACATGGTGAGGGTGTCCCGCCAAATATTCATGCGTCGCTCCAGACTTTCGTCGATGAAAAATCGGGCCGTGCTTGAAACGACATATTTCGTCATTTGGACGCTTTTGGCCGCGAGCATCATGACTCCCAAACTTGTGATGACGGCGGGAACAATCCATTTTTTCCACCGTTCCCTGTGGAGAGCGCATAAAATGACGGAACTTAATCCGAAGATGAATGTGCCGGCCCTGGAATATAGAATAAAAACCGCCACGCCGCTGGCGGCCCAGGCGATGCCTGCGAGCCAGGATTTATATCGTGTCGTGAGCAGATATCTCGCGAATAAAAATGGCGCGAAAAAGTTGAGGACCCAGGCGATCTGCAATTTGCCTGCCCAGGAATTGTTTAGGATCAGATAGGCCCCGAAGTTCAGGCCTTCGTGCAGGCGCCAGGAGACGGTTTTTGCCGCAAGGAATATAATCCCGAGGGAACAGGCGGCCCAGAGGGGGTCGAGGAGGTTTTCATCGTCGAGGATGAGCGAAATCATATAGACCGTGAAGATGACGGAAAAGAAATAGGCCATGGCTTCCAAGCTCAAACGCCTGTCCTGCGAGAAGAGGACGGAAAACATAAATGTGGTGACGAGGAAAAAGAGCGGGAAGAAAAGCATGCGCGTGGCGCGGCCGTAAAACCAGTGGATTTTAGAGGCGGCGAGGAAAAGGAACGAGGTCATGTAAAGGACGAGATAAAGTTTTGACCAGGAGAGAAAGCGGAAAATTTTCCATTCGAGGCCGTGGGGGTGACGGGGGAAATCGCCCGAGATCATGAGGAAAACACCCGCGATGAACAGGAGCGCGGAAATTCTTTTAAGGAAGTTAGGGGATGAGGACAATTTTGCCGTGGGCTCCAGCGGCCATGACGTCGGCGTGGGCCTGGGACGCGTTCGCGAGCGGAATCTCTTTGCCGACGACGGGGTTCAGGGATTTGGTTTGAAGGCCGGCCACAATCGCGCAGTGGATGGAATATAAATCAGTTTCGTTCACGGTCATGAGGGACATCCCATGGATGTTTCCGTCGACCGCCATGGTGAGGCGCGGATCAATTTCAATCTTTCCGCGGCTTCCGATCACGACCACATGTCCGTCCCGCGCAAGGATTGTGAGGTCGTTGTGCAGATTTACGTTCGCAAGCATCTCAAGGACGATGTCCACGCCTTTGCCGCCCGTAATCGTTTTGATTTCGTCGAGATATCCCGGTTTCGAGTGGTTGCACGCATAATGGGCGCCTTGATCCATGACAAGTTTGAGACCCTTTTCGGTGCTGGCGGTCCCGATGACGCATAAACCGAGAGATCTTCCCCATTGGACTGCCGCAATTCCCACGCCGCCGCTCGCTCCGTGAACGAGCAGGATTTCCCCCGCTTTTGCTTGGGCTCTCTGGACCAAGGCGCGATAGGCCGTGGCATAGGCGACATTCACGGCCGCGCCCTGGGAAAAAGTGATGTGCTCAGGGATGGGGTGGACTTGCGAGATTTTGCAGAGGGCATATTCCGCGTATGTTCCCGTGAGGCTTCCGGCGCAATAGACTCGCGCTCCCGGTTTTAAACCTTTGACCTCTGATCCGACCGCTTCAACCGTGCCTGCCGCGTCAGCTCCGGGGGTATAAGGCAAGGGCGGTTTGTTGGCATAGGCGCCGGATCGGATATAGGTGTCCACGGGGTTGACCCCAACCGCTTTCACCTTGACCAGCACTTCTGCGGGGCCCGGTTTGGGCGTCGGAATTTCTTCCAAACGCATCACTTCCGGCCCGCCGAACTCTTTGACGCGGATTGCTTTCATAAGGATTATTATACTATATACATTAAATGGTGAACTTGACCCAAGGCTTGGATATCCTCATCGTGGATGATGAACCGAATATCCGGAAAATGCTTTCGGCGTACTGTAAAAGCCGAGGGCATCGCGTGACTCTGGCTGTGTCCGTTCAAGACGCCCTCTCCAAAGCGGCGCACGGGCTTTTTGACCTTGCGTTCGTTGATCTGCGGCTTGGGACCGAAAGCGGCCTTGATTTAATTCCCAAACTTCTCTCCGAGCGGCCGCGCTTGAAGATCGTCGTCATCACGGCTTTTTCATCTATTGAGACCGCGGTCCAGGCGATCAAAAACGGCGCCGTTGAATATCTGCCTAAACCCTTTACTCCCGAA
Source organism: Elusimicrobiota bacterium (assembly GCA_021730935.1). GTDB lineage: Bacteria > Elusimicrobiota > Elusimicrobia > 2-02-FULL-39-32 > 2-02-FULL-39-32 > 2-01-FULL-60-11. The sequence goes on from JAKFYJ010000076.1 coordinate 11,811, forward strand.
CAGCTCGATTTGGTGACGGCCAAAATGTCCAAGTTGCTTTTCCTCGAACACAAACTCGAGTCTCTGGAATCAGAGCTTCAGGAAACATATCCGGAAGCGGATTTAACGACAAAAAATCCCGCCATGGAACGGTGCCTTCATCTGGCGCGCCAAGCCGCGGACAGCGAAGTCATCATTTTAATCCGCGGGGAAAGCGGGACGGGGAAAACCGTCCTGGCCAGGGCCATCCACTCCTGGAGCAAGCGCCGCGACAATCCTTTCACGGTTATTTCTTGTCCTTCCCTGTCTCCTGAACTTCTTCAGAGCGAGCTTTTCGGCCATGTGAAGGGCGCTTTTACCGACGCCGTGAAAGACAACGCGGGCAGGATCTCCATGAGCGAAGGCGGGACGCTTTTCCTGGACGAAATCGGGGATTTGCCGTCAGCGATACAGCCGAAACTCCTGCGTTTCATTCAAGAAAAGCAATATGAAAGAGTGGGAGAAAGCATTGTCCGTCAAGCGGACGCGCGGATTGTCGCCGCGACCAACCGGGACTTGGAAAGCATGGTGAAGGAAGGGAAATTCCGCGAAGATCTTCTTTATCGGCTGAATGTTCTTGAGATTGTGATGCCGCCTCTGCGGGAACGGCCGGAAGACATTGCCGCGCTTGCCGAGCGATTCCTGGCTTTTTTCTGCACGAAGAACGCTCGGGCATCGCTTATTTTTACGCCGGAGGCGGTGACGGCTCTCAAGTCCCATTCCTGGCCCGGGAACACGCGGGAACTCAGGAATGTCATCGAGCGGGCCGTCATCCTTTGCCGGACATCTCAAGTCGGGCCCGAACAATTTCCATTCTCGAAAACGGAAACGCTCCATGCCCCCGCTTTGGGAGAAAATATTTCCCTCGAAAAAATTGAAGAGGAGCACATCCGCCGCGTGCTCTCCTCCGCAGAATCCCTCGAAGAAGCGGCTAAAATTCTCGGCATAGATCAGGCGACCCTCTGGCGTCGCAGGAAACAATATGGATTATGAAGTTGGGTGACGCTCAGTCGGCATTGCATTTTACAATGCCAGCGTCACAATTTATTGCATAATTCAGTCCATTCTTACAGAACTCTTGATTAAACGAATTTATTAAGCTGGCATGTTTATTGCATCCAGTATTATAGGAGAAGATGAGAATTAAGAGCCAATGAGGTCCTTAAGAAAAAAACTTATCGTCGGGTTCGTCGTCCTCTTGGGGGTCGTCCTCTTCGTCAGTTTCAAGAGCATCTCCATCATTCAAGAGCTGGGCCAATCCATCGACGTCATCCTCAAGGAAAATTATAAGAGCGTTGTGGCCTGTCAAAACATGAAAGAATCGCTTGAGCGCATCGACAGCGGAATGGTTTACTCCATGTTGGGAGACCGCGATCGGGGGCGAAAAATGTCCTTGGAAAACGAAAAGAGATTTGAGGAGGCTTTGCAAAAAGAATTGGGAAACATCACTCTTCCCGGCGAAGGCAAAAAAGCCAATCGCCTCAAAGAACTTTATTTGAAATATCAAGAATCCGTAGAAAAAAATTTCAATCCGGATTTGCCCATCGGCCAAAAACGCCAGGCTTATTTTCAGATCCTTCTGCCTCTTTTTCAGACGATCAAGGGGACGGCGGAAGACATTTTGCAAATGAACCAGCAGAACATGGTGGACGCCAAGACGTCCGCATATCAGAAAGCCGCGCGGGCCAAAAAGCACATGATGTGGCTCGTCCTGGTCATTGTGCTTGGCGCGGCAGGATCTCTGGCGATGGCCACCAAATGGATTATTTTGCCTTTGCAGCGGCTGACTCATTTGGCGAAGGAAATTGAAAAAGGGAATTTTGATTTGGTTGTCCAGGTGCCTACGCGGGACGATGAGATGGGACAACTGGCCGATGCCTTCAATTCCATGACTGAACGCCTGCGGGAATACCGTCGGGGAGACCAGGCGAAGCTGGAAAGGGTCCAGCAAGCGACCCAGAGGGCCATTGAGAGTTTGCCGGATGCCATTGCCGTCATCAGCCCTGAAGGCATGATCGACATCGCCAACCAGGCCGCCGTCAATCTTTTCGGGTTGACGCCTGGCAAAACCAGCCATGACATCCAGAAGGGTTGGCTGACGGACATCATCGGCAAGTCCCGCGCCGGCCAGACCTATCATCCGGAAAATTATGAGAAAACGATCCAAGTCTTTGACGAGGGGCAGGAGAAATTTTTTCTTCCCCAAGCCGTGCCGATTTGGGACCGCGCGCATCAACTGGTCGGAATTCTTCTGGTTTTGACCAACGTCACGGGCCTTCGCAAAATGGACGAGGCGAAAAGCGGCTTGATCTCGACCGTGTCCCATGAATTGAAAACTCCTTTGACCTCCATCCGAATGGGGCTTCACCTTCTGCTCGAAGAGAAATTGTCTCCCTTGTCCGCTGAGCAGGCGGATCTCCTGGTTTCCATGCGGGAGGATTCAGACCGGCTGTACCGGACCATTGAGAATATCCTGGACATCTCCAAGATAGAGTCAGGGAAGATTCAAATGAAGCTGGAAAAAATGCTTCCTTTAAGCGTCGTCCAAACGGCGACCGCGCAAATGGAGACGGCGTTCCAGGACAAAAGGATCGATCTTGCCGTGGAGGTCCCTCCGGAGCTGCCCGATGTCTGGGCTGATCCGAGCCGGATCCACCTGGTGCTCACGAACCTTCTTTCAAACGCGTTGAGGTTCACGCCCATCGGCGGCAAAGTTTATGTGCGCGCGGCCGAGGAAGGCGACAGAATCCTTTTTTCCGTCAAGGACAACGGCGCTGGAATCCCCCAGCAATACCGCGCCAGAATTTTCGAAAAATTCTTCCGGGTGCCGGGGCAAAAGTCGGAAACCGGGGCGGGTTTGGGCCTGGCCATCGCCAAAGAAGTGGTGGAAGCCCATGGAGGCGGCATCCGCCTGGACAGCAAGGAGGGCAAGGGCAGCACTTTTTATTTCACCTTGCCGCGCGCGGACAAAACCGGAGTAAAAAATGGCTAACGACCGGCCCAATAAATTCCTTCAACTCATCCACCGCTCCAAGCGCGGCCGGCTCAAAATATATCTCGGCTATGCTCCCGGGGTTGGGAAGACTTATGAGATGCTCATGGAAGCTCACCAATTGAAAAAACAAGGAGTGGATGTCGTGGTGGGTTTCGTAGAAACGCATGGGAGGCCGGAAACCGCAAAGCTTCTGGAAGGCCTTGAAATTCTTCCCCGCCGGCGCCAGGAATACCGGGGGATTGTTTTGGAAGAGATGGATGTTGAAGCCGTGATCTCCCGGAAACCTGAAGTCGCGCTGGTGGACGAGCTAGCGCACACCAATGTCCCAGGTTCGGGGAACTTGAAACGGTATCAAGATGTGCAGGACATTTTGGCTGCGGGCATCCATGCGATCTCCACTTTGAATATCCAGCACATAGAAAGCTTGTACAACACGGTGGAACAACTCGTCCATGTCAAAGTCAAAGAGCGCATTCCGGATTCGGTCGTGCTGGAAGCCGATGAAATTGTGAATGTGGACGTCTCCATGCAGGACCTCCAGGAACGCATGAGAGAAGGAAACATCTATCCGAAAGAGCGCGTCTCCGCGTCCCTGGCGAATTTTTTTCAGGGAGACAACCTGCAGCAGCTGCGGGAACTCACCATGCGGGAAATCGCTTCCCAACTGGAGCAAAAACGGCGGGAAAATTCCGAAGAGCGGCCCATGGACAGCACCCCGGACCAGGTCATGGTTGCTTTGAGCTCGCGCGGACCCAACAGCGAAGCGCTTCTGCGATACGCTTCACGCCTTGCGGGAAAGCTCAACCGCAGCTGGTACGCGGTTTATGTGCAGACTCCGTCGGAAGAGCCCGCTTCCATTGATCCTGCGACCAAGGCGCGCCTTTCAAACGCTCTGACTCTGGCGAACCAATTGGGAGCGATCGTTTTCACTTATAAAGGCGAAGACGTCGTGGACACCATTCTGCGTTTCGCACGTGAATATGGCGTTGGGCAAGTCGTTATCGGGCGGCCCAGGGAATTGCCGATATGGAAAAAATTAATGGGCAAAAAGACCGTGGCGGAAAAATTGGCGAAAAAGGCCAAAGGCATTTCGCTGGTTATCGTGGACGCTGACCTTCCGGGCGGACCTGCCGCGGATATCAATATGCCTGGAGATGGACAAGATTAATCCAGGAGACATAGGAGAATAATATGCAAAAAACCACAGGACACATCCTCATCGTGGACGATGAGCGCAACATCCGCAAAAACTTAAAGCTCCTGTTTGAATTGGAAGGGTATCAGGTGGACGCCGCGGAAAACGGAGAAGAAGCCTTGGCCAAGTGCGAGGAGGGGCCTGATTATGACATCATATTTTCGGATTTGCAGATGCCCAAGATGGGAGGCTTTGAACTGCTAGAAAATCTCCGGCGGTTTTATCCGGGCACGGTGGTGGTGATGGTGAGCGCATTTGGAACGGTCTCCCGGGCGGTGGAAGCCATCAAACTTGGAGCTGTGGATTTTATTGAAAAACCTTTCGACCCGGATAAAATTAAGCTCCTGGTTGAGGAAATCCTCTTCCGGAAGAACATCAAATCGGACACTTCCGTCGAGGAACTGCTCAAGCTGGCCGAGCTTGCGAGGAAAAGGGGATCCGTGAGCGAGTCCCGTTCCTATTTGAAAGCGGCTCTTCAGCGTGACCTCCGCAGGCCGGAGCCTTATTATTATCTGGCGCAACTGGAAGAAACCGAAAACCGTCCGCGGACAGCGATGCAGCTTTATTATATGGCTCTCGAGTCGGAGGCGACATTTGAGCCCGCCCGAGAGGCCTTAAGAAAACTGGGATATCTGGAACAAAAAGAAAACGTATAACGTTCCTCTTGCAATCTTCAATCGTTGAAATATCATTTGTTGCATTCTGCAATACTACCCTCCTAAATAACCACTTTGTTTAATTATCCGTTGGCATGTTTATTGCCTTACATGTGGGTGAGGTATGACCCAGGTCATATATATCCTTGACCAAAGAATCATCATGTGTATGGTGTTTTACCTGGATTTAAATAGGAGAAAAACATGAAATATAAATCGCGTAAATTATTGGATTGGTCCATTATAAAACCGGCCATTTTGGATTCCCTCGTGAAGCTGGATCCACGGCACCAAATCAAGAACCCGGTGATGTTCGTGGTGGAAGTGGGCAGCGTGCTCACAACGGGGCTGTGGCTTCAGGCGTTGGCCGGGCATGGGGAAGCTCCTTCGGGATTCATTCTCGCAGTTTCTCTTTGGCTATGGTTCACAGTGATCTTCGCCAACTTTTCGGAGGCGATGGCTGAAGGCAGAGGCAAGGCGCAGGCGGCAAATTTAAGGAAAGCGCGGAAAGACACGCCCGCTAAAAAACTCCTCGACGGAAAACGCGGAAGCAATAAGCCGGTTGTCGTTTCCGCTTCTCAATTGCGGAAGGGGGACATCGTTCTGGTGGAAGCGGGCGAAAGCATCCCCATGGACGGTGAAGTGATTGAGGGTGCCGCTTCCGTCAATGAAGCGGCCATCACGGGAGAATCCGCCCCCGTCATCCGAGAGTCCGGTGGAGACAGGAGCGCGGTCACCGGAGGCACCGATGTGTTGAGCGACTGGCTGGTCATTCGGATCACGGTGAACCCCGGCGAAACATTTTTGGACCGCATGATCGACATGGTGGAAGGCGCCGAGCGGCAGAAGACTCCCAACGAAATCGCTTTGAGCATCTTGTTGGCAGGGATGACCATCATCTTCCTGCTTGCGACCGTGACTCTTTTACCCTTCTCTATCTATAGCGTAACCGCTGCCGGCCAAGGGACACCGATCACTGTGACGGTTCTTGTGGCGCTCCTTGTGTGCTTGATCCCCACCACGATCGGAGGCCTCTTGCCGGCCATCGGCATCGCGGGGATGGACCGGATGATTCAGTCCAATGTGATTGCCACTTCCGGCCGCGCGGTGGAGGCGGCGGGCGATGTGGATGTCCTGCTCTTAGACAAAACCGGGACTATCACTTTGGGAAACAGGCAAGCCGTTGAATTTGTCACGACGGACGGCATCAATCAGGAACAGTTGGCGGACGCCGCACAGCTCTCTTCTCTTTCCGATGAAACTCCAGAAGGACGCAGCATTGTCATTTTAGCCAAAGATAAGTACGGCATCCGGGCGAGGCAAGTCCATGAACTCGGCGCGGCTTTCATTCCGTTCACAGCTCAAACTCGCATGAGCGGCGTCGATCTCCAAGACGGTAGAAAAATCCGCAAAGGCGCCGCGGACGCGATTGGGGCGTATGTAGCGTCGGAAGGTGGAAGTCTTCCGGCCAATGTCAAAGTCGTTGTCGACGGCATCGCGAGGGGAGGAGGAACGCCGTTGGTGGTTGCGGACCGAAAACATGTGCTCGGAGTAATTCATTTAAAAGATATCGTTAAAGGCGGTATCAAGGAACGCTTCGCTGAACTGCGCAAAATGGGCATCAAGACTGTGATGATCACGGGCGACAATCCTTTGACGGCCGCGGCCATCGCAAAGGAAGCGGGCGTTGACGACTTTTTGGCTCAAGCCACGCCAGAGACCAAACTCAAGCTCATCCGCGAATTTCAGATCGGCGGAAAGCTCGTCGCGATGACTGGGGATGGGACGAATGACGCTCCAGCATTGGCCCAGGCGGACGTTGCGGTTGCCATGAACACGGGCACGCAGGCCGCAAAAGAAGCCGGCAACATGGTGGACTTGGACTCGAACCCGACCAAACTGATCGAGATCGTCGAGATAGGGAAACAACTTCTCATCACTCGCGGCTCTCTCACCACATTCTCGATCGCCAACGATGTTTCGAAATATTTTGCGATCATTCCCGCGGCGTTCGTGGCAACGTACCCCGCGCTCAATGCTCTGAACATCATGCACCTGGCCACGCCGGCGAGCGCCATCATGTCGGCAGTGATCTTCAACGCGATCATCATCATCATGCTGATCCCGCTCGCTTTGCGCGGCGTGAAATACCGCGCCGTCGGCGCCAGCCAGCTTCTGCGCGATAATTTCCTGATCTATGGATTAGGCGGCATCATCGCGCCGTTTGTCGGCATCAAGGCCATTGACATGTTATTGGTCATGATGGGATTGGTGTAGGGGCGATTCATGAATCGCCCGTACAATGCAGATATAAGAGGAGAATGAAAATGTTAAAACAAATCAGAATCGCAATTTTTTCCACGGTCGTCGCAACGGTGTTGCTCGGACTTTTATATCCGCTCGCGGTCACGGTCCTCGCGCAGGTTTTGTTTCCGAACCAGGCGAACGGAAGTTTGATATACAAAGAAGGGAAAGCCGTCGGGTCTCGGCTCATCGGCCAGCCCTTCGATGACCCAAAATTTTTTTGGAGCCGTCCTTCGGCGACAGGTCCCGTGCCTTATAACGGAGCGGCATCCTCGGGATCAAATCAGGGGCCGACGAATCCGGCGCTCTTGAAAGCTGTCCAGGACAGAATCGACGCTTTGCATAAAGCCGATCCGGACAATAAAGAGCCGGTCCCGGTGGACTTGGTCACGGCTTCGGGCAGCGGGCTGGACCCTCACATTTCTCCCGCCTCGGCGCAATATCAATTGAAACGGGTCGCTCGCGTTCGGAATATTTCGGAACAAACGATCGCGGACTTAATTGAAAAACATACGCAAGGCCGCTTTCTCGGAATGATCGGCGAACCTGCCGTCAATGTTTTGGAACTCAATCTGGCTTTGGAGGCAATCAAATGAATAATTTAACACAAGTCGCGATATACTTTACAGCCCTTATCGCTCTTGCCGTTCCGTTGGGACGGTATATGGCGCGCATCTTTGAAGGCGACATTCCTTTCTTTATGAAATGGATGCTCCCCATCGAAAAAATCGTCTACAGAATCTGCGGGATCGATGAGCGCGAAGAGATGAATTGGAAAGGGTATGCCATCAGTATGATGCTTTTTAATGCGGCCGGGTTTCTCGCGGTTTATGCGCTCCAGAGATTACAGAACCATCTGCCGTTCAATCCCATGGCGATGGGTCCTGTGACACCTGATTCCTCATTCAACACCGCCATCAGTTTTGCCACCAACACAAACTGGCAGGGATATGGCGGGGAAAGCACCATGAGCTATCTCACTCAGATGGCGGCGCTCGGAGTGCAGAACTTCGTTTCCGCGGCGGCGGGCATGGCTTGCCTCTTGCCGTTGATTCGCGCGTTCGTCCGAAAAGAAACCAAATCCATAGGAAATTTTTGGGTGGACATGGTCCGCATTACTGCTTATATTTTAGCGCCGTTGTCGCTGATCCTGGCATTGGTCTTGACCTCTCAAGGCGTGGTCCAGACTTTCAGGCCCAGCGCAACGGTGCAACTGCTTCAAACGGCGCAGGACGCCAGCCAAAAACCCGTGACGGAACAAACGCTCGCAGTGGGACCCGCCGCTTCGCAGATTGCCATCAAACAGCTTGGCACCAACGGCGGCGGATATTTCAATGTCAATTCGGCACACCCCTTCGAGAATCCAACGCCGTTTGCAAATTTTTTGGAATCTCTGTCCATCCTCTTGATTGGTGCGGCTCTTTGTTTCAGTTTCGGAACCATGATCAAAGACCGACGCCAGGGCTGGGCTCTGTTCACCGCCATGACAGTGCTCTTCATTCCATTTCTTTGGCTTTGCGTCGCCTCCGAACAATCGGGCAATCCCGCATTAAATAAAATGGGCGTGGCGGCAAGTGCGATTCATGAATCGCCCCTACAACAATCAGGCGGCAACATGGAAGGCAAGGAAGTCCGATATGGCATCGCTCAATCCGCGATCTGGGCCGCCGCCACCACGGCCGCTTCCAACGGTTCCGTCAACTCCATGCACGATTCCAACACGCCTCTGGGAGGATTGGCTCCCATGATCTTAATCCAGCTTGGCGAAATTGTTTATGGAGGAGTCGGTTCAGGACTATATGGAATGCTTCTTTTCGTCATCGTCGCCGTCTTTATCGCGGGCCTCATGGTGGGGCGCACGCCGGAATATATGGGCAAGAAAATTGAAGCCTACGAAATGAAGATGGCCACCATCGGAATCCTCGTGCCCTGCGGCGTGGTCTTGATCGGAACAGCCATTGCCGCCGTCTCCAAAGCGGGTGTGGCGGGAATCGCAAATTCGGGAGCTCATGGCTTCAGTGAAATTCTATATGCTTTCTCATCCGCGGGAAACAATAACGGAAGCGCCTTCGCAGGTCTCTCAGCGAGCACGCCGTTTTATAACACAATGCTGGGGCTCGCGATGTTTTTTGCGCGATATTGGATTGCGATTCCGGTCCTGGCCATCGCGGGGTCTCTCGCCAAGAAGAAAATGATCCCGGCCAGCGCAGGCACTCTTCCCACGCACACGCCTCTCTTCATCGCGTTTCTTGTGTCGACGGTGATTATCGTGGGCGCTCTTACCTTCATCCCCGCCCTTGCCCTGGGTCCGATCGTTGAGCATTTGATGATGATCGGCGCCTGAATATGAAATTTCGAGGAGGTGTTCTCTGATGGACTTGGTATATGTGGGCTTGGCTCTCGGTCTGTTCGGACTGTCGTTCGGACTGATTGAGCTGTTCGACAAACTTTAAAAGGAGGCAACGAACATGACAGGCATTTATTGGATCGGCGGAATTCTCTCCGCCCTGTTGTTCATCTATCTCTTTGCGGCGCTTTTGAAACCGGAGATATTTTAGACGATGTCCTCTTTGTATTCCGCTCCGTCCCAGATGATGCGGATTTTGAGAGGATGGCCTTCTTTGGGCCGGACCGCGCCCCAGGCCACCGCGATGTGTTCCATCTGCATGTCGGGGGGATATTTGCCGGACTTTCCGACTACGAGTTCCTGGGCATTCAGATCATAAGTGACCCGCGCCATTGCATAAAAAGGATCGTTTGAAGGCACCAGAAGGGGAACGACGGTGTGCCCGACTTTCTCCGCGGCGCTGATGATCCGCGTAAATAAAATTTCTTCCTCTTTCGTCTGCTCGGTCAAATCCCCTTCGAGCTGGAGCCCCTTGGCCACTTTGGAGGTCATCACGACAACATCGGTGTCATTGGGATTGATGCCTTTGAGTATGCGTTCGATGTGCTGAAGGTTGTTGGGATCGCGCACGGCAATCACGATGCGGTTCGGTTTATCCAAGCCACAATCTTCAGGCGTGAGCACGTCCATGCGGTTCATGTTCACCTTGTCGATATGGCCTCCGTGAGAAGCGTGGGCTTTGGCGTGCTTTTCCTCGTTCATTTTCTCGGATATTTTAAAGATCGCGAAGAAAATGAGGGTAAAAAGACTTCCGGAGATGGTGGCGGCCTTCTTGGTGAGGAGGTTCACGCATGCGGTGATAAAAAGAACCAGAAAAATCCCCGCCAAGCCCAGAGGAATCTCCAGTTTTCCGATATAGAGGTTGAAAGGAACCTTCCATTCGCGAGGCGTCTTGTCTTTATAACGCAAGATGAGGACGGCCAGAGATTTGAAGACGAAACTCCAGATCACGCCGAAAGCATAGGCTTCTCCGAGCCAATAAATGTTGCCGCGGCACAGGAGGATGGTGATGAGCTGGAGCCCGACCGTAAGATTGATCAGCCGATAAGTCGTGCCATATTTGTGATGAGGCCTCCTGAACCAGTCCGGCAAAACCCCATCTTCGCCCACGCGGTTCAAGACGCCGTTCGAGCCCACGATGGATGTGTTGACGGCTCCGGAGAGAATCATGAACCCCACGAGCACGACGAATCCTTGAAAGAAAAGTTTCGCGGGCATGGGCCCGGAAAGATACACCGTCAAGCCGCTCAAGAGGTTGTCGGAATATTGGCTGGTCCTCACGACATCGGGAATGATCATCGCCGCGAAAAAGCAGGCAAGCGAGGTGAGGAGCATGCTGTATATGAATATAAGAAAACCGGTCTTTTCCAAGTTTTTTAGTTTGGGCGCCTCAATCTCGCGATAAACCTGAGCCAGGGATTCTTCTCCGCTCATGGCGAGAAGGGAATGGCCGAAAGCGATGGTGAGTCCCAAAAATCCGAGCGGACGGATCTGGTCTTTCCAGCCGTGGAGCCAGCCCAGGGAATCTTCGTTGAAACTTGGCACGAATGTCGGCCAGTGGAAACCTTTCTGCCAGAGGGTGACGAAACTCCATCCGATCATAATGACCGCCATCGTAGTTGTGGCCCACATGATTTTCAAGGCCTTGTCGCTGGATTCGGGGATACCTTTGATGTTTTCATGCCAGAAATAGACCGTGACGGCAACCGCGAAGATCACCGAGAACAAATTGGGGGAGAGGTGCCAATAAATGTGGGCATAAGGCAACACATTGTTCAGGAGCCCGACCAGATATTGTCCCGCAGACACTGCGCTGATGGGGCCGGTCAAAACATAGTCGAACATGAGGGCTGAGACGGAAATTTTGGCCAGAGTTCCTCCCATGGCTTCTTTGACCACGCGATAAACTCCGCCCCGAACGAACATGGCGCAGGATTCGATATAGAGTCCGCGCACCGCATAAGAAAAAAGCATGACTGCCAGGATGAACCAGGGTCCGGCCTGACCGATGGCGTGTTCCGCGATGCCGCCGATGTAATAAGCCGTGGAAGCCAGGTCGCAGAGGACGATGGCTCCGGCGCGCCAGAAGGATATAAAGGAAAGCATGGCCGTTGTGACCAGGATAACGTTGCGGGCAGTTTTGGGTTTCGGGATGGGTTTTATTGTTTCCATATTATTGTTTTTCGGTTTCGCGGATTTTGGACAGGATGGCGTCGGGGGTTGTGGTTTCCATGAGAGAGCCGGCCAGGGTTTCGGTTTGAAACAAGGCAGAAACGCTTGCTAGAAAATCGAGATTTCTTTTCATGTTGTTTTGGGGGCCAAGAAAAAGCACATATAGACCCGCGGGGCAGATTCCCATTGAAACAAGGATGTCCGGAACATCCACAAGCCGCGCGTGGGGGACAAAGAGTCCAGGGGCGATCTCTGTGGATCCGGCAGTTTCTCTGGCCAAAATGGCTTTCAATGCGGTGTCGGGATTGTGATATGAAAGTGATTTCACGAGTCCTGTCAGGATTGCGTTTTTATCGGTCCCTGCGGGAAAGAAGCGTATATTTTCTTTATTGAGATAATCCGACACGAAAAGAGCGTTTTGCGGCGGCATATTATGCGTCGCGTTTTGCGTCTGATTTTTCTTGTTTTTTGTGAACCAGCTCATGTTTTCCTCCAAGCATAAACTCATTGAAGGTCTGACATTGAGGGTTTGATTGGTTGTAGAAGAGAGGGTAAGGGGCGGGTAAATTAAAAACCAAAGAGGGTTTCTCTTTGGTTCCCCTGCAAATTGTATCGCTTACGAGGTTAGCTGTCGGGCTCGGGCTTTGCAACCCTGGTTCTTTTGAACCTTCGCCCCAAGGACCTTTGCTGATCCGTTCCTGGGTTCCCCGCCTCTTTCATGTGTCTCAAGGCCAGACGCAATGAATTAGTTAGGCATTTGTCATATTAGATCAAATCTGCACCCCGATGTCAAGCCCCTCTCATTTGCCCCGCAATTTAGTATTATGATGCGACATGAATTTCCAGACGCCTTATTACCTTATCGACGAAACCAAACTGCTCCGAAACATGGAGAAGATCAAGCTCGTGCGCGACATCTCAGGCGCAAAATCCCTGTTGGCCTTGAAATGCTTTGCCACTTGGAGCGTTTTTGACCTCATGAGCGAATATATGGACGGCACCACCAGCAGTTCCCTCTTTGAAGCCAAACTGGGCGCCGAAAAGTTCGGCAAGGAAGTGCATGCCTATAGCGTCGCTTTCTCGGCGTCGGATGTGGAGGAGATGAACGCTTTCTCGGACAAGTTCATATTCAATTCGATATCGCAACTGAATGCGTTTTATGGCATAGTCAAAGATAAAAAGATCGGCCTCCGCGTGAACCCTGGCTTCAGCTATTCCCACTTTGACCTGGCGGACCCGGCGCGCAAATGTTCCAAGCTGGGTGCAAGCGACATAAAGGAAGTGATGAAAATTTCCGGAATGATCAGCGGGGCGATGTTTCACTATAACTGCGAGAACGACGATTTCAAGACTTTCTCCAACATGCTGGACCGGCTCGGGAGGGATTATGCTCCACTCCTTAAGAAACTCGAATGGGTGAGCCTGGGCGGCGGGCTCTATTTCACCAAAGAAAATTACCCGATCCAGGATTTCGCGCGCAAACTCAAAGAGTTCAGCGACAAGCACAAGGTGCAGGTTTATTTGGAGCCGGGCGAAACCGCCATCACGAATTCCGCGGAGCTGGTGGTGACGGTTCTGGACCTCATCAAACATGACGCGGACATCGCTGTTGTGGACGCTTCGGTGGAAGCGCATATGCTGGATTTGTTAATATATAGGACCCAAGCCAAGATGGAGCTCTCAGGGAAAGGCAAGTTTCCTTATGTCGTCTCAGGGAAATCGTGCCTCGCGGGCGACATCTTCGGCACATTCAAATTTGACAAGAAACTCAAAGTCGGCGACACTCTAAAATTTTCGGACGCGGCCGGATACACGATGGTGAAAAAGAACTGGTTCAATGGCCTGCAGATGCCCAGCATCGTCGTCAAACGCCTGAACGGCAAAACGGAGCTCGTCCGGTCTTTCACCTATAACGATTTCAAGAATAATTTATCCTAAAGCAAGGCAGGTGAAAAAATGAAACAAAACGTGCTGATCATCGGAGCCGGCGGCGTCGCTCATGTGACCGCCCATAAATGCGCCCAAAACAACGATGTGTTGGGAGACATCTGCATTGCGTCCCGGACCCTCTCCAAATGCGACAAGATCATCGAGAGCATCAAGAGAAAAAATAATATCAAAGATAAAACGAAAAAGATTTATTCACGGCAGGTGAACGCTCTCGACGTGCCTGCGACCGTAAAACTCATCAAAGAAACCAATTCTCAGATCGTGATCAATCTGGGCATTTCATTTTTGAATATGTCGGTTCTGGAAGCTTGCCTGGAGACGGGCGCGGTTTATTTGGACACGGCCATTCACGAAGAGCCCAACAAGATTTGCGAGAACCCGCCCTGGTATGGCAACTATGAATGGAAACGTATGGACCGCTGTAAAGAGAAGGGTTTGACCGCGATTCTCGGAGTGGGTTTTGACCCGGGCGTCGTGAACGCCTATTGCGCTCTTGCCGTGAAACACTATTTTGACAAGATCGACACCATCGACATCATGGACGTGAACGCGGGCAACCACGGCAAATATTTCGCGACGAACTTTGATCCCGAAATCAATTTCCGCGAGTTCACGGGGACGGTCTGGACCTGGATCGACCGCAAATGGGTGTCCAAGCCCGTGCACACGGAAAAGTGGACCTATAACTTCCCTGTCGTCGGAGAACGCACGGTTTATCTGAACGGCCACGACGAACTGCACTCCCTCTCGCGATATATCGACGCCAACAGCATCCGCTTCTGGATGGGATTTGGCGATCATTATATCAATGTTTTCAGCGTGCTTAAAAACCTCGGCCTCCTCTCCGAACAGCCTGTGAAGACCGCTGAAGGTTTGGAAGTTGTTCCTCTCAAAGTGGTGAAGGCCTGCTTGCCTGATCCTTCCTCTCTCGCGCCCAACTATACCGGAAAAACCTGCATCGGGAATCTGGTGAAGGGAACCAAAGACGGCAAATATCGCGAAGTGTTCATCTATAACACCTGCGACCACAAAGACTGTTATAACGAAGTGGAATCCCAGGCGATTTCATACACCGCCGGAGTCCCGCCTGTCGCCGCCGCCATGCTGGTCGCCAAAGGCATCTGGGACCCAAAAACAATGGTGAACGTTGAACAGCTCGACCCCGATCCGTTCCTGGACCTGCTCGGCAAGATCGGTCTTCCGACGGTGGTTCAGGAGATCAAACAGCCCGTTACGGCGTAAAATAAGCGTCTGCAAATTTTGCTATTTTAAAGTTGTATTTTAAATTTGCAAAAGTGTCCCTTATCAAGGATTAACTCGCGCATCAAAATTGTTACAAAAAATTTACAAAAAGTTTAAGATTTGTTTGACGATCTCGGTTAGAATATACCCATGAATAAAACAACTCTATCACTTTTTGCCGGATTGGGACTTTTGGGATATGTCAGTCTGGCTTCAGCGGGGACGATTCGGACTGTGGCCGGAGGCGTTGCGTTCCCGGATGAAGGGGGGCCCGCGGCGGAAGCGCGATTCCTTGAGGATCAGAGCGTCGCGCTCGACAGCTCCGGAAATATTTATGTCTCCGACACCTATCATCACCGGATTTGCAAAGTTGACGCTCAGGGACTGATCACGACGATCGCAGGCACTGGCATTCAGGGTTATTCCCCGGACGGGACTCCGGCGATAAACGCAAATCTTTATCATCCGACGGACATCACGTTTGACCCTTCCGGCGTTTTGTATTTTACCGACGGCCACGGAACATATCTTCGTAAAATTGTCGCCGATAAAATCGTAACGGTCGCGGGGAATGGCGTGTCGGGGTTTACTCCTGACAGCCCGGTGGCATTTTCAACAAGTTCGAGTTTTAACGGAATCAGCCAACCCACTTTTGACAATGCCGGCAACATCTATTTTGCCGATGTCCTGAACCATCGCATCCGCATCGTGAACAGTTTCGGGGTTGTGACCACAACCGCTGGGAGCGGTTTCTTGGGGGATGACGGCGACAATGGACCCGCCAAATCTGCAAAACTTAACACGCCCACATGTGTTGTCATGAGCGCCTCGGGCATCCTTTATATTGCGGACGCTTTCAATAACAAGGTTCGAGCAGTGACCCCCACGGGGATCATGACGACGGTGGCTGGGATTGGAGGAGGCGGCGGATATTCCGGAGATGGCGACGATGCGATATTAGCAAGACTCAACATCCCCAACAGAATCGCGCTGGACGGAGCGGGGAACCTTTATATCTCCGAGAACAACAACATCAGAATCCGGAAAGTCGCGAATGACGGCAAAAGAACCATAACAACACATGCCGGCAACGGAAGTTGGGTCGCTTCGGGAGACGGAGGTGAGGCCATAAAAGCAGGAGTCAGCGCCACGGGAATTGTTGCCGATTTTGCGGGCAATCTTTATATTGCGGACCAGGGCAACGGGCGAGTGCGCAAAGTGGACCTGGGCGGAATCATCACGACGGTGGCCGGCTCGGGGTTGCATGATATTGCGGGAGACGGTGGGCAATATTTCCATTCCCGGTTTGTGTCGCCCGAGGGATTGGCGTCCGACGGAGCAGGGAATTTTTATGTGGCCGACACCGGCAATCAACGCGTGAGATTGGTCCACATCAGCACAGGTTACATTACTGCCGTTGCGGGAAACGGCGTTGCGGGTTTTTCAGGCAACGGAGGGCCCGCGGCTCTGGCCAATCTTAATTCTCCAGGCGCGGTCGCGTTGGACGGGTCGGGAAACATTTATATCGCGGACACAGCCAATGCCCGTGTGCGGAAAGTCGATAGTTTTGGCACAATTACACTGATTGCAGGGAATGGTCAGCTGGCATACACCGGCGATAATATTCCCGCAACATCAGAAGGAATCTCCGTATATGGAATTGCCGCTGACACCTCAAACATATACATCGCGGACAGTCTGAATCATCGTATAAGAAAAATCACCAACACCGGAACGATCTCGACGATCGCCGGAACCGGAGCGGCGGGCAACGCATTGGGAGAGGGGTTCCCTGCCTCACTTCAAAAAATCAACGCGTCTTCGGGCGTGGCGGTGGATAATTTGGGAAATGTTTATTTTGCGGACACAGGCAACAACTGTGTTCGAAAAGTGGACACTCAGGGATTGCTTACGACGATCGCGGGAGACAGAACAGGAGTTTCGGGCTTTTTCGGAGACGGAGGCCCTTCCACAGCCGCCTTTCTTTCCAAGCCCCAAGGCGTCGCCGTGGACACATCCGGGGTCGTCTATATTTCAGACACAGGCAACAACCGCGTCAGAATGGTGAGCAGTTCCGGAGTGATCACGACGATCGCCGGCAACGGAGTCAAAGGCTTTTCCGGCGACAACGGGCCGGCGGAATCTGCATCGCTTGATTCTCCAGTCGGCATATACGCAGAACCCACCGGAGCGGTTTATTTCGTCGATCGAGGCAACAACCGCGTCCGCCGAATTACTTTCCAG
>JAKFYJ010000046.1 GCA_021730935.1 Elusimicrobiota bacterium
TGATCTGACTTTCGGAGGTATCCTAAGTATCATGGGACACGTGGTATCCCGTGAGAATCTGGGGAGCCCACTCTCCAAGGCTAAATACGAGCTTCTGACCGATAGTGAACTAGTACCGTGAGGGAAAGGCGAAAAGAACCCAGGAATGGGAGTGAAATAGAACCTGAAACTGTGTGTTTACAAGCTGTGGAAGCACTATGCCCTGCTCATTACGGGCATCGACATCCATATTGGATGAAAAATAATCTTCAACCTTGAGTTTTTGATTATCGATGCTCGGAATGAGCAGGGAATGTGCAACCACGTGCCTGTTGAAGAATGATCCGGCGAGTTAATGAGTCGAGCAAGGTTAACTCTAATGTGAAAGCATCTGAGGAGCCGCAGCGAAAGCGAGTCCGAAAGGGCGAAATTAGTTCGACTTATTAGACCCGAAACCAAGTGATCTAACCCTGTCCAGAGTGAAGTTTCGGTAAAACGAAATGGAGGCTCGGAGTGTTGAATGTTGAAAAATTCCTACATGAGATGGGGTTAGGGGCGAAAGGCCAATCTAACTTGGAGATAGCTGGTTCTCCCCGAAATAGTTTTAGGACTAGCCTGGGGGGTCTAAGCATAGAGGTAGAGCACTGGATAATGTAGGAGAGGCAACCCCTCTTCCGAATTTAACCAAACTCCGAATTCTATGCCCATTGCCCCTGGAGTCAGTGCATCGAGGATAAGCCCGGTGCGCGAGAGGGAAACAGCCCAGACCGTCGATCTAGGTCCCAAAGTATATGCTAAGTGGTAAAGGATGTGGGAGTACTCAGACATCTAGGAGGTTGACTTAGAAGCAGCCATCCTTTAAAGAGTGCGTAACAGCTCACTAGCCAAGTGTTCCTGCGCCGAAAACAACTCGGGGCTCAAGCATATCACCGCAATCACGGACTGATGGTAGTTTACTACCAGAAGTGGTAGGGGAGCGTTCATAGTGCCATGAAGGTATACCGATAAGGAGTACTGGAGCGCTATGAAGTGAGGATGTCGGAATAAGTAGCGATAACGTCGGTGAGAATCCGACGCGCCGTAAACCTAAGGTTTCCTTGAGCAATGTTCGTCAGCTCAGGGTCAGTCGGTCCTAAGTCGAGGCCGAAAGGCGTAGATGAAGGGCAGCAGGTTAATATTCCTGCACTTGGTTCATTGCGTTATCACCTAAGGAGGGACGCATTGGAGAAGATCATCCGGTCATTGGTTGTACCGGTTGAGGACTTGTTTGGTCTCGGGTAGGTAAATCCGCCCGGGAGTCATCTGAACGGGTCCGCTAGATCCCTGGGAAACCTGGGAGAATTGATTGGATTCTGGTGCCAAGAAAATCTTCGTAGGTAGTGATGAATCAAACCGTACCGCAAACCGACACAGGTAGGTGGGGTGAAAATCCTAAGGCGCGCGAGTGAGTTCTCGTTAAGGAACTAGGCAAATTGATCCCGTAACTTCGGAAGAAGGGATGACCATGATGAATAATCATGGCCCGCAGTGAACGGGCCCTTGCAACTGTTTAACAAAAACACAGGTCTCTGCTGAAATCACAAGATGATGTATAGGGACTGACTCCTGCCCGGTGCTGGAAGGTCAAGGGGAGTGGTTAGTGGGCGCAAGCCTGCAAAGCTACGAACTTAAGCCCCAGTAAACGGCGGCCGTAACTATAACGGTCCTAAGGTAGCGAAATTCCTTGTCGGGTAAGTTCCGACCTGCACGAATGGAGTAATGATGAGGGCGCTGTCTCAACGAGAGGCTCGGCGAAATTGAGGTCGAAGTGAAGACGCTT
Source organism: Elusimicrobiota bacterium (assembly GCA_021730935.1). Lineage (GTDB taxonomy): Bacteria > Elusimicrobiota > Elusimicrobia > 2-02-FULL-39-32 > 2-02-FULL-39-32 > 2-01-FULL-60-11. The sequence continues at coordinate 1,799 of JAKFYJ010000046.1, forward strand.
TGTAACTACGGTTAGACGAAAAGACCCCGTGGAGCTTTACTGTATCTTAACATTGAATAACGGAGCTGGATGCGTAGAATAGGTGGGACCCTTTGATCCCTTGGTTTTGGCCAGGGGGGAGGGGCAATGTGAAATACCACCCTTTGAGTTCTGTCGTTCTAACATGGTTCACTATATCGTGACCATGGACATTGTTAGGTGGGCAGTTTGACTGGGGCGGTCGCCTCGACCGCCATCTAAAAATAAAATTAGGGGCGTTTCCATAGCAATATGGAAAGCAATTCTGGCTGTATGCTGGAACATCCGTTCACACATGATTCACCCGTAACTCTCCGTTCCGGGACTCGTGATGTGGTGCAGATCCAAAACTACTTTTCCCCCTCAAAAGGGCTGAAGTGAAAATGTTTTGGTGCGGACAATCAGCAGGGAAGTCCTCCGAGTTTATCGGAAGTGACCCCTCAACGACTATACGCCGGAGTTCCGATTCATCAACAATAATCGGAATATGATATAGTCTGACCTTCGCGGCGACGCGAAGTCTGATATAAAGAACTTTCAGCTCAGGCGAGCTGAAGGGAACATAAGTGCCTAAATGGTAACGGAGGCGTTCAAAGGTCGGCTCGATCCGAATAGAAATCGGACTAACGAGCGCAAGTGTAGAAGCCGGCTTAACTGAAAGCGAGACATCGCGATCAGGTGCGAAAGCAGGAACTAGTGATCTGCTGGTAGAATGTGGCATTGCCAGCACTCAACGGATAAAAGCTACCCCGGGGATAACAGGCTTATTTGGTCCAAGAGTTCATATCGACGACCAAGTTTGGCACCTCGATGTCGGCTCATCGCATCCTCCCGCTGAAGTAGGTGGGAAGGGTTTGGCTGTTCGCCAATTAAAGCGGTACGTGAGCTGGGTTCAGTACGTCGTGAGACAGTACGGTCTCTATCTACCGTGGTCGTAGGAATTTTGAAGGGAGCTGCCCATAGTACGAGAGGACCTGGGTGGACGAACCTCTGGCGTACCGGTTGTCCTGCCAAGGGCATCGCCGGGTATCCAACGTTCGGTAGCGATAAACGCTGAAAGCATCTAAGTGTGAAGCGCACCCTAAGATTAGAATTCCCTGTTCCGCTGTTATGGCGGAGCCTAAAGGCTCGAAGGAGATAACTTCGTTGATAGGGCAGATGTGGAAGGCTGGCAACAGCTGGAGCTAACTGCTACTAATCGGCCGTGAGTCTTGACTGCATCACTCGATTTAGAGTGAGCTTACAAGTGATTGTTTAAGTTCATGTTTGGCTTGCATGCGATGGTTTCTGTTTTAATGAGTATTGTTCTTTAATAATATCGTGAACTTTCCCGATTGACTCCATATTGTGATTGATGTTGGGGAGTTCACACAGATTTCTGCAAAGAGCAGGAATCCTGGTGCTTATTCCGGCGAGGTCACACCCGTTCCCATTCCGAACACGGCAGTTAAGCTCGCCAGGGCCGATGGTAGTCCACGCGCAAGTGTGTGCGAGAGTAGGTCGGCGCCAGGTTTTCTGCTCTTTCTTTTTGCCTCAATTCCCCACCATCTCATGGCATTCGACGTAAAATTCCGGCCTTTTTCGTCGCAAAAAAAATTCGACATATACTTTATATATGCCGGATTTTTTATTGCTTAGAAAAATGCTCGGACTTTTCCGTCTCGGTGCACATGATCTGGCGGGGAAGTGAGGCAATAGATTCAGCTTCGATCACGCCATGAGGTGCCCAATTTCAATTGTGAAACTTATTCTTGAGATTTTCTCATCTGTAGCTTTATTCAGCGTTCCTATTCCTGCTCCGAATACCGAAATTCCCGCTTTTACCCGTCCATCAGTTTGCTTTACTGTACTGCTTGTTACTGCAAGATCAAAATGAATTCCAGCCCCTTTATCTTTTTCAGAGCCAAATTTGAGAAAGAAAAAATTTGTGTCTGTCTTTTTTGATTTTTTTATTTCACCATTTGCTTCTGTAACTGCATTTCCAATTTCGATTAAACTAGTCTTAATGAACTCCTGTAATTCCATTAGATCCTCCGATTTTTATTGTTCATTGCTATCAATGTAATTATAATATAATCACTTGTAATAAAATGAGGATGTCACCAGGACGACGGTTGCGAGGGCTTTGTCCCAAAAACCCTCCCTGAATATGGAAGCGGCACTCGTCGGTGCATAAGACCATAAAAAGAGCGTCCCACAAAGAAATGTTTATGGGTCAAGAGGAGGAGCAATGAAATTAGTTGCCTTGGGAGTTTTGTTAGTCCTTGCAGGATGTGCTACAACCCAAAATTATATAGCTAAACTAGAACTCTGGAAAAATAAAAACATATCCGAATACATTATTAATAATGGTTCTCCCGCATCTTCTCTTGATTTGCCCGATGGGAAGAAGGTCTATACTTGGTATCAACAAAAGCAATATGGGTCTATATCGCAAACAATTCCATTAAACACTGGATTACCTTATGCTCCAACAGCAATAACAACACATTCCCCAGGGAATATGCAATGGTGCAAGACAGACGTCTTTACCGATACATCCGGGATTATATTAAGTTACAGGATTGAAGGAAATAACTGTAAGGCGGAGTGATGTCAGATCACGGGCGCATGTTAAAAGGTTTCAATAGGTTTTCGAGACTATCGACTTCGAGGTTGGCATTCTTAGATCGGATACTTTCAATTTCTAGCTATTGCTAGTATAATATAGATTGAATAAAAAGGAGGCCTACAATGACCACTCAACTTGCGACCAGGATTGATTCAAAGGCCAGACAGACCTTGGATAAATTACACGAGAAAACGCACATTCCTATTCGGGTGCTGACCGAGAAAGCCATTATCTTGCTGGACGAATATTATAAACAGTTCCAGGCGACTCATAAGACTGATTCCGTGGACAGCAATTTTATGCACCTCCTTGACCATAGCCTTAAAACGAAAGCGAAAACCTATAAGGCGCTTGCAGGGTGATTCGGTATCTCAGCATTGAGCAGGTTCATTTTATTCATCAAAGAGTATTAGAAGCCCATGGGGGGCCAGACGGCATTCGCGATAAGTCTGCTTTGGAGTCCGCTTTAATCCGGCCGCAGATGAGTGCCTTTGGGAAGGACGCTTATCCTTCCCTATTTCACAAATCGGCGGTTCTTTTACATTCTCTTGTGCAGAATCATCCCTTTGTGGATGGCAATAAAAGAGCCGCTTTCGGCGCCATGCATATGATGCTCCTTTTGAATGGATATGATCTTGTTTCATCATCAAAGCAGGAAGTAGATATGGTTATCCGTGTCGCTACGGGGAAATTAGATCCTGATGGAATTGTTTCCTGGCTGGAAAGTATGGCCATGAAGCGCAAAAAAAAATATAAATGAAAACCCTATGAATCGTAAACCCATACAACTTATAAAGGCATTAATCGCCATGTTTGCTTTCGTCATTCCCTCCTCTCTCTGGGCCGGAGAAATTACTCCCACAACTCCTCTCATTGTTATCGAAGGGCCACTCCATTATGCTGACATTGAAGGCGGGGTTTGGACGATCAGAACTGCTGATGGGAAGGTATATGATCTCCATGGCGATATTCCACTTAAAGACGGTGATCGCGTTCGGATGAAAGGCATTGCTCCAAAAGGAATGACCTGCATTCATATGGTGGGAACCATTTTTATTCCGACTTCGATTGAGAAGATTGCAAGCGTTCCTGCGGCTCCAGACTCTCCCCCCACTGCGGCTCCGGCAACATGGAAACTCGTGAAAGACACCTTCACTTGTTATGGGGCGGACGGCGCAATCTTGTGGCAGGAAAATAAAGTGCAATATTTCACCGCTTCGAAGGATGGGAGCATCTGCATTCTTGTCAGACATTTGGATCCGAAGGGCGGAAAAAAGCGGAGAGATTATGCGGCGGTTTATCGGGATGGCAAACCAGTTTATGAATTTTATGAAGCGCCTGTGCCTGTGACCTATCGGAAAGAGGAGCCCCCGATTTTTATCAATCCGAGCGGGAGGTTTGGGTGGGTGCAGGATAACATTCAGACGATATTTTTTGACGCGCGGACGAATAAACAGAAATCGTTTAGGGGGGAAGGGTTTGCTCAGATCAACGACGCGGGCGAATATAAAATTTATGGCATGAAGCTGGGCGGCACCTTCACGATGCTGAGGCAGGAAGGGAAATTTGAATAAAAAATTTGAGGAGACAGAATCATGAAAGCTCACATCATTGCGGATTTAAAGGGCGGACAGGAACTTGAAACGACTCTTTATGGCGAAGAACTTTTGCGCGATCCCTTCCTGAACAAAGGGAGCGCGTTCACCGAAGCGGAGCGCGAAGAGTTTGGGCTGAAAGGGCTCTTGCCGTATAACGCGTCCACTCCGGAGGAACAGGAAGAGAGGACTTATTCCAACTTTTTAGAGAAATCGGCACCCATTCAAAAATATATTTTTCTGGCCGGCCTTCAAGACAGGAACGAGACTCTTTTTTATCGGATGCTCCTCAACCACATCACGGAAATGGTTCCCGTCATCTATACGCCCACGGTCGGCGAAGCTTGCCAAAAATATAGCCACATTTTTAGGCGGGCGCACGGGCTTTATCTGGCGTATCCCGACATGGATGCGATCCCGGATATTTTAAATAAATGGCAGAGAGACGTTTCCGTCATCGTGGTGACCGACGGACAGAGAATTTTGGGGTTGGGTGATTTGGGCGCGGGAGGCATGGGCATTCCTGTGGGAAAACTTTCTCTCTATACGGTCTGCGCGGGGATCCATCCTCAGAAATGTCTCCCCATCCTTTTGGATGTCGGGACCAACAATGAGGATCTATTGAAGGATCCTCTTTATATCGGCTGGAAACATGCTCGGCTCTCGGGGACCGAATATGACAAGTTTATTGAGCGCTTTGTCCAGGGAGTGAAAGCGCGGTGGCCGAACGCGATTTTGCAGTGGGAAGATTTTTCCAAAGACAACGCTTCAAGGCTTTTGGATAAATATAAAAATACGCTCCCCAGCTTTAACGACGACATTCAGGGGACGGCGGCCGTGAGCGTGGCAGGGATCATCCGCGGACTGAAAGTGACCGGACGAAAAATTGCCGACGAAAAAATTGTGATTTTGGGCGCGGGGTCAGCGGCCACCGGGATCGCGCGGCTCTTGACGGTTTATATGAAGAAGTCCGGCATTCCTGAGAAAGAAGCGAAGGAAAAAATTTGGCTGATTGATACGAAAGGACTTGTCCATCAAGGCCGAAAAGATCTTTCGGAGGACAAGGCAATGTTCGCGCAATCGTTGAAGCATCTCGGGGCTGTAAAACTTGATCCGGAGAAACCAATTCTTCTGGAAGCGGTGGTTCCCGCGGTTGGCGCAACAATCTTGATCGGGACTTCGGGCCAGCCGGGAGTTTTCGGGGAAGCCCTCGTCCGGTCCATGGCGATTTATTGCGACAGGCCCATGATCTTTCCTCTTTCAAACCCGACTTCGAAATCAGAAGCTGTTCCTGCAGATATTCTCGAATGGACTGAGGGCAAAGCTCTGGTCGCAACCGGAAGCCCCTTTCAGCCTGTTTTAATTCAGGGCAAAAAAATTCCCATCGGGCAGTGCAACAACGCTTTCATATTCCCGGGGGTGGGGCTTGGATTGGCTGTCACGAAAGCAAAATTTGTTCCTGAAGAAGTTTTCTTGGCCGCGGCGGAAACTTTAGCGGTCTTTGACAAAAGACTGCCGGGATTTGAGGACTCTTTATTTCCGAATCTTGAACACGTGAGGGAGATTTCTCGTCTGATCGCGGAGCATGTGGGGCGTGAGATCATCCGACTGGGGCTCAACCGCGAGCCGTTAACTTTGCAAAGCCTGCCGGACGCTGTCCGCTCTTCGATGTGGGAACCGGTTTATCCCAAACTGAAACTCCGGCCAGCCTAAAATTCGTTTATTCAGTTCTTAAAGCTTTTTTGTCCCACTCGGCCTTGATCTGTTCAATCGCCGCTGAGGCCCTTCTGCGGACATAAAGGTTCGAGTCGCGAATCATCCCTGTCAGGTCCGGAACGGCGTCTTTCGCGGGGATCCCGATTTGTCCAAGAGCCCTTGCCGCCCTCAGCCTGTAAAAAGCGTCTTTGTTCTTCAGCGCTTGCCTCAGAATCGGCACTGTCTCTTTCAATAAAATCTTCCTGTTCCAAAGTTCCAGAACGGCGGTTTGGCTGACATTCCGTTCCGGGTCTCTCGCCGCGCGCAGCATATACGAAAAAGCAAGTTTAGATTTTGGAGAGAGCGGAGCAATCAGTTCCACGGCCCGCCTCCTCACGGATTCCGAATCGCTTTTGAGGGCATTCCCGAGAGCCGTCAAACTCTCTGGATTCGTTCGGGCAGTTTCAGCAAGTTTTTCCAGTTCCTTCAGGGATTGGTCTGCCGGATTTTTGATCGGTTCGGGCGTTGCGGGCTGAAGTTCCGGCACCTCCGCCTTCGCGGGTTCAGGTTCATGAGGAACCGGAGTTTCCGCTTTGACGGCTTGATTGATTTCAGCGGGTTCCGCCAGGATGGGGCGAAGGAGAGGGAAAGATTCTTTTGCGGCGTGATAAGAAGCCGTGATGGATTCCCGATAAAATATTTTTGGGATTTGGATATAGGTTTGTCCGGAAAAAGCGATCCAGACGATGCCGGCCATAAACAAGCCTGAAACTAATATTCCGCTCACGTGCGCGCGTTCTTTTTTCTGAGGCGGGGGCGCAGGCTCTTCCAAAGGGATCGGCTTGATTTCCGGAGGAGGAGGCGTCTGCAGAATCTCAGGCAGGACCGTTGGGGAAGGGGTGGACTCAAAGAGGTCAAAAGGAGTTCCGTCGTCGTTGACCGCATACCCGATCTCGACCGGGAGTTTTATTCCGGCCAGGGTTTCAAAAGCTTCCTTGATCCTGGGGTTTCCGGAATCGTGGGAGAGCCGTTCATATGCCTGCCGCACATCGTCTTCGTTCGCGTCTAAACCCAAATGGAGAGCTTCAAGAGCAGAAAAGATCTCGGTTGGACTTTTTTGCATCCTGCTATGATACAAATATTCCTGCGGCAGAAAAAAGCAGGGATTATCTTTTACCGATCTCCCTGTTGATCGCGAGCACAATGTTGTTGCAGGCTTTTTGAGCGGCCTTGGTGATGTCGTTGCCTCCCCCGGAATCGGATGCGCTCCAGATGAGCTGGCCTGTCTGAACGTCGACCAATCTCACTGAAAGGCCCACGTGAGCCGGCACTGTTTCCACCGTCGGGACGAGGCGGTTTTTGACGTCATATTCATATCCCGTGACGATGTTCTGAACGGTTTTGATCATGGACCCCGGCTGTTGGCGGATGGTGACGACTTCGCCGTAAACAGGCTTGCTGTCATGTTCCGGCATGTTGAGATAAATCGTGCGGTCGCGGACATTGAAAAAATCCGTCACGCTCCCGAGGACGATGGCCTGCACGCCCAGGAGTTTTCCGAGCTTCCTCATTGTGGACTGATCGATGGATCCGCTCATATCGAGGGACTGTTCGCTCAGGACTTTGCTGATCTGTCTCCGTTCGATGACGCTGTATCCCATTTTTAAAAGATGGAGTTCAAATGCGCTCGCGGTGATTTCTCCCGATCCTGCGGCTCCCGGATAATCGCTGAAACTGACCAGAGCCACGCGTTTGATGCGGCTGAAATCATATTTGCTCCCGATGAGACCGACGGCCTTGGGCGCGCAGGCCGTGAGAGCAAATGCTGAAATAAAAATAAGGCGCTTCATAAAACCTCCTCCAAAATCCAATCAGCCTTTAGACGATCCCGGAGGCGGGTTTGTTACTTTCCATGGATTCGTTCCGGTGGTATAATAAGCAAGATGAAACGGCTTTCCATTCTTGCGCTATGTTTTCAGCTGATGAGCTGTGCGACGGTCCCCGTGACGGGGCGGCGGTCGTTCATCCTCGTGTCGGATTCCGAGGTCAATGCTCTGGCGGCGAATTCTTATCAGGAGATGCTCTCCAAATCAAAGACGGTGGCGGGCACGAACGATGCGGACAGGGTGAGGCGCGTGGGAGAAAAAATCGCCGCGGTTTCGGATCAAAAGGATTTTCAGTGGGAATATCATCTGATCGATGAGCCCAAGACCGTGAACGCCTTCTGCATGCCGGGCGGGAAAGTGGCGTTCTATACGGGCATCATGCCCATCTGCAAGACGGACGCGGGAGTGGCGGTGGTGATGGGGCATGAGGTGGCTCATGCGATCGCGCGGCATGGGGCGGAGCGCATGTCGCAGCAGATGATTGTGAACCTGGGCGGGCTCACCCTGTCTCAGGCCATGATGTCGAAGCCTCAGCAGACTCAGGCGCTTGCGAATCAGGTTTTCGGGCTGGGCGTGGGCCTTGGATATATTTTACCGTATGGGCGGAAACAGGAGTCTGAGGCAGATCACATCGGGCTCATTTATATGGCGCGCGCGGGATATGATCCCAGAGAAGCGGTGGAATTTTGGAAACGAATGTCCGAGATGACAGGCGGCAAGAATCCGCCGGAGTTCTTGTCGACGCATCCCAGTCATGAGACGCGGATTCAGGATCTTCAATCCTGGCTGCCGGAAGCGCTTGCGGAATACGAGAAGTCCAAACTGAAATAATTATTTTCTCTTCGTCATATCGAAGAGGTTCGTCGCCTGCCCGCCCAAAAAACCTTCAAATCGTTCCATGTTTCCCGTCACCGGATTTTTCATCATCGGCCGTTCCGCGACCTCAAAATAAGCATAGGTCCAGGGGATCTTCACGGTTTGGGTCCCATCTTTCACGGGGACATCGATCACGGCGGATTCCGTTGAGCTCTGGCGGAGTTTTGTCCCTCTCTCACCCTCAATGTCTTTTTTCATGGGGATGCCGGCCTTCTTCATTTCTGAAATCAGTTTCTCGATGTCGTTGAGGGATTCGACATTGTGCGAGTTGACGGAAGCGGTGAAATGGTTCACGTCATACCCGTTCACCATCACCCAGGCGCCGTATTGGCTTTCCTTGTCCAGTTCCAGAACGTCTTTCTTCTGCGGCAGGTCCCAGGGAAGCTCCGCAAAATATTTGACTAAAATTTCGAAGACTTTGTCTCTGACGGAAGTGCTCATGGCGTTCAGGTTATAAAGGTCGCTGAAGAAATCGTCCGAGAGGTGAGGGCGGTGAGTCTTGAAGGATTTGTGAATGATGTTGCGTCCGGCTGTGGAGAGTTCCCAGCTTTTAAGCTGAGTGATGAAAAGCTTTGGGAACTGCGGGTTGGGGTGCTGATAGTGGATCGAACTCAGGTGTTTGTCGGGAAATTCATAGGTGCCGGCGGAACTGTATCCCAGAGCCTCGATGACGCGCGAAATCATAAAAATACCTGTGCACGGATTTTGCGTGGCGATGGTCCGAAAAGCGATGTGATCGTTGATGAATTGGGCTCCGTGGGCCGCGACCACCTCTTCATATTTTTGAACATAGGGCATGCGGGAACGATATCGCGCGTAAAGCGTGTCGAAAAGGTCCACGAGAAAATTTTCCTTGTCGTTTCGGACATTGATCGAAAGGTGCGGCGCTTGAAGGTTCATGGTTTCCTCCCTGGCATTTGGGCGTCGATTTGGGCTTTCTGGAGTCTGCCTGAATAATCGATGTAGACGGCTTTCCATTCCGAGAAGATGTCGAGCGCGGCGGTTCCGGCTTCGCGGTGTCCGTTGCCTGTGTGTTTGACGCCGCCGAATGGCAAATGGACTTCGGCTCCGATGGTGGGCGCGTTCACATAAGTGATGCCCGTCTCCATGTCCTGGATGGCGCGCATGACTCTGCGGATATCTTGCGTATAGATGGAGCCCGAAAGGCCATAGACCGTGCTGTTCAAGACGGAGACGGCCTCTTCAAAAGATTTAATTTTAATCAGAACCACGACGGGCCCGAAAATTTCCTCCTGCGCGATCCGCATGTTTGAAGTCCCCTCAAAGATCGTGGGTTCAAAAAAATGTCCCCTGGCGTATGCTCCCTTTTTCATGATGTTTCCGCCGAGCAACAGGCGGGCGTGATCGACATTTTTCCCGATCTCCACATATCGGGCGACCGTTTCAAGCTGAGTTTCGGAAACGATCGGGCCCATTTCAGTTTTGGGATCCAGGCCGTTTCCAATTTTAAGTTTTCGGGCCCGTTCCACAAGGCGGTCTCTGAATTTTTTGTAAATTTTTTCATGCACGATGATGCGGGAAGTGGCTGTGCATCGCTGTCCCGCGGTTCCGAACGCGCCCCACAGGGCTCCCTCCAACGCCAAGTCCAGATCGGCGTCGTCCATCACGATCATGGCGTTCTTTCCGCCGAGTTCGAGACTGCATTTTTTGTGGAGTTTTCCGCAGGTTTCTCCGACGGAAGAGCCTGTCCTGGATGAGCCGGTGAATGAAATCAGGCTGATCTCGGGATGGTTCACGAGCCATTGACCGGACTCCGCCCCTTCGCCATAAACTAAATTGACGACCCCCGGAGGAACTCCCGCTTTCTCAAGGGCCCACACAAAATTTTTGGCGGAGTTCGGCGTGAGCGAAGAGGGTTTCAGAATGACCGTGTTTCCGCAAAGAATGGCGGGATAAATTTTCCAGGAGGGGATTGCCATGGGAAAGTTCCAGGGCGTGATCAGCCCGCAGACGCCGACCGGAATGCGCACCGTCATGGCGAACTTGTCGGGAAGTTCGGAAGGGGTGGTCTGGCCGAAAAGGCGCCGCCCCTCGCCCGCATAATAAAATCCCGTGTCGATGGCTTCCTGAACATCGCCTCGGGTTTCTTTGAGGGGTTTTCCCATTTCTTCGGTCATTTCCTTTGCAAACTCTTCTTTATGTTCTTCCAGAAGCTTCATGGAACGCAAAAGAATTTCTCCGCGCTTGGCGGCAGGGAATCGACGCCAGGACTGGAATGCGTCCTTGGCTTTTTTGACGGCGGCATCAAGATCTGAGGGAGTGGATTCAGGGACGATGTTGATGAGTTGTCCCGTCGCGGGATTTATGTTTTGGAAATGTTTCGGCATAGCCTAAGTGAAGTGTAGCCCCTGAATCGTAAAAATTCAAGAGCAATCTCACCCTCTTCATCTATCCCCTCTCCACATTGTGGAGAGGGCAAGGGGTGAGGTTAATAGCTCTTTAAATGAAAGGGATTGAAGCGGTTTTTGGCGAAAATGTACCAGCAGGCGACAGAAATGTGGGGGCGCGCAGGGTCCACCCACTCATAGCCGCCCATACGATTGGCGGTATAGGGGAACGCGCGGGTGAGGTTTCCATCAATCATTCGGTCTATCTTGAACGCGTCATATTGGTTCGCATAAAAATTGCCGCGTTCAAAGTTTCCAACCGTGAAATAGGCGCAGGCCATGTGGCCCAAGCTGTCCAGCCAAATGTTGTCGACGTCTTCCGGCCCATGAAAAAAACCCATGACAGTGTTTCCTTTGATGTTCAGGGTTTTTCGGAAACGCAGGTCATGTTCGGGGATGTCCAGAACTTTTTCCGCGTCTTTTCCATAGGCCAGGACACGCCAGGAATAATTGTCGAGGGGGAGGCGGTTGCCTTTGAGGATGGAGTCGAGCCAGACTCGGACGTCCTTGGCCAACGCTTCGTCGCCCATGAGCTGGAACGCGATCATGCAGTCGATGTTGGGCTCGCCATATCCCACGGTGCGAAATTCCTTGTCCCCCGCCCACCAGCCGCTCGGCACATAGCTGCTGCTTTCGCCTTTACGGACGATGGATTTCAGAAAATCATTCAAAGTTTTTTCGATTTCGCCATATTTGAGCCGGTCAAACTGGCGATCGTAATATTTGTAGGCGATGAGGAGCCAGGCCATGTCCCCCACCCAGCGGTCGCCGTTGGGAAGCGAATGGTATGCCTGAGGGCCGCTGAGCCAGATGTTCTGATAAAAGCCCCGCGCTTCGCCTTTGTAGTAAAAATTCTGCAGGGCCGGGTCCTGGTTATTTTTTTGGAGCGCGGCGGCATAAAAATCCAAAATCCGCTCGGCGCGTTCCCGTTCGTTTTTGAGGATAAAGACCATGGCTCCCAAGGCGTTATTGAAGGTCTGGGTGATGTTGTCTTCCATGGAAGATAGAAGTTTTTTTTCAGGCGAGGAGGTGTCCTGGTTGGCCTTGATCCATTGAAGCACGAAAGGATCTTCCATGGACATTTGCCGTTCGCGTCTTTGTCGGAACCCTATGCCGGGCAAATTTCTGTCTGGGTCCAGGAGGGGTCCTGCGGGCGGGAATGTGGAGCGCTCCCCTGGCCTTCCCCAGCCGATGTCGTCCAGCCAAACCGTGCCGCTGCCGCTCCCGGAAACTGCGAAACAGATTTCTTTCGCCTCGCCCAGCTGGTCGTCTCCGCCCCAGCCATATTCCAGGCTGTTACGAGAGGCCGCGATGCGAGTCCATTGGGCGTATTTGTCTTTCAAGGGAATTTTTTTAAGAAAATTGGATCCGTCCCTATCGACGGCCTTGATCTCCAAATAAGAGGGAGAATCGCTTTTGATCCAAAAGACGAGGGGACGGTCTTCCGGGAAATGGTCGAGCTCTTTGGAGATGAGGACCCATCCGTCCTGAACGAGGGCATAGTCAATCTTGAGCGCCTTGCTGGATTTGCCCGGAACTTCGGTGAGGGATATCTTGCTTCTGCCGTCCGTGACCGCGGTCCAATCCGATGGAGAATTCCAGGCGGCCGGGGCGGCAGGCGGCGTTGCAAGCAAAAACGAAAATATAAAAGCGATGCGGATGCTTTTAGCCATGTTGAAAGCTAGTATATATGATTTTTAAGCGGCGAGGCGTTCGATCTGGAGGATTTCCTGAACCAGGATGCCGCGCTTGCGGATTTCTTCGAGGAAAAAGGGGCCGGGGAGGGCTTTCTCAACGGGAACAAATCCGCGGTCAAAAATTTGGCCTCCGGCGAGCGAGGCAAGAACGACGGCGGCGGAAAATCCGGTGGTGCGCTGCATCGCGGTGAACCCCGTTTCCGTGTCCTCATATTCAAGGAGGTCATAGGAAATCCGGGCGGGCCTGCCGTTTTTGGCGCCCAACACGATGACTTTCATGACGAGCAAGTCACGCTCTCCTGGAAATTTCAGTTTGGGTTCGGCAAGGGATGCGAAAAATTTGCGGGGGATAATTTTGCGGCCGTTCCATTTGACCGGTGTTGTTTCAAGGAGCCCCAGTTCTTTCATGGCCAGGACTTTATCATAGTGTCCGGGATAACGCAGGGTTTTGTAATCATAATTTTTGATCGTGCCTTCATAGGTCCAGGGGCAGGTGGAGGTGGCGCCTCCCGTGACGACAGCTTCGAGCTTCCCGAGGGGGGCCCCGAAATCAATCACTTCGCGGCCGGAGAAAGAAGGCACAAGCTCTATTTTCCCGTCTTTCAGGACATAGGCGTCGCCGAAATAATTTCCCAGAACGCCCTCAAAGTTGAACACGACTTTGTATCCGAGAGGAGGCTTGGGATTGATGGGGAGACCGCCGCAATACATGTGAACATCGGTGGCCCGGTCCAGGGCCGCGATTCCGCAAGCGGCCAGGCTGTTGCACATTCCCGGAGAGACTCCGCAGTCAGGAACGAGGGAAACTCCAGCGTTCCGCGCCTTAAGGTCCATCTTAAGGATCTCTCTTGTGCTCTCAAAATATCCGCCCAGATCGCAATAGTGGATCTTGGCGATGATCGCGGCTCTGGCGGCTTCCGGGTTCAAATAATAAGGCAAGGCGCTCAGCACTGCGTTGTGCCCTCTCATCGCTTGAGAAAGGGCCCCCCGATTCCTGCAGTCTGTGCGGCGGCCTTCGATTGTGACTCGGTTCTGCTTAAGCTTTGATCCGAGGAGTTTCTTGAGGCGCGAAACTCCTTCTTTCACCAACGGCGTGGAGCAATCCGCGAGGGTCACTCGGCGTGCCTGCCCATAAACCGCGACGTCATAGGCTGCGGCAACCCCCTGTTTTCCCGCGCCGAGGATGAGATACGAATACCCTTGTTGCATAGCGCGAGTTTAACCCCTAATCCAAAATTTTTCAAGGCGACCCTAAAAAATATTTTTCTGTTGACATCCAGGGGCGACGTGTGGTAATATATTGCCCACGCGGGCAAAGACGGGGAAAAGGAACCGAAAAATGGCTGTCGAAACGCTGGAAGACCTTGCCGAAAAACTGAAGATCTCCCGCCGAACTCTTTCGCGAGTCATGCAGGGTGACGCCAATGTTGCGGAAGGCACGCGCGACAGCGTTTCGAAATCCCTTGAGAAATTCAGGTATTACCGCAATTTCCACGCCTCGAGTTTGGCCGCCAGGAAGGTGCATGTGATCGCCCTTGTTTTTCCCGTTCAGCAGAACACCCAGGATGAATATATCTATCACACCCAGCTGGGCGTGATGGACGCGTCCCAATCTTCGGGATACCACACCATGATCTTTGCCAGGAGCCCTTATCGTTTCGACGAATGCATGAGCTGGGTGAAAAGCAAAATGGTTTCGGGCGTCATTCTGGTGGCTCCGAGCTTGGCGAGTTTTGAGACGATCCGCGACTTGCAGAAATCCAAAGTGCCTCTGGCGGTCCTCCACGCGCATTATCCGGGGATCGATTCGTTCGACGGCGACAATGTGCAGGGCGGATACGTTGTGACGCGGCACCTGATCGGTCAGGGGCGCAGGCGGATCGCGTTCCTTCATGGGCACCCGGACTGGATCAATTCCCGGGACCGGTTTTTGGGATATTCCAAAGCCATGAAAGAGGCCGGGCTGGAAATTCTTCCCGAATATGTCCGGAACGCTTTTTTTGATATGGCCACCGCGGAAAAAGCCGCGGAACAGCTGATGAACCTGCCGACCCCGCCCGACGCTGTTGTTTCCGCGAACGACCTCATGGCTGTCGGCGCGCTCAAGAAAATAAAATCCCTTGGAATGAGCATTCCGGAAGATGTCGCGGTCGTCGGATACGACAACACGTCTCTCGGGCAGATGCCGATCGTGGAGCCCAGCCTGTCGTCGGTCGAACAGCCTTTCCAGAAAATGTCGTTCGAGGCCACGAAGCACCTGATCGACAAAATAGAAAACCCGAGACGCCATAAAGAAAGCAAAAGCATTTTCTTCCCGCCCAGGCTTGTTGTCCGCGGATCCTCCTTAAAGGCAGGTCAATAAAATGAAAAAAATAATTCTGTCATGCGGCATGCTCCTGGGCCTTATGAAAATCTATGTCCCCGCGGCATCTGCGGCGCTTCCGGTTTCGTCTCCGAGCGGCGAGGAAGTCTGGCGCCTGAACTGCGGGGCGGATTTTTTTGACTATACCGATCCTCAAGGAAACTGGTGGATGAAAGATGAAAAATTTTCCGGCCTCGAGCGGTGGGGGTTTTCCGGCGGGAACCTCGGGAACACGACGCAATATATCGCTCTGACGGACCTTCAGCCCGTCTTTCAGACATCCCGCTGGGGCGGCACCGACATGCAGTATCACATCGCTCTTCCCAAAGGCGTTTATCAGGTGAAACTCCTGTTCGCGGAAACTTATTGGACAGGCCCCGGACAGCGCGTCTTTGATGTGGCGATCGAGAGCGTGACGGTTCTCTCAAATCACGATGTTTATCTGCATTCCGGAGTGAACGCCGCGGATGTCCACACCTTCTGGCCCACAATTTCCGACGGAGTCCTGGACATCACTTTCCCGAAAATTGCCGTTGACCAGGCCATGATTTCAGGGATCGAAGTTTCGCCTTTTTATTATTTTCAGGAAGACGATCTGTTGGATTTCGTGGAGAAACGCATGTTCAAATTTTTCTGGGATGAAGCCGATCCCGCGACGGGCCTGATCAAAGACCGCGAATCCAACTGGGCGCCTGGAACCTATACCCATTCCAGCATTGCGGCCACGGGTTTCGGGCTCTCCGCCATGACGGTGGCCGCGAGCCGGGGCTGGATCACGCCTCAGCAGGCGCGCGACCGGATCATGAAAATTCTCGACACCTTTGAAAGCGGACTCACCCATGTCCACGGATTTTGGTATCACTGGCTGAAACTGGACACGGGCGTCAAGGACGGAAATTCGGAACTTTCGAGCGTGGATTCTTCACTCTTTATTTTGGGCGCGCTCCAGGCCGGTGAATATTTCAGGCCAACCTATCCCGAAATCGCCGCGAAAGCCGAGACGCTTTATCGCCGAATGGATTGGACTTGGTGGACGAACCGCGGCCCGCAATATAAATCCATGTTCATCAATCAGGCCTGGAAGCCGGGCGTTTCCACAGAAACCTACACAATCCCAGGCGACAACGGCCATTTCACCGAAGACTGGTGGGACCGTTATTCCGAAACCGTTTTGGTGAACCTCCTCGCTTTTGGGTCCCCGACATATTCGATCAGCACCGCCGCCTGGACGAACATGAACCGCAAATGGGAGAACGGATACGGACAGCATTTCGTTTATGAGCCGCCGCTGTTCACTCAGCAATATCAGTCTCTCTATTTCAATTTCAGGTCCAACGGACAAAAGCAAAACGATTCGTTTATGGACGCATACGACACGATCCTGCAGGCGACTCTGCATAACCGGAGCGCGTGCCTGCTTGATCCTCTGGCCAGATATTCCGCCAACCGCTGGGGACTGACGGCCTGCGACGGGCCCGGCAACATCTATCGCGTTTACGGCGCGCCTCCGGGCGGCGGTCACGACGGAACAGTCGCTCCCACAGCCGCGATCACTTCTCTCCCTTTCACGCCCGCCGAGTCCATGGCGGCCTTGCGCCACATGTTCTTCCAGTATAAACACCACATTTGGGGCCGATATGGGTTCACGGACGCCTTCAATGTCCAGCAGGATTTTGCCTCGAGAGATGTTTTGGCTCTGGACCAGGGCGCCATGATTATGGCCATCGAAAATTACAGGACCGGCATGATCCAAAACACGGCCATGGCGAATCCTTATATTCGCCTGGGCCTGGAGCGCGCAGGGTTCAAATCGTTTAATCGCGAACCCTTTTATGACGCGTCCACTGTCCAGGACGGGATCGCGGAGCTCTCGGCAAAATATGCCGGAGACGGAGATCCTTCCACCCGCTGGAGCTCCATGTTCACCGATCAGGAATGGCTGAGCGTGAGGCTGCCCACCGCGACGTTCGTGAACGGAGTCACCCTCGATTGGGAAGCGGCCTATGGGAAGAGCTATCAGATCCAGACCTCGCTCGACGGAAACAGCTGGACGGCAGTTTATCAGACGGCCAACGGCGACGGCGGACGCGACGCGATTTCATTCCCCGCGGTCTTCACGCAATATGTCCGCATGAACGGAACTCAGCGCGGAACGGCTTGGGGCTATTCCATATATGAAATGAAAATATCCACTCCGCAAAACCTCATCGCGAACCCGGGGTTCGAAAAGGATTTCGCGAACTGGACCCGCTCCTCCAGCGGACAGATCGATCTTCAGGATCCTTATGAAGGCCTGCGTTCGGCGAAAATATATGGAAATGTTCAGGGGTCCGGCTCGCAGATTTATACCTCGATTCCCATTCCCATTGTTGCCGCATCGAAATATCAATTCTCCGTTTTATCGAAGCGGCAGAACATCGTCAAGACCTCGATTTATGGCGGCGCGCAGGCGGACGTGGCGTGGCTGGGCGCGGGGAAAAATCTCCTCAGCATCACGAACATCGTTTCCGGGCTCGCCGGCACATCGGGATGGACCCCGATCCAGAAACAAATCAATCCGCCTTCTTCCGCGGTCTATGCCGTGATCGTCATGAGCCTGAACGGCGCGAAGGGCACCGCCTGGTTTGATCAGGTTCAATTTTTCCCGGCTCAAAACACCGCTTCTCCGGCGTCCCAGTTCGCGGCTCTCGCGCTTGAAACTCCCGGGGAAATCAATGACGCCCTGTTTCTTGACGCCCGGCCAGACCTGTCGGAAAGCATTGCGGCGGATCCCGCGTTCAAGGCCGGCGCCGCTTATAGTTTCCCCAATCCCTCCAGCGCTGAGCGTCATCCCGTGATCCATGTGGAGACAGGCTTGGCGGACTCTCTCGAGATCAGGATTTATGACGTCTCCGGGAAAATCGTTCATGAAGCGCGGCTCGACGGTCCGCCTCCGGTCATCGACGGGAAATACGCCTATGAATATACCTGGAACAGCGACGGCGCCGCAAGCGGAATTTATCTGCTGGCGGCGAAATCGGAAAAAGCGGGGCAATCGCTCGTGTTTAAAAAGAAAATGGCGGTGATCAAATGAAGACCCTGAAAAAATATATTTTAATCGAGCTTGGAATCCTGGCGTTCAGCTGGATATTGTCCAGCGTTCTTTTTGCCCAGAGCGGATCCGCGTTCCTCAGCATCGGTTCGGGCGCCAGGGCGATGGCGATGGGTTCGGCCTATTCCGCGGTCACAAACGATGTCTATTCCCTGCACTGGAACCCCGCGGGCCTGAGTTTCATCACGAAAAACGAAGCGGCTGGAACGCATGCCGAACTCCCGGGAGAAATTTCCCAGGAATATATGGCTGTCGCACACCCTTTTGGAAGAGGCGCTTTTGCCGTGGGCGCGTCCTATTTTGATTATGGTTCCATTGAAGGGCGTTCCGATGACCGCTCTCCGGCCTCAAATTTCGCCGCGAGGGACCTCGTGATCCAGACCGGGCTCGGATGGGCTTTCTCGAATAAAGTGAGAGCGGGCGCAACTGTGAAATTTTTTCAGTCCAGGATTGCGGACGAGTCTTCCAAAGGCATTGCTTTGGATGCGGGCGTCATGAAAAACATTTTCCGGGATTCCATCCGTTTGGGCGCAGGGTTCAGGAACCTGGGTCCGTCAACAGCCTTCCGTTCAGAATCCCGGTCTCTGCCGTTCACCCTTTTCGGCGGAGCCGGCTATTCCTGGGGTCCGATCCTCCTTTCGTCCGAATTGACACAGGAGATGGAGGATTCCAGGTCGCGCCTGAGCTTTGGCGCCGAATATCAGGTTTTGGGGCCCGTGGCGGTCCGGGCGGGCCGTTTCTTGCCCGTTTCAGGCGCTTCGTCCTCCCCGGCGGGCTTCGGCAACGCCTCTGAACCCGTCTCTATGGATGGCTTTTGCACAGGATTGGGCCTGAAACTGGGCGCCGCGGAGCTTGATTATGCCTTTAATTCCTCCGGAATTCTTGGAAGTTCCCACCACCTGTCCCTCAAGGTAAAGTTCGGAAAATAAGACGAAAAAAATATTTTTGGGACCCCCTTGACAAACACATAATCGTATGCTATACTTAATACAGTTGTTACAAAAAATCGAAACCGGGCAAAAGCCCCGGTTTTTTTGCGTTATAAGGGGTTTTTAGAGAAAAATGAGCGTTCAGATGTGGCATTTGATCGGATTTAACCTGTTTGTGGCGGCCATGCTGGCCCTGGATTTGGGGGTTTTTCACCGAAAAGCTCATGAGGTCAAGATAAAAGAAGCGGTCCTTTGGAGCGTCGTTTGGATTGGATTGGCTCTGGTCTTCTGCCTGGGCCTCTATCATGTGGAGGGCAAGGAGCCGGCCCTCCAGTTCCTGACCGGATATCTCATCGAAAAATCCCTCAGCGTTGACAACATCTTCATCTTCGTCCTGATTTTCACCCATTTCCGCGTTCCGCAGATCTATCAGCACAAAATCCTCTTTTGGGGTGTTTTGGGGGCCTTGGTGATGCGCGGGATCCTGATCGCGGTCGGCGCCACCCTGATCGAGCGCTTCCACTGGATCCTTTATGTTTTCGGAGGGTTTTTAATCTTCACCGGCATCAAGATGGCGTTCCAGAAGGAAACGGACCTTCACCTGGACGATAACCCGGCGGTGAAAATGGCAAGAAAAATTTTTCCCATCACTTCCCAATATTTTGGAGACCGATTCTTCATTCATGTTGAAGGCCGGACTTTGGCGACGCCGCTTTTTTTGGTGCTGGTGATTGTGGAGGTGACGGACCTGATCTTCGCCGTGGATTCGATCCCGGCAATATTCGCGGTCACGACCAACGCTTTCATCGTCTATACTTCAAACGTGTTTGCCATCATGGGGCTCAGGTCTCTTTATTTCGCCCTTGCCGGAGCCGCCGCGAAGTTTCATTATCTTAAAATCGCCCTCGCCTTCATCCTGTCTTTCGTGGGCACCAAGATGCTCATCGTGAGCTTCTATAAAATCCCCGTCCTCCTCTCCCTCGGCGTGATCGCGGGCGCTTTGATCCTTGCGGCGGTGATGTCGATTGTGAATCCACCGCCCAAGCCGGCTCAATCTTAATTTAAATTATTCTTAATTCATCCCCAGCGCACGGCGCGCATGGAGATTCCGGAAAGCTCAAAGCCCTCATAAGGGAACGAGACGGGATCGTCTTTGTCCGAGCAGGCGAAAGCATAGAGCAAAGGCAGGTAATGGTCCGGTGTGGGGACGGCAAGCGGCGTTTCTTCAGGGAAAAATTTGGCGAAGTTGACGAGGCGATCCGCGTCGCGCTTGAGGATCGCTTCTTTGATCCCGGCATCGAATTTAACGTTCCAGGGATAAGGGTCGGCGGTGTCAGAAAAATTTATTTTTCTCAGATTGTGCACGATGTTCCCGCTCCCTAAAATTAAAACTCCTTCTTCCCTCAGAGATTTCAGTTTCGCGCCCAGATCAAAGTGGTCCGCCGGACTTTTCCGCATGTCGAGGCTGATCTGAAAAACCGGAATGTCCGCTTTGGGAAACATGTGCATCAAAACCGTCCACGCGCCGTGGTCCAGTCCCCAGTTTCCCGTCATGCGGGAATTGCTTTTGCCGAGAAGATCCTGCGCCTTTTGCGCGGCGGCCGGCTCTCCCGGAGCGGGATATTGAATGGCATAAAGTTCCGAGGGAAACCCGGCGAAATCATGGATCATTTTGTTGGTTGGGCTCACCGAAACGAAAGTTCCGTCAACATACCAATGGGCGGAGACGCAGAGGATGCTTTTGGGGCGGGGAATGTTTTTGCCGAGTTCCGCGAGCGCGCGCGTGAACGGATTGTCCTGAACCGCGTTCATGGGGGATCCATGTCCGACGAAAAGCACGGGCATTCGTGAAGGCATCGCTTATTTATAACAGGAGAACCCGATTATGGCAATCGGGCATTTTATTTTTATGAGGCGAGTTCCCAGATCAGAATTTCCGCTCCGGAGGACGCGTCCGCGGTGATCTGGGGCGCTCCCGCTTCCGTGAGCCGAACCGCGTCGCCTTCCTGCAGGACGCCCGCGCCTTCAAGGGTGACGGACCCCTTTGCGATAAAAATGTGGGCATACCGCGAATCGGGAACTTTTACGGTTTCGCCGGCTTTCAATCGTCCGCCCCACAAAACCGCGCCTTCCTGCCGGATGGAGATGGCGGCATGATGATTTTTTCCTGACGCGATCGGGACCAGCCCGCCTTTGCCGAGCTCGGGATTGATGTCCAGCTGTTCATAGCCCGGTTTGACGGATTCCGTGTCGGGCAAAACCCACATCTGCACGAGGCGCACCGGATCTTTCTTCCCCGCGTTCATTTCCGAGTGAAAAATTCCGGAGCCCGCGCTCATCCTCTGGGCCAGGCCCGGATAAATGATCCCCTTGTTTCCGACGGAATCCTTGTGTTCCAGCTCGCCGGACAAAACCCAGGTCACGATTTCCATGTCGCGGTGCGGGTGGGTGGAAAATCCGGTGTTGGGCGCGATGATATCGTCGTTGCTGACGAGCAAGAGCCCGTGATGGATGTTTTCGTCGTCATAATGGCGGCCGAAACTGAAACTGTGCCGGGAATCCAGCCAGCCGATTTGGGTGTGGAACCGCTCGTTCGCCCGCCGGATATCGATGATTTTCTCGTTCTGCATTTTAGGGATCTCCTTTCAAGTTAGATTCCCCGGGCGCCAAAAGGATTCTAAAACATTCCTGCTCAAAAAGAATACGAATCCGGGATAATAAATGCGCGGTTCAGCTTTGAGACGGCGTGATAATGTATAATAGAACATATGCCCGCCCAATCTCCTGTTCAGGACCATTTTCCTCAGAACTATGTTGAGGTGCTTGACGCTATTGAGCCTGCGGTCCGGGAACAGCTGCCCCAGCTCCTGAAGTCTGTTGAAGAGATCTGGCAGCCGAGCGAATTGATGCCGGATTTGGCTTCTGAGGGGTGGAAAGAAGCCGCGGAAAATTTCAGGGACGAATCTTCACGCTCCAGCGAAGAGCTGATGGCGGTCCTCGTTGGAAACATGGTGACGGAAGAGGCGCTTCCGAGTTATCAGAGCTGGTTCAACAGTCTGCTCGTCATCTCCGACAAGAACGGGACCGATCAGTCGGCCTGGGCTCAGTGGGTTCGCGGCTGGTCTGCGGAAGAAAAACGGCACGGGGACGTCCTGAGCAAATATCTTTTCCTCTCCGGGCGCATCAACATGCCCGCCATGGAGCGCACCATCCAAAACCTCATCCGGAACGGATTCAACCCGGACACCGAAAATGATCCTTATCAGGGCTTTGTCTATACGTCTTTCCAGGAACGCGCGACGAACATTTCCCACCGCAATGTTTCCATCCTCGCCAAGCGGGCGGGCGACGACCGCCTCTCTGAAATTTGCGGGCACATCGCAGGGGACGAAGCGCGCCACGAGCGGGCCTATAAATTTTTTATGGGGAAGGTTTTTGAGCAGGACCCCTCGGGCGCGATGGCCGCTTTCGGGAAGATGATGAAGAAAGGCATTTCGATGCCGGCCAAGCTGATGGAAGACAATGTCACTCCCGATCTTTTTACGTCTTATAGCGCCACGGCCCAGTCCATCGGCGTTTATACGGTTTTGGATTATGCGGGGATCATTGAACACCTGATCTCGTTCTGGAACGTCGCGTATTTGACCGGATTGGATTCTGAAGCGAAAAAGGCCCAGGAATATGTCTGCGCGCTTCCGGCGAGATACCGCAAAATGTCCGAGCGCATGCTCGCTCAGAAACCAAAGAAAGTTAAGTTCGGCTGGATTTTAGATAAGAACGCTTAGAATTTAAAGCGGCAACCGGATAATAAACCGGCTTCCTTCGTTTTCCTTGCTTTCCGCCCAGATCTTCCCGTTGTGCGCGTCGATGGCCATCCTGCAGAAGGTGAGCCCAACTCCCTGGCCCTTGCGGGTCGTTTCCAGTTCGTCCCCCTGAAAAAACTTCTCAAAAATTTTCGTCAAATATTTTTCCGGAATTCCGATGCCCGTGTCCTGGATCGCGATCTCGAGTTCGTTGTCCACTTTGCGGATGAACGCCGTGATGGATCCTTCGGGCGGCGTGAACTTCAGGCTGTTGGAAAAAATATTGGTGACCACGCGCTGGATGATCACGGGATCCACTTCGATTTCCGGGAGTCCAGGTTCGTATTCCCGCTTGAAGGCGACATCGTATTTGACGCGGAGAGGTTCAAGAAGATCCAGACACTCGGAAACCAATTTTTCGAGCGAGGTTTTTTCTTTCTTGAGAGGAAGCTGTTTCTGTTCCATCCGGCTGACATCCAAAATGTCGTTCAGGAGGTTCATCATGTGGCGGCAACTCGCTTCGGCGTTTTTCAGGAGGCGGATATCTTCCGGCGCCCCGGTTTTGGTGTCCGTGAAACTTTCGAGCGCTACCTGGATGCTTCCTGAGATGACGTTCAAGGGGCTCTTCAAATCGTGGATGATCATGCCGGTGAGAGCGTCGCGGAGGGTTTCGAGCTCTTTTAAGCGCACATAACTTTTTTGGAGTTCGTCGTGAAGATTCTTTGTCCGGAGGAACGCGCGGACTCGCGCAAGGAGTTCCGCCTGGTTGAACGGTTTGTTGATGAAATCGTCGGCGCCGGCGTCCAGACCTTTGACCCGCTCTTCGTTCCGGTCCAGCACGGTGAGAACGAGGATGGGGATATGCTTGAGCGCGGGGTCGCCCTTGACGGCCTGGCAGACCTGATATCCGTCCATGTTGGGCATCTTCACGTCGGTCAGGATGAGGTCCGGCTTGATCTCTTTGATGAGTTTGACCGCTTCGGCTCCGTCGGTGGCAATGGTGACCGTATACCCTTCATGGGCCAGAATCTGTCGGGTCATGGTGCGGATCGCGACATCATCGTCCGCAATTAAAATTGAAGTATTCTTCTTCTCTTCCTCAGTCATCAATCCTCAAATATAATTCATTGCAGGGCGCATGTCAATCACAGATGGGACTTGATTCTCCGGATCATCCAGCCGAGCGCGGGGACATGCTGAAAAAGGTTGGATCCTGAATCCCAATAGTCCTGGTGATAGACGACTTGCCCGTCGGAATTAAACCGGATATGGCTGATCCCCGTGGAACTGAAAGTTTCGCCTTTCCGATATTTTTTCAGCTGGATATCCATCTGCCAGCGGAAATAATGTTCTTCTCCGTGCGAGGCGACGTCCAGAATTTTCACCTGCGCCGACTCGATGCCGTCCGCGGTTTTTATAAGATAGGCTTCGATGGCGGCGGAGCCATGAATTTCTTTCAGTGTATCGTTGAAATAAGCCTCAGGAGAATAGACCTTTTGGGTGTTTTCCCTGAAATTCTTTGACGAAAAGTCCGAAAGAAAAGCTTCGAATTTTTTTATGGCCATCTCGGGCTTCACAGGTTCTGCGCCGGCGGCTGCGCAGGACAGGAGCAGGGTGAGGACAGCGGTTTTAATCCGTTTCATGTGGTCGTTCCTCCGCAGCTTGATCCGGCCCCCGCCGTGCACCCGAAACAGTGGGACGCGAACTCGATGGGCCGTTTCATTATTGTGTCATATTCAAAGTCGAAAATCGTGAGCGGCCTGCCGTTTTTTATCTGCATCTCCAGCATCTGGTTGAAATCGCAGTCATAGACTTTTCCGTCATAACCCACGCTGATGAGAGTTCGGCACATCACGCCTTCCGCCGCGGCGGGGTTGAACGCGCTTTCCAGAGAGGACATGTAATCCTCGAACGCGTTCAGGCGCTCCAAGTCTTCCTTGAATCTGTGGATAGGCATGTTCGTGATCGTATAGAGCCGGTTGAAAACGATCCCATGTTTGCTGAACAGTTCTGATTTATATTCCGCCTCCAAATTTTTCTGGGATGCCGGCAAAAAAGCTCCAACGGGGTTATAGACGAGGTTCAGGATCAATCCCGACCCTTCCTTGCCGTAGCCCCGGTCATTGAGGAGACGGAGCGAATTCAGGCTTTTGGCGAAAACGCCCATGCCTCTCTGTTTGTCCGTGAAATATTCCTGATAATAGGGGAGGGACGAGATGACCTCAACGGAATTTTTGGAGAAGAATTCGGGCAGATATTGTTTGGATTCTTTCGTGACGGGATTTCCGTCCAAGGTGACGGTGAGATTGTGGCGGACCATGACCTTTTTGGAAAGTTTTCTGGCTTCAGTCACGAAATAATCGAAATTGGGGTTGAGTTCGGGGGCTCCGCCCGTGAGGTCAAGATTTTTGATGGAAGGATTTTCCGCAAGGACTTTGAGGCACTGGTCGACGGTCTTCCTGGACATCTGTTCCGTGCGGATGGGGGAAGCATCCACATGGCAGTGGCGGCAGGCCTGGTTGCAGAGTTTTCCTACATTGACCTGAAGGGTCTCAACGGAGAGTGGGGAAAGTTTGAGTTTATGCCGGCTCAGAGCTGAGGCAAAGCTGGGAGGCAAAAATCAGGCTCCTTTTTTCTCCAGAACATTGTGCATCTGGACTCCGTGAACGAGCGTCATCCCCGCTTCCAGCGCCGCCGCCACATGAATGGCTTCGGTCATCTGTTCCGGATTTGATCCGGACTCGAGGCATTGGGTGGTATAGGCATCGATGCAATAGGGACATTGTTTGGAATGGGCAACCGCGAGGCCGATGAGGGATTTTTCGCGTTTTGTGAGCGCGCCGTCGGTTCCGGTGGCCTCAGTATAATAATCAAAAAACTTTTTCATGAGACCGCCCGCGAATTTTCCAACCTCCGCGAACCGGCCCAAATCTTTGGATTCATAATAATTCATGAGGGATCTCCTTTGTGCGTCTGTCCGTCATTTCACATTATACATATACGCGCCTCTCACCGGGACAGAGGTTTTTTGCCGAAGAGGCGGCTGATCCAGCTCTTCACGGGGTTGGCGTGGAGGGGACAATATTCTTTGGGTTCAGTTCCTTCAAGAAAATTTTCCTCTCTTTTTTCCGGGCAGGTCCAGCGGGCCAGAAGCCCGTTGGCGGGATCAATCTTTTTTGTGATGATCGTTTCGGGCTTTTTAAATTCCGACGGGTTCAGGCCGCCGCTGACGGTTGTCATGAATTTTTCCCAAACGGGGACGGCATTTCGGGTGCCGGAAAGCCCTGACGCTTTGGGGATATCGTCGCCGATCCAGACGCCCGTCAAAATTTCAGGGGTATATCCGATGAACCACGCGTCTTTCCCGTCGCTTGTCGTTCCGGTTTTCCCGGCGGCAGGGCCGGCCCACCCAAGGGATTTAAGGTTGTTTGCGGTCCCTTCTCGAACGGCTGTTTCAAGGGCTGAAGTG
Organism: Elusimicrobiota bacterium; assembly: GCA_021730935.1. Lineage (GTDB taxonomy): Bacteria > Elusimicrobiota > Elusimicrobia > 2-02-FULL-39-32 > 2-02-FULL-39-32 > 2-01-FULL-60-11. Next base: position 28,239 of record JAKFYJ010000046.1, read on the forward strand.
ACCAGATAAGCCACGGACGGGGCCAAAACCGGCGCTCGTTCAGCTCCGGAGATCTCAAGGACCCGGCCGTCCGCGTCCTGAACTGCGGTCACGAGGAATGGCTTCACTTTGAAGCCGCCGTTTGCGAAAGGAGCATAGGCGGCGGCCAGGTTCCATAAAGTCGTTTCTGAAGATCCGAGCGCGGACGAAAAATTGGGTTCAACGCCGGATATTCCAAGTTTTTCCGCGAAGGCCGTGATTTTTTCAATCCCGATTTTTTCCGCAAGGTCCAGCGTCGCGAGGTTATAAGAAGGGGCCAGAGCGTCCCGTACGGTGACGGTCCCGTGATAAATTCCGTCGAAGTTTCTGGGAGCCCAAAATGAATTCCCGCCGTTTTTTATGTTTCGTTTTTTATCGGAAAGGAGAGTCGCGAGCGTATATCCGTTCTCGAGCGCGGCG
>JAKFYJ010000077.1 GCA_021730935.1 Elusimicrobiota bacterium
CCGTTCCCACCCTTCGCCGAGGTTATTTTCTGAAAGGAAACGGGTGACGTTCAGAAGGTTCATGGTCGGCCTGGCTTCTTCCAGAGTTTTGTTTTGGAAATATTCCCAGAGGGTTTCGAACGAGCGCAAGGCCAGGGGTTCTCCTGAAGGGCTCAGGGTCCGGATCCGATAGGGCAGATTGGTGAGGTCGAAGAGATAGGCGCGGAACTTGGCGGCGGCTTCGGCGCTTGACATGCCCGGAAGGCGCCGAGTGGAGTTTGTTTTGGGAGAGAGGATCGCGAGGCCCGTTGAGTCCTGAACTGAGCGGACAGCGGGAAAATGGATGTGATAATAATCCGAATGGATCGTGACGTGGATTTGGCGGGCATAAATCATGAGCTCGAAAAGGATGAGCCCTGTGACGAGCGCCGCGATTTTTGTGTTCTTGAAAGAGCTCAGCCCGATTCCGGACAAGAGACAGACGGCTGTGACAGTCCAATAAAGCGCGACGGGAGGATACCTGAAAAGGCGGAGCACGAACACATGGGCGTATAAAAAATCATAAAAAGGAAGACGATTCCCCATCGACCACAGGATTCCGGCCGCAAAAAAGAAAGCTGAAAACCACAGCAATTTTTTTCTGCGATGGATGAATGAGAAAGGGATGATCAAACTTGCGGCCAGTCCCCACCAGGCGCTCCAAATCCAGAAATATTTTTCACCGGTGAATTGATGTTTGTGGATTGAGAGCCATATCGGAGAGAGGAGGCTTTTTAGGTTTGAGAGGGACAGGGAATAGGTTCCGGCTTCATCGATGGCGATGCCGGCTCCGCTTCGGATGGAACGGCTCCAGAGCTCCATCATCGGGATCCATTGCGCGGCGCTCAGGAGCACAAAAAGAAGCCCTGAGAGGCATAAAAATTTTGCGCTTTCCCTGAAGGATTTTTGTGTGAAGCAAAAAGCGAATGTGAGAATGGCCTGCATCATGAATATCTGCGGGAACCCGGATAAAAATGAAAAAAGCCAGGTGAATGACAGTGCCAAAACTGAAACAGAACGAGATTCCCTGCCCGTGCAGAACAAAAGGGACCACGGGAGCCACACCAGGCTTCCGAGCACGCTCAAAAATTCCAGGCGTGTGAGGGAATATCCGTTGAACGCATACAAAATGCCTGCGGCGAGAGCTCCCCACCGTGAAAATCCGAGTTTTCGAGACAGGATGAAAAATCCCAAGCCTGCGAAAGCATAGTGGCTCCAATGGAAAAGTTTCAGGGCCGAGGCGAAGCTGAAGAAACTGAAGAGAGCGCTCGCCGGATATAATATTGAGGATTGCCCGTTTGCCAGGAACGGCATTCCCCCCATTTCATAGGCGTTCCAAAGGGGCATTTGGCCCGATTGAATAAATTGCGCCGCGAGGGTGCGCCAGGGATGGAACAGATAGGTCAGGTCCCGCATGAAGAAAGTTTGCGCGGACGTGAGGGTTCCGGAGAGGAAGAAGATGGGGAGGATTAAAAAAACCGGGATGATTTTAAGGTCGTTGCGGGTCATATACCGGGCGAGATTGTCCAAGGGCCAGAAGGATTACAAGCAAAATAAAAATACCATGGAGGTTCAAAGTGAAGTCAAACATGCCGTGTAATATAAGAGCAAAAACGCTAGCCAATACATGGCGATCAGTCATAGTTGAGATCGTTAAGGTTATCCATACAGCGAGAAAGAGGAATCCTGGAATCCCAATTTCCGCAGCAGTTTGAAGTGGAAAACTGTGGGCGAATACGGAATGGGCTGTTCCTTGTTCATGAGCAAAAGTGCGTGCAAATTCAAATGATCCTGGGCCATGACCGAACCATGGAGCAAGTTTTATCAATTCGATGCTTGTTTTCCACCAATGAATCCGGTTAGAAAATGAATCTATTAACCACGGACTTTTGAAAAGCATTACAGACCCTACAGCGAAGATTAATGTCACGAAGATCCATTTCAATTTTTTTCCATTTAAGATGCTGATCGAAACCACGCCTAAGGATACGATGGCCAATGTCGATTGGCTCATCCAGAGCGCGAGAATCAGTATGGCGGAGATGATCGTGTAAATGATCTTTGACTCCTTCCACAAACTGGCTGCCACGAGCACAGTTGCAACCAAAAAACTGGCGAGCACATTGTCGTTAACAAACAATTGAGTTCGAAGAATTTCGCTGGCTTCACCTCCCGCAGCCATGGCAGAGAGATATAAAAGTGCGGACAGGGATCCCGTGACAATCAGAGATTTTTTAATCCAGGCAGTTTCGTCTGAGTTCAAGAGCAAGGATGAGCAATAAAGCGCGAAGGTACTTAAAGAAAAGAGAATTTCATATTTGGGAGAAACGAGTCGAGTAAAGCAAAATGCTGATATAAAATACAAAAGAAAAAACCCAAAAATAGAGGCTGCGTTTTGAGACGATAATTTTGGGAGAGCGTGACGTTTGAGTGTCAACAAAAAAATGACTGAGCACGCAATGAAAAGCGCAATAAGCGTAATGGGGTCCCAGTAAAATCGGGAAAACGGTATGAAAAAAACGACGAGCCCGATAAATAACTTGATCAGGATTAGCCGAGCTCAATACGGAATAATCTTGGGCGTGACGAACACCAGGAGTTCCGCGCGGGTCTTGGAGAGGCCGGTCTTCTTGAACAGGTGCCCGATCAGCGGGATGCTTCCGAGGATGGGGATATAGGATCTTTGGTCGGACTCCTGTTCGCTGATGAGGCCGCCGATCACGAAAGTTTCCCCGTCTCTCACGATGACGGTCGTGTTGGCCGTCTGGCTAGTCGTTTTGGGAACGCCGATGGATGTGGGCTGAGATGAGGTGATGTCCGGGACAATCTTCATGGTGATCCTTCCGTCGGCGTTGATGGTCGGTGTCACGGTCAAGCTGATGCCAGATTTCGTGGTGTTGACGACGGTGGAAGAGAGGGTCCCCGCGTTTGTCAGCTGGGTCTGCGTCGTCAAATAAGGTTCCGCGACCTCGGACTTGATGGTGGCGGCCTGATTGTTGAGGGTCGCAATTTTGGGGTTTGAAAGGAGTTTGGATTTGTTTTTCTGTTGAAGCGCGCTCAGTGCGGCATTTAACCTCACAACGTCTTTAACGAAACCGAAAGAAAGGCCGAGTCCCTGACCGGCGGAGAAACCTGAGCCGCTGTTTTCGAGTCCGGAAGATCCGGCAGGATTGAGCGGAGATTGAGATTGCAAGCCGACGGCTCCCGACCCGGGAGATGGGTCCGGCGCGGCTTGGGCCTTTGAAGCGCCGATGGTGATCATCTGGCCTCCGGACTGATCTGTATAGGCCACGCCCCAGGTGATTCCCAAATCAAGGTTTTTTCCAAGGGACACCTGGACAATTTTGGCTTCGATCATGACCTGCGGAGCGGCTTTGTCCAAATCATAAATCAGCTTCGCTGTTTTCTCAATGCCTTCCGGAGTGTCGGTCACGATAATGCTGTTGGTCCGATCATCAATGAGAGTTTTTCCTTTCCCACCCAAGGCTCCCAGGATGGTGGTGAGCTGGGTGTTGACGTCTGTCGCTTTGGCGTAATTGACGGGAAACACGCGGGTCGTGGAGATGGCGCTGGTTCTGTATTTGTCAAATTCAGCAGGCGTCATGACTTGCACGATATTTTTGCCCATCGCGATCATTTTGAGCTCCGTGAGAGCCAGGACCGTGTCCACGGCATCTTTGAACGAAACGTCCCTGAGCTGGACCGAAACGGACCCTGTCACGGAATTTCCATAAACAACATTCACGCCGGATTTTTCTCCCAGGAGCTTGAAAAGTTCCCGGACATCGATGTCATAAAAATCAAGAGTGACCGATTGGCGGCCGAAAAGAGCGCTGGGTTCGGAAGAAAGTTCGCCGGTGACAGGCGCTTTTGAGGGGAGCTTTTTCGATTCGACATAGGTATTGGGATCATCGGCAGGGGGCGCCTTTTCCGTCCGATTTGAAGTTTCCCTTGCAGGTTCAGCCGGCTCTGTCTTCGCGGGCTCGGGCATTTGAGGTTCGACCGCGGCAGGTTCAGGCGTCACCGTGGGTTCCGGCGCCGCAGCGGGTTCGTTGGGCGAAACGTAGGATTCCGAAACAGCGGGCGCGGACGCCACGGTTTCGTCCGGAGTCGGGGCAAGGGCGGCGGCCTCTGCGCTTGGAGCGGTTCCGGCATCCGCTTCCGGCGCGGGCTCTCCAGAAGCGGAAGCTGTCAAAACGATGGTGTTCCCTTCATTTTTGCTTTCGTATTCAACGGCTTTTTTCAGTTCCAGAACAACTCGGGCGACCATGGGGTTGGTTTGAAACTGCGCGGCCCGAACCCGCTTAAAAATACTGTTATTTTTAAGAACGATTTCGCGCCTCTTCCATTTATTTTGAGTGTTGGAAAGTTCAATGACGAGGCGGTCAGGGTTGCTGATCTTGAACACGTTATACGCCGCCGGCTTGTCTGTCTTGATGGAGATGGATTTCGATTTTATATAAATTTCCTGCAGAACGGCAGGCGTTCCCCCGTCTGCGGGAGCGTCTTCTGCCATGGCCACGATCGAGGTTTGGGGCATCGCAAGGATGAGCCCCGACAACATCAGGCTGAAAATTTTATTCAGAAAGCTTTTCATAATGGTCCTCCGTGGCCTATTGGCCTTTTGATCCGGCGGCTGTGCCGCTGTCTCTTTTCTTAAGCGTAAGTTCTGTCATCGTGCGGTTTGAGGAGATCAAAACGACGCTGTTTTCTTTGATGATCCCCGAGACGCCTGAAATGATCCTGTTTTTGCGGTCATAAATTCTTCCGCTCCTCAAAACAAACGGTTCTCCGTCGGTGGAGGAGATGAAAGCCACTTTGCCTTTGCGGTCTTTCATGATGCCCCGAAGTTCCAGATTGGTCAGTTCCCCTTTTTCCAGTCCCTTTCCGGCGGCGCTGTTGCCCATCCCTGCCGGTCCGCCGGCCAAAGGCGCGAACGGATCTCTTTTCGAGGCGTAGGGATAAAAATATCTGGGCGGCTCGGCTTTTTCTTCCATCACCGCGTCCTGCAATTTTGCCGACTGCGCTTCCGGATGAAGTTCGGCCAGGCTTTTGATTCTGTCCGAATTTTTTGAGCATCCCGGCAGGCATGCGGCTCCGCACAGGGCCAGAAGCGTCAAACGGTTCAGCGTCAATTTTATCCGGTTCATTTGGAGGTATAGATCAAAAAGGTGATTTCTCCGGAAACGGCGGTTCCGGTCTGCGCGTTATTTTCGGGTCTCAATGATGAAATCCGGGTCGCGAAAATTCTTTCCATCTGCCCGATCTCCGTCAGAAATTTGGCGAGGTTATGATAGGACGCGGTGAAAGGGATCTTATAGCTGTGTTCGATGTAATATTCTTTGGAGGCCTGGCTTCCGGGTTCCAGCTTTTTCCATTGGATTCCATAAAACCTCATGCGGTCGGACAACAGGCGGATCAATCCCGGGATGTCCTTGTCATGGGGCAATTTTTTCTGCATCTCGAGGATTTCTGAATTGAGCACCCGGATTTCCTGTTCCAGCATCGGGAGGCGGCTGGCGCGGCCCATGGATTCCTGATATTCCCTTTCAATGTTGTCCAAATCCTGGAGGAGGGTTTTGTGGCTTTCTTTGAGCGGCAGGAGGAGATATTTGTAATATCCGAAGATGGCTCCGCCGATGATGACCGGGATGATGATGAGAAGGTTCTTTAATTGTTTTTTTTCCATGCTTATAAACCGGTATACGGCTTGAACAAAAATTTCATGGTGAATCCATAGGTGACGGCGGCCTTGGGGTCTCCCGATCCTTTGAAGTCGATGGCGCTCAAGGTGACGCCGGAAAATCTTTCGGGTTTGGATTCCAGCGTCTGGAGCCAGTCGGCGATGCTTTCGATCGTCAGGGCGTTGGACTGCGCCTCGATCGCGATGTTTTTGGATCCGTCTTCTGAAATTTTAAAGTCGCTGATCCAGACGTCTTTTGGAAGGGTTTCATAAAATTGTTCCATGAAGATGGGATAAAGCAGGCGTCCGGACAGGAGCTGGATCACGGTGTTTTTCTTGGCGTTCAGAAGGTTTTTTTGCGCGTCCAGTTCTTCGACGCGGGCGACTTTGCTTTTGATGTTGGTGAGTTCGGATTGCCATTGGTTTTTGCGGATGACATCCCTTTCATAAGCTTTCTTCTTGGCCCTGAAGGAGGCCATGGCGAAAGTTCCGAAGAGGACGACGACCACCGCTCCGAGCGGGATCCACTCTGTCCCTTTCCCTTTTTCGCGGACTTCTTTTGGAAGGAGGTTGATCCGGATCATTTCACGTCTCCGGGCCGCCTCATGGCAAGACCCACGGCAACGCCGAGCGTCGCGTGATATTCTTCCGGCACGCCTTCCGCTCCGGAGATCCCGGCGAAGGGGTTCAGTTTTTCAACGGGGAGGTTCAACTCCTTGGACATGAACTGGATCAAATTCTTGATATTTGCGCCCCCGCCGGAGAGGATCACACGGTTGACCTGGCGGTCCGCGCCCTGCATGCTGTGAAATTCGATGAGTTTCTTGATTTCCATCGTGAGGTCTTTGGCCACGGTTGAAATCGCGTTTGAGACGCCGACCATTTCTTTCTTTCCCTCATTCAGCGCGGTTTCTTTTTCCTGAGCGGAGACCAGAAGGCCGTTGGACAGTTTCATTTTTTCGGCCATGCGGAGGTCCACTCCGAGGTTTTTGACGATGGCTTTGTTGATGGAGTTTCCGGAAATCGGGCTGTCTTTGACGACGAGAGAAATGCCTTTTTCAATGATCACGAAATTCGTCTGGGTGAGCCCCATGTTGGCCACGAGGACCGTCTCTTCGGAAGCGTTTTTGACCGATTCGTCATAAACCGCTTCCAGCGCGAAGGCGTCAACATCAATCACGGCGGGCTTGAATCCCGCGCCTTCCAGGATCTCGATGCGCTGGTTCACCTGATCCTGTTTTGCCGCCACCAGCACGGTTTCCATCTTGGTTTTCCCCTCTTCCGTCACGTCCCGGAGAGGATGGAACCCGATATACACTTCTTCGATATTAAAAGGGATATAAGGCTCCGCTTCGACGCGGATGGTCTTGGTGAGCTCTTTGCGGGTCAGCTTCTGAAATTTGACGTATCGGACGATCACGGAGCTTCCGGAAATGGACGAAATCGCGTTTTTGGGAATGCCTTTGCCGGAACCGCGATAATTTCTCAAAAGGTTGGTGGTTGCGGCTTTTTTTTCTTCCGGCGTGAGTTCCGCCTTTTCCGACTTTTCCCCTTCCGCCGTTGCGATGATGGGGATCACGGACCAGCGGATCAGCTGATATTTCCCTGAGGATCCTTTGAGCTGGACCACCTTGATCGAAGAGGATCCAATGTCGATCCCGATGGAGTCAGCATCCGCCAGCCCGGGCAGCGGGATGGCAGGAATTTTTTCCAGATACTGTTTGAGGTCAAACGCCATAAATCGATTCTGTCAGCTCCTGTCAAATTTTGCGCAAAAAAACGCCACTAAAACCTTGTTTCAAAGGTCTTTACTCGGCGCGATATTTCACTCACACAACTTGCGAGCTGTCTCAGACAAAATTAACAACAATTTACAAAAATATACACAGTCGAAATATAACAGATATACCCCTGTTTGTCAATGAAGGAAAAAGATATTGTTAAAGCAATTAATAAACGTTCTTTTCATTGGTGCAGGTTAAGCTCAAAACTGTTAATTTCCCCCCTAAAAATAGCAACTGCATAAAAACAAAGATAAAATTTATTTTAGAATGCGGAGCTGAAACCAGCTTCCAAGACAATTTGTCAATATTTAGACCATTTTCTCCAAAGATGAGGAATTCGGCTCCAGGGAATAAAAATTCATCAAAAAAAATCCAGAAAATATAAAATCCCATAAGCCAGGATGGTCTTTTGAAAAATCCGAATATTAACATCATCAGAAGAACAATTCTGACCATATTTAATGTTGTGATCTTGTTGGTGTTCTGACGATATAGTTTTCGATAGTCGGTTTCTATTCTTTGTCGTATTTGCGGCATTTCACTCACAGAAATGGAATCAAAATGAGCAAGAAAATTCTGGACTGAAGGAAGATCGGATTCAGTCATTTTCTCACTGTTGACGTGATTTATTGAATCCCTCTTAATCGACCATTCCTGAATGCTGATTAATAAAACGAGCACATATATGATTCCGATGACTCGAAGCAATCTATCGTTTTTCATAATATCTTTTGAGCCAATCCAGATATTCTTTCTGAAAGAAATCAGCCGTGGGCGCCAGAGCCAAAATTCGTTTATAATGGTTGTGCGCACAATCCAGAGAGCCCGGCCGATGACTTTGTTCCCAATCCCTGGAATAAAAATCGGCGGCTTTTTGATGAAACCACACATTTCTGGGCTCAAGCATTAAAGCAATGTCCAAATCCCTCATGCGTCCGCTGGAAGCCCAATATCCGCTGTTCATAGGGTCGAATAGCCTTGCAATGTCTTTGTGACCGCGCTGATAAGTGAGATGAGCGGCTCCTGGAAGGGCAAAGAGGAGGGTCAGAAAAACAACAAAAACCCCGATGACCCGGCGGGTTTTGAGCGACGGGCTCCATTCCATTTCCGGCCTGAGGATTTGTCCCACGCCGAGAGCCAAGAAAATTGAGATGGTCAAAAATCGAAAATTACAGTCGGCCAGAGATTGCGCCAACATGCCGATGATCCCCGCCTTCCATAAAAAGATGGGATCGGACGGTCCCTGCGGGGTTTTAAGGGAGTTAAATAAGGTGATGGCCAGAAACATAACAAGCGCGAAACCAATCACTCCTCGCTCGATGAGGAATTGAAGCGGTTCGGAATGGGCATGGGGGGCCACTCGATTCTCGATAATGGTTTTATATTCCGGATAATAATCCGGATAGTTTCCCAATCCGATTCCCGCCCATTTGTGCTGAAGGAACATTTTCAGACTGTCCTGCCAAAAGATGAGCCTTTCTGAGGAAAATTTTCCTTCTATTCTCCGTTCCCAGATGTGGTGGAGCCTGTTCTTTTGAAAAGGGATGCTCGAAAGATAATAGCTGAACGGGGGTGAACCGGCGGTGGAGTCCGCCGGCGGCTGCAAGTTGTAAAACGGGTTGGATGTGTAAGGGATAAAGGTCTTGAAAAGCACGATCGAGAGCGTGAACGCGGCGATGAGGATGGGTTTTTTAAGGGCGGGATTGCTTCTAAAAGATTTGATCAGAAGATAGGTCATGCCGCTCAGGAGCGCGATGATCGGGCCCATCGAAGCGAATAGAAAGACAGCGAAACAAATCACGAACCCTGCAAGCGCATAGATCAACTTTCGGGATTGAAGAGCCAGCCCGACGCACAGGATGCCCCCGACGGCTAAAAATCCGGCAAAAGAGCTTGGCCCGACGATCACTCCCTGTATCTTGGGAGAAAACAGCCATCCGGCGCTGACGGCGAATGCGGTGAGGGCAATGCCGTTAAGAAGGTTTTGTCCGCCGCTGGAGTCTTCATTGAGGGAGACGACTGCCAAAAAATAAAAGAAGATCACCTTGTTGAATTCGGTCAAAGTCGCATTGAGGTTGACGCTCCATATGGCTGATGCCGCAAGCCAAAGCAAGTTGATGAGGCCCAGGAGAGTGACTGCCTGAGAAGGGAGGAGTATCTTGGGTTTCGTCAAAATTATGCGGAGCAACATGAGCGCTCCAAAAATTTTTGCAGCGGTCCAGCTTTCTGTCATCACCATCAAAAATAAAAAGAGCCCGATGATAATGGAAGTCTTTTGTGTGATGCTTCGGATAGGCGTCATTTATTTTCTGACAAAAAGGCTTTCCGTGGCATTGTTCACCACCCGCTCCCAATTCGCTTGCCTGCTCATGTATCCTGCGAGATAGCTTTTCGCAGGGCACAGAACGAGATCCGCCTGGATTTGGTCCAGGATCCATGAAGTTTGGGGGAATGCCAGCGTCGCGGGCCAATAGCCGTTTTTCATGAAGTCGAGATACGGCATCGTGCGGGAATCGACTGCAACACGGTTCTCCGGAAGATGATAAATCAGATATCCCCCCCAATTGAAATCATTAAAAATATTTTTCCCGGGATATTTCTTCCGTATGAGCTGAACGGATTCCAGGGGAAACCCATGATGGATGTGGCTCTCATCCCATGGGTAAACATTTTTCAAATAGAGCCGACAATACCGGGCCGTCATGGCTCCGGAAAAGAGAGCAATTCCGATGAAGAGGATTCTGAGCTTCCTGGGGTCTTCTGAATTTTTAAGTGAAAATCCGGCGCACAGAACGCCGACGATCGCGAAGAAAGGAGTCATTCTTAAAAAGGTCATCGATTGATATATCAGCATAAAACACAGCAGAACCCAGGGAAATCTCCGTGAACTGATTTTCCTGACCCCGGCAATCATGAGCAGAAAAAGAACGGAAAGATAGGGATAAAATCTTGATGGATCAAGGATGTCCAAAGGTCTTACTTCCTGAATCGTGTTCAGGATGGTTGTGTTCGTAAGTGAACTGATCGGGAACGCGAAAACCTGATATCCCTCCGGATTGATCAAAGAAAGCAGAAGACCCAAAGCCAGTGGGCTCATTGCGCGCAAGGTGAGCCGGCGATCTTCAACGATTTTTCCAAGCGCAATCAAGGCTAAAAGGACTAAAGCGATCATGAAACCGCTGTGGAGGTTGACCCAGGGGAAGATCAGAAGCGCAATCCAATAGGGCGCTTTTTCGTTCCCTTTCTCCCATTCCACGACGGCAAAAAGAGAGAGGGTGAAGAAAAGAAAAGTGAATATCTGCACTCTGGGCGCGGCGACGTTGAAAAATAAAACCGCGCACAAGCCCGTCAAGGCGGCGCTTCCGAACGGCGGGATCAAAATGTTTCGGGTCAGAAAAAGATAGAGGAGCCAGTGAATAAGCGTCAGGAGGGCGCATTGGATCAAGGCTTGGCCCAGATACCCGAATGAGGAGTGGATCTCGTAAAAAATCACTTCAGAAAGCCATGCGTTCACCGCCATGCGGGCTCCGGGCGCTGTGAATGAGAAGGTTTCCTTCATCGGAAACAGCCCATCCTTGACGATCATTTCCCCATGTTTCAGCCGCCAAAAATAATCGGGATCGATCCGTCCCAGCAAGCAGGTCAAAAACACGCCGGACAGGACGGTGAAGAACAGGAAAGTTCCCAGCCTTTCGGGGATATTTTTTTTCATATTTTCAGGCGGTCCATCAATTGAATGACTGCCTTCGGATTATTTTCGAGCAGGCGTTTGACATATTCGGAGTCCGCCGGAAGTCTTTGATCAGCAATTTTTTGGATCTTTAAACATTCCTGGAAGGCCTCCTGTTTCATCCCCTGAGACGCGAGGATTTGGGCGAAACGGAACCTGGGATAAATGTAAAAGGGTTCGAGTTTCAGGGCCATCAGATAGTTTTGGGAGGCATTGGGAGCATCTTTTTTGAACAAGTATAAATCTGCGAGTTCGCAGTGATAGAAAGGGCTTTTGGGGTTGATCGTGATGGCTTTGGCATAGGAGGCGACGGCCTCATCTGTTTTTCCTCGACGGGAATATCCCCTCGCAAGATAAGCATAAACTCTGTCCTCTTTTTTATGGAACGGGGCGGCCTTCTCGACGGATATTAAATGGTCCGGGGTCACGGGCTGGCTCAGAAGCTTTTCGAGGATGTCGCGGCTGAACGGGTTGAGATACGCCGCGGCGCTCAATCGATGCCCGGACAGCACAAGCGTGAGGAAAAAATAGACGGAAAGCGTTGCCCAGGCCCCCCCGGCGAATCGGATTGTTCGAACGGCGTTTTTCGACCATGTTCCTGATTTATCTCCGTCGATTTGATTTGGACTTTTCAGGAGTACAGCCGCAAAGAAGGAGAACAGGAACCCTAAGATCGGGAGGTGCAGATTGAAATCAAAAAATGAATGGACCAGGAGGCTGACCACGCAGGCCAGAGCGGCCGTGATTTCCCAGTTTTCCGGATTTTCCTTTGCCTGCTTGAACCCATTTTTGAGGAGGATCCAAACAAACATCATCCATGCTGAAAGCCCGAGGATTCCGGTTTCTACCGCGATCTGAAGGAACTCGTTATGAGCGAACGCGGTGGACTTTTCGAAACGTCCCACGCTGTTTTCGTCGGGGATTCGGTGGAGTTTATAGGCCGCTTCGAATCCCCCCAGTCCCCAGCCGAGGATGGGTTTGGCATTATAAGCGGTTAGCGCACTTTTCCAAATGGAAATTCGCAAGGTCATTGCGTCTGTTCCCACCTTTGAAGCGAACGGATTAAGAATTCGTGGCACAGCGATGAATACAGCAAGAATAACGATTATTGTGTATGCCATCATCTTGAAAGATTTTCTACCGAGAAGATAATATAAAGTGATTGATCCTGCGATGAGTCCCAGGCTTGCCCCGCGAGAATATAATAAAAGAAATCCTAAAATGACACACCCCATCGATATTCCAATGGCACAAGCGGCTTTCGTTGATTTTGTTTCGATTGGTTGGAACATTGGAAGAGGCAAAAGAATTCCCAAAGACAGGAAGCCTGCTTCAAGATTTGAGTTGGGGAAGAAGATCGTTCTCCAAACAGAAAAACGATTGTCGATTGGACTGAAAACTTCAGATAACAAAACTGTCACTGCAGCAAGGCAAGATAAGCTAAAAATAAAAAAGAGAATTTTTTTTGTTCTATTTTCTTCAAAAATAATGGCAAATGATAAAAAATTTGCGGCATGAGACATTAAGGTGGCCCAATGGATCCAGTTTGAGGATAAATTTCCGTTAGAGAGGGTTGAAATAAATCCAAATAATATCAATGCAACGAGTGGATAAAAAGTAGGGATGAACCTGAATTGTTTTGGAGTGACCGAGATCCAGGTCACTGCGCTCAAAATATGATAAAGCGCAAGTCCTAAAGGGCTTCTTCCTCCATTAAAAAGGAATAGCATAAATAAGTTTGCGAAAACTAGCATTCGGGTAATCGTTTAGACGAAAAAAAGCGCACTCAGGGCACCGGCTGACAAGAATGGACCGAAAGGGATTGAAGATTTGCGGGTGAGTTTTTTTGAAAATATCAGGGTCAGGGATATCACGGTTCCAAGGATTGATCCGACGAGCAAGGTCAGGACGGCGCCTCGCCAGCCGAGCCACATGGCAACGCCGGCAAGCATCTTGACGTCTCCAAGTCCCAGGGCTTCTTTCTTCAATAGGAGTCCGGCAACCCAGCGAAAGACATAAAGCCCTGATGCGGTCGCTGTCGCAGAAAGGATTGCGGTCGTTATGCCTGCATCCAGGAGAGGGTTAAACCACGCGAAAATGAGCCCTAAAGCTATCAACGGATAGGTCAGGTGGTCGGGGATGATGCCGTATTCTTTGTTGAGTTTGAAATAGGTGGCCAGGTCCACGCCTCCGATGAGGAAGATGAAGAATGAAAACAAGATTAAGCTCCCGATGACATAAAACGATTCGGAACTGAATTTTAAATAGATCGATGCAAACAGGATTGCAGTCGCAAATTCGATGAGCGGATATTGAATGGATATTTTCGAATTGCAGGAACGGCATTTTCCGCGGAGGATGAGATAGGAAAGAATTGGGAGATTGTCGTGCCAGGGAATGTTTTTTTTGCATGAAGGGCAGAAAGACCTGGGACTGACGGGAGAGAGTTCCTCCGGGATCCGGAAGAAATAGACATTGGCGAAGGATCCCCAAATGAGACCAAGAACAAAACAGATGATCATGGCAAATAAAAAGAGGGGAAGATCATTTCGGCATCTTCCCCTCTTTTCGAATTAGTTGACGACTCTGCGATTACAGGTTACCAGGAGCTGATGTCCAGGTTTTTGGTGTCTGTCGCATCAACATTGACCCAGAAAGAGCCCTCAAAGTTGCTGGTGTATATCCAGCCGCCGAGGTTGTTCTGTCCGGCCACTAAGTGATAGGCAACAGCCGCGGCTCCATCGTTCGCCCTGACTGCGTGCATTTTATGAGGTGTTTTGACCACGCGCATAGTTTTTGAATCCGGAACATAGGTCCCGAGTTTTGCAGTGGGCCAATCTTCAACATACTTCGGAGTCATGCATGTTCTGAGCTGTTGAGATGCTGTGTCTTGATCCGCAACAACTGACATATTCAGATCAGCCGCTTTTCCCAGAGGCATCAATCCCTCATTGTCCGATCCATAGATCGTGAGAGCAGACCTCAAGGCCGAGAGAGAACCCTTGGTGGATCCTTCCTTGGATTTACGAATCATTTCCGCGAACTTCGGCACCGCAACGGCCGCCAAAATACCAATAATAGCAACCACGATCATCAGCTCGATGAGGGTGAAGCCGCGTTTCCCCGAACTTTTTTTCATTTTAAGCATTTACAACACCTCCTTATAACAGAAAGTATAAATAACACTTCAGAAGGATAACAGAAATTCTATTTCTTGTCAAGGAGCTTCTTCAGCATTGCCAATTTTGAGATTATCAAAGGATTTTGGGGGTCTAATGACAGTTCTTTTTCCATGTGATCTTCCGCTTCACGATATCGCTTTTGGTCATAATAAACGGAAGCGATATTATAATGGATCCCCGGGAACGAAGGAACAGCCGCTAAAACTCGGTTATATACGTCCAATGACTCATTATACTTCTTCATTTTTTGAAGCAGGCGGGCAAGATCAATATACGCGATATAGTAGGTGTGGTTAAGTTTGATTGCCAAACGGTTAATATCGATTGCTTTCTCAAATTGTCCGGTTTGTTCGTAAAGTTCTCCCAGGTTTGTGCAGATCCTCAAAACTTCCGGATTGTCAGGCTCGTATTTTTTGAAGAGTCCTATGGATTGGCGGTAGGCCAATATTGCTTCATCGAGTTTTCCCGAGAGGGTGAACAGCTCAGCGGATTGGAACCTCTGCATTGGGTCGTTCGGAAAAAGAGATGAAGAGATTTTTTCCAGTCTTAAAGCTTCATCCAGGTTGCTGTTGTTTGCGTGCAGGGCAATTAGGTTGTTATATCCAATCGCCGCATGTGGATTTTTTTGGATCGTGTCCATCCAAAGAGTCTCGGCATCTTTATAAATTTTGCATTGCGCGGAGGCCCGGAATCCCAGGATCGGGAGGAGGATGAATGGGATGAACCGCGCGGCGGGCGGGGCCCAATGGGCAAAGGCTTCGCAAACTAAAGCGACGGCCGCGATACTGGCTAAATATTGGAAGTGGTCCGCCACATAAGAGAATAAAAACGGATAGACATTAAAAAATCCAAGCGCAGGGAATAATATGCAGGAGAAAATCAGCAGGCTTGCCAAGGGCCCGCGGGAAAGTTTTTTTTCATATTTCCAGGCGGCGATGACGGCGGCTATGAAACTGATTGAAGGAATCCAGTTGACGATTTTGCCGGTATCCAAAGTCCATTTGGGATAGATGAAAGTGAGGTCGGTGGGCCATAGAAGTTTGCTGACATAGAACCAAAGGATTTTTCCAGGGAGGATGAAATGTTGGGCCCAGGTCAGATGCCATGGCGTGCCTTGCGCCCCGGCCACAGCCTTTTCAAAGTTGATGGTGAGGAGACCCATCCAAAAACCCAGAATAAAATAGGGGATCAGGTTGGCCATGAACCGGGCGCGAACACGGCCTTCTTTCATCCAGTGGATGAGGATGAGAACGGCGGGCAAAGAACAGGTGATGGTCTTGCTGAGGAGGGCCGCCATATAGAGACACAGGCTCGCATAATAGCCCCAGCGATTTTTTGAATCGTCGAATTCCAGGAAACATAACAAAGAAGATAGGAAAAAAAATCCGGAAAGAACATTCTTTCTCTCAGATATCCATGCGACGGATTCAACGTGGACGGGGTGCAGGGCAAAAATAAATGCGGCCGCGACAAAAGCTTTGAGCCCAAGTTTTTTCAGAACCCACATCACAAGGATGGCGTTCAGAGAGTGGAGCAAAATATTGTTGATGTGGTATCCCATGGGATTCAAGCCCCAGAGATGCTTTTCAATCCAGAACGAAGTGAAGACGAGGGGATAATATTGGATGGTTTCCGTGGAGAACCATATTTTTTTCAGACCCGCGAGGGTGTCCAGGTTGAGGTTTTTGGTGAGGAGCGTGTCATCGTCCCAAATGTACCCGCAAAAGATGGCTCGATGATAAACCGCGAAAGTCGCAACGAAGATGAGGAGGGCCCACAGGAGGAGCCGGCGGTTCGGAGTCAAAATTATTTAGCCGACTCCTTCAGACATGCTGAACATGGGCAGGAACATGGCTACCACGATGGTTCCGATGACCAACCCCATGAAAACGATGACGAGGGGCTCGATCATGCTGGTGAGCCCTTCGACGGCGGCGTCCACTTCGGATTCATAAAAATCAGCGATCTTTGAGAGCATGGCGTCCAGGTTTCCTGTTTCTTCGCCGATGGAGATCATGGAGACGACCATGGTCGGGAACACTCCGCAGGCGGCGAGCGGTTTGGCGATCCGTTCCCCCTCGCGGATGGCGCTTTTGGCTGTGAGCACGGCTTCTTCAACCACGATGTTGCCCGCGGTCTGCGAAACTGTGTCCAGGGCCTGAAGAATGGGAACGCCGGCTTTGATGAGGGTCGAGAAAGTCCGGGTGAACTTGGCGACGGACGTTTTTTTCAGGATGACTCCGAAGACCGGAAGCTTGAGCAGAAGTTCGTCCACTTTCCTTGCGACGGGCCGTTTCTTCATGGCTTGTTTCATGCCGATAAAGAATATGACCGGGAGAGGAATATAGATATACCAATAGACCTGCAGGAACTCTGAGAGGTCGAGGAGCATCTGAGTGGGAGCGGGAAGCTCTTTGCCGAACGAGGAAAACATTTCTTTGAATTTGGGGATGATGAAAATGAGGAGGAACCAGGTGATGGAAATCGCAATCGTCAGGACCACGATCGGGTACATCATGGCGGATTTGACTTTGCCTTTCAGCTCTTCGGACGCTTCGAGATATCCCGAAAGACGGTCCAAAATGGTGTCGAGGATGCCTCCCAGCTCCCCCGCGCGGATCATGGAGACATAAAGGTTGTCGAAAGCGTTGGGATACTTCTTCATCGTGTCGGCGATGCCCATGCCGGCCTCGATGTCCATCCGGAGGCCCACCACCACTTTTTTGAAGGTGGGGTTTTCGATCTGTTCTCCGAGGATGGTGAGGCCCTGAACGAGAGGGACGCCTGCGCCGACGAGGGTGGAAAGCTGGCGGGAAAAAAGGACGAGGTCTTTGGAGGTGACTTTGGGCTCGAAAAGGGTTTTGAATTTATCGAGCGGGTTGTCCCCTTTTTCAGCGATCTCTGAAACGGTGACTTTCTGCGTGCGGAGGAGGGACTTTGCGGCATTGATGTCCGCGGCGACCACAAAGCCGTCCGCGGTTCCCCCCGTGGCAGATTTTCCCTTATAAGCAAATTTCGGCATCTTTTTTCTCTGCTAGGTTTTTAACAGTAAAAGAAGGGTTTGTCAATCCCGGAAGAGTGTTTTGGTAAGCAAGAAAATAAATTTTAAAATATTTGTCGGAGTATGTCATTCATATTTTTTCTCAGAGTTGCAGAAAAAATACGGCTTCCTCGCTCATTAAGATGCCCCTCATTAAAGAAAAAAGCGCGATTTGAATTAGACAATGTCTGCTGGGAGCCATTATAATTTAAATAAGGGATCCCCTGGCGTTTGGCGATTTCTTGAATTTTCAATTCATAGGGATATAATTCATTTCCCGGGAGAAGAGGTCCGTTCCAATATTCAGGCACCTGGACAAGAATCGTAAAAATGCCGTCTGCCCTGAACTCGGAAAGAAGCATTTCAAAATTCACAACTGTTTGCATGTTGAGAGGGTGGTCATTGAATGGTCCCGCCTCTGAGATCGGAGGCGCCAAGCTGATTCTTTCGCTTTCCATGAGCGGGAGAAACCCCTTGTAGAATTTTTCCTTTACAAAGGAAGAGTTTTTCCGAAGAGGCGTAATTAAAAAGTTGATGATTTCACCCCGATATTTCAAAAATGGGAATCTGTTCCAGCTCAAGGCACTTCTCTTGTCGGGATGATCAAGAACCTCTCTGATGAAAACCCTGAGAGGAAAATATTCGCTGTCATCCTCGAGTCGTCTGGAGGAGCGAAACATGCCAGGGTGCACGCCGTAAATGACGACCTTCGGCCTTGGATAATGAATCTTGAAAAGCTTCTGATACCAGTCCCGCGTAAAGGGAACGAAACCCCCGCTCATGGAAAAATTGTAAACGGATGGGGTCAGATCCTCAAAAAAAACCGGGTTGATTCCGGTTTCAGATCTTGAATCCCCAAGGATGATCAGTTCGGCTTTTACGCCCGGCGAAAAAAGTTCTTCATACCTTTTATGTTGTTGATAATCCACGACATCACCGATCCCATGGCGGATCCAACGGTTTGCAAGATATAATGTTCCGATCAATAAAACCATGAAGAGAAATGCCTTCCTGAAGAAAGTTTTCCACTTCATAAAAAACATTTTAAAATATTGCATATATGAACCTGAGGTTGCCATAGTTTCCAAACAAGATGATCGCGATGAGGATAAAGACATAGCTGAACCACCGGAATCTGGCAGGCGAACTGAAAAAGAGGCTGCGAAGGCGTGAATTATTTTGAAGAAAATGAATCCCTTCCATTATTCCGACGGAAAATGTAATTCTGAAAAGTTCCCTCGGGTTTATGTTGAATCCGCTTTCAAAGATTAAATATTTCAAGGATTCCAGGGACCGTATGTGTTTATAGATCATCATCGATTGTTCTTTGAAGTTTGTCAGGATGTATGTGAAATCATTCCACGTGGCCGCTTTGAATAAAGTGAACGAAAGCAGAACTAAATGAAACGTAATGACTGGCCCGGCGATTCCTCTTGTCGAATCAAGAAAAGAATGTTTTGAGAAAAATTTGTTTCGCATGGGGAGCGTCACAACTGAAACAGTGAAATAGAGCGCATGCATGAGCCCGAAGGCAATCCAATTCAATGTGAACCCATGCCATATTCCCACAAGCATCATCGTGACAGAAATGGACAAAACTAATCCAAACGTCCCCCAGTTGCGGAACGAGATGCTTAAAGGCATAAAGACGTATTCTCTAATCCATGAGGTCAGGGTCATGTGCCACCGCCTCCAGAACTCCTGGATATTGGGAGCATAAAAAGGCATCGCAAAGTTCCCCGGAGATTCGATGCCAAATAATTTTCCCAGCCCAATTGCGATGTCCGTGATTCCCGAAAAATCCGCGTAGACCTGAATCGGAATAAAATAGGTTGAGAGAAACCCGGCCAGCCCCACGTGGCTGGGAGATCGTCCCATGAAATGCTCGATATGAAAGCTTAAAACATCGGCCACAACCAGTTTTTTGAAGAGCCCGCACAAGATGAGGCGAAGCCCGCTGGAAACCATTTCAGGATTTGTTCCCAATGAATTGGTTATCTGCAATAGAAACGGGGCCGATTTTTGAATCGGGCCGCTCACGATCTGCGGGAAGAAGGTTACATAATTTGTAAAGGCAACAGGGTCCCTTTCTGCAGGAGCTTTCCCAAGGTAAACGTCAGTGAGATAAGAAATTAACTTAAAGCTATAGTAAGAGATTCCAAGTGGGATAAGAAAATCTATTGTTTTCTTATTTTGTAAGGCACTGATGAATTTAAAAGAAATTAAAATAATGAGTTGAACAAGAATTCCCAGCCATAAAAGTATTGGTTTATGAGAACTTTCGGAGATTTCTATCTGAATTGCTAAGCGGTAAAAGAGCAGCGAAGAAAAAAGAAGGAGAAAGAGATATGGAACACTGTTTGTGGCGTAGAAAGCGCAGGACGTAAATAACAAGAAAACCTTCTTGAAACGCTGAGGCAGAATTTCATATGTGACCAGGACAACAATCAAAAAACATGCAAATGAAGGGGATAAAAATGTCACTCGTTTACAGGAGTTTCAGTTTTAAGGCTTTTTGAACGCCGGTCGGGACAAACCGTCCGATGTCCCCCCCCAGCCGGAAAACTTCTTTGATCATGGAGGAGGAAAGATAAGTGTATTTTTCGTCGGGCATCATATAGACGATTTCCACGATGTCCCCCTTTTGCTGGGAGAGGTGGCGGTTCATGAGCGCCATCTGGAACTCATATTCAAAATCGGAAACGGCGCGGAGTCCGCGGATGATCGCGCAGGCTTTTTTCTTGACGGCATAATCCACGAGGAGGCCCTTGAAACTTTCAACCGTGATCCTGGGATTTTTCAGCGACGCCCTGAATAGCTGAACGCGCTCCTCGATGGAAAAAAGCGAATGCTTTGACCCGTGGTCTGTCACGCCGACGATGACCTGATCAAAAATCTTGGAGGCGCGTTCGACAATGTCCAGATGCCCGTTGGTGACGGGGTCAAAACTGCCGGGGTATATCGCGATGCGTTTGAGGGGCATGGGGGTTATTCTACACTATTTTTCTGAAACGCCGCGAGATTCTTTTCTGCGTCTGCGAGGGTTTTCTGGGCTTTTGTCAGATCGCCCTGGGCAAGATGCAAACGGATCAACATCCGGTATGCTTGAATTTTGTTTTCGGTGTTCATTTGGGCCGCAACCGCTTCTTCCAGGCAGCCGGCGGCATACAACATGTTTCCGCTCCTAACCTGCTCACGAACTTCCTCAAGATACATGATCGGAAATTTTTCTGCGTCCTGACGGTCCAAAGCGAACTCTTCAAATGGACCTGCGGTTTTAAACGAATACCACGCATATTCGTTGTGAGGCGTTTGGAATCGGAGCATCATGTATCGCTCAAAAAACAAAACAAGCTTCTCGGAAATTTCCGTTGAAAATTTAAAGCCGTATTCTAAAGCATATGCGGCCGGTTCATTGAACTTTGCAGGGATGATAATGTCGGTGATGCCTTGCTTATTTAACGCTGACGCGATTTCTGCCGCATCAGACGAGTTTCGGGCGATCTCCCAAAGAATGTCTCGATTGAACAAGGAGGCGAAAATAAACTTTTTTTTGAGACCGTATGGGGACGTGTGCCCTGCGCACAAGATGATTCCGTCCCGCGGCGAGCGCGTGTTGATGATGTGAGCCAGCCAAGGGATGGTTCTTAAATCAAAGTCGGGGGTGGTGGCAAAATTCCCGGGGGTGAATCCGGAAAATGTTCCCCCCAGGTTGACTGCGAGAAAAGACCCTCTCGAAGCTATGCTGTTCATCTGGATAAAAATATAGACGCCCACGAGCGTTATGGCTGAATTCATGATTTTGTTTGGAGATGTTTTCTCAAGGATATTCCAAGTAAAAGCAAACGGCGTCAAAACTAGGAACGCCAGATTCCCCATCATGTAGCGCACCTCAATGTTTTTATTGGCCAAGATTAAAAGGACGGTCAGGGCTGCCGCCAGCACGCAAAGCCTTGATCCCATCGAAAAGGACTTTTTAACGAATAGTGGGCAGAGCAGAGCCAAAAAAATGGAAGGGCCCCAGGCATGGCTTTTGTGGGTGTCATTTTTGAAGAGGATTAGAAAAAAATTATCTGATCCTGTCCAATATTGGCCCGAAGTATACTGGAACAGATTCTCTTTGATGTTGCTATAGAGCGGTTCCGTCACTGGATTGTTAAAAAACTTCGTCATGAATGGATAGAGCGGATTTCCCGTGTAATAGATGTTTCTCAAAAACCATGGCAAAACCGGCAACGCAATTCCAAGGATGAGGTATGGAAAAAGTATTGCGCGTTTTGGAGCGTCACGTTTATGACAAATATCGTTCGCGATAATAATGGCTGTGGAGACCATTCCCACGGGCATTGCGGAAAGTTTGTGCGCGATCGCGCCTCCGCAGAGGAGTCCGGATAGAAGGACCCAAGATCGTCTCACAGAAGGATATTCACGAGGGAAATTGAGCGCTTCCATGAGGCAGCAATAGTGAGCAAAAACAAAGGCCGCCTGCGCCATGTCGGGTTTGAGCTGGATGGTGGAATGAAAAACAATGTGTGCGGACAAAAGGAGAAAAATCGTCACGAGAGCAATATGGCCGTTCGTTTGGCGCCTTAAAAACCCGAACAGATATGCGATCCAACTGCATAGGAATCCCCAAACCAACAAGTTTGCTGCCATTTCAGAACCAAGCGTATAGGCCCAAAGGGTGAGCATTTCAGTGTTCTGAGTGAAATAGGTGTAGAAATGATGCGGGTTCACCGCCAATTTTCCCTGGGTCAAATAATAATACGGAATCGAAGCGTGGATGTTCAGGCTGTCCGTCGTCAGCGGCGGCCTGAATGCGGTTGAACTGAGGCTCGCAAGATATACGATCAGAAGCGCTGCCAATATCATATCGCTTAAAGGGGCTTGCCTCCTCTCGGCTGAAAGGAAATTGAAGGTTAAAGCGCTTTTGATTCTTGATCCGAACAGGAGAGAGAGCAGACCTGACAATCCGATTCCCAAGAGTGTTTGGGCCCAAACAACATTGATCCATCCCAGACTTGACAACGCAAACCAGATGGCGGATGCGATGAGGGAACCTAATAAATAATATAGACCGTATCGTTCAAAAAGATCCGTTGCAGGCGCGGGGCCATTATGATGTCTGTGGATGAAAATCAGATTGAATAGAACTTTACCGGATGCAATAAAAAAGACCGCCATCAGGACAAAGATGAAATATGCGGATAAAGTTATTTTGAACCCTTCGGAGCGCCCTTCAAACATCGCAACAAGATTGATCATCATTTCAAATCCCCAATGGCTCCAATCAAAGGAGGATGTTTGAACAGGGTTCTGGATAAAAAAACGGTGATAGGTCAGATAGAACGTGGAAAGGAGAGTTGTTACCATGATGAAGTGAAACCAGGAAGCTGAAAAATTTCTTTTCCGAACCGCATTAAAAATTCTCCGGATGCAGTTCATTGTTCCGGATTTTCCTTTATGGAAAGTAAATCAGCAAATCGATTTTTAGATTCTTTCGACATGGGGGCAGACAGCGCCTCTTGAATCATCAGGGTCGCGGTGTCGTGGTTTCCAATCTTGGACTGCAAGAGGGTTTCAAAAAAATACATGGACGGAAATGCTTCGGCATCATCCCGGCTCAAGCTGATCGGAAAACTTTCATCGGATAATTTTATTGAATACCACCTGAGAGCCTTGTCCGGGGTTATGTGTCTTAATTGCATGGAGTCTTTGAAAAATTCGGAGATTTTTTGCATATCCCCTTGGGAGAGACCGTAGTCCGGATAAGAATGTCTGATGAAATAGGAATAAAATGACGATGAAATGATGATGTGTTTGATCCCAAGCGCTTCAAGCTGCTGTGCAATCCCAGCCGAATCATGCGCTTTTTTGGCAATTTCCACAAAAATATCTTTGTTCCAGCTCGAGCTGTAAAATGTTTTCCGATGGATCCCATAATTAAATAATGGACCTGTGAAAAGGACGGCGTCTCCATTGGGGGTTCGGGAATTGACGATATGAATGAGCCAACGCGAGTCATAGGGGTCCATGCTGTCGTTCATTCCATAATTCTGAGGCCCGTTCCCGGAAACCATGTGCATCAGCGAAGCGTGGAGAGTCAAAGGGATTGAGGTGAGGCGAAACAAAATAAAAACGGAGAAGATAATGCTCAAGAATACCAGACGATGGATGATCTTGGAAGGGTTCAGAATCTTGAGGTGATGCCATGTCAATGAAAGCGGAACCAGAATGAAAAACATATAAGACCCGATGTTGAACCGCGGTTCAAGCCATGTGTGCATAAAGAGGCTGGTGATGACGGCGGTTCCTGTCGCGATGCTGACGCCCATTGAGAAGGGCTTGCGGAACAAGAAAATGATGAGCGGCATGAACAACATGGGCGCTCCCAGCCCCGGGACATCCGGCAAATTGACGCCGGTTAAAAGGCCCCAGATGTAATTTTTGACGCCGGTCCAACCCACAGTTGCGACCGAGATATACCGCAGTGAATTCTGATAAAACATTTCACTGGTGTCCCCCCCGAACAACCGACCGAGATAAGGAAAAACGGGATTTCCGACGAAATAAATATTTTTGATCAGCCAGGGCGCCAGAGGCAACGCAACTCCGATGAGCCAGAATGGGGCTAAAATTCTGATTTTTGGGTGCAAGAAAATTGCAAATGATGAAAATAAAATGACATAAAGCGCGTTTTGTTTGTGGCCGGCCGCGCCGCCTGCAAGGATTCCGGCTAATAAGATAAAACCGATGCATTCAGCTTTGGAAAACGGCTTGTTTTTGGAAAATATTCCGTCAAAACATTCAATCAAACAACAGTAATGCGCAAAAATCATCAGGCTGGAAGGCAAATCCGGTTTAATGATCAAGGAGGCGTATCCGACCAGAGGGTTTGAAATTAAAACGGCCGCCGCTGTCAAACCGATGAAATTGTCCGTTCGGCGTCCCAGATAACCCCAAGCGAAGAAAACGAACGAGGCGAGGAATCCCCATGTCAACAAAACGGCCGCGAATTCTGATTTTAAAAGCAGGGCCCACATGACATTCATTTCTGTGTTTTGCGTGAAATAGGAATAATAATCATGAGGGTTGGGGATGATCCTCCCTTCATTGATGTAATAATTGGGCAGCGCCGCATGATGAAGAAGGGAGTCTCCATGCTCGGGAATGACAAATGCGCAAGCAGAAAATAAAAACAGGATAGCAAGAATTAAAAAGGACATTATTTTTTCTGGGATTGGCATGCCGAGACAACGGGCCGCCATCTTAGGCCCTGCCGCTGAGGAATTTCTGAGAGATTTGATCCCCTGATAAAAAAACAGCGACAACCCGGTCAGGCCGACTGCCAGAGCGCATGACATGTTCAGGAACCCAAAAAGTCCGAGGATAAGCCACAGGATGCTTGCGGCCAGAGATCCGCAGATGTAACGCAGGGAAATTATTTCCATGAAACTCACTGCATTGAAAGTGTTCCTGTCTTTGAAATTAAACAAAGAGTCCAATAAAAGTTTTCCAAATGACAGAAAAAAAGAGGCCATGAGAGAGAAGATTGCAGCGCCTCTTAAGATCAGCGTGTATCCCACAGGGTGGCCATCGTAAAAGAGTTTGAAATTGCGGATGATTTCATCAGCTCGCGGAAAAGGGATCCGGGGCGGCGGGTGAAAGCCGATTTTAAATTTGAGGAGTAAATAGATCGACGCTAAAAATGAAAAAATAATGCATGCCGCAAAGGTGAGGGTGATCTGATCTTTCTGATCCGGTATTTCTAAAAGTTTATTGCGGCCGGTCATTCACGCCACCGTCGCCAAAAACCAGGATTTTGAGAAATGTTTCCGCAGATGGTCCCGAGTTGCCGCGTGTTCCTTCTTGGAGAGGTCGGGGTCCTCCTGAATCACTGCCATTGCGGCTTTCTGTGCGACTTTTAATAGGGGAAGATCGGTGTTGAAGTCGGCGATTTTTAAAGGCGGCAATCCGTGCTGGGAAACTCCGAAGATTTCACCAGGGCCCCGGATCTTAAGATCTTCTTCGGCGATTTCGAATCCGTTTTGGCTGTTCAGGATGATGTCGAGGCGCTTTTGAGCTGTGTCTTTTTGCGCGGAGCCCACCAGGATGCAATGTGACGGGTCTTTTCCCCTTCCAACCCTGCCCCGGAGCTGGTGCAATGTTGAGAGGCCGAAACGCTCGGCGTTTTGGATCACCATGACGGTCGCATTCGGGACATCGATGCCCACTTCGATCACGGTTGTGGAAACCAGAACGTCATATTGACCCTCTTTAAAATCGATCATTATTTTTTCTTTGTCTTGCCTTGCCATGCGCCCATGCAAAAGAGCGATGCGGAACTTCTTCAAAGATTTGGTGCGTAGTTTATCATATTCCTGAACCGCTGCCTTGAGACGGTTTTTTCCGGAAGATTCCAGACCGAGAGCCGGAAGAAGGTTTTCGCCGTCTTCCTCTTTTTCTTCCGCGATCGTCTTGGACTGGGTTTCGTCGATCAGGGGATATACGATATAGGCTTGATGACCCTTTTCGATCTCTGTCTGGACGATTTTCAATGCGTCGGCTTCCTTGTGAAGACCCGTCAGGATTTTTTGCCGCCCTGCAGGAAGCTCGTCAAGGGTGGAGATGTCCAGATCGCCATAAATTCCGAGGGCGAGGGTTCTCGGGATCGGAGTCGCGGTCATGACCAGCGTGTCGGGCATGGGGCGCCGTTGCGTCAGTTTCATGCGGTGCTTCACGCCGAAACGGTGCTGTTCGTCGATCACGACCATGGCGAGTTTGTCGAATTTTATTTCGTCTTCGAGGAGAGAGTGAGTCCCCACCGCGATCTGGATTTTTCCCGAGGCGCAATCGGCCTTGAACTGTTCCCTCGCTTTTCCTTGCACAGATCCGGTTAAAAAACCCACATTGACCGGCAAGCTTTTCAGGAGGAGTTTCAGCGTTATGAAATGCTGTTCAGCCAAAATCTCAGTCGGAGCCATGAGCAGGGCCTGATATCCGTTTTCAACAGCCAGAAGCATGGCGGAGACGGCCACCACGGTTTTCCCGCTCCCGACATCGCCCTGAAGCAGGCGGTTCATGGGATGAGGCGCGTTCAGGTCCGCAAAGATTTCGCGGATCACGCGCTTTTGAGCGTTGGTGAACTCAAACCCGCAGGCCAGGCGGAACGGCGTCAGGAGATTTTTTTTAAGCGCGTAAACATTTTCCCTCTGAACTTTGCGGCGCATCCGGGCAATGGCCAGCACGGATTGGATCATGAAAAGCTCTTCGAAGGCGAGACGCGTCCGGGACTGAACGATATCTTTCTCGGAGGTTGGAAACTGAATTTTAGAGAGGGCTTCTTTTAATGGCAGAAGCTTCTGTTCGCTGAGGACCTGAGCCGGGAGTGGGTCCGGAAGCTCAGCCTTTGGAAGAGCCTGGTGGACGATGCCGCGGATGAATGACGATGTGAGGCCTTCGGTTGTGGAGTGGATCGGAACAATTCTGTCGAGATTGAGGGAGGCCTTGCGAGCTCCGTCCAGGATCATGTGCTCCTCAACGGAGACATATTTGCCGGCCTGATCAAGCCCCACTTTTCCGAATACGATGATATTTTGGTCCGGCTTGAATGAATTTTTAAATCCCTGCAGAACATCGTATTTATAAGACATTCTCCGCACCCACATGCAGTTGATTCGTCCCGTTTCATCGAAGATCTCGGCTTTTACTATCGCGAACCCGCGTTTGGTGACGGAAAAAGTGCAGTCTTTGATCGTTCCATAAAGAGCGAGGGTGTCCCCGATTCTGGCCTGCCCGATGCGTTTCAGACAGCGGCGGTCTTCCCAGGTCCGCGGATAATATCGGAGCAGATCTTCGATCGTCTCCACCCCAAGCCGCGAGAGTTTTTCCGCCATGGAAGGCCCCACGCCTTTGAGATATCGCACAGACATTTCAGAGTTGAATTTATCGATCATTTAAAATAATTGTATTATTGTCCATATCATACATGAAAACCTATCCGCCTTCAAAAAAGGACTCTCTAGTGAAGCGGTGGTATCTCCGCGCGAAAAACACTCCAGAGCGCGAAGCCGTCATCCATTGGACCGCTTCCGGAGACAATATTCGCTGGACATATTCGAGCCTTGTTTCGCGCGCAGAGGAATATGCGTCATATTTAAGGTCGCGCGGCATCCGAAAAGGCGATGTCTGCGCGATGATATTCAAACACAATCCGGAGTTTTATCCCCTGTATCTCGGAATCTCGATTTTGGGCGCTGTGCCCGCCGTCCTGGCCTATCCCAATCCGCGGCTTCACAAAGACAAATTTGCCCAAGGGATCGAAGGCATGCTCAGACACTCTGGACTTGATTGGGTCCTGGCCGAAACTTCGCTCCAGGAAACTTTGGATCCGTTCCTCAGAGGGGAAATCAAACTCAGGGGACTGTGTTTTCCTCTTGAGGATTTCAAACCGGGGCCGCTGGCCGCGAAAGAGAGGGAACGGATTCGGCAAACAGCCTTGTCTCTTGATCCCGGGCGTCCCGCACTGCTCCAGCATTCCTCCGGCACCACCGGGCTTCAGAAGGCGGTTGTCTTGACGCACGAAACGGTTTTGGGTCATCTGGAAACTTATTCCAGAACGCTTGCCCTGACAGATCAGGACAGAATCGTGAGCTGGCTTCCCCTGTATCATGACATGGGATTGATCGCGGCATTTCATCTGCCT
This sequence comes from Elusimicrobiota bacterium, assembly GCA_021730935.1. Taxonomy (GTDB): domain Bacteria; phylum Elusimicrobiota; class Elusimicrobia; order 2-02-FULL-39-32; family 2-02-FULL-39-32; genus 2-01-FULL-60-11. The sequence continues at coordinate 28,143 of JAKFYJ010000077.1, forward strand.
CTGGCGATGGGCATCCCATCTGTTCAGATCGATCCGTTTGAATGGGTGATCGCGCCTTCACTTTTGTTTGAGGCCGTCTCCAGAGA
>JAKFYJ010000052.1:0-4731 GCA_021730935.1 Elusimicrobiota bacterium
CAGTGCCAGCGGGTTCCTCCAGAACGCCTTCGGCGTCGTTGCCGCTTCTCACACCATCAGAGGACTCAACGGCGGGATCCTCCCGGACGCTGTCGGCGTTATCCGCTCCACTCACGTCGCCAGCGGCAGCTTCTTGTTCAATGGAGTCTCCGTTGTATTCGCCACTCATACCTCTCGCGGCCTCAATGGCGGACTCCTCCCTGACGCTATCGGCGTTATCCGCTCCACTCACGTCGCCAGCGGTTCTTTCCTCTTCAACGGTATTTCCGTCGTCTTTGCCACTCACACCGCCAGAGGTGTCATCGGAGGATTATTGCCGGACGCGGTCGGCGTCATCCGCTCCACTCATGTCGCCAGCGGCTCCTTCCTCTTCAACGGCACTGGCGTTGTCTTCTCCACCCACATCGCTGGCTCTTCTCTCCTCAGCAACAATGTCGGCGTCGTCTTCGCCACTCACACTGCTCGCGGAACCTTGGGCGGCGTCCTCACAAACCAACTCGGAACAGTCTTCTCCTCTCACACCACCGGCGGCAGAGCTGGCGGCCTCGTTCAGGTCGGAGCCAACGTCATCTTCTCCACTCAGATCGCTGGCGCTCCTTTCCTCCAGCTCGGTACCGGCGTCATCGCTGCCACTCATACTATCCGCGGACTCAACGGGGGAATCTTGCCTGACGCGGTTGGCGTCATCCGGTCCTCTCACACTACAGGCGGCATCGCCGGAGGTCTCGTTCAGGTGGGGGCTAGAGTTATCTCAAGTACGCAGATCGCATACACGGTAAACTTTGGATCTGTTTCCTCTATCGGCAACTTCTCGTCAACCTCGGGATTCGTCGGAGGAGGCTCAACCTTCACAACAGTCACCATTCTCACCGTCCCGACACAGGCAAACACAGCACTCTCCATCTCTGCCGGCGGTTTGATCACGCAAACTGTTTCTTCCAGGCGATTTAAGAAAGACATCGAGGTATTCAAAGATAATTTCCGAAAAATTCTTTCAATCACTCCAAAGTCTTTCATTTACAAAGAGTCCGAATCTCGTGACATCGGATATATCGCCGAAGAAATCGAGGATGCAGGGTTGAATGATCTCGTTGTGTATGACGAAAAGAAAAAACCGTGGTCTTTAAAATATGATCGATTCTCAGTTTATCTGCTCGAAATTATTAAATCGCATGAACAAGCGATCCAAAATATCGAGACGGAAAATCTGGACCTAAAAGCGGACAATAATCGCCTCGCATCGAAACTCCAAGAAATTGAACGCAGGTTAGGGGTCCTAGAGAAAAAGGAGTAAGGGGCTCATCGGGGGACTTTTCTATGAAAGGGGGAACCTGTCATAGATGAAAAAGTGGGCTAAGCTTCTTTTAGTCGGAGCTGGACTGCTCATCACCGCGAGATTAACCCTCGCGGTTGAGCCGCTTTCCAGCACCAACTATACCATTCCTCGGTCTGCACAGCCGGGGAATGGCCAGGGAAGCTCTGCATCCACAAATTATAATCTCCGCAGCACCGTCGGCGAAATCCAAAGCTCCACCCTCACCTCCACAAACTTCTACGCTTTTGCGGGCGCCCAACATGTCGAAGACATTCCTAAAGGCATCACAACTCTCACAGCGCTCGCCGGATATTATCCGGGAGAAATCAACCTGCAATGGATCACTCCAGGTGACGATGACGACCATGGACACCTCTCTAAAGGCGCACGCGTTTACATTGCTACCACGACAAATATATCTGATTCACAAAATGCGGCTTATTGGCACGCGAAGCGAAATAACTCTGAAATCCAGTTCACGACTTCAGGCGCAAGTTCATATCAAAACTATTCAGTCACCGGCCTTGATGAAGGCGTCACCTATTATTTCCGCATATGGGTTAAAAACCACCAGGGCAACTGGAACTCTCTTTCCACCGGAGCGACAGGGGTGGCCACTGTTTCTGAAATCGGCGTCATCATCCTCGGCACCGACACATTCAATTTTGGCAACATGGACCTCTCAAGCTCTGCCGTTACAACTTCAAGCTTCACGATTAGAAACATTGGAAACGTTAAAGAAGATTACCTCATCCGTGGCACCACCCTCACGCCCAACACGCCCTGGGCCCTGAGCACGGCCCCAGGAACAGATCAATTCATGCTGCGCGGCGGATTCAGCCCGTCTCAGCCAGCGATCTCTTCGTTCGGTTCTGAAGACACCATCCTCTTTAACGATCAAACCTCAGACTCCACTAAATTTGCCATCGGTGCCTCGTCCGGAACAACGGTTCCGATCAACGAGGACAAATATCTCTGGCTGAGACTCGACACTCCTCTCATGACGTCCACCACATGGCAGCAGGACATCCGCGTCACCATCACAGGGAGCAGAGCGCCATGAAAATAATGAAAATTATTTTTACGGCCCTCCTCCTCTCCGTTGCCTTTGGAACGGTTTCGTATGTCTCCGCTGACAGCAACCCGTCCAATGACAGCGCGGGTCTCAGGATTTCCGTGACCCCCAATTTTGAAACAGGGATCGAAATCGATACCGGTTCTGTGAACCTGGACCTGGGCAATGTGGATATGGACGCAAGCACTCAGACCGAGAGTCCTGCGACCTTCACGATCCTGGGCAATGTGGCAAATGTAGAGCTCAACCTCGCGGCCCAAATCTCTGGAGGATGGGTCTTTGACAACAACCAAACTTTTGCGTCTACAGGCACGAACCAACTGAACGCCTGGGCAAGCTTCACTTCCATTTCTTCTGTTACGGCCCCGTCCCAAGGCGACGAATATTTCCGGGTGGGGACATCCAGTGGAGCGAAGATTCTTTCGTCTACGGAAAACTTTGGGCCGGCGGCGATCGGCATCAGCGGAAGCAATGGGCTTGGAAGATTTGAAAATAATGTCACCAACATGGACACGCTTCTCCCGGGCCATCAGCGTCACCTTTGGCTTTATTTCAGGACTCCCAAAACGACGTCAACCACGGCTCAACAATCGATCCAATTCCAGTTTTCAGTGAGGCAAGGACCATGACGATATTGAATAAAAAAACCAAAACGGAGGACACAAAGATGAAGGAAACAAAAACCATGTCGTACGCCAGGACCTGCATTCAAGAACTTGCCAGACAATACGGCGACTTCGTGCAGGTCTCGGACATCGCCCGGAAGCATGATCTGCCGGCGGCTTATTGCCAGAAGATCCTGCTCAATTTATCGCGGGCAGGGATTGTGGAGTCTGTTAGAGGCCAGGGATTTACGCTGATCCGGCCGATAACTCAATTGTCAGAAGAACTCATTGGGAGGGCCATATGAATAATACCATCGCAGCAATACTTCTCGCGCTATTTTCGATTGCGGGAATTTCAGGAAGAGCTCAAGCAACCATCGGATTGTCCACGCGTTTCGTGGATGTGACTCTGGAATATCTTGAGGCTGGGAGATCCTATAACCTCCGTCAGCTTCGGAACATTCCCTATACCGTGCGCAACCGCGGGGATGCAGACACTGAAGTGAAAGTTGACGTTCTGATTCCCCGCAAAGAGGAAGTCACGGAAGGGTATGAGGCCATTCCGGATCCGAACTGGGTCCAGGTTGTGCCTAATAAACTCAAGATCGCGGCAGGTCAGACCGCTTATGCGGAAATGATCATTCAGGTCCCCAATAAACCTGAATATGTGGGGAAACATTATCAGGTGAAAGTTTATTCCCACACCAACAACCCCGGCCTTCTTTCCGCGGGAACTCAGAGCCGCCTCCGCTTCTCCACGGGACCCGGCCCTGAAACCTTGAAAGACGAAGCCAAAAACAAGGCGATGATGACCATGGACTTCGACATCACTCCGCAGGAAATTTATGCAAATGATGTTGAACCGGGCCAGACTGTCAACCTGAACCAGATGATCCAGAGAAAACTGAAAGTGACCAACAGAGCAGAAACACCCATCCGCATGAAGTTCAAAAGCGTTTCATGGGTGAGCAATCTTCCGCTCCCGGACGGATATGTTGCGGCTCCGGACACATCCTGGGTCAGCTTCTCTCCGGCTGAATCTCTGGTCAAGGAAGACAGAGTCGTCACGATTGACCCGATCATAAAAATCCCGGCAGGCGATGAAAACCGCGGGAAAAAGTTCGCTTTTCTTATGAAGGCGGATATCGTGAACGGAGTCGAACTCGAAATCTACACGAAAATTTACGTGACAGTCAGGAAGAAATAAGGTGAACCATGAAAACCATAAACAGAATTATGAATGAAACACATAAAAAACAAAGGGAGGAAATGAACATGAGCAACTACATAAAAAAACTGGCAGGACTGGCAAGCACTGCGGTCTTGGCTTTGGGGTTGATGATGCTGAGCAGGACAGAGGTCCATGCTTACAGCGACGTCATCTCCACCAACAACGCCGCCGCACTGGTGGTCAGAATCACGCCGAATGCTGACCGAGGCGTCACCATCAGTTCCGGAAACGTCGCCCTCGACATGGGTTATGTGGACTTGGGAGCTTCAACCCAAACCATCACCCCAGCGACCGTGACCATCAACGGAAACATGATCAACTCCGAACTCGACCTGGCGGCTTCAATCACCGGAGGATGGGTCTTTGACAACAACCAGACCTTCACTTCCACCGGAGCCAACCAGCTGAACGCGTGGGTGCAGTTCACTTCCGTGTCCACAGGCATCGCGCCTGCCCAGAGCTATGAGTATTTCAGGGTGGGAACGACTTCGGGAACGAAGATCAC
>JAKFYJ010000052.1:4741-27727 GCA_021730935.1 Elusimicrobiota bacterium
CCTTCACTTCCACCGGAGCCAACCAGCTGAACGCGTGGGTGCAGTTCACTTCCGTGTCCACAGGCATCGCGCCTGCCCAGAGCTATGAGTATTTCAGGGTGGGAACGACTTCGGGAACGAAGATCACTTCACTGACTGAGTCATTCTCAGCCACCACGGTGGGGACAATCGGAGCCGCGGGCATCGGGCGGTTCGAGAACAACGAGAGCAACGCCGGAGACATGGACAGCATGGCCGCGGGAGATGTGAGACACATGTTCACGTATTTCCGCTTGCCTCCGACCACTTCACTCACGGGCGCGCAGGATGTGAACTTCGTCCTCTCCGTCAGAGCCGGTCCGTAACTGATTAGCGAGAACATAAAGCAAATCAGTTAACAGCATAACTTTAGCGCCGAGAGCTAAGGGAGGTCTGTAATGTGAAGGAATTAAAACTTCAGGGCCGGTAAACCTTCGGGAGAAGTGCGCCTTCGCTTCAGATATGTTGCCTGACTCCGGCGACAGAAGGAGGAACAATGTGACAGGTCCCAATGCGCAAATAAAACACGCAGCTTAAGGTGCGTTTAGGAGAGGTCCGCCCTGTCAACAGACAGGGTTTAGGGATTTCTGGGATCTGACGCCAAGGATCAAAGGACAGGTATGAGCTAAGCCTTATTAAGGAAAGCAAATATGATGCCAGGTCATTTATTGGTCGCGCTTTGCCGTTTTTATAAACGAGCTGAAAGGCTCCACAGGCGAGGACCGCCCGGGCATCAGACACGTTCACCATGATGATGACATGATAACGAGAGTCGTATCTCTCTTCCGTAATCTGTTTAAAAAGGCCTCTTCAATGAGGACGGAACGCCTTTTGCCAATTTTAAGGCGAGTTTCGCCGCAGGCGAGAGGAGTGTTGTCTCTTGGATTATTGTTGCTCTGCATAAGCATGCCGACATTCGTCTTCGCGGACAGCCATCCGGAAAATGATTCGGGAGGAGTGCATGTGATCATTAGACCCAAAGACAATTTCCCGCCGGCTCCCGTCACGGATCTTGACGCCGTTGTCGGATTGAACGAAGGGGAAGTCCTCCTGCAATGGACCGCGCCCAAACCCGACGATGTGCCGCTCGCGGCAAACGGCGCCGTCTCAAATTATTATGTCCGTTACGCCACATTCTCCGTCGCAAATCTCGGAGGAAACACCACAACCTGGTGGAACATGTCCGCCAACGCTGTGAGTGAACCGGCCCCACAAAATTCACCCAATGTCGAATCCATGATCCTCACGGGATTGGAACCAGGCTCAACAATTTATTTTGGTATCAGAAGCGACGACGGATTGGGGAACCTCTCCGTGCTGGATCTCGCCGCTCAGTATAGTCCTCAAGCCAATGTGCAAGTCCCCGATTTTGTGCCTCCCACCGTCACAGGCGTTTCGCTCAGCATCAGCTCAGACTCAATCAACCTTTCCTGGTCCGCCAGCACTGCGACGGATGTCACCGGATACCAAATTTATGTGGATACCTGGGCGCCCGGCGATGTGTTTGTCCCGACGGTAACTGTGCCTTTGGGAACGAACAATTATAACTTCACGAGCCTCGTTCCTCTGAACACATACTTCTTCTATGTGACGGCTCTGGACAAAGGTCAACCGACATTCCTGGGGAATATCCTGGAAAGCGCGACTTCAACCATCGTGAGCGGATATCCCACGGGCGTCGTGAGTCCGCCGGCCGCTCCGAGCAATCTCACGGGGACAAGCATTGCAACGAACACCCTCACCTGGCAGTGGCAGGACAATGCGTCAAATGAAAATGGGTTCACGCTCTATACATCGACACGGGGACTCATCGCGACCGTCGGAGCGTCAACCGGAGCCGGACTGTCAGTGCAATATATCGAAACAGGCCTCGCTCCGAACGTTTCATACTCTCGATATGTCATCGCCTCCAACGCTTCAGGAAATTCTCTGCCCAGCGGAACGACGACGCGCTATACGCTCGCCAATCCGCCGACCACAACCGCTTTCACCTCTGTCCAGAACTCCAACATCACTCTCTCCTGGTCCGGAAACAACAACGGCGCAGGAACTGTTTATGCGGTGGAAAGATCCACCACGCCGGGCTTTGTCCCGATCGGACTGCAATCAACCGTCTCGGGGCTCGCCTATAGTGACACAGGCCTCTCTGGAAAGACGACTTATTATTATCGCGTCCGCGCCCAAAACGGAGAAAATGTCCCGACCTCATTTGATAACGCCGTATCAACTCTGACCCCGCCGACCATTGTCACGGGACTGACCGCAACCGGAGGGGACAAGCAGGTGTCTGTCGATTGGAATGATGTGTCTGATCCCGCGATCAATGGTTATTTTGTTTATCGCTCCTCGATTTCTGCATTCTCGCCTCTCCTCAAGGTGAACATGACGGCTCTCACATCGAGCTATTTCCTCGACACGGGCCTGACCAACGGCGTGACCTATTATTATGCCGTCACCACCGTGGACGCGAACCCCGCCGAAGGTCCCTTCTCAAACATCGTCTCAGCCCGCGCCGCAAAACCCATCACCAAACGGCCCCAGGAGCCGACCGGAATTCTGGGCGTGTTGAACTCAACCGGGACCTTCAACATCACCTGGACGCCCGTCACGATGGACCTGGTTCTTTCAACCACGGTGGAGCTTGCGGCCTACAGAATTTATAAATCAAGCGCGGCGGAAGGACCCTTCTATTTCCGGGACGCCGTGGCGTCAACCGTGACCGTGTGGAACTCACTTGAACTTGTGCCGCCCACTGTTTGGTATCTCGTGCGGGCGGTGGACACTTCCGACAATGAATCGGACGATTCCATGCACATCGAGACGCTTGCAGTCCCCGTCCTCTCCGCTGTCTCAGCCGATGAAACCGCGCGGGTCGAACTCTCCGGAGAAGACACAAAAATCTTGCGCGCCGCAACCAACGACCGATCAGAAGATCTCCGCGTCGTGGTCGGAAGAAGAGCGGAAGAAGAAAAGGGGAATGTCATGGCCTCCTATGAAATCAAATCGTTCGGCGCGGTCACTGGATCCGAAATCAAGGACGTCAAGTTCAAACGACCCACCGTGAACCTCCAGTTCCGTTTCACGAAAGGATTGAAAGCGCCTTATATCAAAGCCGGAACCGCTTTCCGATATGCAGGAAGCACGCTGAAAGATGTGGGAATCTTCTGGCACAACACGGTGGAGTTCGTGAAGTTCGGGGGGACCATCAATGAGTTCACGGGCGTGGTTTCGATGAAGACTGCGAGCCCGCTCGGAAAATATCAGGTCCGCCAGGTCTTGCGCGCCACGGAATTCTCCATCATGCAGATCACGCCGAGAAAGATTTTCACGCCCAACGGCGACGGAGTCAACGACGAAATTACTCTCTTCCTCGAAAACCCCAACGACAGCATCATTTCCCAGGCGAAAATCTTTGACCTGACCGGCGCGGAAGTCGCGGACTTCGAACAGGGCATCGTGGCAGGCGCGCAAGGCGTGGTCTCCCTCAAATGGAACGGCAAAGACCGCTCCGGAAATTATGTCCGAAGCGGGGTTTATGTCTATCAGGTTCAGGCCGACGGCAAGACCCTGAATGGCACCATGGTTGTCGCCAGATAACCAGGATGTAGACATATTTCCACACCTGTAGAACCCTTACCCCATCCCAAAACCCCAACTACAAAATAGGCCATAAAATAGAGTATTTAAGGCGATTTAAGAAAATAATCGCGTTATATTCATTTGGTATTTAAATTGCTGTATAATACAGCGAAGGCAAAAACCCAATGAAAAAGACACTGATTATCCTTCTTATCTGGCTCGCAATGGCGATAGCAAATATGTCGCCTCTCTATGCTCCCAATTTGCCGGCGGAAAAGAAGAACTCCTATCAGGTTGCTTCATCCACCTCCACCCCCACACTCCCTTCCTATTATCTTGCCCGGAACTTAAAACCGGCGGAATCGTTCGGGCTGCGCGAAACTCCCAGAAAGATTCTCATCCCTGAAAGCGCCCTTCCCGAAAACGCAACCTTCACCCTCACCTTCGACAACCCCGCCGCAGACATTGTCACGCAAGCCAAAATTTATGACATCACGGGGTCCGAAGTCGCAGACATGACGGATGCCACCGGCTCAGGAAGCAACCCTTCACGCCTCACCTGGGACGGCCGCGACAAAGACGGATCCATCGTCAGATCAGGCATTTATATCTATCAGGTCCAGGCCGGGGGAACTCTCATCAACGGCACTGTGGTGGTGGCGAGATGAGAAAAATATTCGCCGCCCTTTCTCTGATCTTCCTCATCACCAGCCTCGTTCACGCCGCGTTTGAACAGATCGGCGCGGGCGCCCGCCCCATCGGAATGGGAACCGCTTTCACCGCCGTGAGCGATGACGCGCACGCGATTTATTTCAACCCCGCGGGCCTGGCGCAAGTGAGAAGAGGGGAATTCACCGGCGGATACGGCAAACTTTATTCCGGACTCAAAGACAACTCCAACCTCGGAAGCGGATTCGTGGGCGTCGTTCAGCCGATCAAATCCGGAGAATATGGCTCTCTCGGTCTGGGCTGGCTCTCGCTGAGTTTGGAAGGGGCTTATCGCGAAGATTCCATCAATTTTTCTTACGGCAAAGAAGTGCTCGCCAACGGATTTTTCCTCGGCGCCAGCGGCAAAGTCCTGAAAAGAACTTTCGGGAGCGACATCTATACCCAAGTCGATCCCCTGTTCGCGCAAAAAGGATACAACACCACCAACATCGGTTTTGATCTCGGCATGATGTATCGGCCCAGCGCGAATTATTCTTTTGCCTTGATGGTCAAGGACGCGAACCAGCCCAATGTCGGCCTTTCAGCGACCGACAAAGTCCCCGCTGAGATCCGCGGCGGATTCGCCTATCACCAGCGTTCCCTGATTTTTGATGCGGAGATCGCCAAAAAAGACAAGGACACCAACATCGCGCTCGGCATGGAAAAACTCCTCCTCAAAGCTTTCGCGCTCCGCGCTGGCATCGGCGGAGGTTCCAGGAACCGCAGAGAGCTTTCCACCGGCATGGGATACAAAGGATCCAACCTCTCCCTTGATTACGCTTTCGTTTTTCCTCTCGGCGGTATTGAAGCGACGATGGGGAGCCACAGGTTTTCCATGACGGTGCGTTTCGGCCGCGTCCCTGAGCGCGCCCGCTGGGACTTTGAAGAAGACGACGAAGCGATGGAACGCCTGCTCCAGGAAAAAGCCGCGCAGATCTCCGCGATGGAAAAAGAACTCGAAGACCTCAAGGACGAGAACAGAAGCGGCAAACTTGAATCCACTTGGGTGCGCGAGAAGATGAAGAAACTTGAAGAGCGCCTCAAAGACCAGGAAACTTCCGAAATGGACGCTCTCAAGATGAAAGTGTTCCAGTCCAATGTGGAATCCGAAAGGACGAAACAGAAACTCCAAGAGTTGGAACAGAAACTCCAACAGCTTTCGAACCAGACCCGCGCCCTGCCGGCGGCGCCGAAAGCGAAAGAGCTTCCCAGCGTTCCCCGCACCTATAATGTGCAGGACGGCGAGACTCTCCAGACCATCGCCCAGAAATTCTATGGCGATCCCGCGAAATGGGTGGAAATTTATGAGCTCAACTCGGACCGCATCGAGCGCGGCGGGTCCTTGCAGACCGGCCAAGTCCTCCTCATGCCGCAGAAATAATATAAAATAGTTCGAATGGAGAAACCCGCAGCCCTCTCAAAACCCCGTTTATATTTCTTCGCGTTCATCTCCGGCTTCACCATCCTTTCGCTTGAAATTCTCGCCTTCCGAATGCTGGCGCCCTATTTCGGAAATTCTGTCTTCGTTTCAGGATCCGTCGTGACCGTCATCCTGATCTTCCTTTCCCTGGGCTATGCCGCCGGCGGAATGCTCGCGGACAAAAGGCCCGAACCCAAAATGCTCTCCTGGATCTTCGGCTCAAGCACGGCTTATCTTCTCCTCATCCTCTTCATTTATCGCCCCGCTCTTGAGGCCCTCAGCCGCCTCTCCACGATCCCAGGCGCCCTCGCCTCCGCGGTCGGGCTCTTCGGATTTCCAGTCCTGATTCTGAGTTTTGTTTCTCCATTTTTGATCAAGCTTCACTCGCAAGATTCCGGCGTCGGCGTGAGCGCGGGAAATGTTTATGCCGTCTCAACTTTTGGGAGCATCCTGGGATCCATCCTCACCACTTTCGCCATGATCCCTTTCGCAGGCATACAAATTTCTCTTTATATCAACCTGATCCTGCTTTTGATCCCGACATTTATCTTAAGAAAATCCTTGTTTGCGGCGCTGGCCGCGGGAATGCTGTGCCTGATCCCTCAGCTCAGCTATACCAGCGCGGACGCGCTATATTTCAAAGAGTCGCCCTATAACACCGTTTTCGTGGTTGAAATCAACGGCATGAAATATTTGAGGCTGAACCAAAACAGAGGGATGCACTCCTCTGCGCTTTATCCCGATTTCACGACCGGCCTTGTGGTGGATGATTATCTTATAGGACCGAAACTCGTGCCCGTGAAATCGCTTCTTATTCTGGGAGGGGGAGCGGGAACCTCCGCGGAACAGTTCCGGCATTTTTATAATCCCGAAACCCTCGACATGGTGGAAATCGACCCGCAAGTTTCTGCGGCCTCCAAAGCTCTCGGATTCAAGCTGGAAGGCGTCAATCTCATTCACGATGACGCGAGGCGGGTCCTCAAGCAGAACGCAAAAAAATACGACATGATTGAAGCCGACCTTTTCGCGGGAAGCATTTATATTCCATTTTATGTGGCCACCCGGGAATTCTTTGAGGATGTCCGGCGTTCCATGAGTCATGACGGAATTTTCATGATGAACATCGTGGACACTCAGTCCCGATTCGCCGTTTCTGTCGCCGACACTCTCAGCTCCGTATTCGGACAGGTTTATACCGTCAACGGCCGCATGCTTGTCGCCTTCAATCAGGCGCGGGCAACCGATATTCCGGGCTTTAAAAAACACGCTTCTTCAGGTAAAATTCTGACTGACGACAAGTCAAACCTGGACTGGATGGTTTATGAATATGTTTCCGGAAAAAAGCCATGAACGATAGAGATTTTGAAAAGCTGGTTTTCGGAATGGCGCATCAGATCCGCAACCCTTCCGCCATCATCAAGGCGAACGCGGGCGTCATATTAAAACGCGAAAACCTGAGCCCCGAAGGCCTGCGCTCAATGGAGTCCATCCTGAACGGCGTCAAATATCTTGAAGAGCGCCTGGACGAGTTCGTCGAATTTTCCAAACCGCTCAAACTCACCCTCAAAGAAGTGGCGTTGGACAAACTCCTCGCTGAAGCGTGCTCCATGCTGAACGAACAGTGCCGGATGAAACACATCCAGGTGACCACAACCCTTGAGCCCATCAAACTGAAAGCCGCTGACCGCAGTCAGCTGATTTTGTCGTTTCTGAATGTCATTTTAAACGGGGTCGAAGCCATTGCAAGCGGAGGAAATGTTATCATAGAGGCCAGACAGTCGGGGGGACGCGCCTTGATCAGCATCCGCGACAACGGGATGGGGATCCACCCCAGGGACATGGCGGAAATTTTTTCGCCGTTTTATTCAACGAAACCCAACTCCATCGGCATCGGCCTTCCCGTGGCGAAGCGGATCATCGAGGCGCACGGGGGAAAAATTTCAGCGGAAAGCGCGCAGGGAAAAGGAACAAGCGTGAACATTGAACTGCCCATAACCCATGGCTAAAATACTGGTGGTGGACGACGAGCCCGACATGATCTGGGCCGTCACGAACGTGCTTCTATCGGAAAACCATTCGGTGGTCTCGGTCAATTCCGGGGAAGAAGCCCTGGCCAAAGTGAAAGATCTCACCATTGATCTGGTCCTCCTCGATTTCCGTTTGCCCGGAATGGACGGCATCCAGATCCTTGAAAAGATCAAACAGATCCGCTCCGATCTCCCCGTGATCATGGTGACGGGATATGGAGGCATCGAAGAAGCCGTTCAGTCCATGAAGCTGGGCGCCGCTCATTATATCTCCAAACCTTTTGACAACAGCCAGCTGGTGGAATCCGTCTCAAAAGCCCTTGAGATGAATTCCCTCAAGTCCGGCGGACTCTTCGCCAAGCGGCTTGCGGAAAAAATGGGCCCGCAGGCAAAAGAAGAGAAAAAACCTGGGACGGCCTCCGTTCCCCAGACCAAAACATATTCCAAAAGTTTTCTTCCCTGGACCCTTGGAGCTCTCGCGGCTGCAGGGCTCCTCCTCGGCGGAGCATTCTATTTTAAATCGCGGGAATCTTCAGACAAGGAATTCATCATCGCTCATTCCAAAGTCACGGGGCTCACTTTCAGCGGAACCTCGCTTTGGGTGACGGATTGGTTCACACAAACCATCGAGCGGTATGAATGGGACGGGACCAAACTTTCCCTGGTCAAAACGGTGACGGTCCCGGACGCTCACCTGACCGGCATTGCGGCCGGAGCCGGATTCCTATACACCTGCGACTCATGGAAAAAACAGATTTATAAACATGTCCTGGACGACCGCCTCACGATCGCGGAAACCTATCCCAGCCCCGGGAGCGAGCCTTCAGGATTATATTTTGACGGAAAATATCTTTGGTCCTGCGACGGCAAAACAAGGAAGGTTTATCAGCACGCCCTGGACGCGGCGCTCACGGTCCTGGAAACTTATGATTCGCAGGCCCAGTTTCCGGTGGGACTTTATCATGACGGGCTCAATTTTTGGACGGCAAGCGCGGTGGGGATGAAGATCTATAAAAATTTACTCACGGAGAGGTTCCGCGCAGACAAGGCCTATGCCTTCGATGATGCCGCCGCCATCGCCAAGCCGATTGCCGCTTTCACGGTTCAGGACGGCCAGTTCTGGATCGCTTATGAAGGCCTGAACAAAATCTTCCGCAAGAATCCAAAAAAACTTAAAGAAACGAATCCTTAACATCAAAATCCGCGTCAATCAAAAAAAATTTACGACCCTCGATCGCGGCTGTAAGCGAATCGTTTTTTATTCATGATTCATCAGGAGCGCTCTGAGGGGCGGCAAACGAAGTGTCGCCCCGAATAGCGCGACTCAATAAAATACGATGAGCGTTGCGACCGAGGTTGAGTAAATTATTTTTGAATGGCGCGGATTTTGATCTATTCCAGATATTCGCGCAGGCGTTTGCTGCGTGAAGGATGCCGCATTTTGCGGATCGCTTTGGCTTCGATCTGGCGGACGCGTTCGCGGGTCACATTGAAAATCTTGCCTACATCCTCGAGAGTCCGGGGATACCCCGTGTTGATGCCGAAACGCAGGCGGATGATCTCGGCCTCTCTCTCAGAGAGGGTGGTCAAAACCGCCTCAATTTCCTGCCGTTTGAGATATTCCACGGCGGAGCGGGACGGCGACGGCCCCTGTTTGTCTTCAATAAAATCTTCCAGATAAGAATCTTCATCTTCGCCGATGGGCGTGGTGAGGGAGATGGGGTCCTGCATGATTTTCAGGATGGACCGAACCTTGTCAGACGAGAGGCGGAGCAGTTTGGAATATTCATCCACATGCGGTTCACGCCCAAAATCTTGCCGGCTCTTGCGCGCGATTTTTCCCATCTTGGAAATGATTTCCTTCATGTGCACGGGAATGCGGATCGTCCTGGATTGATCGGCGATCGCGCGGTTGATGGACTGACGGATCCACCAGGTCGCATAAGTCGAAAATTTAAATCCGCGTTTCCACTCGAACTTTTCGACGGCCTTGATGAGTCCCAACCCGCCTTCCTGAATGAGGTCGGTCAGTTCAAGCGATGATCCGCCCACGTGCTTTTTGGCGATGGAAACCACGAGGCGGAGGTTGGCCTTGATGAGCTCAACCTTGTTTTTGAGGATGGTTTCTTCAAGGGTTTTGATTTTGTTATAGCGTTCGAGAAGGCTGTTTTTGCCTTCGGGAAGAGATTGAACCATCCGGCGGTGCTTGTCCGCGATGTTCTGCATGTTGACGATGGTGGACTCAATGCCTGTGAGAGTGTATCCGGTGGCTTTCTTGAAAACCGTCGCGGAAATTTTTCCTTTCTTGGCCTGTTCATATACCCGAAAGAGTTCCTGACAAGTCATCTTGAACCGTTTTTCGTAACGGATGATTTCGTCTTCAGTCTCAAGCACCCTCTGGGCCAAAGTCTTGATTTTATTGGTCAAGCGCTTGATCTTTTCCAGGTTGAGGTTCAGGCTGACAATTTTTTCGATGATGTTGATCTTGGCGCCTTCGGCTTCTTTTCTCCACAGGTCGCGCTTGGCGTCAGGAAGGCTCCGGTCTTTCGCCTTGGCCTGGGCGTTCAGCATCCGCTTTTCACCGTTGTTGATGAACCGCACCACGTCCCGCATCTTGGTCTTCATGCGGTAAAGTTCCTGGGTGGTTTTGCGTCCGCGGGGCATGAGCTCCTTGGGCGTCATTTCGTCCTGGGTGATCAAAGTTTCCCAGTTGCGGATTTCGCGCATGGCGATGGGGGATTCCAGCACGAGCCACATGAGGGTCTTTTCGTTGTCTTTAATGTTTTTGGCGAGATTGATTTCCTGGTCGCGGTGCAAGAGAGGGACTTTTCCCATCTCGGTCAGATACATCCGGATGGAGTTCTGGGTGTCCACTTCCATTTCCACCTGCTGCTGATGCTGGTCCTGCCCGATTTCGATTTCTTCGGGGACGATGGGTTCCAAAAGGGGGCTGACTCCGACGCGCTGGCGTTCCTGCACGGCGTTTTCATCTTGTTTGCGGATCACGGGGATGCCCATTTCCTGCAAGGTGGTGTAAAGCTGGTCGAGCTCTTCGTTGTTGATGTTGGAGTCCGGGAGCTGACGGTGAATTTCCTCATAGGTGAGGTATCCCGTTTCACGCCCCTGTTCGATGAGCTCTTTTAAAATGTCTTGGTTATTCGCGTTTTGGTTTGTCATTCTTTACGTCCTTTTAGGATGGGCGCCCAGTTTTTGAATTCCTGAACCTTCGGAGAATCCGGATCGCCTTCGTTTAAAATTTGAGCGGCTTCTGCGGCCAGGGTCTTGAACCTTGCCTCCTTCAATTTATGCTGCATCCGAGCCGCGATGGATTCAAAAATCTCAAGCGGCTTTTCTGTTTTGGTCTTCTCAAACCGGATCAATATGGCTCTCAGCGCGCTCGCCGCGCTTTCGCTGAGGGCTGACAAAACTTCCGGTATGCCCGACAAATTTTTCTGCAGTTCCAAAACCCTGAAACATTCCTGAAAAACAGAGCCTTCAAAGAGTCCCAAATCCTTGTTCAACTGCGACAATCTTTCTCTCAACTCCGGATACATCACCGAGAGGGCGAGGAGTTCTTCTTCTGAACTTAAAAACGGTTTCATCGCGGGCTTTGCCGGCTCCTCCGCCGCCGCGGAATATTTCTTCGGGTTTGACATCTTCTGCCATTCCGCCGTCAAAGAATCCAGAGAAACCTGCGCTTTTGACGCAATGCCTTTCAAAATTTCGCCGCGGATAATTTCGTCCTTGGCTTTGGAGACAAGAGAAAGAGCCGCTTTGGCCGCCTGGGCGCGACGGACATTCATCGGGAGCCCCTCTTTTTCCTTCATGAGACTTTCCACCCGAAAATCCGCCAGGGTCACTTTCTCTTTTAAGACTTTTTCCAGCTCCTGGCTGGAATGATTCTTGAGAAATTCGTCGATATCCTTCGCGTCTGCCTCGCCGCCGCGGCGGGGGAGTCTGGCCATCATGGGGAAAAAACCATGTTCCAGCAAAAGTTCCGCGCCCCGAATGCCCGCCGCCTCGCCCGCTTTGTCCATATCGAAAAGCACCGTCACGCTCGAAGCGTATCTTTTTAAAATCATGCACTGATCCGGGGTGAGCGACGTTCCGAGAGGAGCCACCGCATATTCCACTCCGGCCTGATGCGCCGCGATCACGTCCATATATCCCTCGAGCAGAAGCGCTTCGTCTTTCTCGCGGATCGCTTTTGAACCCTGATAAAACCCGTAGAGGTTTTTGCCTTTTTGAAAGATCAATGAGTCTGAACTGTTTAAATATTTGGGGGGGACATGATTTCCAAAAGTCTTTTGTCCTTCCAATATTCTGCCGCCGAAACCAATGACTTGTCCCTTTAAATCAAGGATCGGAAAAATCACCCTGCCCCGGAAACTGTCCAGAATCTTTCCGTCTCTCTGGGACTTGACTGCGACCCCCGCTTCCAGCAAGTCCGCCGCGGGAATTCCGGCCTTCACGGCTGTTTTGACCAACGCATCCGGCCCGTGAGGGGCCCATCCGATCTGAAACTTCTGAATCGTTTGATCCGAAAGCCTGCGTTTGACCTTTACATATTCCCTGGCGGCTTCGGCTTCTCTGCCTTCCAGCAATGTTTTGTGATAAAACTGCGCGGCGCGGTCCAAAATGCTGAACAGGTGTTTTTTGCGTTCGTATTTTCCGTCCCGTTCCGCCGGGGCGCGCTCGTTGTCGCGCTCGACGGGGATGTTTTTTTTCTCGGCCAGGCGCTCGATGGCTTCCGGATAAGAACACCGGTCCGTCTCCATGACGAACTTGAAAACGTCCCCGCCCTTGCCGCATCCGAAGCAATGAAAAATCGCTTTGGATGGGCTCACCATGAAGGAGGGAGTCTTTTCCTGATGAAAGG
The DNA here is from genome assembly GCA_021730935.1 of Elusimicrobiota bacterium. Classification (GTDB taxonomy): domain Bacteria; phylum Elusimicrobiota; class Elusimicrobia; order 2-02-FULL-39-32; family 2-02-FULL-39-32; genus 2-01-FULL-60-11. The sequence continues at coordinate 17,373 of JAKFYJ010000052.1, forward strand.
GGCAAAGACCTTTAAAGTCTTTGCCGGCCTTTTTCAGGGCAACGGTTTCTCCAATTACTTCAACGATATCACTGGCGTCCCGAACGCGGGAAACCGACTGTTCCGTGATCATCGAACTCCTTATGGGGCTTTTATCTTGGGGGTTTAACGGAAACGCGAGAAGCGCCGTTTCACCTTGCGGCGGGCTTCCTGGGCTTTGCGCTTGCGCTTAACGCTGGGAGATTCATAATATTCCCTGCGCTTGATTTCCTGCATAATGCCGTTCCGATCGCATTCGCGCTTGAACCGTCTCAGCGCTTCCTCGATGGACTCGTTATCTCTGAGCTTAATGCCAATCATTAATTAAATAATCACCTTCCCTTTGTGCTGCTTAAAAATTTTTATCCGGGCGGCCACGCCAATTTTCGTTTGCCGAGAACATGCATATGCAGATGGCTCACGGCCTGTCCCGCGTCGGGCCCGTTGTTAAAAATCAGACGGAAACCGGATTTGTCTATCCCTTCTTTTCTCGCTGTTTCCTGAGCGAGTTTCAACACTTCAAACAACGTCCCGGAATGCTCGGATTTCACGGCCATAGCATTCTCAATGTGCGCTTTCGGAATCGCCAGAATGTGCACGGGCGCCTGGGGATTGATGTCGTAAAAAGCAAGGGCCTGTTCCGACTCCGCCGCGATCTTGGCCGGGATTTCTCGCCGGACAATCTTGCAGAAAAGGCAGTTTTCAGGCATCGGCATAGGATATCATTTTATGGCCGCCAAAACAACCCCTTTTTCGTCGATTATGGGTTCTGTGTGGCGGACCAAAAACTCTCCCATCATTTGGTCAATGCGGGCATAATATTCGGGGGCGCCGGGATAGGGGCCGACATAAGGATTATACAAAATGTGGGTAAACCCCCGCGTTTTAAGGGCACTCATGATGTCGTCCGGCGTACGCGCTGTCTCAAAATCGATCGGGCCGGGGTTGAGGGGGTTGCCCCAGGAATATTTGCGGTCCAACATATACCCCCGCACTTCCCGATACAGCAAGACATTGGAATCCCGGGGAAGGATCTGGTTGGCCCGGCGCATGGCACTATAGGCTGGGCCCAGCAGGGCTTCAAGATATCGTTCATCAGGCGTAAATTGCGGATACACTTTGGATCGGACTCCGAAAAAAGCATACAACGGGTTGCCGAAACTGAGAGTGGCGACGGGAGAAACGGAGGCGATCATCAGGCAGAGAGAAAGGATAACCCCTTTTTTATTTTGGGACAGCATTGCAATCATCCCGTCTGCGCTTAAAATCGAGATCACGGCAATGGCGGGCAAAAAATACCGCCACATCTGATAAACCCAGAACCAGAAGGTCATAAACAGAGCGAGGAACAAAAGAGTTTTTTTCTCAAGGGCGCTGAACGGATTTTTTTTCAAGTTTCCGGCGCGCCATCCAAGGAGGACCCAAAATACGGGGACGAGAAAAAAAGTCTGCTGACCGTAGCGGTGTTGACGGAAACACAAGTTAAGCGGCGTCATCAGCCAGTTCAAAAGGGTTTTGGGAAGCCCTTCGGTGATGATAAGCTTGGACCGCTCTGCCATGCCCGCCGCGAATGAGCCGGAGCCGAAAATTTTTCCGAAATAGGGCCAGAAAGGGTTCCCTTTCCAGATGAAATTGCGGAGATACCAGGGGGAACCGAGGAGCAAGACGCCGAGGATAAATTTTAAGAGATGTTTGGGGCGCGGAAGATAAAGGACGGCCAGAGAGGACGCGGCCCAGAGGCCCGAGAGTTTGGAGCTGGCGGCGGCGCCTGCGAGGAGTCCGCAGAGGAACGCGGAATCGTCTTCCAGGAAAACGCGCAAGGCCAAAAAAGCGGGCAGGGCAACCGCGAAGTCTGTTGAGGCGTTGCCGTTGACGCGCAAGAAAATCGGCTGGCAGGCAAAGATCGCGCAGGCGAGAAAAGCCGACAGGCGGTTGAAATGCCTGGACGCGAAGTCAAACATCGCGCAGAGAAGGATGAACCCCCGGAAAAAATTCATCCAGTGGACCGCCTGCGCGCCGCGGATGGAATATAAAAATGTGGAGATCATTTCGGGGCTTAAAGGGAAATGGATGTGGAACGACCAGTCCAGCGGAGACAAGCGCCCTTCGGATAAAAATATTTTTGGAAATGCGAGGTGATAGGCCAGGGAATCCCAGTCGGTGGGAGGCGTTCCGCATGAAACGGCGGCGGCGAGAAGCACGGCGAGAATCAGGACCACGCACAGGATTTCCAAAGACTGGAGTTTTTCTCCGGAGACCGGGTTCTGGAAGGAAATTTTTGGAATTTGGAAGAGCCCGAGGATCGAGAGGGGGATCAATAAAATTAGAAAGGTTTTTTGGGAATATAATCCGGCGAGTCCGAGCGCCAGGATGAGGAAGGAGATCAGAGTTTCTCCGACGACAAAAGCATAAAAAGGGTCGTTCCGCCTCAAAACTGATTTCCCGACGGCGGCGGCGCCCAAAATATACAAAAGGCAGACAAAAATGTTCAGGAAATGGCCGGAGATTGCGAGGACAGAGGGCCAGCCGAGGGTGTCGGGGTTATGGACGACGTAGCTTAAGAATTTGAAAGCGTCCAGTTAAATGCTCACCCAATCGAGGGTGCCTTTGGCGAAAGGGAGGGACGGGACGCGGATCCCGTTGTCGGTGTAACCCCCGCCGTCGGATTCAACCAGGGCCACGCGGCGCGTGCCGGAGAAACGGTCCTGAAAGCGTCTGCGTAAAACGCCGTCGAGAGCGGTCAGGCGGTTTGCGCGGTCTCGGATGTCCTCCGGCGGACAGTGTCCGGGCAGTTTGACCGCGCCGGTCCCTTTTCTGTCGGAGAAAGGAAAAACATGGAGCCCGTGAAAATGGGTTTCAAGGAAACGGTGGGTGTTCATGAAATTCTCTTCGGTTTCTCCGGGAAACCCCACGATCACATCGCAGGTCAAGCCCGCGTCAGGCAGAAATTTGAGGATGGACTGGATCTGATTTTTGAAATAGGCGGAATCATACCAGCGTCCCATGCGGCGGAGGACGGAATCGTCGCCGGACTGAAGCGGCAGATGAAAATGGCGGCAAATTTTATCGCTGTCCGCGGCAAGCTCCAAAATTTCTTCCGTCACTTCCGTGATTTCCAGCGACGAAAGGCGGAGCCTGAAACGCTCATCGATCGCGATCAGGCTCCGGAGAAGGTCCGCCAGGTTTCCGTGAAAGCGCCCCACGCGGCCGCCGCTGGACGCCAAGCCATAGCTCCCAAGGCGGATGCCTGTGAGCACGATTTCCTTGAAACCGGAGCGGACCAAGCCTTCGCATTCCGCGACGATTTCCGGGATCGGGCGCGATTTCATTTCGGGACGCAGGCGGGGGATGATGCAATAAGTGCAGACCGCGTCACAGCCATCCTGGACTTTGACAAAAGCGCGGGCATGGCCGGAAAAGAAAGTGAGGAGCGGACTCTCGTCGGAAGAAAGGGTGCATCCGGAGACGATTTCAGGGATGATGTCTTTGTCGCGGTTGGAAAAAACCTCGATCCTGGGAGACATTTGGCGGAGGGATTCGGGATCGCGCGTGGCATAACAGCCCGTGACCAGGACTCTGGTTTTCAAATTTTGGCGCAGGATTTTGCGCACGAATTTCCGGCACTTTTTGTCCGCTTCCTCCGTGACGGAACACGAATTGATGACGCAAACGTCCGATTCAGAGAAATCGTCGCTTGCCGTATAGCCGAATTTCAGAAGTTTTTGGCGCGCGGATTCGGACTCATATTGGTTGACTTTGCAGCCGAAGGTGTGGAAGAATACGCTGGGCATTATCTTTGTTATAATAACAAATCCATGGCAGGCAAGGAAAGGCGGTTTTCCCTCGGGCTGGATTATGGAACGGAGTCGGCAAGGGCCGTTTTATTGGACGTCTCAAACGGCAAAATGGCCGCCTCCGCCTCCTCGAAATATAAAAGCGGCGTCATCGAAGGAAAACTGCCGTCCGGCATAAAACTGCCCAAACACTGGGCCCTGCAAGATCCGGCGGACTGGCTGAACGCTTTTCAATCCCTCTCAAAATCACTTTTAAAGAAATCCAAAATTAATCCTGAGCAGATCGTCGGGATCGGGATCGATTTCACCTCCTGCACCGTCCTGCCTGCCGCCTCAGACGGGAAACCTCTGTGTTTTCAGCCCAATTTCAAAAGGACACCTCACGCCTGGCCCAAACTTTGGAAACATCACGGAGCCCAGGAAGAAGCGGAAGCAATAAATAAAGTGGCTGTGGAAATGGGTGAAAAATTTCTGAATAAATACGGCGGGAAAATTTCGCCGGAATGGCTGATCCCTAAATTGCTTGAGATCATGAACGGCGCACCGGAAATTGCCCAGGCCATGGACAAATTTGTTGAAGCGCAGGACTGGCTGGTCTGGCAGGTGACGGGGACGGAATGCCGCTCTGCGTGCGGGGCCGGATACAAAGGGTGCTGGTCCAAGAACGGCGGATTCCCTGATGATATTTTTTTAAACGCCCTTAAGCCGGGGCTCGCGGACACCCTAAAAAACAAAGTCGGAACTCATTTTTATGCTCCGGGGCATCGCGCGGGAACGCTGTGCAAATCCTGGGCTTTGAAGACCGGACTCAGGGAAGGGACCCCCGTTGGAGTTTCGATCATCGACGCCCATGCGGCGGTTCTGGGAGCGGGGATATCGGACCCAGGGAAAATGGTGCTCTGTATCGGAACTTCCGCCTGCCATCTCCTGCTTTCGGACAATGAAAGAGAAGTTCCGGGCATTTCAGGGGTGGTGGAAGACGGAATTTTGCCGGGATTCTTCGGCTATGAGGCAGGGCAAGCCGCCGTTGGGGACATTTTCGGATGGTTTTCCAAGGTTTCCGGAAAATCCTTCATGGCCCTGGAGAGACGCGCAAAAAAACTGAAGCCGGGAGAATCCGGGCTGATCGCTCTGGACTGGTGGAATGGGAACCGCTCCGTCCTCTCCGACGCGAACCTCACGGGCATGATTTTGGGGCTCACTTTGACCACTCAACCGCACGAAATCTATCGGGCGCTGGTCGAAGCGACGGCCATGGGAACAAGAAAGATTGTTGAAACCATGGAACAATTTGGAGTCCCGGTGAAAGACCTGATCGCGACGGGAGGCATCGCAGAGAAAAGCCCGATGCTGCTTCAAATTTATGCGGATATCCTGAACCGTCCGATTGAATTGGTCCAGGCGAAGGATCTTTGCGCGAGAGGAGCCGCGGTCCTGGGAGCGATAGCGGCGGAGGACGTCTCCATCAGGGGCGGAGTGCAGGATGTCGTCAGAAGGATGAGTCCCAATCCAGGGCGAACTTATGTTCCCGAAGGAAAAAACGCTTCAATCTATGAAACCCTTTATCGGGAATACCTTGAACTTCACGATTATTTCGGAACGGGGGGAAACGGCGTGATGCAGCGGCTAAGAGATTTTTGATTTTTCCAGAATTTTTTTGATCGTGTCCAAAAGCATGGGCGTCTCGAAGGGTTTGGAAATAAATTCGTCGGCGCCCAGGTCAAAACTTCTCTGGCGGGACTCTTTTTGGCCGAACGCGGTGACCATAATAATGGGAATGGCTTTCGTCCGTTCGTCGCTCTTGAGCTTTTCGCAAACCTGCCAGCCGTTCAGGCGCGGCATTTTGATGTCCAAAAGCAAGAGGTCCGGGATTTGCTTGTCCACACACTCAATGGCTTCCTGCCCGTCCGCGGCGACGTCCACTTCATAACCCACCATTTCCAGGGTGATCTTCAGAAGGGTGCGGATATGGATTTCGTCGTCGGCGACAAGGATGCGCATCAGAATTTTCAGGTCACTCCATTTCCAGCAATTTTTCGACAATCCCGGCCAGTTCCATGACTCCGAAGGGCTTTTCCATGCAATAATCCGCTCCGCACTCCATCACGGTTTCCCTGGCTCCGGGCGTGAGATAGGCCGTTAAAATCAAAATCTTTATTTTTTTGCCCGTTTTGCTTTTTTTTATTTTGTCGCAGACTTTCATGCCGTGCATGCCCGGAAGTTTCAGATCCAGGACGATGAGGTTCGGCTTGAAAATTTTGACCCTTTCTTCGACGGAACGGCCGGAATCAACCGTCTCGATTTCAGGGACGCTCTTGAGCTCCTGCAGAGACGCCACCACCAGGTCCCGGACTTCCTTGTCGTCGTCCACCACCATTATTTTTTTCGCAGACATGTTATTTCACCTGCCCGTCAAGCACGCGCTCCACTTCCGCGATCAGGTCCACGGATTCGAAGGGCTTGCTGAAAAAGGAAATGTTGGCCATGTCCTGGTCGGATTGAACCGTGTCGAAACGGGAAAGAACGGAAGTGACCAGGATGGGGACCTGAGCCGTCTTGGCCCCGGGTTTTCTGAGGATATGGCAGACTTCCCAACCGTCGATCTGGGGCAGGAGGAGGTCCAAAATCACGAGGTCCGGGATCTGGTTTTTTGTGTATTCCACGGCCTCTTCTCCGGTGGCCACGGAAACAACGTTGAACCCGCGGGTCGCGAGCAGGTTTGAAATCAGCTCGTTCGTATAAGGATCGTCCTCGACGACCAATATTTTTTTGTCCTGGTGATTAGATTTGGATTCCGTTTCCATTTTCACTTGGCAGTTCCTTTGGCAGGGCAAACGTGAAGTTGGAGCCCTTGCCGACTTCGCCTTCAACCCGGATCACTCCGCCCATGGCCTCAACGATGGCTTTGGCGATGGAGAGTCCCAACCCGGTCCCGCGCACTTTCTTCCCGATGTCGTCGTGTATCCTGTAAAACGGCTCAAAAATTTTCTCGCGTTTATCCACCGGAATGCCGGGCCCCTGGTCCACGATGCTGATGATGGCCACGCCCCGCCGCATTTTCCCGAGAATTTTCAGCTGACTGCCGTCGGGGGAATACTTGAGGGCGTTTCCAACGAGGTTGATGAAAATCTGCTGGACTTTGTCCGGATCGTTCACGATCTCTTCGGAGCCGGGATCAAAATGGACTTCCACCGCGACCGTGTTTTTGATCACGCGCAGGTTTTCCGTCACCTGGTCCGCAATTTCTTTCAGGTTTATTTTTTTGCGGTCGAACTGCATCTTGCCGTCCTGAAGGCGGGAGAGATCCAGAAGTTCTCTGGAAGAGCGCGACAGGCGCTGGGCCTCATCGCGGATGATCTGCAGAAATCTCATGATCTGCGCATGGTCCACCTTGTCCCAATAATCCAAAAGCATGCTCGAAAAACCCAAAATGGAAGTCATGGGAGTTTGAAGCTCGTGTGAAGCGTTCGCCACAAAACGGGATTTCAGTTCATTCAAAACCTTGAGCTTTTCAACAACCTCGAGCAAAATCATGTTCTTGGTTTTGAGCTCGGCTGTTTTTTCGTGGACGGTCTTTTCCAGTTCCACGTTCCATTCCTGAAGCCGGTTCATGAGGATTTTATTTTGGCGGAGGAGGGTTTGGCGTTCAAAACCGCGATGGATGAAGGATTTTACTTCCTCAATATTATAAGGCTTGGTCACATAAGCGGTGGCGCCTTCGTGGAGGGAAGCAACCGCGGTTTCCATGTCTGCGTTGCCTGTGATCATGATCACGCTCACGCCTGCGTCTATTTTCCTGAGCTCTTTTAAAACGGAAATGCCGTTCATGTCCGGCAACCGGATATCGAGGAGGACGACCTGGAGAGTTTTGGAGTCCTGGCTTTGCTGAAACGATTCTATGGCGGCTTTGCCCGTCGTTGCCGCGCCTACGGCATATCCGGCCTTGCCTAGAATGGCGGAAAGAGTCTTCGCCATCCCTTCATCATCGTCGATAATTAATACGCGGGACTTAAACTCGAGATCCAAGCCTTCCTGAGGAGTTCGCATACCCCATAATCATAGAGGAAGTTCGCGTTTTTTTCAATGCATAACTTAACAAATCTTTACAGCGTCAGTTCGTGTCGGGCTGAGGGGTCATCCGAAGATAAGGCTTAAGTTCCTTCCAGCCCTTGGGAAACTTCTTCTTCATCTCTTCCGGATCTTTGATGGAGGGGAGGATGATGCATTCGCCGCCGGGTTTCCAGTTGACCGGAGTGGCCACGCTGGCTTTGTCCGTGAGCTGAAGAGCATCCAGGACGCGGAGAATTTCATCAAAGTTTCTGCCGGTGGGCGCGGGATAGGTGATCATAAGCCGGACTTTTTTGTTGGGATCAATGATGAAGACTGTCCGGACCGTGAAGCTGTCCAGCGCCTTGGGGTGAATCATGCCGTAAAGCTGAGCCACTTCGCGGGAAGGATCCGCCACGATGGGATAACTCACAGTCACCTTTTGGGTTTCATTAATGTCTCCGATCCAGCCCTTGTGGGATTCGAGGGGATCCACGCTGAGCGCCAAGACCTTCGCTCCGCGCTTTTTAAATTCGGGCATCTTGCGCGCCACTTCTCCGAGCTCAGTCGTGCAGACGGGAGTGAAATCTTTGGGATGAGAGAAAAAGATGCACCAGCTGTTTCCGATCCACTCGTGGAAATTGATTTTACCTTCGGTGGTCTCCGCGCTGAAATCCGGAGCGATGTCGCCTAATTGAATGGACATATAATTTTCCTCCTAGTAATTTACGATGAATGCGATGGCGGTGACGCTGTCGTCTTTGGAAAATCCTACGGGCGGTTTTCCGGAACGCTTCCAGGTATAGGTCGCTTTCAGGGAAAGATGCGTGGAAAGCGCCGTTTGGACCGCTGAGATGGTGGTCAGGCGGTAATCGTCGCTGTCTTTGAAGTTGTGGAGGAATTCGCCGTCCTGGGAGACAGTGGAGGAGGGGGAGAAAGCATAGGAATATTTCGTGTATGCTCTTCCGGACCCGAATTCGTTTCTGGGCGGAACCTGGCGCTCTTCGTTGATGTAGCCGCCGCCGAGTTCGATCATGAACTGATTCGCGTTCTTCTCGTCAAAGAAATGACGCCCGAGACCGATGGATCCGTCATAGCGGTTCAGGATGCCGGCGAACCGGTTCTTGTCCCAGCCCAGGCGTTCAAAGGTGTAATTGCGCCCGATCAGGTCCCAGGTGAGCTTTTCGTTTCCATAATATTGCTCCGCGATCTGCTGGTCATTGCTTTCGCTTCCAAGGCCGCCGGCATTCAGCTCGAGGATGGACCTTTTCCACTGATAGGTGAAAGTGTCTTTGCCCGAGATGGTGGTGCCTTTGCTGTTTCCGTTGGTGCTCACGACCGAGAGTTCCGCGGTTTCTTTCCAGGGTTTGTCGTCAGAGAAAGCATTGCTTCCCGAGAAAAGGACGGACGCAATGAGGACGGAGAGGGTTGTCTTGTTCATAATTTTTCCTTGTTAATAAAATATTTATTTCTTGATGGCTTCAATCGTCGCGATCACGCGGCGGTTCTTCGCTTTGCCTTCCACGGTCTTGTTGTCCGCGATGGGCTTGGCAGATCCGTATCCTTTCGCGCTCAATCTTGACGCGGCGATTCCGAATTTGGTCGAAAGAGCCTGGCTGACTGCGTCCGCCCGCTTCTGTGAAAGAGAAACATTCATGGCTTCCGCGCCGACATTGTCCGTGTGGCCTTCAATTTCGGCCTTCACTTCGGGATAATTGTTCATAAAATCCGCGACCTTCTTGATCTCGGTGTCAAAATCCGGCTTCACAACGGCTTTGCCCGTGTCAAAAAGAACATTGAGCTGTATGCTGACCTTTTCGTCGGCCTTGAGCTGAGGGCAGCCGTTGGCGTTCACAGGGGTTCCTTTGGGCGTGTCGGGGCATTTGTCAAGATAATCATAAACGCCGTCGCTGTCACTGTCCAAGGGGCATCCGTTCGCGTCCACAGAAACGCCTTTGGGGGTGTTGGGACATTTGTCGAGAGAATCGATCACGCCGTCTCCGTCGGAATCCACGGGAGCCGCAGGGACAGGAACAACCGCCGCCTTCACAGGTTCAGGGGCTTTCTCAACTTTGGCAACTTTGCTGGACTTGTGAATGGGTCCCAAAAAACACCATTTGGACCAATCCACCGCGCAAGCGGGCTTCACAACAGCCAAACCAAAAAATACGGCAAGCATAATTCTCATTGTTAATTTCATTTTATGTTCTCCTTGAGTTGTTTTTTTTAAATCTTTAGATATTCGAGGTGCAGTGGCCGCAGCGTTTGGCTTCGATGGGGATCAACATCAGGCATTGAGGACACTTTTTTTCTGTCGGAGCGGGCGCTGGGGCAGGTTCAGTTTTTTTAAGGCTGTTCATGCCTTTGACCACCATAAAGATGCAGAAAGCCACGATGAGAAAATCGAAAACGGTGTTTAGAAACAGGCCGTATTTAATGGTGACCGCTTTGCCTTCCACAATGCCGGGGCTCAAAGTCAGCGCCAGGTCCTTGAAA
>JAKFYJ010000050.1 GCA_021730935.1 Elusimicrobiota bacterium
AACAGTTGCCGGAGTGTTTCTCAGACCGTATTGGCCGCTGACAAAAATAATCATGCGATCCACTTCATCTTTGTTCAGCCAAGGAGGCCGGGTTTCAGGATGCGCCTGATAGCCCTTCAGCTCAGACTGATGAGAGGCGATGTCGCCCCCTATCTTGACCGCACGCTGCTGAGAGACAGGACGGAAGATGAGGTGATGCAGGTTTTCAAACTGGACGGATTGTGGCGCCAGAAAATCAGGGAACAGCTCCCTGAACGCATGATCCAGGTTTTTAGCAAAAAGTTCGGCAATATCGCGGAGAATGATCCTTTAAGAGATAAAATCCGCGCGATGCTTCCGGTCCTGTCGGACAGCCAGATCATCGGAATGGCTTCTCTGGCGGTTGATCTGCGAACCAGAGGGCAGATCGGACGCACGGCAAAGGACATGGACACCTATCTTGAAGATTGGCTCAATGACGCGGCCTTCATCCTGGCCGTGCAGTGGCGCCGTGACAACGGAAAATTTGTCCTTCCCTTCACGATTTTAAACGCCGCTGTCGGGTTTTTCCGCCAGCGACAAGCTCGATTGAACCCTCAGACTCAGGCCGCTGTTGAGTCCAGATACGATTCTGTTTTCAGGCATGACCCCGCGTTCATGGATCTGGGAGACCTCAATTTCCTGCGCGAGCTGAGATCCTCGTATCTCATTGTGTATAACAAGCCGCTTTCGCCTGAGACGGAAAAGCAATGGTTGGCCTGGATGAAGGATCTTGATTCCCAGCTTCCCGCAACCATGACGGAAAGCGAAAAACTTGCGTCAAAGAATGACCTTTTAGACCGATTCCTGACATTGGATCGGCTCTTCTTCCATATGAACGGGCAGGACTCATTCCTCATGAATCCATTGGGCGACGCGAGAGATCTTCTCGCGCGGCCGACGGTCTCGCTTGAAAACAATCTTGCCCCGGCCCTGTTGAAATCAGTCGCAGGCGAAAAACAGCGCCGGAACCAGGTCAATCGAATCCGTGAAAAGACGTCGGCAGAAGAGTCCGTTCTCGCGCCCATCCGCGCCCAGCGCGAACGAGAGCGGAAATCAAATCAGACCAATAGTGAACGCACCCTCCAGTCAAAATCCGGCAGGGACGCAATCAGCCGGGAAATCAATCTCTTGGCGCAACAAAACAATCTCCCAGTCCCGCCCATCATGGACTATATCCTTTCTCAGATTCAGCAGAACGGATATTCCCCTCAGGAAGCTTATATGCGTTTCGTCTGGCTTCCCAACGAAGTCCGGAATCGATATGTGCGGATCATGAGGAACGGACAGCCCATTGCTTCTTACGATAACGAGGAAAAAGGCAAAATTTCAAGCATCTCCGACGGGATCTTTGAGCGCTGGGGCTTTGCGGAGAACTCGCCTGATAAAAGACAGACAGCGGACTCAGGACTTTCAGCCCAAGCTTCTGCAGGTGCAACAGCCGTCACATCCATCAAGGCAGGAATCAAAGATGAATTGGATCGTTATGAACGGTCTTTGACGACAGCCAAAGAAATTCTCAGTCTCCTGGACAGTTTTGGAATGAAATATGAAACCCCGCAGAAACGCCTCAGCGAAGGTCTCCGCATCGCCGTCAATGCTTATTCCGGAGCGGTTTCAAATGAGGACCTGCGCGAGTGGGTCCAGGCGGCGCGCGACATTCGGACTGTGACTGAAGGCGAAACTTCTCAATATTTTTCACCTTTGAATTTCACGATGACGGACAAAGAACGGAACGCCCGAAACCTCCGATATCTTTACATGGCCGACTCGCTCCTCAAGCTCGGGATCGCAGAGTTTTATTGGGAAGAACTGCCGTCAGATCCCAAGGAGCGCGCCGAACTGAAGGAAAGTTTTAGAAGCGCCCTCGATGAGCAGTTGGGCTGGATATTCAGCCCGCTCTCAAAACCCCGAGAACCTTCCGGCTTTTTGGCAAAGAACTTCGGCTGGCTCCTCCAGAAGCCGAGCCTCACCAGAAATCTCTCAGACCAGATCGCCGGCGGCAATAGTCCGAGGAAATCCGAGATCCTCGATCTCCTTGCTCAGCGCATGATGGATCGCAGAATCAAGCCGGTGGACCTCAAGGTCCTTAATGACAGGATCACTTCCACGCAGGACATTTTAAAGCGGGCACGGAACGAGCAATCCCAAAGATCCGTCTTTGAACAGCCGTTCGGCCGGATGCCGGAAATTGACAATCTTGACCTGCTGGTATATTTGGACGAAACCCAGACTGACTTCCAGAGCAAGCTGGGGCTGAAGGAATTGCTTTTCGGAGATCAGCTTTCCGGCATGGAACTGACGCGGTTCATGACGATGATGGGAGACACCGTTGGAGAGCCTTTGAGGCAGGCCGAAACCAAGCGCCTGAAAATGAACGCCGACGAAAAGCCCGACTGGTGGAAAACCCTTGTAAACGATGCCAACGCAAGAAAATTCAATCCAGACATCACCATGACGACCAAAGATAAACTTGGGGATTTCCTCACTGCGTTCAGCAACATCTTCTGGTTCAGCTTGCTCATGGCTCTTGTCTCAACGATGTTTTTCGCGGTGAAGAAAAGGCTTTTGAGCCAGCTCAATCGTCATGGCGCCGGAGCGGATGAGCCGCATTCTCTGTTCAGGTTCAATGAGGTTCTCTTCAAGTTTATATTCTACGCATATGGGTTCGCTCTGATCCTCTGGAGCCTCGGGACATATAACCCGTATCCCGAGGCCATTTCAACCTGGGCGGCGCCTCTGTTTCTGTCTCTGACATTTTTGCTGACGCGAAACTGGCTCAGAGTGCCCCTGAAACAAAGCATTGCTCAGACCAAACCTCTCATTTTCTTTGCGATCTGGGGAACCGTGATCGGCAGCTTTGTGAACTCCTGGATGACGGGACATGGATTGAGCGGAGGGCTCACCCTCCTGCTGAATTTAGTTCCGGAACTGATCCGCCTGCCCTTTTTCATCGGGGCTCACGCGCCCGCTCTCTTGATCCTCCTGTCTTTGCACCTGCTTCTCATCATCACATCTTCCCGCTGGTTCCACAAGTATTGGGGCACGCCCTCCGCCGCGATCCAGGACGAGGAGGCCTTTGAAAGAGTCCGGGAAGCGTTTGACATCAATCCAAACCCGGGCCCCAGACGGAGCCATTTTGAAAAAACCGGACAAACATATCGCTGGACAAACATGCTGAAGAAATACGTAAACGGTGAATTGAAAGACTATTCGGACGACGAGTTCGCCGTTGAATACCGCGGATATTTTCCGACGGGAGACAATCGGAACGAAATTTTTGGCCACATGGACAAGGTCCTGGAGGCCACGGCAATTTCGCTTGAAGGAAACAACGACAAGCACATGAGGGCCGTCATTTTACTGAACGACGACAACGGGCTCCTTGCAAGCTTTAAGAACCCCAATAAAAAATACAAAAATGACCTGACCCCTCAGGAATTCCTGGATGAACTTCAGCGCCGCAGTCAGCAATATCGCGACAGGTTCGGAGCTGAACGGTTTCAGATCTGGTGGTCCGGTCCTGTCAAGAAACCCAGACAGTGCGTGGAAATGGGCCGCCTCCTTCAGTTTGGGGAAGACGGAACCCCTGGGAACAGGTTTGGAGAAAGAGAATTCCCGGGCTCTGCGGCGGGCCCGAATGGAGAACTCGTTGTCCGAATCAATGCCGGCGGATTCGACTTTGTCTCCGGACCGCCTCATCTTGTTGAACAGGCCTTGCCGGCCATCAATGAACACACCCTCCGCTTGTCATTGCCTTTCGGCAATCCTTTTGGGAATCAAACCTTTTTCCATGGAGCCATCGGTGATGAAGGGGAGTCCTCACTTATTCCTTGGACGGACTTCAAACGGACATCCATATTCAATTCGTATATCCCTGATGAAACCGGCCGCGTCCGGGCAAGAAAAACATTCATCATGGATGATGTGAATTCCCTCGCTGAAGGCGGCGGGCTTTATATGGCCAATGTGATGGAAAATCCGAAATACAAAGATTTCTTTCTCTTTCAGGGCAAGACGGGATATTTGCCGGAGGATACGACCACCCTCTGGTTCAGCCTCGGGGAACAGGCGCATAAAGACGGATGGTCCCTCCAGCGCGGGGAAGCCAAGACCATGGACGGAATCAGAGCATTCGGGAAATATGCCGGAGACACGAGAGATCTCGGTCAAATTTTTGCGCCTCGTCCCGGAATGCCTTTGGGAATCTATTATTCAAGGTCCGTGCTGTTCACCGGAATGTTCAAGAGACGCATCGAATCCAACAGCGCGGAACTTGAGCGCCTCGCCAGTCAAAACCCTCAATTGGCCCAGGCGATGGTGGACAAAATTGTCGTGGAACTGTGTTATTTGTTCAATGGTGAAGACGAAATTGTGACTGCCACAACTGAAGATGTCACCACACTTTGGAGCTGGGCAAGATCCTATGTGACGGGTGGTTTGACCCGCTGGAATTCGTCTACTAGAATGCGGCTCGCTTCGGGCAAAGAAACAACGATGGGAATGGATTTCGGCATCAGCCTGTTCGCCTCGGCTGTGATTCTTCCAGTCGCCCTTTATTTCGCGAAACAACTAAAAAAATCCTTCGAGCCCCCGTTCGATCCTGAAGCCTTTGAGCATCTGACGCCCCTTTTAAGGCAAATGGGCTCTCAGAGAAGACCTCCATTGTCCAACCGCTCAGCCGCTTTGGTCGAGGCGCCCAACGGCAGACCCTTGATTTATGATGATCGTCCCAAGACCGTGGTTTTTGAAAACAGCCGAACCAAATACAAGTGGACCCCCATCAACGATTCCCGCTCGGAAATCATGAGGCATGACCTCAACTCGCTCGGACAGGGCTTGAGAGGGTCCGGGTTCAACGACCTTGTGGATTGGGGGCACCGTTCTCCGATCCAGTGGGCCGGACTCCAAATTCTCGGATTGGCTTTCATGTCAGTGCTCTTTGGATATGTTGAAGTGACGGCGTCCAATGCCGCGTGGCTCTTGACGCTTGTGACCCTTTCAACCCTCATTCAGATGAAGTTCACAGGGCCGATCTTCAACCGGATTGAAACGTTCGGAACGGGGCGCCACAATATTCTCGGATTTGAATTCAGCTTGTATGAGAGGAATATTGTCCGGCGAGGGTTGTATCAATTCGCTGCAACGCCGTTTATCGTCCTTCACAGTCTCATCGTTGACGCGCCGAGAAGCATCATTGAGCTGGCAGTCACCAATGCCATTTACACCATAAAAATCGCAACAGATCCGCAGATTTTCATCGCGTCATGGTTCAAAGGCAGAAACGCGGTCTTCAATGAGATCGCGCCCGGCGCCCCGATCAACCCGCCCGACGACGACACCCTCCCTCTTTATCGGCACTGGTGGGACTGGAGATCCCCAATCACGATCGGAACGGGCCTCATGCTTTTGGTTGTCGGCGCGTATATGCCCGGGTCCGCATCGGCTTCAATCGCGCTTGGAACATTCGGGGTCGTCTATGGATTGCTGGTCGGCCCCACATATTTGATCAAGAGTATTTCTCCTGATTACAGGAAGGCAAATGAAAACATAGATAAAATTGAACCTAACAATCGTTCTCCAATCATTTTTGTTATTGATTTTCTGAAACGAATTCTAACCGATTTCGCAAATCAAAAAGTTTTAGAAAATCCTTCCAATCAATCTGCAAATAATCAAGGCATGCTTAAGGCTCTTGAATGGATCAAATTTGGCCAAATCATATTTTCCATCCTGCCCGTCATTTTGCTTGGAGCGGCAGGATTTTCAGCGCCTTTCCTGGGGCCATTGTTGCCTCTTTCCTGGTTCTTCCTCGCCAGCTTGATCATCCTTGCCATGGTCATCGTGCCGATGGTCGCCGGGTTCGCCAGCTGGCAGATGAAACGGAGCACCATCAATCAGCTTCATTGGGGACTTGGATTTGTGATCATCGCGATTACAGGCATCATCCATCTTCCGGGCATTCAGCATCTGATCGGACCCGTCCTCGAATTTATATCCATGACCCCCATTGCCATGGCCTCGTCGGTTTTCCGCGGCGACGGAACAAGCGGGGTCTATTCCCCGATCCTGGGTGTTCCCGCATCGATGGTCCTGTTTCACACGACTGTTTTGGTCGGAGAAGCGGTCGTCCTCATTTGCGGTCTCGTCTTCGCTCTCGGAAACAGCGGAATCCTCACAATCCTTAAAGCCGTCTTTAACAGGCCGACAGACTCGGAACCTCCGCCTCAAAACATCGCACGGCGCGGATTTCTCCGGATGATCGGACTCTCATTGGCCGGCGCGGGCATTTTTGGATACCAAAAAATGTTCGGAGCAAAGTCTTCCTCCGGGCCCAAAACGAGAGTCTTCGCCAAGTCTGGCGCGCCGGAACGCAATCCTGTTTTAAGCGGCAATGACAACCAAAATCTTTATAAAGGATTGTCCAGCAGGCAAATGCGAGTGAGGGCCGGAACCTCTCAGGATGACGGAATCGGCCACGTCCCTGCGGACAATTCCGCCGATTTGAGCTTCACAAAAATAACAAACCTTGCGCTGGATTTAATTTCGACGATGGTTGCGGAAAAGAAGAGGCTCATCTCTTCTCAGGAAGCTCAGGAACACATGACGGCTCTCTTGATCCTCATAAAAAAACTGGAGCGTTCAAAGCAAGGCGGATTGTTCCCGGAATTTATAAGGCTGGACGGATCTGAGATTTCGGCGCAGAGAGACCTGATCACAATCACAGACTCAGACGGCAAAAATCAAATTGTGAGGGCCGTTCCTTATTCCTCCATTGATTCCGCATGGATGACTTTCGCCTTAAATTTGATCGGAGATTATTATTCAGATAAAAACTCAAATATATCGTCAGAGGCCAAAGGGCTGATTTCAGGTCAACATTACGGAAAAATCATGCAGGACGGCTTGCTCGGATTCGGCATTTGGGAAATGGAAGGAAAAATCGTCGCCCCGAAAGAAAACCGGCTGTCAGGAACCTATGACAACATCAACAGCGAAGCCAGAATGCTGGTCCCAGCGCTGATCGCCATGAACAAATTGGACCTGTCGGCATGGACAAATATGTTTTACAGGGTCAGGGAACAAAACGGTTCTCAGATCGCTGAAGGCTATAAATCCAACGCCTTCGTTGAGATGATCGGAAATCTCTTCTTCGATGAAAACGCGCTCTCCCCTGCATTGGGCAAAAGCCACCTCGGCTATCTTGAGGCCACAATCAAAACATCCGCCGCAAATAAGCATGTCGTTTGGGGGTATGCTCCGGCTTATGGATCTGATGGTCAATATGGAGAATACGGATTGGAAGATCCTGGCGCCGCAGGGCTGTTCGCAGGTGCCATGTTGGCCACCACGGGTGACCCCAGAGCCCTTGAAAATATGAAGCGCATGATGAGATTTAAAGATATTTCCGCCAAGTTAAAGAACGGAGAACCTTTGCCGGACTCCGTCAATCCCCTAAACAATCCTGATCAACCGGGCGTGAATGGCGCATCAGAAAGCGTTCCTTGGACAGCGCTGAACAGCCATCTCCTTTTCCTTGCGCTGAACGCCAAAGATTTGAGATCCATCCTTCAGGATGCCAAAACATCCGCGAAATGGGTTATGGATATGGAAACAATGCTTAAATCGGTCGGCACACAAAATAGACCGATAGCGTCCGCAAAGCCCAATCTGCAATCAAGACGCAACTTCCTGGCTTCACTGCTTCCAAAAGACGCCAGCGCCCTCGGACTCTTTGCCGTGGCGATTGCCGGCGCCCTCTTGCAGATCTTTTCAGGTCAGGCGGGGGGGACGCTCTCCGCGGGATTCGGGAGCATGACGGGGATTTTCCCGGTGATTTTGATGGCTGGCATTTTCGGGCCGCCTTTGATTTGGATGCTGTTGGGCCGCCTCTGGACCGCGAAATCCGGCAACGATTTTATGGACGGCGAAATCGATCTTTCCGTGCAGATGACGATGAAGGAAATTCGCGCCTCCCTCGGGCTTGAGAAACATTTCATGGACCTGGGCAAAGAAGGCGCCCGTTATCCCGACGCCAAAGTCCTTGTCGTCCTCGGAAACTCCCAGGTCGGATATCCCGAGGATGTATACGATTATATTCATGTTCACAATGTTCAGACCGTCGTGATTGCTGGGAATGGAGCGAAGACAGTGATTGTTGCTGGCGAAACTCAGTCTGAGGAGCCGGAATATGCCAGGATCAAGACAATTCTGGAGACCAAACTCAGAGGGGGGTATGACCATCTCCCAATCAAGACCGTGATCCTGATCGACATGGACGACAAATCCATGAACACGGGACAAAATGTCGAGACGGTGGCAAAGATCATGAAGGACCACGATGTGCATGTGAACGAGGTTCTCCTCATGCAGAGCCCGGCGAACATGAGGCTTTCGCGCAAGGTTTTTGAAAAGCAATGGCCTGATCAGGCCCGCAAATATGGCCTCAACCCCGATCTCAAGTTCGGAAGCCGCGCCTCCAAAATTCACGGCGCATATCGCATCGGGCGCCCCACGGACCCGATCAAGCTGGAATATCTCCGTCAAATGCTTGACCATCTGGAAGAGTTCAGAGAATTTTCAAAAGCGGGTTTCATTGATGCCGACCCTGAAGACTTGTCGCCGCAGGTCCTTGAGGACGCCGAAATCGTGAGGAATTATCTCCGCCGCGCTTCATCTGCAGGCCGGAATAAAACAACGCCCAGCTCGGGACGCTCAACCCTCGGCCTCTTCGCTGTCGTCCTTGCCGGCGCCCTCTGGCAGGCATTCTCAGGTCAGCCCGCAGGGACCCTCGCGGCAGGCATCGCCGTCAACCTTTCACCCTGGACCCAAACAGCCATCTTCACAGCATTTTTCGGCGCGCCTGTGGTTGCGGCGGTTTGGAATTTTGTTAAAGGCACAAATTCCGACGAAGAACGCCAGGCGTTCCTGGCTTTTGAAACCCTCTGGCCGCACTTCGCGGAAAGAGAATCGAATGCTCCCCAGGGCGTTCCCATGATCGTTTGCGGGAACCCCATGCCGGGCTATGCCGCCGAAGTTGTGAAAGCGATCCGCGAGCTGAATCCTTCTCATGTCATTGTGGTTGGGAAAGGCGGCGCTCAAGAGCCGGAATGGTCAAGAATCAGCAGGGAAATTCTTGAAGAAGCAAAAAAATATCCTGAACTTTCTGATCTTCAAAGCAAACTTTTAAATGGCGGAGAATCTGACCAGTCCATGCACACCGGCATGAACGTGACCGTTGCGGCCAACATCATGAAAGTCCATAAAATTTCGGCCACGGATGTCGTCTTGATGCAGATGCCCCAATCCATGCGTTTGACACGTCGCATATTCGAGCATCAAATGCCTCAACCTCGTAATATTGTTTTCCATTCCTATGCCCCGGCCATTCAATTGAACGCCGAAAACACCCGATATTACATGGAGCAGATTCTGGGTCAAATTAAGCGGTTCCAGGAGTGGAACGACCGCTATCCCGGGAACAACAACCCGGCCATCAAATTTGACCCATCGGATCTCCCTGAAAATATATTGGCCGCCGCGGGAATTGTAAGGGGTTATATTGGAGATTCACAGGCTTCTGCTCCGCAAGCGATTGATGCCAACGCCCCCGGAACACCCATAAACGCATATCATGATTTTTACGATCGCACGCGTCACGCTAACAGTTCAATTACAGAAATCACAGACTCTCATCTGGCAACTCATTCGCGTCCATTCCTTGATAAGAGTGGGGCTCTAAAGAGCCGCGAAGAGCGTCGGGGAGAAACTTTTGGCTTAACAGAAGTAAATTTCGTGCAAGATTCTGTTGCTCGTCGAAAAATGATTGAGTTCCAACATAAACTAAAAGCAAGATTCGGAGACAAAGTTTATCTTGTTGATCCAGATAAACTTCATCTTACATTGCAGGGATTGGAAAAACTTGCATTGCATGATGGTTTAAATAAAATTGATGTAGCCCAGGAACCTTACTCAGATGTTATTGCTAAGGCAACAAACATCAGAACCGAATCTGTTCAAATGCATGTTGAGAATGTGAGCTGGAACACGGACATCGGAATCTTCTGGGAACTCAGGCCCTATTTATCGGATCCTTCTCAAGACCCCATCATGGAACGCCGCAAAGAGTGGAACAAGCACGGATTGTCCCAGGCGCGCGCCCCTCATATCACTGCTGCATATTTTGCAAAACCTTTTTCACCAGAAGACGTCCGCGATCTGCGCAATTTAATAGCTGAATATCAAAGCGGAGATTCTTTTGGTGATATTGCGATTGATAATGCAGAGGTCATCGCTTATGAAGACTGGTCATTTAATAGCGGTTACAAGACATTAAAAACAATTCAGTTTTCTCAGCCCTCACTCGGCTCTGGTCATGATATCAACACCCTAAAACAAGCCGAACTGCAAGCGCGGCAAAATTCAGTTCAGATGGTGGCTCAATCACAGTCCATGGCTCCTGCGGAAAGAGTGAGAAAAAACCTTGAGTCCTGGCGCGACTGGGCGCTCAAATATGCGGAAGTGTATGTTCAAGAGCATCCTGAAGCCAATCTGGAGGACATCAGAAAAGAAATTATTGAAGATATCTATAGGCCATTGTTTGAAGCGGCTGAAACAATTGCGGAGCTCTCGAAGTCCGGAGAGATCAAGCCTGAACAAGTGCATTTGAAATTGAGCCGAAACGGAGAACCCGGGCGCATTGATTTTAAAGATCGTGATGCCAATACCGGATTTCTGCCGATGAAAGGAAACCCATGGCAAGTGGGACATGTGTTCATGATGCTGGAAGCGATCGCGAAGCATAAACTCGACAAAATGGTTTTGGCAGTGGACAACGGAGACGTGAGAAAACATGAACTAAGTTCTCTGGCAATCCGCGAAGCGATGACTATGGAGCTGTTGAAAACACTCACTCCCTTCGTTGAATATACAACCATTGCCAAAGAAGAGCTTGATCTTGATGTTGCCGACGGAGAATCCATGATTTTCCGCCTCACAGAGTTCAATCGCGGCTTGAATATTAAATGGTTTTACATGGTCGGTTCAGACCACAGGCCTTGGGAACTTAAACAACCATTAAATGAAAAAGATCTTGCTTATCTTAGATCGGAGTTTGGCGAGTCCGAAATCATAGATGCCGGAAACGGGAAATATATTGTTCCTGATACTGTAAAAAAACTGGCGATCAGGATGAAATTAAGGAAGGATGGGTTTGATCCGGAGAAAGATAGTCTCAATTGCATTTTCTGTCAAAGACCCGGGGAATTGTTCAAGACAGAAAAAGACGAGAACGGTGTGACTGTTGAAACTGAACGGCTTGAGCTTGAGCGCCTTGCAAAACAATATCTTGCAGAACATGGAATGGAAAACCAATTCATTCAAATCAGATTGATTACACAGGACATGGACACCTCTTCAACAAGGATCCGTGAAAAACGCCACTGGTGGACAGTGCCTGCGATCATTTATGCCATGGCTGAAGATCTTCGGCTGACAACCTGGGGATATAAAAATGAAACCAAGAGCATCGGCGATGCGATTGACGAAGAGGATAAAGCCATTTTGACTGAATCCAGAAGCAAGGGAACCGATGAAGAAAAAATAGCAACCCTTGCAGGACGCGATAAACCGTTTGCTGAAGCGCTTTCCGCAGTGCGCAGGACCATGAGTTCAGGATCAAGTTCTGACGGCTTCGGGCTCCTCAACAATATTGTTGTCCTGGGAATTTCCGCCTTTGCCGCGGCTCTCATTCTCCCTCTGGCGCTCCATCACCCGGCGCTGACGGCATGGCTCTCAAATCCTGGCCACCTCGCGATCGCGGCATCGATGTTTGCGGGCCCTCTCATGATGGCCAAAGCACCTTCGGCTGGAAGGGGAAAAGCGCGCAGGCAGGCGGCGGGAACGCTTAGCCGAAGAAGATTTATCCGCGGTGCATTTGCAACAGGAGTAACCATGGCATTGGATCCCTCGTCGATCTTGGCGCAGAACCAGCAAGCGCCCCAGGAAGTTCAAAGTCCAGAAACTTTAAAAGACCTTATCGCACTCGGAAAAAACCTTGCGGCAGACATGAAGGGCAAAAGCTTCTCAAATATGCCCGAACGCGATCAATGGATCGGTTTGCTTGTGAATTTCCCGCAAAGCTTGACGATTAAATTTTACAGAGGCACTAATCCGGAAGACATTGCCATTGGGTATCCCGACACGAACACTCTTTGGCTCAGCCTGGATGTGATGGATGCGGCAAATGCTTTTGAGAAAGGCATCATACTTTTGCACGAATTGCACCATTTTACGGATGGCCAGAGAGACCGTTTAAAACGCATTACCTCACAGCTTCAGGCTTTTAGAAATCCTGCGCTTAATGAAGCCGATAAAATCGAATCTTTAAGAAGATATGTCGCCCTCAGAGCCCAGCAGGAAACGGAGACCTTCTCTGAGATATCCAAAGTCATTGCCCAGTCTGCGCGGTTCCGGAATGCAAGAGGAGACAAGTCAGTGGAATGGGGAAAAATTGCTGAAGAAGCCCGGAACCTTTTCCTCCGCGCTAATTTAGACATATTTTTAGTTTATTCGGATAGAAACGGCGAAATTAAAGACAGGCAAGCGGATTTGCGTTTATATTTTGCCAACACATCCGCCGCGGATCCCAGGGCAATAACAGATGTGAACGATGCTCTCCGCTCGGCCGTTCCCTCGGGCAGCACTCTAAGACTCTGGTTGAGAACTTGGGTCAACAATTCTGATTTTTATGATTGGCGCCCATCAAGGCAAGGAGAAATAAATCTTCCTGCAAACCCGGTTGCTGAGGATCAATCACCCAAACCCCAAGCATCCCTCTTGCCGTCAACGGATCGTCTCAAAACCCTCCTCGGCGCAGGCGTCATCGCGGCCATCGCTGGAACCGGGGCACATTATGTCGCAGGGGCAGGCACCGAAGTCGCGGCTTTGATGATGGTTGCCTCGCCGTTCACTTTGGGACAATTGCTGGAATATTTCGGATTGAAAAAAATGAGCAAGGCATACAACGCTTTGACGCAATCTCAACATGAGGATGTGAAGAACATCGATGAATCAAAAGGAGCTCCTGTGGAAACGGGGCCGTCGTTGTTTGTGTCTCCGATCAATGCCAGGTTCAGCGCTCGCGGCGTGGTGGCTGTTGCCTCAGGGGGAATGCTCCTGGCTTATGCGCTTGGATACGGTGATTTCGGCTCAGTCATCGCGAGCCATGTTTTCAGTTCTCACACCCAGATCCTCTCCAAGTTCGCCGCGTTGGCGAACCCAGCTCCGTTCAACCTTGCGCTCTCCATGCAAGGCCTTTCTCAAGCCGTGTTCCCAGCGGTGTCCCAGACGGGGCTTGCTCCGATCACTTCCGGAAAAATCCTGACCAGTCTCCTCATCTCGTCCGCCGCTTTCATCCTCACGGCATTCGCCAAGAAACAGGTCCCCGCGGCTTACTCCTCCGCGACACAAAATGACATTGGAATTGAGGATATCGCAAGGCTTGTCGGCGAACAGGCGCCCCAGGGAACTGCGGCTGAATCAGAAATGGGGATTCTCCAAATGAATGTGAAAATCTTTATCCTGGCGAATATGGCGAATACAAATAAAGATTTTGTCCTGATCCTCGATCCCGAAGATCTCGGGGATAAACTGGAAGGTGTGGTCTCCGGAGCAGTTGGCGCGATGCAGGAAGCCAATAAAGACGGTCAAAAACACATGTCCATCGCCGTGATGCACAAGGACGAAGCGATGCGCAACCAGGTCATTCGTTTAATCACTGCTTCAGGCGAAGATCCCCTGTTCGAGGCGATCACGCCCGAGCAAGCGCTTGTGAAGGGCCGTGAGACCAAACTTGAAACCAACGTCTTCACCCTTCGCGCCGGCCTCTGGGAAACTGCCCTCAAGCTCATGAGCGGCATCAGGATCAAAATCATGTCCCTGGAAGGCGAACTGAAAAACGCCATCGTCCTTAAACTTTCTCAGTAAACTGTTAAAATAATTATCATTTTTATTTAAAATCCCTAAAGATTTGTTATAATCAACGACTTAATGTTATTCACATTTGTGGATAACTCGTTGATCTTTTTGTGAATTCGGGGGAAAACTTTGGAGGGTAAAATTATTTTTTGACGCGCCCTTGACAAAAACGGGAATGCCTGTTAGATTTCTTTGACCGAGCCAGAAATGGCGCGGTTTTTTGTTGGCCAAGCTTCAAGCGAAACCATAAAAAAAATCTAAAGTCATCGGGGGGAAGTAATGGGAAAAAGAGGTATGAATAAATCAATGCGCAGTATAAAATCTTTTGTCGCGGCCGCGGGAATCCTTTCCGTCGCGGTTTCAGGATATTCTTCCACTTTGAGCAAACCGAACGATTATCAGTTCGCAAGACAATATACCAATGAAATGATGGTCAACAGCGCCTCCAAACGCGAAGAGTTCGTCGAAAAACTCCTCCGCGCGGAATCCAAATTTCTTCAGCCTGGCATCGCTTATAACCCCCTCTCAGGCCTCACCTATGACGGGCACCCCATCGATTTTGACACGGGGGAACTCCGTGGGTTCCCCAAAAACTGGAGCGCGGCTTCCAAAGAGTCCCTCCATATCATGGTTTTGTCTCTGGCTGTTTCCGGCAACAAGGGCGCAAAAATCCTCATCTCGCCTGACAACGTGTCTGAAGCGCAGGAAGTCGCCTCCAAAATTCTGGAGAGAAAAATCACCAGCTACGAAAATTTCAACAAAAAATATCCCGGCTTCGGCGGATACTTGCCCTGGTTCGTCGTGACAGACCGCGGGATGGAACCCACCTGGGACTGGGAAGACCGCGCGCCCGCCCTGGACAACGGCCAGCTCGCCTGGTCTCTCATGATGGCGTCTCACGCGTTGCGGCGCGAAGGATACACAAAACTTTCCTCGAGGTTCGCGGACTATTGGGAAATGATGGCCAAGAACTGCGTCCCGATGTTTTTTGACAAGGGCCACAACCTCATCCGCGGCGTCGCCAAGATTAAAAATGTCAAAGGCTCCGTTAAATCCGAAAACTATGAATCCGAAGAAGTGGTTTATCATGTGACGGACCCTTATGAAGGGGAACTCATGGCGCTTTTCATGACGCTTTATGGAAAATGGGACAAACCTGAAGACATTGTCTCCATCTGGCACAGCAAAAACCTGGCCAAAGCGGTTTATGAGACCCAGGACGGGCACAAGATCACCGTCAGAAAAGGATTTTGGTATTCCGTGCACGAAATGTGGAATTTCCTCGTGCTTCCTTATATGGACGACCCTTTGATCAAACAGGTGTTCATGAACGGCGAAAAAGCGCGGTCATGGTATTCCGCGGAAAATAACATTCCTGGCTTGATGGCATCCGTCAATGAGCCCGTGAGCGGAAATGTCTCCGGAAAATATCTGAGCGATGTCGGCATTCCTCAGCTGGCCACGGTCGCCGTGACCCGTCAGGATGTCGTTTCTCCTTATGGAGCGTTCCCCATGATCATGGCGGACCGCGGCATCGGAGCGGCCTGGCTCCGCACCATGCTGGACGGACCTTCAATGGTCGGGCCCTACGGCACGACGGAAGCGGCCAGCACGGACGGCAGAAGAATTGCTCCCCTCCTCACCTGGGACGGGAAAGTCACCACAGTTTTGGCGCTCCTCGGCGAAAGCACGGACATGATGCGGGAAGTCCTGAAAGAATCAGAGAAATATGACCAGTTCCTGAGCCTTGTAAGCGGGGAGTATGCCAAAGTTTTCGGCCGCAACAGCCTTGAAGGCACCAACCTTGCCTTCCGGACACCGACAGCGGTCATCCCCAAGAACCTGCCGGACTTCAGCGTGAGCCGCAAAGTGACGGATGTCCTTCGGAGCGGAAAGTTCATTGCGAACGGCGAACTTCAGAATGAATTCGCTCTGGAAGACAACACCCTCAAGGTGCGTTCCGCGAAAGGATATCTCTGGACTCAGATCCAGCCCACGGACATGCGCAACTTCAAATATATCAACCTTGACGTCCGTCAGACCGAAGGCCACGAAAAGACCATTTTCGTTGAGCTCAAAAACGACAAGGACCAGCTGATCACCGACAGAAAAATCTGCCTCAAAATTCCTTATACTGGCGAACAATTCACGAGCTATACCATCGATGTGGGGTCTCTCGTCACCAACCCCAGCGCGAACGCGACCGTCTTTGTCTTCTCAGATCCCGACGGAGAAATGGAGTTCAAGAGAGCCACCATCACCTCCGCGCAGGAACCCAACGCAAAGATGCTCGCCTTCAACAGCCGCTCATTCACCGCGCCTGTCACACTGGAAGCCAGATCCAGAAACCTGGATTACGCGAACTTCAAATAATTATTTAGTTGTACTGAAGGGGCTCTTTGAGGTGTCTCTGGAAATCTTCTTGATGGCAAGAGTTCCGCGAGGCTTCTCAAGATCTTTGGGGAGGACGATATCGTTGTTCACGAGTTTTGCGCCTGCAACGGACTCAAAGGATTGTCTCAGCATCCAGCCTGCCGCGCCGGTATAGCCGTTCCAGATCATTCTGCCCTGGTCATAGGTGGTGAGCATGTCCGCGGACTGCTTGTTGGGCTGGCCTCCATAAATTTCGATCTCGCCCGGAACCGTGTGCATGCTGGGGGCGATCTTGGACCAAAGCCTGAACGAAATGTCGCGATATTCCTGCGCCTTCGCTTTGTCGCCCCTGGACTCAAACTCTTCCGACAAAATTCTTGCCGCTCTCACGAGCCACTGGTCCCCGTGGCAATACATTCCGTTCTCACGCACGCCCTCTGGATAATGACTGCTTCGGCCTAAATAAGGCGTGGTGTCTTCGCGGAGAGCCGGCCATCCAAGCAGGATGACATTGTCCCTCTCAAGCACTTTTAAGGCGGTGTTGAAGACCGTGACCCCGCGTTCAAAATTGATTCCCGCCATCACGGCCCAGGCCGCGGTCAAAGCGTCGATTTCCCAGACCCCGCTGTCTTTCACGCCGATTTCCGTGCCGTCGTCATGGAAGGCCCGCAGATATCGGTCCGCGCGCCAGGTTTTTTCCAAAGCCCTTTCCATTTCCTGCATGCGTTTCATGTAATAATCTTTCTTTGCGGGGCCGTCGATCTTTTCTATGATGCCCATGAAGTTCTTGAGGATATAATCCAGGAAGAACCCAAGCCAGATGCTTTCTCCGCGGCCTTCGCTTCCGATTTCGTCCAAACCGTCGTTCCAGTCGCCTGTTCCGATCAGGGGAATGCCGTTTTTGCCCATGCGTTTTTCCAGCACGAGGTCGATGGACTTCATGCAATGACGATAGACCGTGTCCTCTTTTTCGCTCCGAAGATAAATGGTGCCCCAGCCGTGTTTATTGTTGGGAAGCGGAAGGAAAGGATTTTCGGACCTCAAATAAGAAGTCATTTCTCCGGCAATCGTTGAGTCGCCCGTCATGCGCAGATATTCGCCGACAGCCCAGGGGAGCCAGAGCAGGTTGTCGGAAGCGTGAGAACGGTTTGAGAAGGCCGTTCTGCCGTCGTGCAGAGTGTGGAACCAATGCACCACATCGCCCTCGACGAACTGCTGGGAAGCGTGGAGGAGGATTTGTTTCCGGGCAAGAGCGGGATCTGCCCAAATGAGGTTGACGGAATCCTGAAGCTGGTCTCGGAACCCGAAAGCGCCGCTGGTCTGATAAAAACCGCGTCTGGCCCAAAGGCGTTCGGCGATGGCCTGATATTTGAGCCAGTTCTGAAGCTGGTCGAACTGCGCTTCGTTGCTCTCGATCCTGACCGTTTCCATGAGGCCCAGCCACCATTTTTGAGTGGCTTCGAGCGTGGCCTGCACGGCTTTCACATCTTTATATTTGGAAATGAGTTCCGCGGCCATGGCTTTATTGTCGGTCTGCCCCAATATAATCGAGAGGGTCACTTCGCCTTTCGCTGGAACTTCAACGGTTCCAAGGAAAGCCGCGATGGGCCGGGTGTCGGTCTCCTGAGAAAGGTCCGGCTGACCGTTGATGACGAAGAAGGGTTTTCTCACCCCCCGATCTGTGCCGAAGAACCGTCCGCGCTTGGTTTCCATGATTTCTGCGTTCAGGGACATGGAGGCAAAAACCGGACCGATACGGAACGTGTTGCGCGGGTTCTCAAAATATAGCGCGTTCAAATCTTTGTCGCTGGAAACTTTGAGAGGACCCGCCCATTCGGGTTGGCCTGCGAGCACAATCTGGAAATAAGGCGCGACTCTCAGTCTGCGGGCGAAACCGGAAGCGTTTTTAATTTTCAGGAGATAATGAGTCGCCGTTTCCTGAGGCGGCACAAAAACGGTCAGCTCTGTGGAAATGTCCTGCCGTTTCATCTTGAAAAGAGCGGTGCCGTCAACGCCGAAGACGCATTCGTTCTGAGCGTCCGTCTGGTTCAGGGGGTGGTGCGTGGGGGAAAACCACTGCGCCGTCTCAGTTTCATAAAGATAAATCGCTTCGCCGGGAATTTCCCGCGTTACTGTGTCCGGCCAGTCCGGGGTGATGCGGTTCTGCTGAGAATTTCCGTTCGAGGTTGTGTGGAGGCCGCGGTTGGTGACCGTGACATAATGGCCTGCGGCGTTCGAGAGAGCGTGGTCAAAGGGCCGGGGCGTATACGGCGTGTGGATCAGAAGTTTGTTTCCGCGATCGTCGAATTTAAAATAAGGCTGAGGCGTGCCGGGCGGAATTTCACCGTGACCGATGAGAGGCGACTTCGGCTGAGCAACCGCTTTCAACGATGGGGTATGCACTTTGGGCGAGAGATGCGTTTTGACCAGATCCAGAGCCGCCTGCTTGTTTTTCGCGTATCCGATCATGATCTTGACGGTTTTGGAAGAGCTCGGCGCAAGCGAGGCTTCAATCAGGAGGCTTCCGATGGGGTCAAAGGTTGGATAAGACGCGGTTTCCTGCGCGGGAAGAAAATTGAGCGTTTCCAAAACGCGCGAGTTCCAAATGCTCCGCGCTCTTCCGATGAAATCCATCCTGGAAGTGAGGAATCCTTCGGGAGCGCAGTCCGATGCCAGCACGCCCATGGATTTGGTGTTTTTCTGCCACGAGAAAACGGCGTTGGCTCCTGCGGCATATTCCATTTCAGGGAACAATCGGCTGTATTGCGTGTGTCCCCGGTCGGAGTCCCCGCGGTCAAGCACCCATTCGAGATAGGGAACGAGCTTGATCTTCCTCGGCTCCGAAGTCAGATTTTCCAGGGTGATGGTCCAGATTTCTGCAGTCGTGTCGAGGTCCGGAAGGTTGATGTTCACGGTGGTCTTGATGCCGTTCGTGGAGTTGACCGCCTTGAGAGCATTTTCCGCACGGCCGATTTTGGAGGGTTTGAACCGTTTTCTGGGGAAATTTCCGAGCACAGGCCAGGACCTTGCGATGCTTTCGGGTTCCTGCGCGGCATCTGTGAGGAAAAGAATTCTTCCGCTCGGATCCATGGTGTCATAAGACCGGCGGCTGATGTCATAGCCTTTCACCGTCATCTGGCTCAGGACTTCGCCTTTTTCCTTCAGCACGACTTTATAATTCCGGTTTGAAAGTTCATAGACTCTCTCGGATTCCGTTTGGGTCCGCTTGGTGATGGCGCGGATGATCATGGAAATGAGCGTGAAGAAAACCGCGGCGCCGACGGCCCACTCGATTAAATTCGCCGGGGTCTGCGATTGAAACCAGGATGAGAGTCCTCCGCCCTGGGCGGCATTTTGGGCGGCAACGGATTTGTTCCAGGCATAATCCCAGGCTTCGCCTCGGGGAATATAAAACGGAATGAGGAGAGGCGCCCAGGTGGTGAAGCGTTTCACGCTTTCGGGAATATATCTCTGCGCCGCGCGGGGCCCCAGGAAACGGGCAATTTTCTCGTCGAGACGGTCCATGCCGATGAAGCTCAGGTTCACGAGAGTGGCCACCCGGAGCCCCATGTGGTCGATCCAGATCAGGATCCGCACCATGTCAAAAGAAAGGAGCGCTACAAAAAGATTCAAGCTCCAGGTCTGGAAATCCGCGTGGTTCATCGTGAGATTTTTATAGGTTGCAACGAGGGTCCGGAACGCTCCGTCCTGGTTATACCAGGTCGCTTCCGCCATCATCCGAAGGCCGGTGTTGATGATGGGCGCCATCCAAAGTCCCCAGCGGAGAACATGGATCATGTGGCGGGTCAGGTCTTCAAATCCCGCTTTTGAAAACAGGAATTTTATGGGCG
The DNA here is from genome assembly GCA_021730935.1 of Elusimicrobiota bacterium. Taxonomy (GTDB): domain Bacteria; phylum Elusimicrobiota; class Elusimicrobia; order 2-02-FULL-39-32; family 2-02-FULL-39-32; genus 2-01-FULL-60-11. The sequence continues at coordinate 20,220 of JAKFYJ010000050.1, forward strand.
CGGTTTCTTTCTGGAAGAAGGCCGCCATGAACGCGCGGTTGATGGCGAAAAGCCAGGCGGCCACGGCCCAACCGATGACGCCGGCAAGCGTTTCGTTATAAAGCAGTTTGGCCCCGCCGGAAACCGGTCCAAGGTCAATGCGTCCCCATTTGCTGAGAATGGGATAAATCGAATAATTCTGCAGTTCAAATCCCGCTCCGGCATAAAGCTTGAGTTTGTCGCCGAGCGCAAGGACCTGCGCCGAGTCCAGATAAAAACCAAGGGCAAAACCGATGAACCCGCCCAAAAGACCGTCGACAACATAGATTTTCCAGGATTGGATGCGGCCCTTCTGCCTGAAAGAATAAATCAAATCCCGCAGGAAGTTCACGCCGACAGAAATCAAAAGTCCCGATAAAATTCCGAACCCGATCCTCTGAGATGTGGGCAGTTGAAACACGCCGTGCGTCGCCGCATAGGCCGCGAGCGCGCCCGCCGCAACGCCTCTCGCATAAAGCGTTCCGTTTTTATAGGTGTATTTGAGTCTCTGAAAAAACGACATGCTTCCGTCAAAAGTTTCTATGACGGTCTTTGCGGAGGGGAAAAGAAGTCCTCCCAAAAGAGCTCCGAATATAAGGGGGGAAAGGGCCGCAAGATTTTTGAGAGATTCCGAGCCCAGAGCAAGGACGATCAGGAAAACGATCAGCATAAACATGCCGCTGAAATTCATTCCCTTTCTCAATCCGCTTTTTGCGTGAGCGGGAATCGTGTCCCAGGAGGGGGCCACGCTGAGGGTTCCGTCCAGGATCATGCCGGTCACGAGATAAGCTTCCGCCCAGAGGAGTCCGAGGGAGACCAGAGCGGCCAGGATGGAAGCAAGCGATTTCAGGAGGACGGGCAATGCCGCAACAGCCGAGCCTGAGCCCAAATCCGCGATTTCGGGGGAGAGGACCGCGCCCAGGGAAACGAGGAAAAGATAACGGTGAACCTTCTGGGGCTTGAGGACTCTGCCTTTGGTTGCCGAGCTGATGCCGTTGGCCAAAACTTCGTTAAAAAGATAAACGATCGCGAGGCGCCCGAGGATGGGCTGAACCGCGGGCCACGAGTTCAGGAGCCCAAATGAAACCGCGTTCCCAAGCGCTGTCACGGAAGGAACGCTGGAGAGAAGGAGCGTGATGCCTGTCAAATAAGGAGTCGAGGCGATCAAAAATCCGCTGACGAAGCGGATGTGTTTTCCGGACCATGAGAAAGAAAATCCGTTGAAGGCATGATAAACGACAAAAACGACGGAGGCCGTGAGGTTGCTGATTTTGAGGATGTCCCACAAAGTGCCGGGGACTTGAAGGAGAGTCTGATTGAAAGAGGATGCCGCGATGAGAGCCGAGAGAGTGAAATCCTGAAAGAGCTCAATGGGCGTCAGGTGCTTTTTCGTCTGAACCAGTTTGAGAAGCTCCGCGGCGAGTGAGCCTGCGAGGCCCACGAGGAGAAAATAGGGGATCTGATGAAGGCGCGAGTTTCCGTCGAACGCATAAATGACGGCCGCGGAAATCGCGATGAGGGCCGCGGAAATTCCGAAGAGGATGTCGCGTTTGAGTTTGGAAGGTTTGAGAGGAGTTGCGGCGGCGTCTGTGGGTTTGGGACCATGGGCTTTGAGTTCCACGCCTTTTTCTTTCTGGCTGGTCCTGGAGATCTCCAAATCGACAAACAAGGTTCCGGAAACAGAGCCGTTCCCGTTCTCAACGGGTTTAAGAATGAAAACCATTTCCTTGAGGTCCCCGATCTTGTCCCACTCGATTTCGGAAGTGAAAGAATTGAGTCCGGGCTTGAGGGCAATGGGGAGGACCTGGTTCCGCCGATATCCCTTGATTTCAAGCGCGGCGGAAATTTTGGACAGGTCCGTTGAGGACGGAACATTCACGTCAAACTTCACGGTGTCCACGGTGTCCGCGTCCATGTCGGAAGGATATTTTCGGGCCCAGATTCCCACTTTCGCGCCTTGCGGAATTTTATAGTCAAAACGGACGAAATCCCTTTTCAGGATATCGTCAAAAAACTTTTTGATTTTTCCGCGGCCCGGCCCGATGTTGAAAGAGCCCTGGTCGCGCGCGTCCTGCAGAGAAAAGCTATAAGACTCCGTGAAGTCGCTTGAGACGGAAAGGTCCTGGGGGTTGCGCCCAAAAATTTTTCCGATCAATAAGTTTAATAATCCGAGGATCAGTCCAAATCCCAAAAGGGCCGCGATGCTTTTCAAGGGGGACGGTTTGGAAATTTTTTGAACATCGGCGGTGATAAAGTCCAGGTCAAAATAGATGGACCCTTTGGAAGATTTTCCGCTCACGGGTTTGACGACGAGGACGGCTTCCCTGAGGTCTCCGATCGATTCCCAGTCCACGGCGGTGGCGGCCTGGGTCCATCCGTCTTTGGTGTGCACGGGGATCGCCTGGATATTTTTTGAGCCTTTGAGCTCAAGAGACATTTCAACATCGGGAGTTTCGGCCTGTCCGGGGATCATTGCTTTGATGTTGACGGCATTCACTGTTCCTGCGCCCAGGAGAGGAGAATAATTTTTGGTCCAGAGCCCGACCACGGTCCCAGCCGGGGCGTTATAATCCAGCTTCAGAACTTCCTTATTAAGGAAAGAGTCTCTGGCCTTGCTGACCGCGCCTTCGGACGCGCCAATGTTGAAGGCCCCTTTCTCTTTGGAATCAAGGATGCTGAACGAGGCGGGCGTTCCGGAAGAAGAATCTGTGGGAGGAGCTTTCATGATGAAGTCCAGATCGAACCACAGAGTGCCCGTCAAGGTCTTGCCTTTGGCGATGGGTTTCACGACGAAAACCGCTTCCCTGAAACTGCCGATCTTGTCCCAATCAATCATTTCTTCCATCGAGTTCCATCCGAGCCCGAGGGTGAATGGAATGGCCTGAACTTCTTTGGAACCTTTGATTTCAACGGTGACGGAAATGTCGTCGGATTGTTTCCCGTTTGAAGTCTTGACGGAAGGCCTCACCGCGTTTGAAATGTCCGCGCTGAAATTCTTGGGATATTTTTTTGTCCAGAGGCCCACGGTGGTTCCTTTCGGGAGGGTGTATCCGAACATCACCACTTCTTTCTTTAAGGAAGGATCGGAAACCTTGCTGACCGCGCCGTCGGCAGGGCCGATGTTGAACGCTCCCATTTGTTCCGCGGCAAGGAGATTGAAGGGAGAAACTTTTTTGGCAGAGCCTTTGGAAAGCGAAGCTGAATTTACAAAATCGAGCGTGAAATAAACGGTTCCTTCAGCCGCCTGCGCGGGGACGGCCCCTTTGACAACGAGCACCGCTTCTTTTAAGGAACCGATCCGTTTCCAGTCCACCGCTTCTTCGGAAAAATTCCAGCTTCGGTTTATTTTTATGGGCAGGGTCTGAACTTCTTTCGTGCCTTTGATTTCGATGGAGGCGGAAATTTCGCCCTTCCCTCCCTCCGGCATCTGGGCGGCGAAGCGGACGGCGTTCACATGTTCCGCGCTGATTTCGGGCGGATAGCTTTTCGTCCAAACGCCCACCATGGTTCCCGCGGGGATGGAATAATTGAGCTGGAGGACGTTTTTGCCGAGGGAATCGTCGACGGCGGATTTTTGAGAGCCTTGAGAGGAGCCGATGTTGAAAACGCCGCGTTCGCGCGCGTCCAGCATGTTGAACGCGGGATTTTCTTCCGCGGACACAAAAGCGCGGACGCAGAGAAGCGCCAGGAGGACTGAAAATAATTTTCGCATGATTGAAGGCGATTATTGTAGCAAAATCAAACGCGTTTTTTTAAAAATTCTGAAACTCATAAAACTTTTTTTTCAGCAGAAAATTGTTGACAGAATTCGCCTCCATTTAATAGGATGGGTTATTCGTTTTGGGCCGAAAATTGTTACATTTTGTTTACAAAAAATCATGTCAAATAAGTGTAGGATACAGATAGGGCCATTGAAGAGATGGACCACGCAATCATAAAAGGGAAAATAACATGACTCAATCAAGGAGAAATAAAATGACCAAGAACAAAAAATTAGCATCCGTCATTGCCGCCGCGATGCTGGGGCTCGCCGTCACAGCCCCCGCCCTGCGCGCGGAAACTCTCGCCGGAGGAACCACCGTCACGGTGAATGCCACCGTCGGATCCATCAACACCCTCACCACAAGAACCAAGCTTATCTCCGACGACAGCAACAGCGCGGTCGACGGCGCCCTGACCTTCACGAACATTCCGCGCTCTCCCGCGGCCTGGTCAACGCTTCCCAACGAAGCCATCCAGATCAGCGTGGACGACAACTCTCCGTCCTGGCGTCTCCGCACCTATACGAACAACACATTTAACCCGCCCGTGCCTTCGACCACCGTCTGGGGATTTGCCTATGGCGGCATGATCGGAAAGATTCCCGGTTCCAAAGCGGCCATGGCCTGGCTGAACAACTCCACTGCGCTCACGCCCAGCGGCCCTGGAACGGGTGATCCCTCCACCGGAACCGTCAACGGCTGGACTTATTTCAAGGACAACCATGACGTGAACGATCCCGGCACGGCAACCAACGAAAGCTTCGCCGCGGCGGACTTCGACGGATACACCAACATCGCCTTCGGAAGCTTGTCGGAAACACGGATCGTCCGCCCTCAGCCTTTCTTCGGCGGATCAGAAAAGCTCGCGGCCCTCGCAACGCCCTGGTATATGTTTGTTGAAGCAGACTTCAGCAGCGCGAGACCGGACGTCTATGACACAAAGTTGATTCTGGAGCTCTTGAACAACTAATCGTTTGAAAACACTCTTGCCCCGGCCGACAGGAAGCTTCAAAAGTTTCCTGTCGGTCCTGGGGACCGGAGTTTTGAGCATTTTATTATCAGGGGTGGCTGAAGCCTTTGTCCGGGTTTCGCCTCCCATTGTTGAGATCTATGCCGCTCCCGGAGAATCCGTTTCCGGGAGACTCAATGTTTCCAACAACAAGAATTACACGATGTCCGTCAACATGGAAGTGAAGGACTGGTGGAACGAAAACACGGGCCTCCCCGCGCCGAACTGTTCGGAATGGCTCCGGTTCAAAGCCAAACAGGGGATGAAACTGAATCCCGGCCAGGAAAAATCGGTGAAATACCGCGTGGATGTTCCAAAAAATGCGCAGGGGGAAATGATGGCGATGATATTTTTCAACATCGAATCCACAAGAGATCCGTCGGGCAATCCCACAGTCCGAACGATTGAAATGCGCCACGGCATCCCCATTTATGTCATCGTTAAAGGAACTGAAAAAATTTCCGCTCTCAGAGAAAATATCGGCGCATCTTTTGAAAGAAATGTTTCCTCCGGACCCATCGAATTTTCTATCACATTCAAAAACGCCGGCAATGTCCACATCCGCCCCGCAGGTTCGGTTTCTATATTGAAGGAAGGTTCCGTTCTTGACACCTTCAGCCTGGCCTCCGGCTGGCCCATCCTTCCCTCGCAAAAGCACCCATATTACGCCACATCCTCAAAATCCGGCTGGCCTGCGGGTGAATATCAGGCGGCGTTCAACCTCTCCGCCGGAACTCAGGAATCTGTCTTCGGAAAATATTCCGTCTATCAATCCACCCTGCCGTTCCGGGTGACTCCGACGGGAAAAGTGGAGCTGATCAACCCATGATCCGCGCCCTGGCCTTGTTTTTGATCGCTGTTTTTTCCTGCGCCCGCGCCTTTTGCGAGACAAGTGTGGCCATGGCCCAGTTCGGGGTCGGCTCGCAAGTGGCACCAGCAAATCTCTTAGACAATTTCGATGATGGGGTAAACCCAAATTTTTGGGGCGGAAATTATTCCGTCTTCGACGATGCGACAAGTTCAACAGTTTATCACTACGATGCCAGTTTCCCATTTGCCGGAGCCAAATCACTTGCAATAAAATTTGATCTGCCAAAGCCCAACGATTACGGTGGAGTGGTGGTTGCTTTATCAAAAACCGGCTCAGAAGATTTGAGAATCTATAAATTTCTTGAATTTTATGTGCGGGGAGATGCCGACAATCTTTCAATGAAAATTGAACTCCATAATTCCAGCAAGGATTTCAATCACAATTCTGCAAGTGTTTATATCAAAGACTATCTTGGCGGCGGAGTGACGACTGTTTGGCAGAAAGTTCAAATTCCGTTAATTGATTTTTCAAATTTAGATAGTTTTTCCAATGTAACAACTCTCATTTATACATTCGAAAATAACTATAATCGCAACAATTCATTTCTAAACAGCGGCACCCTTTATTATGACGACATCGAGTTCATTCCTTAAAGCGTTTCCGCGCCTCATTGCGGCTTTTGCGCTCCTTTGCACGGCGGCGCAGACGGTCCGCGCTTTCTCGGTTGAACTCCACAACATTTCCGACGATAACCTTTTCACCAGCATCGAATTTCAGCGGATCGGGAATGCCAGCCGCACGGCGGTCGCGAAGCAATATCTCAAGATCGAATATCCCGAGCTCGTGAACCAGGACCTGCGGCTTTTCACCAACAATGTTCTTTGGCAAGGCCCGGCCGGACAGGGGAACGGACTCATCTCCAAAAAAGATCCAACGAAAGGGATTTCCTTATATTGGATGACCTTCTCGACGCCCCAGCCCGGCGGAGTGAATTTCACCGAGGCCGATGCCGCCTCCTGGACCCGTTCCATCGATCTGAATGATCCAACTTTTGTTCAATCCCGAAAATCCGCCAACTTGCCCATTCTGCCCGGACAAGTGAGTTATATCTATTTCGCCACGATCATTCCTTCCACAGCCGCTTTGGGCGATTACACCACGAACCTCAATGTTGAACTCGTTTCGCCCGTGCCGGACATTCAGGCGCCGGTCCTCTTTGGGGCGACTTGCGACGAACTGCCCCGCGTGGACCCCATCAAATTTGAGACGACCATCACGGACGATTTTGACGTGCATGCGGCCACTTTTCATTTCCGCCGCGCGGGCGATCAGAATTATTTCGCGCGGAAACTGGCCCTCGTCCAGAATCCGGACAACCCTCTGCGCTGGAACGCGTCGGCGTCTTTCTCTCAATCCGATTTGCCTCTGGGTTCGTATGAATTTTATATTGAGGCGGACGATGGATACACGAGAGGATTTTATGGGCGCGCTGAAGCTCCAAGGCCTTTCCGAGTGGTGGACGAACTTTCTCAATTCTTCGGCATCGCTCCCCAGGCGGGCTCTTTTGAAATCAACAACCCCTGCGCCCAGCTTGTCGGAGCGCCCCGTCTGATTTTCCCTGCGGGCGTGGTTCAGGAAAACACGGTCATTTCCGTGAGGAAACTCCTTCCCCAAGCGCTCCTCACCGTGGGGGATCAGCAGACTCTCTCCGCTTTTGAGTTCGGGCCGGACAAC
>JAKFYJ010000033.1 GCA_021730935.1 Elusimicrobiota bacterium
AGACTGTGTGGAAGAAAATTTGACCGGCTTTCCTGCGGACGCTTCTTCAAGCGCCATGCTCACAAAATTTTTCGCGCCTTTGACGTCGGCGGCATCCACGCTGGGTTTATCATCGATCGCGCCTTTATAAATCAGGAGGCCCTTGGTGTTGACCACAAACATGTGAGGCGTGGTTTTCGCGCCATAGAGTTTTCCAACCGTTCCTTCCGGATCCAAAAGAGTGACCGCGCTGCTCACGTCCCGCGTCGCCTGAAGTTTCTGCCAGTCGGCCGCGTCATAAAAACCCTGTTTCCCTTTTCCCGAAGAACAGATGCTGAGCCACACCACGCCCTTGTCCGCCCACTGTTTCTGAAGGTCCTGCATGTTGTGGGACCCATAATGTTTTTTAACGAAGGGACATTCGGGATTGGTCCATTCCAGCACCACGAACTTGCCTTTGAACTCCGAGAGAGAACGGGGTTTCCCCGAAATATCGTTCAAGGTGAAATCGGGCGCCGTGTTGCCGAGCTCCGCGTCCTTGGCCTGCACCACCAGAAACGAAACAGCCGCAATCATCACAACCCAGATTAAAACGCTGAAAGCCTTCCTCATGCGGAATCTCCTTTTATTTCTGCGGATGATCAAAAATAGAACAAATACGGCGAAAAATCAAGGCTTGATTAAAACTTCCGCTTGGACCCATGCAGAACCGGGCTGGCAAATGTCTTTGCACTCAAGCCATTTCACTTTGGCTTTCAGGACAATTTTTTTCCGGTCTATGGTTCTGGGCGGGGATATTTTGACTTTGAGATCGACCGCATTTTCATAAACATAATTCGTGATGCCGCTTTCAGTTATTTTTTTGGGCGCGGGCCAGAGAATTTTTCCGGCGGAGAATCCCTGAGGAAGATCCCAAATGATTTGAGTCGGCAACCCCGAATCCCCGGGAGGATCGGAATAAGTGTGCCATCCCTCCGTCATCCGGAGACGCACGGCGACGGTAAAAGATTTTCCAGGGGAAACTGACTGAGACTGGGGAACCAGTTCCGCCGTCACATGAGATTCCGCTCGGGCCGGAGAAACCATAAGCATAAGAAAGACGGCCGCTCTCAACATATCCATGGGCCTCACCGAGAAAATTTTTCGGCTGGTCAAAAGTCCCGCGAAAGACGACAGCAAAAAGAGAAGGGCCCAAAGCGAGAGGAGCTGGCGCCAGGGATAAGAAAATGAGAGGTCGAGGAAATAGGTGAGCAGAATCCAGCTGAAACCCGACGAAAGGAGGAGGCCCATCAAAACCGAGAGGCCGCTCAAAACTCCAAATTCCGATAGAAGAGATGAAAATAAAGTCCCGGCGCCCGCGCCCAAAACCTTGAGGAGGACGGACTCTTTTTCCCGCTGCCGGAGAGCCGAAACCGCAAGCCCCGCGAGCACTATCAAGCCCGCGAGGACCGAGAACAAGGCGACGAACGAAACGGCCCAGGATATTTTTTTAAGGATCTCCGCGATCCGCGCCGCCGTTTCCCCCACATCGATGATCGTGAGGTTGGGAAAAAGCCGGACAAGCTGAGACTGCAGAATGTCTTTTTGATCCGGCGCCACGCCCAGGATGGAGCCGACCCAGGTTTTGGGCGCGTCCGCCAAAGAGGCCGGCGTGAGATAAATAAAAAAGGTGGGCAAAAAACTGGCCCAGTTCACTTTGCGCAGGCTCGTGATCACGGCTTCCACTTCAACGCCCTGCACGTCGAATTTTATTGTGTCGCCCATTTTTACGCCCAGCCGTTCCGCGAACCACTCTTCGAGAGAAGCTTCCGTTTTGTCCTGCGCGGCTGATGCCATCCATTGACCCCTGACAATCTTTTCGTTTTCTCCGGGTTTCTCTCGGAAACTCAAATTCTGTTCGCGGTTCCTGAAATATTGAGCTTGTTCGTCTTCGCGGGTCAAAATTTTCCTGTCGCTGATCGGTTCGCCGTTATATCCCCGGTATCGGGCCTTGATCATGGGCGACATCATAAATCGGGTGATGCCGCTCTTCATGAAATGGGCCCGAAGATCCGCCACCTGATCGTCCTGGATGTCGATCACGAAAAATGTTGGAATTTTATCCGAGCCGCCGGGCTCGAGTTCCTTGAGGAGGCTGGAATGATAAACCGCAAGGGCGCCGAGGAGGAACGCGGAGAGGCCGAGAGCTGTCGCGGCGCCATAAGGCGAAAGGCTGGGGCGGGCAAGGTTGGACAACCCGTGCCTGGGACCGAAAGATGAAAAGAATTTCCGGGAAAGCGCGGCTCTGGGAAGGACGAATCGGGAAAGAGCATATAAAATGCCTGCGCTCCCCAAAAAGCTCCCTGAGAAAAACAGTCCCTTGACGATGGATCGGGATTCAAGGATCGCGAGAGCTGAGAGCGACGCAGACCCCAGAGCGAGAGCGGCCCAGGGGATGCGGTTGAGAAATTCAGGCGATGCTTCGCCTCGAAAAACCTGAAGGGGTTTAAGCTTTTTGAGGGACAAGACGGGCAGGAGCCCGAAAAAAACGGAAACGGCCAGGCCCAGAGCGATGCCGGAACCGATGGATTTGAAATCTAGGGCCGAATCATATTGAACCGGGATGAACCCTCCGAGGAGGAGCGGAAGAAGTTTCTGCAGTGAAGCCCCCGCGAGAGCGCCCAAAAGACTGCCGATCGCGCCCAGAACAAGCACTTGTATAAAAAAAATTCCCGTGACCTGGGAGGATGAGGCGCCGAGAGTTTCCAGGGTCGCCGCAGAAGGCAGCCGCTCCACGACATAGCTCCGGACAACGGAGGCCACCCCGATGCCGCCCAGCAAAAGCGCGATCAGGGAAACCAAACGCAGATATTCGCCCAAACGAACGAAAAATTCCCGGATCTGGTTTTGCTTGTCCGCCGCCGTCCTCACATGGATGCCCTCTTCGGACCCGAAAGATTCGCTGAACCTTCCGGGTTTTTGAGAGAGTCCCCACATTTTTTTTATTTTATTCGCCGTTTCCTCCGCAGACCCCTCGCGAGGAAGCGCGACCGTGACGCTATAATTGAGACGGGAACCGGATTCCGCGAGACCTGTCGCCTGGAGTTCCGTGATGGGGATAAGCATTTTGGGACCCAGAGAAAAAACGCCGCCGCCGAGGCCGGGATCTTTTTTGATGACGCCCTGAACTCTGAAAACTTTTTTGCCGATCTTGAGGGATGACCCCAAACCGGCGTTGATCTGGGCAAGGAATTCTTTCTGAACATAAACCGCTGGATAATCCGGAACGGAATTTATTATTTTTCCCTCGACACTCTCGATTTCCAGTTTGCCGAAAAACGGATATCCCGGATCCACCGCGCGCAGTTCCACGAGACGGCTCCTGGGCGTTCCCTCAAGAGCGGCCATGGTCAGGAGGCTCGTCATGTCCTGGATTTTTGAGCCTTCGGGCAAAATATTTTTAAGTTCCATCCGCTTGCCGGCGCTCAAAGGAGAACGGCTCAGGATTTCAATGTCGCAGGAGAGGAGGTTGCGGGCTTCACGGAGGAGAGAATGAGACAGTCCCGTAAGGAAAGAGCCCACGGCAACGCGCGAAGCAACGCCGAGAGCCACGCAGAAAATGACCAGCCAGATTTTTCTTGATTCCCCCCGCAACTGCCAGAAGGCGAGTTTAAACAATCCTGCCGCCTTGAAGTTCGATCAAGCGCGCTGATTTTTTCGCGAAGGCCGGCTCATGCGTCACCAGAACAAGCGTGGTCTGATGCTCGCGCACAAGGGAGAAGATCAGGTCTTCCATTTCCCGGCCCGTGCGGGTGTCCAGGTTTCCGGTGGGCTCATCAGCGAACAGAATTTCGGGGCCCGAGACAAAGGCCCGGGCCAGGGCCACGCGCTGTTGTTCTCCGCCGGAAAGTTGGGAAGGAGTGTGATGCATCCTCTCGGAAAGCCCCACTTTGCCGAGCCACTCCTGCGCTTTTTCCCGAGCAAGAGGATCTCCCGCGATCTCCAGAGGCGCCCGGACATTTTCTTCTGCGGTCATGGAGGGAAGCAGATAATAGGCCTGAAAGACGAACCCGATTTTTCGGCCCCAGAGGCGCGAAATTTCCCTCTCGCTCAAGGCGTTCAGATCCATCCCGTCAAAGAACACTTGTCCCCCGCTGGGCCGGTCCAGCCCCGCCAGGATCGCAAGCAGGGTGGATTTTCCGCTCCCGGAAGGCCCGATGATGGACAGACTCTCGCCCCGGTTCAGGGAAAGGCTCACGCCGTCCAGAACGCGGATGGATTTTTCGCCGCTCAAAAAGTTTTTTGAGAGGTTTTCAGCTCTTAATATTTCTTCGGCCATAAAATGGGTTTTAAGAATCCATAAACCTTCTCCGCCACGATTTTTTGCCCTTCTTCGTTCGGATGAATCCCGTCCGAAAGGTTCAGTTTTTCGTTCATTGCCACGCCCTCCAATAAAAACGGATAAAAATCGAGATGTTCTTTGAGCGCAACATCTGAATAGACCCTGCCGAAAGCCCTGGAATAGGAAGGGCCGTAATTGACGGGCATTTTCATCCCGGCCAAAACCACGCGGACCTTGGCCTCTTTAAATTTCGAAACGATCTTTTCAAGATTCATTTTTATCAGACTCGGATCCGTGCCCCTCAACCCGTCGTTGGCGCCCAAAGCCAGGAAAACAATTTCAGGCCTGGACTTCAAAATCCAGGGGATGCGCCGCAAAGCCCCGCTCGTCGTGTCCCCTGAAACGCCGGCGTTCACGACCGTCCACCCGATCCCGTCCGCCCTGAGCCGTTCCTGAATGAGTGATGGAAAACTCGAGCCTTCCGGCAATCCCAACCCCGCCGTGAGGCTGTCCCCCAGAAACACGATTTTATGTTCCTGTGAATATCCGCGCGCTGATGTGAATATTAGGATGACAAAAAGCGTAAGCCAAATTAATTTATTGGCTCCGGCGTTTTGGAAGGGATGCTTGCGCCGAAGGCGTAAGGGAAACCACGGAGAGGTTTCCCCCAGAAGTCCCGACGGAGCCAATAAATTAATTTGGCTTACGCTTTTTGTCACATCGCTTTTTGTCATGTCAGAGTCAATTAAAATTTGGCATTAGCTGAAAGAGTTTGATAGTATATGGAATCGATGAACGCTAAAAAACTGACGGAACCTCAATTCAGGGCGTTCTGTCAGCTGTTGAACGATGAAGAAGGCCGCACCCTCATCCGCCTCACCTCCGAATTTAAAACCCTCATCACCGAAGAACCCCAATGGAAAGAATGGCTGTCCACCCAGGAATTTATCTCGGCGAACCACAGAGTGACTCATCTGCTCGAGGAAATGCGCTGGGACGACATCGGGACCGCGATCCGGGGACTCGCGGAAAAAGAAGGGAAAAATTTCAACCTGGAAGAAGCGCTGTATCTTTTGGCTTCTCTGCCGAACGCGCTCATGAAGAAAGAGGAGATCACCGATCCCCTCAACCACATGGCCCGCGAACTGCGCCCCGCCATCCGCGAAGCCCAGGACGCGGACATGCTCATCAAGATTTTCTGCGAATATCTTTTCAAAATTCAGGGGTTCCACGGCAACATCTCAAATTATTATGACCCGGACAACACCTATATCAACAAAGTCCTGGACCGTAAAGTCGGCATCCCCATCTCTCTCTCTTCCGTTTGCATCCTGCTCGCCGACCGCCTGATCTGGCGGGACCGCCCCGTGCCTGTGTTTGGGATCGGGCTCCCCAGCCACTTCATTGTCCAGTTCAAATTTTCGGAAAAAAGCGTGTTTATGGATCCCTTCAACCGCGGCAGGATTTTGTCCCGCAAAGACTGCATCGATTTGCTCCGGAGCCAGGACATCGGGTTCCAGGAGGCCTATCTGAGCCCGGTCAACAACCTCACAATCCTCTCCCGCAGCATCAGCAACCTGGTCTATGTCTACAACGACCTCGGCAACGAGAAGCTCAGAGACCAGCTCCTAAAATATCTCCAGATCCTTCAGGACGAACCCGCCTAAATTTACCAAGTCGTGATGCGCTCGTTATGCGTGTCGAGATGCGTGCAGTTGACGAACACCGCCCCGTCCGGCGTGACATAAAGCCAGCCTCCGACGTCGAGTCCCGTGGTGTAATTCAATTTGTTGGACGGACTGCTCGAGTCAATGTGATAGGTCCCGATCTTTGCGGTGGGCAGGGCGCTGATATATTTTGGGACGATGGATTCCATCGTGACGGGGTCGGCCCCGATGTTGTCGGCGAAATAAATCAGGAGCGAAGAGCGGAGAGTGGCGAGGGAACCTTTCGTGGAAGCTTCTGTTGAGCGCCGAATCTGATCCGAGAATTTAGGGACGATCTGAGACGCCATGATGCCCAGGATGGCAACCACAATCATGACTTCAACCAGTGAGATGCCTCGATTTTTTTTCTGATGTAAGGGCATGTAAATTCGTGTAAACCCCGTATTGAAATCCTGCGACATGTCTATTATACTTAAAAACTGATGAACAACAAGACAGGTTTATCGCGCCCAGGCCAGCACGGATTCTCCCTCGTCGAGGTCGCCGTCGCCGTCGTGGTGCTTTCTGTCGCGCTCGTCGGAACGATGTCCGCCTTCCCTTATATAATGCGCGGCATCCTGATGACAAAAGCCAAATCCATCGCCAGCACCGTGGCCACTGAACAGCTCGCGGTCTATAAAAACATGCCCTATTACAAACTGCAAGTGACCACATATTCCGTGACAGACACCCGCTTTATAGACAGCGTCGAATATGACATCGGATATTATCCCAAAGAAATCACAACCACGGGAGGCATCGTCTATGAAAAGATGACCTATGTGGAAAAAGTCGCCGAGGACAGCACGGGAGTGTTCTCCCACGTGGATTGGACCCAGCCGGACGTGGGCATGAAACGGGTCACGGTCTATGTCGCCTATCATTCCGAAGGGGCGGGAGGGGATTGGAAGAAAACCACCATGAGCATTCTCATGGAAAACACCGACCGCCAACAGCTCAACGCCACCATTTCCGGCCTCGTGAAGACCACCGACACCGCGGTCACAAAACCCATTCCCAACGCGGGCATCTATATCCTCGAAAACCCCTCGTTCAACACTTCGTCGGAAAATGACGGATCCTACGAGTTTAACGTCCCTGCCGGATCCTGGACCCTCGTGACGACGGCGACGGGATATTTCATGGACACTTCCACGCCGGTGGTCTGCAGTTCCGGAACCACCACGACAAAAAACATAAAACTGACAAAAAAATTTCTGGGCACGGTCACGGGTTATGCCTTCCTGCTGGACCACATCGTGATCACCCAGGTCGTCCCCAAATATGCCGGCGGCGGAGCCTTCGCCAGCCAGGAATATATCGAACTTTATAACCCCACCACCTACAGCATCCTGATCGCAAGCAAATCAGAGCCTACAAGCAATTATGATTTGTGGTATGTGACGGTCACCTATTTTGACACCCACAACCTGGAACCGCCGGACGACCACGGAGACAGCGGAGCCAAATATCTCCTGGGCAATCCGAATCACGCGGACAGCGTTTTTAAAAATTTCCGGACCACCTCAACGGCCTGGGACCTGCGTTTCCCCACCATGACGCACATCTCAATTCCGCCTCAAAGTTTTTTCCTGATCGCGAATGTCAGCACGGTCACTTATGGCGCTGGACTTTTCAAACGCACGGCGGACGCTTATTATCGGACAGCGGTTGATGGCGATTTAAACATTATCACCGATAATGGGGCGGGAGGAATTCGGGTGACGGGGACCCGCGGATATGTGGCAAATTCCAGGTCCGACTGGCACGACGGTCTCGGGTGGGGCTCCGCCTCGGCAAGCGTCCCCTCGAAAGCGAGGGAGAGCTCCAACGGTCTTCCTGCCGATGCGGCGGACAGCCAGCTCTTTTCCAGACAGATGGGCAACAACACTTTTGCCGGCCACGACCATTGGTATACCTGCGGCGGCGCATTTGGAACCTGTTTCAGCGGATACCGAAATTCGGCCTCTCCCTCGGCCTATTCCTGGGACACGGATAACAATGCCTATGGATACAGCGCTCACTCAGCCTATGACGGAGACTGGTTTTCATCGGGATTGACAGCGCTGAACATGAACTCGGCAAGCTATTATGATTTTGCGGGGGCCCTGTTCAACGCCGATACCACGGCTCCTCCCTCTTCCGGAACTCCCGCCAAAGGCGCCCATGTCACCGCCAACGACGGGCTTTCCTCAACCGCATTCGTTCAAAACATCGGATCGTTCACCCTCACGGACGTTGCCACGGGAGCCTGGACGGTGGCCATCATCAGCGCTTCCCCCCGGAACGTCTGCTACATGGAAATTTCAGCCTGGATGGGCTCCACAACTCCAAAACTTGGGATCCCCAACAATTTCACCACGCCCCAATGGCAGAACGGAACCAATTTCAGCACCCTCACTTTCGTCACCACGAACGGGACCATCGCAGGACGCGTCACCAACGCCAACGGCATCGGCCTTTCAAACATCACCATTGACGCGGTTTCCCAAACAGCGCAAACGAACAGCCAGGGATATTACCGCATCAACATCGCTTCCGGCAGTTATGCGGTGGGCTGCAACATGATCAACACCAATAACTCCTATACAAAATCTTCAAGCGACAGCGTGATCGTGGAACTGGGACAAATCACCGACGGGGTCAATTTCACCCTCGTCTCAGGTGGCGGCCTCCGGGGCTTCGTCACGGCCAACGGCGTGGACCCTCTTCCGGGATATGTCGTCAGCCTTCAGCGGGACGGAGCGGAATATAAAACAGCGACGACTGGGAGCGACGGAAGATTTTTGATCACAAACGTCGCGACCTGTTCGGTCAACAACCCCTATCTTCTCTATCTCGTCACAGACAACAGCGAAACCGTCGACATCTCCACCGGGAAAGCCGTGGTGCCCACCATGGGGAGCACGATCGATGTGGGCACCTTCCGCGTCACAGCCGGATATGGCACGCTGAGCGGCCGAGTGACCTATGGCGGGCTCCCCATCGAGACGGGGGTGGTCCTGGTGACTTCGACCCAACCCATCGCTTCCATCAGCTCCGGTCCCGTCATCTCCGGCAGTCTGGTGAACGGGCCGACCATCTTCTATTTTGCGGCATCCGATTCCGCAGGAAACTATTCCATGCGCGTCCTCGGAGGGACGCAATATTATCTTTACGGATACTACGCTGACGACACGGTTGGTTTCTCCTCATCCACCATCCGCAAATCAAGCACGAGCATCCCCATTGCGATCGGACAATCCAAAACGATCAATTTCTCATGGCCCTGACCCTTTCCCCCAACAAACATCATTCGTCCGCAAGGGGCGTGACCCTCATCGAACTCATGATCGCGATCAGCATCAGCACTCTCGTGGGATATTCATTCACGCAAGCTCAGCGCATCATCATGCGGTTCACCCTGGCATCCAAGGTCAAACAGGAAACAGTTCAAGAGTCCCGCACGGCCCTCACCGTGATGCAGAAGATGATCCAGCAGGGCAAGGCCTCCACTTTCGTCATCGACCAGCAGTCCGGCCAGGGCCCCTATTCCCGGCTCTATTTCCAGTGCACGGACCTTGATGGGAACGACCGCGAGTTTTATTTTTATCAGCTCGGACGAAATCTTTTGATGGATTACAGGACGGTGGGAGCGACTGCCTGGAAATCCAAAACCCTCACCAAAAACTGCAGGTTCCTGACCTTCTTTTATCCCCAATCCAACGACAACACCCTCATGTCGGTGAACTTGACCGTTTCCAAAAGGACGGCAGAACAGAAAGAAACCTTCCTCCAAATGGCGCTCCAAAAAGTTCAGATTCTTAACCCCTGACCCGTGGACGCCCCCAAATGCCGCTGGTGCCACCAATATCACGACATCATGTATGAGAAGATGGTGCCGGTCATCAGCCGCCTGGGAATCCCGCAAGGCGAGGATGTGGAATATTTTTGTTCGGAGGAATGTTATGAGAAGGCCGCGAAATACCTGAAACTTTGCTCCAAGGCTTCCGTTCCCTTCACCGCCCTCCTTTTCCTTATCGTGGGATCCATCGTTGCCAGCCTGAACCTCTCCGCGAAGCTCCACATCCCGATCCGAACCTTTTTGGGACTTTGTCTCCTGCCGGCAGGGTTCTTCCTCCAGTTCGTCCCCTTCACAACCCCTGAAACGGTGCAATATGTGGGGATGGAGAAGGGAAGGTGGATGATGCGCATGGTCGGCGTTTTCCTTATTATATTCTCCATTTCCTTCATCATTTAAAACCCCCATTTAATTCAACATTGTGCGCCTCCGTTCATCCGGCGGACAGGTAAAATAATGTAAATCGGCCCTTGAATTATATTTTTCCTCTGGTATCCTTGAAAGTGAAACGAAATGAGACACCAATGGATTTGAATATAAAATTGACGGGAAGGAGGGATGTCATGAAACATGACAAGCCGACAAACAGAGGACAAATTGCCGTGACCGCGTTCGTGGCGTCAGCGGTGCTGATCGTCGCAGTGGGGGCGGCCATTTATTTCACCCAGAAAGAAGATTCCAAGGCGGTCAGCGCCGGAAAATCTTCTGTCGCCATGAAGATGGCGGAACAGGCGCTTTCGCGCGCCATCTGGAAAGTGGAAGAGCGGATCCAGAACTGGGACACGCTCATGGCGGGCGCTCAGATCGACGGCTATAAAAATGACCAGAAATATGTCGAAGGCGACGGCGAATATTGCATCGACATCGCCATGGCCAACGCCACCAACCTCCCCGGAGACGATGACAGAGCGTCTAAAGTCGTGATCACGGCGACCGGCCGCGACAAAGACAAGACCGATCTCCGAGTTCTCAAAGCGGTCTATAAGAATGAGAACGAAAAGCCGGACTGGGTCATCTATGTTTTGAATGACAAAACCCACAAACGGCAGAAACGCGGAAACCTCTGCAAACAGGTGAGCAAGAAGAGCGCGTTCCTGAACATCAAGTCCGGCTTCTATGAATATGCCAACGCGCTTGCAGAATCCGTCATCCCGAGCGTTCAGGCCAGCAGCAGCAAGAGCAGTTCTGATGACGACGACAATTACGAGTTTGACGAGGACCAGATGCGCGGCGTCCACTGGGGCCCCATCTGCGTGCTCGGCTCATGGAAGATGAAAAACGGGCATGGGCGTTATTGGCTTCCCTATCCGCGCAAGTTCGCCACCGAATCCATCACGGGCCGCGACACCAACCCTTCGCCCCCCAACACGGACGGAGAAGAATGGTGGAGCTATAGCGACGAAGTCCCCTCGGCTCCGACCATGAATTACGATTACTACAAATATATCGCCCAGCACGCCGGCGCGGACTCAAACGGAAACACCGTTTATGCCGGAGGCGGAGAATATCACACCCTGGGGGACGGATCGTCCTGCATTCCGTCGCACTCCCGCAGAAAGGGATGCAACGAAGACAAGAACGAGGATGATGAGAACGACCACCACTGGCTCATCAACCGCGTGGACACGGCCGCCTCTCCGCGGTGCTATTTCTTCGACAACGTGAACTGCAAGATCACAGGGAACACCTTCATCAACGGAATCGTGATCGCGAGGAACGCCACGGTCTTCATCCGCGAAGGGAAACGGTCCCACGCCAACGGACAATTCACCGTGACCGTCCCGAATAAAGCCTGGAGAGAATACGGGGCCATTGATACGGCCGCTTCCGGAGAATATCCCGGAGACGCCGGATATCAGCATGTCCAGACCACGCCCTATACCTTTGACTCAACCAATGCCGTCACGGTCAAGGGGATCATCTGGGCGGACAAAAAGGTTTATCTCAAAGGCGGAGCCTGCGTTTACGGCATCATCGTCGTCGGAAAGAACTTCCAGTTCGACGGCGGCGGCTCGGCTCAGGTCTTTTATGACAACACTCTCACCATCAAGGCGACGGATGTTTCGCTGGAGATGGACACCTATAATGAAGTCCGGGGCTCCTGGCCTTCGGCTCTGAACTAAAGCCTTGAAAAGCAAGAAGACTCCCTCGATGGAAGCATTGGGGGAGTCTTCGCTTTTTATATCCCGATGAACGAACCGCGCCTCCTGATCGTTGAAGACAACTGGGAAGTCCGCGAACTTCTCAAAGTCATTTTTTCAGGGAAGGGATTCCAGGTCTTCGATGTGGAGTGCGGCCTGGACGCGGTCAGTTTTTGCGAAGACCATCCGCCGGACGCGATGGTTCTGGATCTCACTCTCCCAGACATCGACGGACTCGAAGTCTGCAAACGCGTGCGGGTCTTCCCCCAGATGACCGGAGTCCCCATCATCATGTGCACGGCGCGTTCCCACGTTTCCGAGCGCGTGAAAGGCCTGGACATCGGAGCGGACGATTATCTCACCAAACCCTTTGACCCCTCTGAACTTGTCGCGCGAGTGAAAGTGCTCCTCCGGCGGGCCGGACAGCCCATGAAGGAAACCCGCAAGTTGATTCAGGCCGGAGACCTCAAACTGGAACCCAAAAATTACACCGCAACAATTTCAGGCAAAAAGATCGATGACATGACCCCCAGGGAATTCGACATCCTTTATCTCCTCCTCCAGCAAGCTCCTGACCCCGTGAGCCGTTCGGAAATCTCCAAGCTCGTGCTCGGGAAGGAATATGCCGAGGAGAGCCGCGCCATCGACATGCACATCGCCCAGATTCGCAAAAAACTTGGGAGCCCCTTTTCGGACCACCTTATCACAGTCCCCGGACGCGGATATCAATGGAGCAAATAACCCTTTCGAATAAACAGAAAATCCTGTTCATTGCGGGCGCGAACCTGATCATCATCCAGTTCGTGATGATCCGAAATTTCGCGTCCCTCCTCTTCGGCACGGAGATGATCATCCTCCTCACCACCCTCGCCTATTTCTTCGGTGTTTCTCTGGGTTATCTCCTTTCAGACCGCATTCCAAAATCAACCCTCGGAACGGTTTCCGTCCTCACGCTGATCCTTCACCTCACTCTCCCTTTCTCGCTCCGATATCTCTCCGGTTTCTTCGTCAGCAATAACCACAACCTGATCGCCCTGCTCTCCCTCATCTTCATCGGCTCATTCCTCATCTCGTCATTTTACAGCGTCCTCCTCCCCCGCTTCATTGAAGAAGAAGGGAAAGAAAGTCTTCCGGACCTCTATCGCTATGAAATCCTGGGAGCCCTGGCGGGAGTCCTCCTTCTTTTTATTTGCGCCAATTTTTCCGTCGGGAACCTCGTCCTCATGGCGGGTTATTTCCTGGGGCTCACCGCGATCCTCCACCTCCTCTGGAACTCGAAAGCGCTTTTGGCCAACTGCCTGATCCTCACCCTCGCTTATCTCGCTCTCTCGCCCAAACTCGAGGCGGCAAGCGTGGCGTTCTATTATCAGAGGGCGGCCGGCATCGAGAGAAAAAGCGAACCCAAAATTCATGAAATCATGACGACGGTTTTTTCCCGCGACACGCCTTATCAGAGGATTGAAATCACGGAGGGGCTTTTCGGCAGACGCCACCTCTATCTCGACGGAGTCCGGCACTTTGGAGACGACGCTCTGAGCGAATTCAACATGTTCATTTCCGGTCTCCCTGCGTCGTTTTATGCCGATCCGGCTGTTCTGATCGTGGGGAGCGGCTCTTTGGGTTCCCTCTATCAGGTTTTGGGGCACGCGAAATCCGTGGACACGGTGGAAATCGACAGGCAAGTCATCAGCGCAGGGCTGAAATATTTGAGGGACGGCAACGACCGGACGCTGGACCCTTTGCTGGACCAAAAATGGAAGCTCAACATCGACGACGCCAAACACTTCATCAACAACACGCCGAAAAAATTTGACCTGATCAGTATGGACATTGCCGGCCCCCTCCAGATGCAAGTCGGCCTGCTTTATACGAAAGAATTTTATGAAGCTGTGAGGGAAAGACTCACCGACAACGGAATTCTGTCTGTGAGCCTCAACGGGCAGATGTGGAAAAGCGGCACGGTCACGATGCGCATACTCCAGACGCTCCGCTCCGTTTTCCCCGACGCCATGGTCATCGCGCCTTATGAAGACTCCAATTTCTGCTACGCCTCCAAGAAATTCCCTTTCACGAAAGCCGAGCTTGAGAAAAAAATTGCCGACAAAAAATCCTTCAAGACCAAAGTCCTCGACATGAAGGAGATTGAAACCAGCCTCGCCGCGGGAGATTATCCCGTCATCAGCCGAAAGAAAATGGATGTGGTGCTCCACCGCACCTGGAAACGCCTCATGACGCAATATTTCAGCCGCGATGATTGAAATTTTATACGTTTTCATCTGCGGGCTCTTCTTCGGGCTCATCCAGTTCTCGTTCTTCTTCATCCTGGAATCGAACATGTCCTCGGCAGGGCTCACATATCTGACGACCACCTGCGGGTGGCTCCTGGGCGTGCTCTCAGGACTCGCTCTCTCCAAACGCGGACGCCCGACGGAAATGGAGGCGGTTTTCCTCTCTCCGCTCTTGTATTATGCCTTCATCGCCGTCATCTCCCGATTCCCCTATGACACCCGATTCTTGCCGCTTTATGTGGTTTTGATCGCGGGGTCTGCCTTATACGGCGGGCTCTTTTTCACCGCGAACCAAAAGCGGTTCGCTCAAGTGAAACATCTTTTCTTCTGGGAAAATAACGGGTTCATGGCCGGCATCCTTTCAAGTTTCCTCGGCGTGACTTTGGCTGGAGAATCCTTTTTGAAAATCTGGCCCGTGATCCTCATTGCCCCCCTTCTCGGCCTGAGATATGTTTTAACGCGCGGCGACCGGCTTGAAGAAGACGCGGCAGTCACCTTCCCCAGATTTTCCCGAAGGGATTAATTGATGACTCCATCCACGAACAGCCAGCTTCAAAAATTCGCCTTCTGGTATTTTTTCCTGGGATGGATGCTCGTGCTCTATCTCAACAAGCACATCGGCGCGCCCGCCTGCTGGTTTTACAGCGACGCGCGGGGAGAATATTCCTTCTCGGAAAACCTGAGCGCCCTTTCTTATCTGGTGTCCGCAATCCTGCTTTTCAGGTCTTATCGCAAATATGGCCAGGGGCTTTTGCTTGCCGGGTCCGCGTTCTGCGGCTGGCTCATGCTCGAAGAAATCGATTACGGCCAAATTTTCCTGAACCAGTCCCAAACCAATTATTATTATGACGAAGACCAGGTGTCGCTCCACACCCTGATCATGCGGCCCGTGCAGATCAGCTGGAAATGGGATCTTGCAGACGTCGCCGCGCTCGGCCTCTTGATCGCGGTCACTGCGGTCGTCCCCATTATTTTTAAGCGCTTTTATAAAATGAAAGCTCCCTGGTATGTTTTCGCCTTGCCTTCAGCGCTCGCGGTTTTCGCCTATGTCGGGAAATACAAAGGGTTCCTGGTCCCCTGGGAATGCGGCCACGATTCTTTTGAAGAAATCTCTGAAACGATTCAGGCCACAACCACGATTTATTTCACGTTCCTCCTGAACCTCCACCTGAAGGAAAACGTTCCCGCCAATCCCCCTCCCAAAATCTCCTTCATCGAGGGGCTCAAAGACAGAACAAAATATATCGTGAGCCCGCTCTATGATCACGTGTTTTTCATCTGGGCGCCTCTCTATTTTCTGGCCATCGCCGCCTTCGTTCATTTCACGGGCCTGGAACACTCTGAAGTGACCTTCTTCGGCCGGGGCTATGCCACCGTGAAAGAAGCGATGTATAGTTTCGCCTATATCCTCACCCTGGCGCACCTCTCCGCCGTATTCTTCAGGAGCCACCTGAACAAGGACATTTTCGTGCAATTTCCCCTGCGTTTCATTGTTGTCCCAGCCGCCCTCCTGCTCGGAATTTATTTCGCGAACCCATTTTATTATGTCATGGTCATGGTGATCCCCCTGATGGACGTTTATCATTCCAGCCTTCAAACTTTCGGTTTCGGCCGCCTCTATGACATGCGGGCCGGCAACATCCCGACGATGGGGCGCAGGCTGGATTATATCCTGGCCCTCTTCACCTATGCCGGGCCCATCCTCGCAGGCGTTTCCGTGACGCGTTATGTGTCATCGCTCGAACATTTCCGCGACCTGAACCTGCTCACCCTCGCAAACATTCCCGGCTGGACTTATCAGCACCAGCCCGCGATCGCCCGCTGGGTCGTCGGGAGCGGCGTCGCATTTTTGATTTTTTATCTCGCGAGGTATTGGCAATACGCCAAAGCGGGATATCAGGTGTCCTGGCAAAAGGTCTTCACGCACCTGGCGTTGGCGGCCTGCTCCATCTATACCTGGGGTTTCGACACATTCGGACAGTCCTTCTTCATCATGGAGTCTTATCACGCGTATCAATATTTCGGGCTTGTGTGGTGGAGCGAAAAGAAAAATATGCAGAAAGTTTTTCATCTGGAAAACGTTTCCTGGGGCAAAGATGCGGCCCTTTTTATATTCCTCGCCCTCACTTTCGGTTACGGTATTTTCGCCATCGCGGTTTCCAGAGACATCAAAGTTGCAGTCGCGATCCTCATGACCGTCGAATTTCTGCATTATTGGTATGACGGATTCATCTGGTCGGTCCGAAAAAAACAAGTTTCTTGAAAATTAAACTCCAACCCCTGCTTTTCGTCTTCGGAATTTGGATCCTCCTATCCCAGGGCATCCTCCTGCGTTTCGCCTATATCACAGAGTATGCTTATCGCAACAGCTGCAAGGACCCCGAGCGCAAAATCCCCTCAGGCCGCCTCATCGTCTCTCCCGCCGACGGCATGGTGCTTTATGTGAAGGCCGTTAAAGACGGCATCATCCCGGAAATCATAAAGAGAGGCGTTTCTGTCCCCATCATGGAACATCTCAAAATCAGCCCGAGCCGCCCCGTTAAAGATGGATTCCTCATCGGAATTTATATGAACACCTATGGCGTGCATGTGAACCGCGTTCCCAACAACGGGAAAATCATGCGCCAAACGATCTTCAACGGCCCGCACCTGAACATGACGGAAGCGGAAACCAAAATCATCGCGGCCCAGCTTGTCCCGGGCATCGTCACGGCCCGAAAACTCCTGAACCTCTCTCCGTATAAAATCGAAAAAGAATCGGATTATATTCTCAAGAGCGCGCGGGAAACCCTTGAAATGGAGGATGAGCGGGGTTCCAGAATATTCATCACGCGGATCGCGGATTATTTTGTGGGAAAAATTCTGACCTGGGTGAACGAGGGGCAGGCCGTGACGCGGGGCGAACGCCTGGGAATGATCACCTGGGGTTCCCAGACGGACATTTTCATTGAGGCGGACGATTCTCTCAAAATCAAAGCGCAAGCCGGGGAATATGTTTATGGAGGAGAAAGCGTCCTTGCGGAATATTAACTTCAAAAAACTCAACAAGGCGCTTTATGCGGTCATCCTCGTCGTCGGCCTGGTATATTGGGAAGAGATTCTTTGGTCCGCTTTCAGTCTGAAGGAATGGATGAACATCGGGATTGAGCCGCCCGCAGATCAGATTCTCAATATCGCCGCGAAGACAGAAATGGAGAGAGACGCCAAAAACGATGCGATCCTCGTCAAACTGAACGCTTCTCTGGCCATAAACCCCGTCGGTGAAGCGGTTTTTCTGCTCGGAGAATATTATTTCGGAAAAAATGAGGACAAGAACGCGCTTGCCCAATATGAAAAGGCGATCCGGATTGATCCGTCGCTCGCGGACGCTTATCTCAGGATGGCTTCAATCCATGAAAGGAACGGCAAGACAGCGGAATCCCGAAAAATACTTGAGAAAGGGATAACATTCTTCAACGAAACCGCCCCGAAATTTGTTCCAAGGCCCCTTGAGGACGCGCCCTGGCAAAGCAATGTGAAAGCTCAGGCCCGCCATGAGGAATTGCTCAAAGCGGCAAAGGACTTGAAAGACGCTCTCAGGAAAGCAAAGCGGTCGCTTTGAACTCGACGATCCTGGCGATCGCCAGGCCCGCGAGGAACCAGCCCACGAGCAAGTCCAGCATCGAGACCGCCGTATATTCGAGGGAAAATCCCCACCAGTTCCAATAAGGAACATGGCAGACCAATCCGGCCGCAACGGCAAAGACCATCACGCACCCCACGCGGTCCCAATAAGACGGAACGCTGGCGCTTCCTTCATAGACAAGAAAAGTGACGAGGAAAGACGCAATAATTTGAACCAGCAGACCCGCGGCCATGGTTTTGCCCATGGACTTTGCGCCCCGCGGCGTGACTGAAGCGAGGACCAAAGGACCGCCCTGAGATTTATCAAACTGCCAGGGCAAGCGGTAAACTCCGGCTTTCGGGGTGTTATGGATAAAAAATTCGGATACCGCAGGTTCGTTCGTAAAGGATTCCATCGTCTTGTTGTGCCAGGGCAGGAGCATCCAGGAAACAGCGCTCCACGCGAACAAGATCGTGCCGCCGACGAATGCCCCCAAAATCAGTTTTTTAATCATCCCAGCCTCCCCGCAAATTTCGATTGCCTCATCAAAATGATACAATAAATCTTTCAATTTTATATTCAGGAGGCCCCATGAGCTTACTCGTCGTTGGTTCCGTCGCGTTCGATTCCGTCAAAACCCCTTTCGGTGAAGCAGAAGAAGTCCTGGGCGGTTCCGCCACCTATTTTTCCGTCGCGGCCAGTTTCTTCACTCCCATTTCCCTCGTCGCCGTCGTGGGCGAAGATTTTCCCCAGAAGGAAATTGATTTTTTGAAGAGTCGCAAGATCGACACGGACGGGCTTGAGAGAGCAAAGGGAAAAACTTTCCGCTGGAAAGGCGAATACGGATTCCAGCTCAACGAAGCCAAGACGCTCGACACCCAGCTGAACGTGCTCCAGACTTTTTGGCCCAAACTGCCGGAAAAATATAAAAATATCGACATCGTGTTTTTGGGCAACATCGATCCCGACCTTCAGAGGGAAGTTTTGCAGCAGGTCGCCAAGCCCAAACTTGTGGCGCTGGACACGATGAATTTCTGGATCTCAAGCAAAAAAAATTCTCTCATCAAGACGCTCGGCCTCGTTGACATTTTAATCATCAACGACGGTGAAGCGAGACAGCTCTCCGACGAAACCAACCTCGTGAAAGCGGCGAGAAAAATTCAGGCCATGGGCCCCAAAACCCTCATCATCAAACGCGGCGAATACGGAGCCCTTCTCTTCTCAAAGAAAAATATATTCCACGCCCCGGCTTATCCCCTGGAAAATGTTTTTGACCCCACGGGAGCGGGAGATTCTTTCGCCGGCGGGTTCATGGGATATCTCGCCAAGACCCGGAAATTCGACGACGCCAACATCCGCAGAGCCATCATCATGGGCAGTGTGCTTGCATCCTATAATGTGGAGGACTTTTCTCTCCGCCGGTTCCGCAAACTCAAATATCCCGAAATCACAAAACGCTTCAAGGCGTTCAAGACCCTCACCCACTTCGACACCGTTTAAGTTATTGCTGGACGGAAAACACCACCGTCTCCGGCAGGTTCGCCGTAAAATCCATGTCCAGGGCTCTCTTGGGGATGGTGAGCGTCGCCGTTTCCTCGTCCCATTTCACGCCCCAGTTCATCACGTTGCCGGAATGCTCCTGAAGGAGACGAAAGAATTCAAGGGCAGGCGCGCCTGTCATCACGAGGTCCCGGTCCATCCTGAAAAGTTCCCTCACAACCGCGCCGTCTCCGTTCCAATCATCCGGGAACGCCGTGAACACCTCAAGGCCGAACGAGCCGAACTCATCTTTTAATTTTTGTTTCAGGAGCTGAGGTTCCTGCGCCGCGGTCACAATGATATCGCCGGGGATTCCGAAAACCCCTGCCAAATTTTCAAACCCTTCATCCGTCACAAATCCGAGCGACATCGTTTGAGTCCCCTGAACCGCCCTCAAAGCATAAAAAGCTTCAAGGATTCCACGGACATGAGCCAGCATGGAGGGGTTCACGGCGATGTCTCCGTTCGCTTTGCGCAACAGCATATTGCGGAGATCCAAAACCGTCACATTGAACTGCATTTCAGGTGCGCTTTCGGTCCCGACAGAAGACACCATCGATGAGCGGCCCGCAAGATGAGGGATGCTGAACCTTTCGGGGGGCAATTCTTGGGGAACCGAATCAAAGAAGCTCCTGACCGATTCAATGGCTCGGCGTAATGTTCCGGAGATCCCCGTTGAACGGCTCTGAGGCTTGCGAGGGGAGGGCTCCGATTTTGACGAACCGCCGCCGGCTCCGGATGAGCCGGGATCTCCTCCGGAATCTGTTTTTTTCCGATTCTTTTTTGAGGCCTGAGCTCCTTCGGACTTCGCGAGTTTTTCTGACAATGAAGATTTGGAGCGCGAAGGCGGCGTCGGGGACCCGGGAGGAGGATAACGCCGCTTCAATTCTTTGAGGATCTCTTCAAAAACGGAATCATCAAACCGGGCCGGGGATTGAGTGGTGGCCACATTCGTGCCGCTCTTGGTTCTGGACATGTCATAGGGCAGAAGAGGGAATGCTGAGACCTTGCGCCCCATCGCCCACAACATCACAAAAGAGCTGATCAGCCGTTCGAGAGAACTGAACCTGTTTTCGATGAAAAGCTGAAGGTCCTGACGAGGGGTTCCGCCGGAATCTCCGTTGACGGCAGGCAGGACGATGTGTTTGTCAGCCGCGTTGAAATTAAACGAGGGATTGGCCCCGTGAGAAATGATTTCCGCTCCGACGCCGAAATCCCGGACCCCTTTGAATTGGGCCGCGCTCTTTTGAACCGCGGATTCATAGCGTTCAATGTATTTTTGCCGTCCGTCCGGCCTTCCGAGCAAAACCAGTGTCCCTCTCGCGATCCTGTGAGCGTATCGGTGCAGAAAATGGTCCGAAGGGTTTCCTCCGTGAACATCGAGGGACGCCCATTTATAGCTCATCGAAAACATCTTGCTCACATAAGATTCCAGGACCTGGTGGACCCACGGGACATCCCCGATGAGCAGGGTCCGTTTTCCAAGACGGGCGGAGAGAGTTCTCCCCTGAACGGCCCGGACCAGGAACACAAAAGCGAGCCCGAAAAATATATAGACAACTGAATCCAGGAAATTCGACAGCGGAGCGATCGCGCTCAGAGACTCCGCATATGGAATCCCAAGGCGCGAGGCGGCAGACATGACTTCGCCCACGACATGAACCTGCAGAACGGAAACCGTCAACAGGACATAAAGCCCCGCCGCTCCCGCTGACCAGGCATTTTCAAGGATATGGGAACCCCAGGTTTTGCCTTGCTCGGTCAAATTTTTGTTCAGTTCCGAGGGCGCAGGATTTCCGTGAACATCGGTTCCCGTGATCTGAGCCGCATGAATGATGGATTCATTTCTCCTCCGTTTGAGCCCTGCAATGTCATCCGCGCTGATTTGCATGCCCAGAGGGGTTCCGTTCGGGTCCAGAGTCCGCAGAGTTTCCGCCGCATAAAGAAGAAATTCCGTCATCGTCGCGAAGGCCGCGGCCACGGTCAGATTGGAGGGTTCTGAGCCCCGCCAGCCTGAGCCGTTCGTAAAAATATGTTTTCCGAAATCAGAGGACGGCGCATAGGTTTGGCCGACAACCGTTCCAAGCAGACTGTCCAGCTCGCCGGTCATAACATAAATTCTGTCCCGGATTTCAAACCCGGAACTTTTTTGAGCTTCATGCAAAGTGCGCTTCAATCCGATCACGGCGTTCAGGGTTGAGAAAGTCTGTCCGGACTGGCTGACCGCCAGGACCACGGTGTCCGGAGCGAGCCTCGGGATATCGTCATTCAGAAGGATCTTGTTGCCCGAAACAACGGCCACGCGAAGATCCGGGAACAACCGTTTCATTTCCGCAATCGAGGGTTCCATCGCCCACAGGCTCGTTTCCATGCCCGTGATCAGGAGGTCCACTCCGTCGTCATCTCTCCGGCTTTTCCTCCGGCCTTCGACTCTCAAAAGAATGTCTCTGAGAATTTCTGATGCCGTCTGGCGGTTGAAGCTGTGAACATCCTCCCAATCTGAACGGATTTCATCCAAAACTTTGGGAATGTCAGAGACATCCCTGCCGACAGGATCCTCTGCGCTCTTCCTGGGAACCGTGCGGATCCAGGGATTCCCTCGCAACGGGATCAGCCTCTCTATTTTCCTCAATTCATCATCGCTCAGGTTCCGGTCTTCCGCGATCGAATAAATCGTGTGCGCGCTGTGGCCCAGCACGGCGATTTCCCCCTTGTCGTCATCGCTGTCGAGGATCAGCCGCTCAATCTGACCGGAGGAGTCTTCCAGCAAAACATTGAGGGCAATGGGTTCGGAAGCATAAACCGTGCGCCGGTTTTCGGGGTCGAACGCAACCGCCATGGGCTGTTTCCATCCCATCACAACCACCCGATCGTTCTCGAGAGTGGAGCCCACCGCCAAACCGAAAGTCCCCACGGCCTTGGACTGGAAAATTTTCACGGCATTAAAAAGATCGTTCTCGCGGAACGCCCGCGTGGCGCTCATCACGAAATTCTCCATAACATCCTCGCTCCACCGCCCTGCCGCAGGGTCCGATTTCAGCTCAGAGATCAAAATCCTGTCCAGAATTTCCCACGTCCCGTTTTCCATGATTCCATCTTCAGACAAATCAACGAACGCCTTTTCAAAAATGTCAGCCCACGCCTTGATTTGCGCCGGAGAAGGCGCGGTGTTCGGGAGACTGTCGATGATTTTTTTCTTCAGTCTCAGCCGGTCCTTTTCTGACGGCTCCGCGCCCAGGCCTTTCATCGCTCGATCAAATTCCGCCACCGCGCCCGCCAAACTTTGACCTCCGGACGCGTCGTCAATGCCGCCTGCGGCCGCGAATTGATAGGCGTATCGGACCGAAGCGTCCCACATGCCTTTTGTGATGAGCAGATCCATCAGACCCGCGATCTTGGGAGAGTCGCCCTTCGTGGAGTTGGGCGTGTGCAGAACCCGTTCCAGCCAGGGACCCACCACGCTGACATCAATGCCTTTCCCCCAGGAATTCCAGGAGTGCCAGCCTTTCCATTCGTCCAGGTCTCCGTTGTGAGTGATCACGGTCGCCAGGGGACGCATCTGCGAGACATATCTTCCTCCCGCCATCGTCCAGACCCTGGCCATCCTGGATTTCATCCATTGGTGGGGATGGGTCTCGAGTTTCGACGGCGCGCTGGAAGTGCCGAACCGATAATGCTGAAGGATGACGCCGACGGATTGAACGATGTTTTTTCCTCTCCGCGCCAAAACCGACATGCGCCTTGAGAACGCCCGATGCAGCGCATGAGGAAGGGACATGCGTTTAAAATTAACCAGTTTCTCGACGGATGCGGAATCCGAAGTGATCAAGGCCGAACCTGCGGCCTGCTCTCCCCGAGCGCTCGTGACCACTCCGAGCCGGACCAGCAGACTTTTTTCAGCTGCGGACAACGCTTCCCGAGAACCGGGATCTCTCAGCCAGATCATGCCGACGTTTCCGCAAAGCAGCCACCAGCCCTTGAGGAACGCGAGGAGGTTCCAGCTGATGTGAGCGCCGATGTTCATGCTCACTTCCTGCCCCGTCCAGAGAGCCAAAGGAGCCGCGGTTTGATACAACAATGAAAATGCCAGCCCGCTGACCGTCCAAAAAGCGAACTTGAGTTTATATCCGCCGCCGGATTTCAGGAGCGGAAGTTTTTTGTCCCAGAATTTTTCCAAAGCCCAATGATAAAATGCGAAGCCGAGGCCGCTCACCGCAAGGACGGAAAAAATGTTCGCGGCCGATTCAACCGCGGGCCCCGTGAGCCCCATGAATGTTTCGAGATATGAAAGAGCCGGCTTGATTGCCGACGAAAAGGCCTGCGGCGCATAATGGCGGAAAAAAATTTCTTCCAGCACGGACATCGCGGAAAGGACCGCCATCCATTTGAGCATGAAAGCGATGGAATAATCCGTTTTAAAATCCTTGACCGCGATCCGCGCCGATTCCGCTTTTTCCGACGACCATTTCGCCAGACGCGAAGCGTGGGGCCGGAGGTGCCGAACCGCGAGTTTCAGAGCGTAGATGGCGGCAACCGTTCCCGCCGATCCAATAACAATGCCGATAAGCAATTGATTCGAACTCCACAGCGACGTGAAGGAGTGAAACATATCCGAAAGGAAACTGCTCGCGTCCGGCAAGCCCCAGGGATCCGCCGCTCGCTGAACCCAATCCGCACTCTGAGCAACAGGGAGAGGCGACTGGAAAGATGCAGGCACAATCCCGAGGTCGCGGACGATCGGAGCGTCTTGAGGCAACCGGACCAGCCAACCGGGCTGAACGATTTCAGGGTTCCTGATGAAAGGGTTGAGCTTCAGGATTTCGCGATAGAGCGCGTCGACATCGCTTCTGCCCAGATAAGACGCCGCGTCCCGGACAATCCCCGAAAACGTGTTCTGCGCAGGGTTCGCCCCGCTCCACGGTTCCACTTTGAATGCCGCTTTCCCGCCTTCTTCGACGAGATAATGAGCTTCGGCTGAGCCCGCGCTCATGATCCAGAGAGCCGCCGCGATCGGCGCCCAACGCATGACTTTGCCCATCCCGCTTTTGACGCCGCTCCACACACCTGTCTTATCCGATTCGGCAAGCGGAAACCCTTCGGACGCATCAACAGGGACGATGCTTTTCAAAACCGGACGTCCCATAAATTTTCGGGCAATGTTCTGGCCCAGGAGCCCGGAGATCAGCGTGGGCCAAATTTGAGAACGCTCGGCAGACATCAAAGCCGCCTGGCGATAGGTGTCAAAGACGGGCAAAGCCGCTGATTGGGTTTGGGCGACGGAGACGGAAGGAGAAATTCTTTCGTCAGTGAAATCCAGCCTAAAATATTTATTCGAACGATCTCCGCAATATTCGCCGTAAACTGCAATTCCCCCTGAGGTTTTAGAAGGGACAGAAAACCGGACCCGTTTCCCAAGGATATCCAAAGCGAGTTTTATAGAAGCGCCGGACCCCTTCTCGGCATCCTTGAGCCGCTGTTCCAGAGCTTCCTTATATTCCAGTTCAGAGTCGGAGGCCGGGCTCGGTGAAACGGAGACGCCGTCACTCAGAGGTTCGGAAGATTCGAGGCTGGGCCGGACAACCTCATAGGCCACATGGTGTTCGCGGAAATATTTAAGAATGCCCGGAGTGTGAAACCCTCCTGCGATGAGAACCGCCTGAGAAACAGACGATTCCATGGCTCTTCGGACGGCGTTCTCGGCGATTTTAAAGTCTCTCTGAAACGCGAGAGCGTAATACGCCTCCTGAAGGTCATGCGCTTTCGCGAAAGAAATTTTTCTATTCAGCGACTCCGCGCGCAAGGCGGTTTCCGGCACAGCGGACTCTCGCCCGTGAATCCTCTCCAGGTTCTGGACCGCCTCCTCCATCTCCACCCAGCTCACTTTGGGCAAAAGGCCGTAATCCGCGTGTTTCGAGGGCGAAAGTTTCTGACTCCAAAATTTTTCCTGCGTTCGAAGCAGGCGCGATATTCTTGAAAGAGTCTTTTCTTCAGCCGAGCCTGCGGAAACTGCATAGGCCAGGTCTTCAAGCCGCTCCAGTTCCTCCGCCAAGACGGAAAAATCAATCGACTCCCTGTCTGACAAAGATCCCACATACGCCTCAAGCTCCGCGCATGACAGGGACTGAGATTTGGCCGTCGAAAGGAGCATGGAATAATATTCCAGAGGATCCATTCTCCCCGTGCGGTAAAGCACGCTCGCGCGCACAATCCCTGATAGCTCTTTCAAAGGAGAATCGGCCAAAGATTTCAGGATCTCACGGACATTCGCAGAAACTTGCTCAGGCGTTTTGGACCTCTCGCTTCGAACGGCTTTTTCAAAAAGCGCCAGGTTGGGGAAGGAAGCGCGGTCAAAATCCGGGAACAGACCTGAGAGATAATCGAAATATTCTTTGGCGGAAATTTTTTCAGCAGAATAGTCCCCGGCCCGCTCTTCGACGCGGCGCAGGGATTGTCCGCAGAAATGGTCTTCCAGCGCTTTAACGCGCGATGAATAAGAATCGAGAAGCGCGAGAATCTCTTCGCGATGCGGGTCCAACAAGCGCCGGCTTTCTCCGTTGGCGGCATATAAAGCAGGATCCTCAACGCCTTCAAGCCTGAGATACCCGGGCCCTTTCGCGATGGCCAAAAATTCTTCCCCCCCGACAATTCCCTCTCTCAGCAAAAATTCAGCATAACTTTTCCGGACGGAAGGTTCGGGAAAAAGGGAAAGGAAATCCGGGTCGGATGCGGCGGAAGCGCCCTCAACCATCACGAGCGGACTGGGATCGGTTTCCGCAATCGTCTCCAAAATGCGCGACGCGTTTTTCTGCGCCGAATAATGTCCGTGGGCGTCCTGGATATGAATGATCTTAAGAGAAGGGGACGCGTCCGGGAGCCAGCTGTCAGAAACCGTTCCGAGGGTCTCCGGAATGTGAAGCGCGTTGTTTTGCCCAGGACGGCTCAGAGCGGATGGAATTGCAGACTCCTGAAGCGGATTCCTGGCGCGGCCGATTTTTTCAACCGCCCGCCGCCTCTCTTGCCAAAGGCTCGCCTCCGCCCATGCCGGAACGCACGAAGCCCAGAGGACCGCCGCGATGTTAAGGAATGATAAAAATTTTACAGCCGAAGATGCCGATTTTTTTTCCATGATGTCCCCCGAACGAAGTTGCTCTAGATGATAAAATTCATGAAACCCAGAATGGGGGCTCCCATGGGGCTCCGCTGGCGGATGACTTCCTCGAGCCCGATCCGGATCCGATCAAGAGCCAGGCTCACTTGCTTCTGTTCCAGGTCCTCCTGCTCAAGGGTGTCCACGAGCCAGCTGATCCTGTCCCGTTCTTCCCTCAACGCGGCCAGAAGCCTGTCCTGTCCCACTGAATCGCAAGAATTCTTCATCTCTGCCCTCCTTCGCAAATTTGAATGTCCTTGTCCTTCCGGCACAGCCGAAAGCATTCAGCGCTTCTTGACTATGATTATACGGTCTGGCATAATATAAGTAAATTGAATTATATTAATGTGATATATTACTTTTACTAATGTATAAATGCTGATCGAAAGCCTCAAAATATTCTGCGACATCGCTGACCTGAACAGTTTCTCGAGGGCGGCGGAGCGCAACTATGTCACCCAATCTTCCGTAAGCCAGCAGGTCCGCAAGCTGGAAACGCACTGGAAAACGCGCCTCATCAATAGAGAGAAACGGTCGGTTTCGCTCACGCGGGAAGGCGAGGTCCTCTATGCCAAAGCCCGGAGCATGCTCGAGCGTTATGATGAAATCAACCGCTTCATGGGCCTGAAATCCAAGACGGTGAGCGGGAGCGTGAAGGTCGCCGCCATCCACGGCGTGGGACTCCACGAACTCCCTCCATATTTGAAACGCTTCATCCAACTTTATCCGGAAGTGAAGGTTCACCTGGAATATAAAAAGGACCATCAGGTTTATGATGAAGTCTTGCGGAGAAACGCCGACATCGGCATTGTGGCTTATCCCAAGGCCCGGCCCGGCCTCAAAGTGATCCCTTTCCGGGAAGACGAGCTCGGAATCGTCTGCTCCCCCACGCACCCGCTTGGAAAAAAAAGTCAGGCG
>JAKFYJ010000056.1 GCA_021730935.1 Elusimicrobiota bacterium
GATTTATCAATGCCTTGCACCATTAGTCTTGATATATCTCGGACGGCCTCAGTTCTTTTCAGTGATTCACGCAATATTTTAAGAGCGGCTTCCCGTGTTTCAGGACGCATGACTGCGGGGATCATCGCCAAGTATTGAATCGTCGGTCTAATCTTAGCAGGGACATTGGGACGGACAATATGTCCGGTGCGGGCATTTAGAATAACATGTCCCCCTTGCCAATCCTGGACATCGATTGTTTCGGCGCTATAAGATACGCGCAAGATGAGATTAATTTCTTTGGCTTCAGGAGATTGCTGTGATTGACTATAGGCAATCCGAAACATACTTAGTATCACGGAACGATAGGTATTGTCCTGGACCAGATCTTGCGTGAATCCTTGTTCGTTCATCTCATACAGATTCACATTGTCGTTGTTAAGTGCCGAAGGAACATCAACTGTTCTCAATCCGAACCGCTGTTGGCCATCCACCGTCAGGATTAACCCGTCCTGAAAGAAGGCAATTGATATCGATGTCGTCAGGTTCAAAACTCCCCGCCTCTCAACACCCCCCCCTCCAGGATTTATCGCTTCGGAAAGGATGATGAACGGACTTCTGAAGGCTACGGTTTTCCCTCCGGACATATTCGGCGCTCCTTCAACGGCAAATCGTTGAACGGGAAAAAATTCGTATGGTTTTTGATATTTCCATCGTCCGGTTGCCAGGGCGCGCAAAACGCGCAATATATTTTTAATAACGGCGCCTGAATGAAATTGTGGACGGGAAGAGAAAAGACGAGACTCAGATGTAGTCACGCGCGAGGCCACGGCTTGCTGTGCGGTTTCAGAATTGGCTTCTTTAATGTATATGGCAGTATAAAGAAGAATCGCCATCATGCGGGGCAAAAGGTGTCGCGAATACAAATTTGTGATTCTGTTCCACGCTGTCGCAGGCTCGGCCGCAAGAGTGATGCGCTCGCCCGAGAACATTTTTTCCAGAGGCGTCTTGTCGCGGGTGAAAACGCTCAGATATTCGGAGCCGGTTCCTTCCACTTTTCCGAGGCGCGGAGTGAGAACGGCATATGCGATTTTTTTGTCTTTCAGAATTTGTGTGAGGCCCGTGGTGTGGAAACCGCCAGTGACGAGGACGGCGAGGGGATATTGATACGAAGCGGATGGTTCAGGTGAAACGGCTGCGGGCTGAACAACGGCGTTCGGATCATTTTTGAAATAGGGCGCGAGCTTTGAGGCGATCCCAGAATAAGCCCGTTCCAGGAGGCCGCGTTTCCCAGGATAAATTTTAACGCGATATCCGAGGAGATCGGTTTCGGAGAGAGGCGCGCCGTCCACCAAAACATCGTCGCGGGAATCTTTGGAGGCGATCGACATAATCACGGAAGAATCTCCCCCCTCGCCTGTGAAACCGGCTTTCAGAACTGAAAAATCCAGGGCGCCGTCGGGGCGGAGGCTTTCTTTGACGGACTTGATCTTGAGGGAAGAAATGCCGGGGAAATGGGTGTCAGCGATGTCGGGAATCGGTTTTGAATGGGCCTTGGCGATGAGGTTCCCCACGAGAGTCTGGTTTCGGGCAATGGCGGCGGCATTGAATTTTTCAAAGGGCGAGAGGATGTCGGAGGCCAGGGCATGAATCTGTTTTTTGCGGGATTCATAAAGAGACCATTCTTCGGGGCTGAGTTCAAACCTGACGAGTTTTTCCATGAGGCCGATGTTTCTGGACTGTTCCACGAGTTCCAGTTCGCGGTCCGTTTTGATGGCGCGCGAGACTGCTTTTCTCTCGAGAGATTCCACTTCGGCGAGGAGAGATTCGGCGTTGATTTTTTCGGAGAGGAGGACATAGCGGATATATTTGTCCATCTCCGGATACCCGCTCGGGATCCTGTCATTGATTTTGATGCCATAAGCCGAACAAAGGTCTTTCAGATATTGATAAAACGCGGAATGAGAGAGGTTCCCGACGCGATAAGACAGGCCGGCCTTGACGAGATTTTGCAGTTCAGACTTGGGGAGCTTGTCTGCGAGTGCACGCGTGAGGGCGGCGCGCTCGGACTCCACTTTTTTATAGTCGAGAGATTCTTCGATTTGGATGGCAGAGAGGAATTGGCGGACGCTGACGCCCAGCGGGACATTTTGAGACGACAAATACTTTATATGCATGCCCAAGCCAATTTGGCCTTTCAGGTGGGCGCGGATTTTTTGGTCGAGTTCGAGCAAGACAGGGTTCATCTCTTTGGCTTTGACGGCTTCATGGGCGAGAGAGATTTTGTCTATGGCTATGCCGGCCTCTTTCTGCAAGCGCTGGGCGTCTTTATAGGCCTGCACATGAGAGAGATAAAGATTTGATTCTTCCACGCCCCAAAAGACCGGCGGATTTTTTGCGGTCATGCCGGCATATTCCGTTCCGGAGATGAAAGATTCTTTCAGAAAATAATCCGCGATCTCGCGGGCGGCCTGCTCGTCGGGGAATGAGCGATATGGAGCAAAGTTGAAGGGCCCCTGGGCGCCTTCGACTCCGACGAGGATACGGGAATCGGGAGTGAGGCGGTCCCCGGAGAGAGACTCAATCGTTTTGGCGATGTTTTTCTGCGCGTCCACATTGCCGTGGGCGTCCTGGATGTGGATCACCATCATGTCGCCGGGTTTATAGCCGGAGGGCAGATACAAATCCTTGATCGAGACATTGTTGGCGGAAACGGTTTCAAGACAATGAGGGAGGACTTGGCCAGAGATGGAGGGGAGTTTTGGGGACGCGGGAGTGAGCGCGTTCAGAGAGAGGGGCTGAAATCCTTGCTGGGCTCGAGGGAGAAGGTTCAGATCAATCCCCGGGAGCTGAGCGAGAAGCGTGGGGCTGTCTGCCGGAGCTCTGACGCGGGGCTTCTCGGAATCGCCGTCCGCGCCGCGCTTCAATTTTTCCGCCGCTTCCTTGCGGGATTCCCAAAAGCTTTTGGCGGGTTCCACGGCGGCATAAACCCCGTTCACATAAACAAAAACGAGGCACATCGCAAACGATGTGCAGCGGACCCAGTTCCAGGAATGTTTCGGCTCTGTTTTGATGACGGGATTCCTCTCGATGATTTGGTCCATAAAGTGTAACAGGAAATGGGAATTTTGTCCTAAACTTTTTGTAACATTTTTGTAACAAATTTGGCCTTCTTGACTTGGAAATCCGCAAGTGCTAAATTTATGTTCAATGTCTCTCATCACCCTGATCCGGCCGCCCATCGTTGTGCCAAAATGGGCGCACACGACGATCGTCTGCCCTCCCGTGGGCATGGCCTATCTCGCTTCTTCGATTCGGAAAGACGGCCACCAAGTCAAACTCATCGATTCCACCGGAGAATCCCCCTTCAATGTCATGGAAGTTGATCCGACGCGCAACCTGATGGCCACGGGGCTTTCCGTCAAGGATGTGATGGACAAGATCGACCCCAAGACCACAATCTTCGGGTTCTCCTGCATGTTTTCCAACGAGTGGCCCATCGCATATCGCCTGATCCAGGAAGTGCGCAAAAATTTCCCCGGACGCCCCATCATCGTTGGAGGCGAACACGTCAACTCCGTCCCTGAATTTACCCTCCAAAAATATCCCGAAGTGGACATCTGCGCTCTCGGAGAAGGCGAGGAAACCATCGTGGAGCTTTTGTCGCGCCACGCCAAAGGCGAAGATCTCAAGTCCGTGGCCGGCATTGCCTTTCGCGGTGACGGAGACATCAAGCGCACGGCTTATCGCAACAGGATCAAAAACGTCGACGACATTCCCCTCCCGGCCTGGGACCTGGTTCCGATTCGGAATTATCTGGACAACAGTCTCGGCTATGGCGTGAACCGCGGACGATCCATGCCGATGATGGCCACGCGCGGGTGCCCCTATCAATGCACCTTCTGCTCTTCACCCACGATGTGGACCACCAAATGGATTTCCAGAAACGTGAACTCGGTGTTGAACGAAATCCAGGGGTATATCGACCAATATCAGGCCACCAACATTGATTTTTATGATCTGACCGCCGTCGTCAAAAGAGACTGGATCATTGAATTCTGCAAACAGATCGACGAGCGCAAGATGAAGTTCACCTGGCAGCTGCCCAGCGGCACAAGATCGGAAGCCATCGACGGAGAAGTGTCCTATTGGATGAGCCGGTCCGGCTGCAAAAACATCACCTATGCCCCCGAAAGCGGGTCCCCCGCCGTGCTCAACCGCATCAAGAAACGCGTGAATTTGAAGGCCATGAAAGATTCGATGCGGGCCGCGCTCAAAAACAACATGGTCATCAAGACCAACATCATCATGGGGTTCCCGGACGAAACGCATTTTGAGATTCTGCAGACCATCAAGTTTATGTGCGAGCTGGCCATCATGGGCGTTGAAGACGCCGTCCCCGCCAATTTTTCGCCTTATCCCGGTTCCGAACTCTTTGACCAGCTCCGCAAAGAAGGCAAAATCGCGAAACTCGACGACGATTATTTCTGGAACCTCTCAGTCCAGACCAGCTTTTTCCGCGCCGTTTCCGTCTCAAAATACGTGAGTTCCCGCTGGCTTTCGTTTTATCTGGTCTCGAGCCTGATGCTTTTTTATGCCCTGGCTTTGATTTTCCACCCCTGGCGGTTCTTCAAGATGTTTTTCATCAATCCGTTCAAGGACATTCAAGAAAGCCGTTTTGAAAAAGGATATCAAGGCGTTTTCCGCCGATTTTTTCCCAAAAAGGACGCGGCATGATTAAAGAAATTCTGGACGATGTCGCGGACGCTTTCAATCCGAATGATCTCCGAACCCTCATCCTTTTCGTCACGAACCGCTGCAACCTGAAATGTTATTTCTGCTGTTATAAAGACAGCCTCAACTCCACGGGAGACCTCCCTCTCTCGGATTTTGAGAAGATGGCCAAAAGCATTCCCCGTCTCAAATCTCTCCTCATCTCCGGCGGCGAACCTTTTCTGCGGGAAGATCTTTTCGACATCATTTCGCTTTTCATCAAGCACACCGGGACCCGTTTCATCTCCATCCCCAACAATGGGTTTTTTACGGACCGCGTTCTCAAGATGACGCGCAGTTTCCTTCAAAAAGAGAAACATGCGTTCCTGACCCTGCTCTTTTCCGTCGACGGATTCGCGGAGACTCATGACAAGATCCGCGGCATGAAAGGAAGCCACGAGAAAGCCATGACTTCCGTGAGAGAAATGCTCAAAATCCGCGACGAGTTCCCCAATGTGCGCGTCACCATCACGACAGTGGCGTGCGAAGAAAACATGAGCGAGCTTGAAGATTGGGTCGAGCACGTCAAGAAAACATTTCCCACTCTGGACTATCACAACATGGAACTCTCGCGCGTGGGGATGCCCAATGTGGACGCGATCCCCAATATCCGCAAGATCAACGATCGGTTTCAGGAAGTCTACAGGAAAGTCTCTCAATATTACACGATGGAAAGAAAAGAAAACCACGTTTATCCTTTCTTCTCCCAGACACTGGCCCGCCTTTTGATCCGGAGCTTCGATCTCCTGCGCATGGACATTTATGACAAGCTGGTCAATAAAAAACAGGACTG
Source organism: Elusimicrobiota bacterium (assembly GCA_021730935.1). Taxonomy (GTDB): domain Bacteria; phylum Elusimicrobiota; class Elusimicrobia; order 2-02-FULL-39-32; family 2-02-FULL-39-32; genus 2-01-FULL-60-11. The sequence goes on from JAKFYJ010000056.1 coordinate 5,546, forward strand.
GCCCTTCGCCTGCCTCGCCGGAAAAACGATTGCGGTCGTGGACGCCAACGGAGATTTCCGCGCCTGCGAACTGCGGGACGTCCTTCTAAATTTGAAAGAAGTCGATTTCAACATCTCGAAGGCTCTTGAGACGGAAGCCAACCGCAAAGAAACCGCCCTCATCGCGCAAGGAAAATGTTTCTGCACCCACGGCTGTTTCATCGGCGATTCGCAAAGACATTATCCTTCAAATTTCCTTTATCGTTTCTGGTGGAAAATCATCGAAGATAAGTTGAGGTGAAAGTTTCCGTCGTCATTCCCATTTATCAGTCCGCAAAATATCTCGGGGAAACCCTGGAATCCCTTGAGAACCAGACCTATTTTAAAAAGAACCCGGCGAACCTTGAAGTCCAGATCATTGTCGACGGAGAGTGCGAAGCGTTCGAGCACCGGATTCCCTCCTCCCTGACTTCCAACATAAAAATCCATAAAATTCCCCACTGCGGCGTTTCGGGCGCGCGGAATTACGGCATCGAAAAGTCCCATTCGGACTTCGTGGCTTTCCTGGACGCCGACGACACCTGGCTCCCGGAAAAGCTCGAAAAACAAGTGGAGCTCCTGCACAAGAATTTCAATGCGGGCATGGCTTATACCAACAGTTTCTGGATCGGCAAAACCGGCCGCGTCCTTTCCCGCACGCAGAAACAGCAATACGGACGACTGCCTCAGGGCAACATCGCATATGACATGATGGAGAGGGATTACATCATCACCTCTTCTGTTCTGATCCGGCGCGAGGTGTTCGGCAAGGCGGGACTCTTTGACACGTCCCTTGAAGTTTGCGAAGACTGGGAGTTTAAAATCCGGATCGCGAAGGCGTATGAAGTGCTTTGCCTGGATGAACCCCTGATCCGATATCGCCTGCACGCCGGCGGGACCCATTACAAATGCCAGCGCATGCTTGAGTGCGGATATGCCGTGTTCGACCGTCATGCAAAGGATTTTCCAGGAGGCCTCCCGCCGCAGTTTAAAGCCAATGTTCCCCTGAACCTCGCGGGTTCCTGGCTCTATATCGATCAGCCCGCCGAGGCTCGGAAATACCTGAACGAATCGCGCAAAATCCATGGAAGCGGAAACCGAATGGCTTTGATGTTCATTTTAAGCTTCATGCCGAAACCGGCAAGGGACCTTTTATTATGGCTAAGAGACAAAATTCCGTTCCTCCCGTAAAACCCGTTTCTCCGACGGAGACTCAGCCCCTCTGGCTTCCCAAATGGGCGTCTGTCGGAATCATTCTCGCCTGGATTTTTTATGCCGGCCGCGTTTATTTCGCGTCTCAGGAACACCAGCCGATTTTCTCAGAAACTCTTTCCATCATCCTCAATGCGCCCGTCTTCGACATATTCAGCGCGCCCCTGCCCTTGCTCTTGAGCCACATCGCGCAATGGGCCTGGACCCTCGCGTTTCTCTTCGTTGCGTTCCATGCCGGCGATTTCATTTTAAGGAAACTAAAAATTCAGGAAAAAGCCGGGCTCCTCGAAATTGCCGTCTCCATCGGACTTGGGCTCTTCCTTTTGTCCATGACAGTCTTTTTTCTCCTGACTTTCCACGCGCTCTATGGCGGAACCCTGCTCGGAATTTTCGCTCTGGCTCTCGCCGCATCGCTTTATCGCCAAAAAACAGTTTACAACCGCTTCCTCCCCTCAAAAGACGCCTGTCTCGGGTGGCTCAAATTTTCCTTCGGAGAAAAATTCTGCCTCGCCGTATTTCTGCTTTTTGCCGGAACCCTTTTTATGGCCTCCTTCGCGCCCGAAGTTTTTTATGACTCTTTGGTTTATCACCTCGCCCTTCCCTATCTTTGGTTCAAAGACCACTCTTTCACGCCTTTGCCGTTCCTCGCTTTCTCGACGATGCCGACCCTCACCCAACTCAATTATGTCTGGGGGTTTTCCGGCGCTGAGGCGACGTCCCTGCTCCACGGCGACACGCTGGGCCGCATGCTTCACTTCTCAATAGGGATCATCACGACGATGGCCGTTTATGGATACGCGAAACCGAAATGGGGCAGGGTGTGCGGATTTTTGGCCGCCATACTTTTTTATGCCATCCCGGTCATCGCCATGAACTCCTGGACGAGCGGCAACGACGTGGGCACGGGGCTCTATCAAACCCTGGGAGTTCTTTGCCTCCTCCTCTGGAACGATTCGCCGGACGCCCCAAAAAAATTATGGTTCCTCTCAGCCCTTTTCATCGGCGCGGCCCTGGCCTCAAAATACACCGCCATCTTCGGAGCGGCGGCCGCATTTCTGATCGCGGCCCACTTCAACTTCTGGCGGAGCCGGGACGCAAAATCGCGCATTCTTCCGTCGATCTATTATGGGCTCGTCATGCTTTTGGTCTGGTCGCCCTGGCTCATCAAAAACATCCTTTACACCGGAAACCCCCTCCACCCGTTCCTGCACGGATATTTCGGCGGCCAAAACATATCCGATATCTTAAAGTGGCACGACCAGGGCCAAAAAGTTTTCTTCGGAGCCCAGTTCAACATTTTCAATATGCTGAAACTCCGTTTCCTCTGGGACTTCATTTATTCCTTCTGGAACGTCGCCATGACCGGCAACGATTCCGTCAAATCCGCGGGCCCCATCCTCCTCCTCTTCGGCCCCGTTATTTTATTCTTCAAGCGTTGGCCTTCCCCCATAAAAATCACAGGCTGGATCTTTTTGCTGGCCTATTTCTTCTGGTATCTGGGCAACGACTTCGCCCGATATCTCGCTCCCGCATATCCCTGCATGGCCCTCACTCTGGCCTTCGCCTGGGTTCAGCTCCAGAACCAGTTCTCGGCGGAAATCCGCGCGATCCTCCTTGCCGTTCCTCTCTGCGCCGCCCTCGCCGTTTGGAGCCCGCTGGCTTATTTGATCCATCATGTCCACGCGCCCCTGGATGTGATCAGCGGAAAACTCACGCGCGACAATTATCTCGGATACTCCCGGGCGACATACCCCAACCCATCCTATAAGGTTTATCAATACGCCAACCAAAATCTCCCCGACGACGGCACGCGCATCCTCCTGCTCGGAGACAACAAAGCCTTCGGGCTTGAACGCAGTTTTTATTATTACACCGTCGAATACAACAACCCCATCCTCCAGACCTGGATCAAAGAGTCCAATACCTCCGAAGATCTATACGCCAAAATGAAAGCCGAGCGCCTCACGCACATGATCATCAATTATAAGGAGTTCATCCGCCTTCACGCCGTCAAGTGGGAAGAGAAAGACAAGGCCATCCTCGACGGATTTTGGCAGAAACATGTGAAGGCCCTGCCCTATTCGGCCGAAGGCGCTTTCATTTATGAAATCACGGAGGACAACCCGCCCGGGACTTCCCCCGCCAACCTGATTTTGGAAATCGACAGGCGCGGATGGAAAAACCAGTCTCTCTTTCAGTCCTTCATGGATTTGGGAATGTGGGACGAAGCCATCGACGAAGGCGAATCGTGGGTGCGGATGGGAAGCCCCATTTTTGACCTGCTTGCCAACCTTTATCTCCGGCGCGGAAAGCCCGGAGACGAAGACAAAGCCGTCAACGCTCTCCGTTATGCCCTTCAGCGCGCGCCCCAAAACCTCACTTTCTATAAACAGCTCCTCGCCATCCATATCCGGAGAAAAGAGTCCGGCCCCGCGGACCAAGTCCTGCAAGCCGCGCTCAGAGTCGCCCCCAATGACCCTGATTTGATGCGAGTCCAGCAGGCGTTCACAAAAACCCCAGCCAAATAAAATAGTAACGCTTGACAATATTAACGCTTCGTGGTATTATTAACACGTGATCCGCTCCTTCAAGGATAAGCAGACCGAAGCTCTCTTTCAGAGACAATTTTCCAGGAAACTGCCGCCTGACATCCAACGGACCGCGCTTCGAAAGCTGCTCATGATCGATGCGGCCACAAGCCTGCAGGATTTGCTCATCCCTCCTGCTAACCGCCTTGAAGCTCTGTCAGGCAAACTCAAAGGATTTCACAGCATAAGGATCAATCAGCAATGGAGAGTTTGCTTCAGGTGGAAGGACGGACACGCGGACGATGTTGAAATTTTGGATTACCATTAAGGAGGGTTAAATATCATGAAAACAAAGAAAATGCCTCCCGTGCATCCCGGGGAAATATTGATGGAAGATTTTTTAAAGCCGTTTGGAATCAGCCAATATCGGCTGGCAAAGGACATCCATGTCCCGGCGCGGCGGATCAACGAGATCGTGCACAGTGACCGAGCCATCTCCGCCGACACCGCCTTGCGGCTCGGACGATACTTCAGCGTTTCCCCCCAATTTTGGCTCAACCTGCAGTCCCGATATGATTTGGAAATCGAAGGAGATCACCTGGCTTCGCGCCTCATCCGTGAAGTTCATGTTTTCCCTTTGCCCAAAGCCGCATAGTTTCATATAATTGCCTGCATGAAATACGATCTCGTTTCAGTCATTCTGCCCTGTTATAACGAAGAAGAGAGTCTCGCCGAAGAAATCCGCAAGATTCGGGAGACGATGGACAAGTCCAAGATCCCCTATGAATTCATCGTGATCGACGACGCGTCCACGGACAAGACTTATGAAGTGGCCAAGGCCGCAGGAGTGACCGTGCTCCGCCACGAACGCAACAAGGGAGTGGGCGGCGGGCGCAAGACCGGAATCCTCGCGGCGAAATCCGACATCATCATCACTTCAGACGCGGACGGAACCTATCCCGCGCACCCCATTCCCGAAATGATCGAAGCTCTCCACGATCAGGACATGGTGGTCGGCGCAAGAGTGGCCGAGAGAGGCACAGCCTTTTTCCTCCGTTATCCTGTCAAACTCATGATACGCAAACTCGCTTCCTATATGGCGGGCTATCGCATCCCGGATTTAAACTCCGGACTGCGGGTCTTCAAAAAATCCGTTGCTCTCAAATATTTTTATCTCCTGCCGGACACTCACTCCTGGGAATCCACCATCACGCTCGCGTTCCTCTGCAACCATCAGAAAGTGAAATATATCCCCATCGAATATTTCAAGCGTTCCGGCGGCGTTTCGAGCTTTCACCCCATCAAGGACACTTATAACTATATTTCCCTCATCATCCGCACCATCCTTTATTTCAATCCCCTCAGAATCTTTCTGCCCGTGACTTTTGGGATCTTCGTCATCGGCCTCGCAAAAGCCATATTTGACTTCACGCGGTTTCAGCGCATCGGGGTGATGGACGCCCTCGTGATCCTCACCGGCGTGGTGGTGCTCATGGCAGGGCTCCTTGCGAACCTCATGGTGGTGCTCAGCCGAAAACTGGACCCCATCCCCTCAGAACCCCAGGGCCTCAAAAAATAAATTGAAAGTTTTTGTCACCGGATCTTCCGGTTTCGTCGGAAGAAACCTTGTCCCTCACCTCCTGAAAAACAAAATTGAAGTCTCCGAATGGAAAGGCCGCTCTCAGGGCGACCTCACCGATTCCAAAATCGACGGCGCCTTAAAAAACGCGATGAGCGGGTGCGACGCAGTGATCCACATGGCCGCAAAAACATCCGAGGACCCTTCAGGACAAGCCGAAGCCGCCGCCGTCAACATCGAAGCCACAAAAAAGCTCCTCACTCTGGCCCAATCCCTCGGCATCAAACGCTTCGTGTTCGTGAGTTCCCAGTCCGCCAAGATCACGAATCCGGGAAATTACGGCGCAAGCAAGAAAAAGGCCGAAAACCTCGTTTTATCGTCGGGAATGGACGCCGTGGTCCTGAGGCCCGCCATCATTTACGGCCCCGGGAACGCCGGCATATTCAAAAAATTCGTGGGCCTGGTTGAAAAGCTTCCCATCCTGCCTCTTCCTTATACGAATGTCACCTTCCAGCCTGTTTATGTCGGAGACGTCGTCTCAGCGATCACAAGTTCCGCCATCACAGAAAAACTTCCCAGACGGGAATATGATGTCGTGGGCCCGGACGAAGTCAATTTCCTTCAGCTTATCAAAGCCGTCGCCAAAGCCAAGGGCTTTTCCAGATTTTTTATTCCCATCCCCATGCCGATCGCCATTCTTGGAGCCAAATTCCTCGCTTTATTTTTAAAAAAACCGCCTGTCACCGTCGATAACCTCATCGGCCTCTCCGAAAAGACGCCCGTGGACATCCGGCCCATGGTGAACGAACTGAAAGTGAGTCCCACGCCGCTCGCAGAAGGCCTTGCGCTCTCCCTCAAACCATGAACAAGAAAAAAATCGCCGTCGTGGGCCTGGGCAAGATCGGACTTTTCCACCTTTCCATTCTGCGAAACCTCGACTCCGTTGAAATCGCGGGATTTGTCGACGAAAAGAAAGCGGTGCAGAAAACCGTGCGCGGCATGGGCGTTCAAGTCCCCTTTTTCCCGAGCGTTCAGGAACTGCTCTCAAAGACAGAGGTGAACGGAATTTTCGCCTGCGTGCCGCCGGCCTTCAACCCTTCCATCGCCGAAGCCTGCATCCCCAAAGGCGTTTCCCTTTTCGTTGAAAAACCCATGGCGGCGGACCTGGCTGGAGCCAAAAAAATGCTCTCCATCCTCTCAGCGCAGAAAGCGGCCCCTGCGAATGCGGTGGGGTATATGGTCGCACACGCGCCCATTTTCATCAAGCTCCGCGAAATTTTGACGGCCGGAATCCTGGGCCCCATTGAGAGCTATTCGGCCTCCATCCTGCTCGGAGAAGTGTTTAAAAAGCAGGAAGGCTGGAGACAGAACCCGAAAATCTCAGGCGGCGGCGCCGTGGCCGTGCTGGGAAGCCACCTCCTTTATCTGGTGCAGTCCTCGCTCGGGATGCCCAAAACCATCCAAGCCAAAACCACCTCTCTCTATTCTATCGTCGAAGATGTGGCCGATATCGAATTTAAGCACGAAGACTTCTCTGGAAAGATAAAAATCTCCTGGAGCGAACCGGACTGCCCGGACGTCGTCATTCGGATCGAGATCAAAGGAAGCAAAGCGGACCTTCTCGTTCAGGAAAATCGCATCACCCTCAAAGAAAAATCCAGCGGGCAAACGAAGATTTTTTATCCCTGGGACCTCCCGAGCGAACCCTGCGAAGGGCTTAAAGTCCGGCCTGCGCGCGAGGGATATGCCGCTCAGGACATCGCTTTCGTCAATTCCATCGGCGCGGGCAAAGACAATCTTGTTTCCTTTCAGGCGGGAGTTCAGGTCCAACGGTTGATTGAAGGGGTTTACAGATCTGCCGCGTCCGGTTCATCCCTGGCGGTGCCGGAGTAACATGGATCTCAAGGTCAAGCTTTTAAAAAGTTCCCCCTCAAACGGCATCGAAACGTTCGCCCTGGTGCCGGACCTTCAGCAGTTCGTGAGGGACACTTCCAATTATGGAACCACGGGTGCCGCGGTCAACAGAATCATGGGAATGTCTCTCCTGAACAAGATAAAGTTGGCGAAAGTGGCCATGATGCACCCCGCGGCCGCATTGGGATTCCGTTTCGAGCTCCTCATGAATCTGGTCCTCATGGCCGAGGCCTCGCATTTTCATAAACCCAAAGTGATTGTCCTTCACCATCAGATCACGGACCTGGCGCTTTCGTTCGAACTGCCCGGACTGTTCCGGATTTTTCAGGAGATCGTGAGCGGAGAATTCGGCGCGGAAGCAGGTCTCTCGACGATGAATTTCGTCCGCCTGAGCGAAGTCCTGGACCGGAATCAGATCAAATTTCCCTGGATTATGGCCCCGTTTAACCCCAAGGGCTATCAAATGCACCCGTCCGCCGAGGCCTGCCACACCCTCTTGAAGAATTCTCCCGCGAAAATCATCGCCTCCAACCCCTGCCTTTTCGGAACCCTCCCAACGCCAGAAACTGAAGCTTATCTCAAAGCGCACTCTTTTGCCGCCGCGACCCTAGCCCCCCTTTAAATTTATTGACAAATTTCCGTCGGCATGTTAAGATGTTAGCAGTCAATCACCCCGAGTGCTAACTTAACAATTAAGGAACCGCCATGCGCGCATTAGATCACGACGAGCTGGACCAACGCAAGCGCAAAGTCCTCCAGACCGTCATCCACGAATATGTGAGAACAGGCAAACCCGTGGGCTCCAACATCATCGCCTCCTCGGGCCGCCTGGGCCTCTCCTCCGCCACGATCCGAAACATCCTCTCTGATCTCGAAAAAGAAGAGCTCATCACTCACCCTCACACTTCTGCTGGCCGCATCCCCACGGACAAAGGATATCGCCTTTATGTCGATTCCCTGATCGAGCTTCAGCGACTGGCCATTCAGGAAGAGCAGAAGATCCGCAGGGAATATGAGAACCGCGTCAACGAAATTGAATCGCTCATGAGCCAGACTTCCAAGATGCTTTCCTCCATGTCGCATTACACCGGGTTCGTCATGACTCCCAAGCTCGAGAAGAACACTTTCGCCCACATGGAGCTGGTCCCCCTGAGCGATCGCCAGATTTTGGTGGCCATGATCACGGAATCGGGGCTCACCAAACATTTCATCATCCGGCCCGCAGGAGAAATCCCCAGAGAGCACCTGCGCGGCATCGCCCGGATCATGAACGAGAGTTTTCAGGGATGCACGCTCCAGGACGTTCAGCAGAAGATGCTGGACCGGCTGGATCAGGCGCGGGAACAATACAAAAGCGTCATGACCCTGGCGCACGAGATCGGCGAAGAAATCGGAAAACTCTCCGCCAGCGAACTTTATGTTGAGGGCGCGTCCAACATCCTTTCCCTCCCGGACTTTTCCAAGACCGAGGAGATCCAGGACCTTTTTCACCTCATTGAAGAAAAGGAAATGTTCGCCAAAGTTTTCGAGCGCGAACTGGTGGCGGAAACTTTTGCTTCCGGCCCGCATCTAAAGGGCAAGAAGCAGGTGCAGGTCCGCATCGGATCCGAAAACTCGATCAAAGCGCTGAAAAATCTCAGCCTGGTTTCATCCACTTATGAGCTCCCGGACCGCACCGTCGGAGTTTTGGGGATTTTGGGCCCCAAGAGAATGGAATATCCCAAGATGATGGCTTTGGTGAATTATGTGTCCAGCGCGGTGGACAAATTTTTAAAGGAGTTTGATAAAAAATAATGGCGATCTTTGGAAAGAAACCCGGAAGCCCGGACGAACCGAAGGGAAAAGGCAAACCCGCGAGCAAAGCGGACGAAGAGCAGATCAAGGCCTGGAAAGCGGAGGTTCCCCTGGAAGAAACAGAAGAAATCATATTGGAAGCGGCGAAACAGCAGACGGAAGAAATCCGCCAGAAAGAAGAGACGCCTCCGCCTCCTCCCCCGAAAGAGGAAAAGGTCCAGTCTCCCCAGGACAGGATCAAAGATTTGACGGACCAGATCATGCGGCTTCAGGCCGAGTTTTCAAATTTCAGGACTCGGACGGAAAAAGAAAAGGGAGAAGCCATCCGATACGGCAAAGAAGCCACGCTGGAACGGCTGATCGGGCTCACCGACATCATGGAAAACGCGCTCCGGCACTCGGAAAATGCCACGGACGTCACCTCTTTCAAGAAAGGCCTTGCCATGGTCATCGACGAGTTCGTGAGGTTCATCAAATCCGAAGGCGCCGAGCCCATCAAGGCGGTGAGCGAAAAGTTTGACCCCCACTTCCACGAGGCGGTGGAGCAGGTCAACACGCAGAACGAAACCGAAAACAACCTCGTGCTCGAAGAAATACAAAAGGGATATCTGATCAACGGGCGGCTTTTGAGGCCGTCCCTCGTGAAAGTCGCTAAATTTATGAAAGACACTAAGGAAAAGGAGAAGTAAATATGTCAAAAATTATCGGTATCGATTTAGGAACCAGCAACTCGGCCGCGGCCGTCCTCGAAGGCGGAAAGGGCACCATCATCCCCTCCGCGGAAGGCACCAGCGTGGGAGGAAAAGCGTTTCCCTCGTATGTCGCCTTCACGAAAGACGACCAGCTCCTCGTGGGCGAACCCGCACGGCGCCAGTCCGTCACCAACCCGGAAGGCACCGTCTATGCGTTCAAGCGCAAAATGGGAACCGACCACAAATATTCCATCCACGGGAAAGATTTCACGCCCCAACAGCTCTCCGCTTATGTGCTCCAGAAGATCAAGCGAGACGCAGAAGCTTATCTCGGGCAGAAAATTGATAAAGCCGTGATCACGGTCCCGGCCTATTTCAACGACAACCAGCGCCAGGCCACCAAAGACGCGGGAACGATCGCCGGACTCGAAGTGGTCCGCATCATCAATGAGCCCACGGCCGCCTGCCTCGCCTATGGACTGGACAAGAAAGGCCAAGACGAAAAGATCATGGTGTTCGATCTGGGCGGAGGAACGCTGGATGTGACCATCATGGATTTCGGGCACGGAGTGTTCGAGGTCATCTCCACGAGCGGAGACACCCAGCTGGGCGGAACCGACATGGACAACACCCTCATTGACTATATCGCCGAAGAATTTCGGAAAGAACACGGCATCGACCTGAAGAAGGACAAAATGGCTTCCCAGCGGCTGAAAGAGTCTGCGGAAAAAGCCAAGATCGAACTCTCCAACGTCATGGAAACAGACATCAACCTGCCCTTCATCACGGCAGACGCTTCCGGCCCCAAACATTTGCAGCTGAAGCTCAGCCGCGCGAAACTGGAATCCCTCGTGGATCCCATCGTGAAACGGTGCCAACATTCGATCGAGCAGGCCTTGAACGACGCGAAGCTCAAAGCGTCCGGAATTTCCAAAATCATCCTCGTGGGCGGTCCCACCCGCATGCCCATCATCCAGAAGTTCGTGGAAGATTATGTCGGCAAAAGAGTGGAACGCGGCGTGGATCCCATGGAGTGCGTGGCGATTGGAGCCGGCGTTCAGGCGGCGGTGCTGACAGGAGAAGTCAAAGACGTTCTCCTCCTGGACGTCACGCCCCTTTCCCTCGGCATCGAGACGATGGGAAGCGTGTTCACAAAGCTCATCGAGCGGAACACCACCATCCCGGTCAAGAAATCCCAGACTTTCTCAACAGCGTCGGACAATCAGCCTGCCGTGACCGTTCATGTGCTTCAGGGCGAACGGCCGCTTGCGACTGACAATGTGTCTCTGGGCAAATTTGACCTCGTGGGCATTCCGCCCGCGCCCCGCGGCATTCCCCAGATCGAAGTCACCTTCGACATCGACGCCAACGGCATCCTCCATGTCCTGGCCAAGGATTTGGGAACCAACAAGGAACAGTCCATCAAGATCACCGCGCCCAACAAGCTGGACAAGGCCGATGTCGAAAAATTCATCCGCGAAGCGGAACAATACGCAGACGCCGACAAGAAGAAAAAGGAAGAGATCGAAGTCAAAAATGAGACGGATGCGATCATCTATGCGACGGAAAAAGCCCTCAAAGAATACGGCGACAAGATCACTTCCGAAGAGCGGCTCAAAGTCGAACAAACCCTGAACGACGCGAAAGAAGCCACCAAGGCAACCGATCTCGAAAAGATCAAAACGGCCAAGGAAGCCCTCCTGCAGGCCTCCCACAAACTTGCGGAGCATGTTTATAAAGAAGCTCAGGCGAAAAAAGAGGGAACTGCCGGCGCCGGAGAAGCTCCCGCCGACGGTCAGGGAGGAAGCAAAGATAACGTCGTGGACGCTGAAGTCGTGGACGAAAACAAAAAATAATAATGGCGTCAAAAAGAGATTATTACGAAGTCCTGGGGGTCGGCAAGAGCTCGTCGCCCGACGAGATCAAGGCGGCTTATCGCACCCTCGCAAAAAAATATCACCCGGACATCTCCAAAGAGAAATCTTCCGAGGAAAAGTTCAAGGAACTGAACGAGGCCTATGAAGTGCTCTCCGACACCCAGAAGCGCCAGCTTTATGATCAATATGGCCACGCCGGAGTCTCAGGCGGAGGGCCCGGCGGTTTCAGAGAGGGCGCGGGCGGGTTCCAGGGGTTTGAAAACTTCGGAGACTTTGGAGATATTTTCGGAGACATCTTTGAAAATGTTTTCACCCAGGGGCAGGGAGGAAGAGGGAGAGGGCGTTCCCGGGTTTCCCGGGGAGAAGACCTTCAGGTCAGAGTTTCAGTCAGTTTGCACGACGCCGCTTTCGGCGCGCAAAAAACCATAAAAGTTTCCCATGCGAAGTCCTGCGAGAAGTGTTCCGGTTCCGGAGCAAAACCCGGAAGCTCTTCAAAAACATGCCCGCAATGCCGCGGACAGGGCACGGTTTATTTCAAACAGGGATTCTTCCAGCTTTCCCAATCTTGTCCAAGATGCCAGGGCGAAGGCAAAGTCATTGAAAGCCCTTGCGACGACTGCCGAGGCCAGGGACGCGTCAGGATCACGGAACCCATCACGGTCAAAATTCCCGCGGGCGTTCAGGAAGGAACAGCGCTCCGCGTCACGGGAGCCGGAGAAGCAGGCCCCATGGGAGGACCTCCCGGAGACCTTTTCGTTGTCATCCACCAGGAATCCGACCCGCGCTTTGAACGGAAAGACGACGACATTTTGCTGGAACAGAGGATCAGCATCACCCAGGCAACGATGGGCGCGGAAATCGAAGTGCCCGCAATCGACGGAACAGTCACCCTCAGAATCCCGCCAGGCACACAGACCGGAACCGTTTTCAGAGTCCGGGAACGCGGAATTCCCCATCTGGGAGGCCGGAGCAAGGGCGACCAGCTGGTGAAGATGTTCGTGGAAGTCCCCCAGCATCTTTCGGATAAGCAGAAAGAGCTCCTGAACGAACTCCGAAAAACGTTCGGCGAAGCGGAACCCAAAGACGAATCCTTCATCAAAAAAGTTTTCGGAAAATAATCCCAAAACTCCATGGCCCATTTCTTCGTCCCTCCACAGAATTTTCGGGGACAGGAATTTTTCTTTGACCCTTCGGAATCCAGACATCTCTCCAAATCGCTGAGAAAAAAGTCCGGAGACGTGATCCGCGTCTTTAACGGCGAAGGCATTGTCCAGGACGCCAGGATTTTGGACGCGGGCGATCCTGACCGAGTGACAGCAGAGCTGATCCAGACTTCAGACTCTCCCGCACGCAGTCTCCCCCCTCAGAACTCCAGAAAAATCAATCTTTATCCGGCCCTGATCAAAGGACCCCGCTTCGACTGGATGCTCGAAAAGCTCACGGAGCTTTCCGTCGACGAAATCCATCCCGTGACCACGGCACGAACCGTTATCCACATCAAATCAGAGGAAAAAACAGCAAAGGCCGCCCGATGGGAAAAGATCATTATGGCCGCGGCCAAACAATGCGGCAGAAAAAATTTTGCAAAGATCCATGAGCCAATCTCCTTTGAAAACGCTGTGAGGGCACTGTCCAAAAATCAGAAGAATTTGATTCTATGGGAGGGGGAAGAAAGAATCTCCCTGGCTGAAGCCCTGCACGAGGAAGGAAAAAGCGCTGCGGACATCAATTTATTTATCGGGCCGGAAGGCGGATTTTCGGTTGAGGAATCTCAGATTGCGGTGCGGGAAGGCCTGATCCCAGTCCATCTCGGAGAAAACATACTCCGGGCCGAAACCGCCGCCATCGCCGGAGCCGCGTTCCTTTTGCTTTCCTCATGGCGAACCTCTTAAGTCTCTCCACAGCCCGACCCAAATTCCAGCTCACCCAGAGCCAGGCTTTAAAATTCATCCGCAAAAACATAAAAATGCGGCGCGGCACGGCAAAACTATATGAAAAAGTTTTGTCAGACCCAGCAATAAAATACAGGCGGTTTTCCCTCGACTCCCTGAACTCGGTCCTTGAAACGAATCCTGACAGGATCAACCGGCGCTTCGAAAAAGAATCCGTGGAACTCGCCTCAAAAGCCCTTCGGACGGCTCTCAAGAAAGCCGACATAGACCCCTTATCCCTCGATTTTGTCGCGGTCAGCACCTGCACGGGATATTTGTGTCCTGGAATTTCTTCGCGGCTCATCGAATCCTGCGGACTCCGCCGCGATGTCCGGTGCCTGGACATTGTGGGAATGGGGTGCGGAAGCGCGATCCCCGCATTGGAATCGGCTCACAATTTTGTTCAATCCAATCCCGGAGCCCTCGCCGCTTCAGTCTCCGTGGAAATCTGTTCCGCGGCGACATTTTGGGGAGATTCCGCGGACTTGGTTGTTTCAAATTCTATTTTCGCAGACGGCGCCGCCGCGTCCGTTGTCTCGACGAATCATGCCGGAAGCATTGCCAGGATCAAAGACTTTGAATCCGTCACCCATCCGGAGCGGCGGGAAACCCTGCGGTTTGTGTCGGAGAAAGGGCGGCTCCGAAATGTGCTCAGCAAAGACGTCCCCTCCCTCGTTGCCGAATCCCTCAAACCCTTGGTCCGAAACATTTTAAAAAGACAGGGGATCCATTTCAGCCAAGTCTCCCGCTGGATCCTGCATTCCGGAGGAAAAAAAGTTCTGGATGCGGTTCAACAGAGTTTGAATCTTTCCGACGATCAGATGAATGTTTCGAGGCGGATCCTCAAGCGTCATGGAAACCTCTCCTCCCCCACGGTTCTTTATGGACTGAACGAAATCTTTGAGGAAAACCCCGGCCCCAAACCAGGACAATCTGTTCTCCTCCTGACTTTCGGCGCGGGTTTCTCCGCCTATGCCTGCCTCCTGGAAACAGCATGATTGATTTGTCCCTCCCTCTGAACCAACCCGAACTCATGGACACAGAACGGCTTCCCATCGATGAGCTGAGAGGCGCTTTGACCTTTCTTAAAATCACGAACCAATTCTTCGGAGGACGAAGCGTGATCCTCCGTCACCTGAAAAAATTTTCACAGTCATGGAAGGACCGCGAAATGATCCGTATCCTGGATATCGGCTGCGGTTTGGGCGACATCGGCGTCCACATTTCCAAATGGGCCGAGACCCGTCAGTTTAATCTCCACATCACAGGCCTTGAAGGGGTCCCGGAAATCACAGAGCTGGCGCGCGAGCATTCCAAGGGAATCCCTCGAATCCAGATCGTTCAGAATAAACTTGGAGATCACCATCCTGCGGAACAATATGACTATGTCATCGCCTCGCTCTTCCTTCACCATATCCCGCCTTCTGATCAGCTGGACGTCCTTATAAAAATGAACCGGCTCGCGCGGCGGGGAATCATCCTGAGCGACCTTGAGCGGTCCAGCATGGGATATTTCGCGGTCAAAAGCCTCTCGGCCCTGATCGGGAACCGCGTCGTGCGCCATGACGGGCCGCTGTCCGTCCGGAGATCTTTCAGAATTTCTGAGCTGAATGCACTGGCAAGAAAGGCGGGAATGGAATATCTCAAAGCGGCGCGCGAACCATTTTTCCGTCTCAGCCTGGCCGGAGAAAAATCCAAATGAAAAAACGCGCAGTGATTGCCGGCGCCGGCCCTGCCGGACTCAGTTCAGCCATCGGACTCTTGCGCCTTGGGTTTTCCGTCGACATTTTTGAAGAAAGAAAAGAATGGGTTCCCAGGGTCTGCGGGTCATTTTTGAGTCCGGAGTCAAAGGAATATCTCCAGTGGCTCGGAATTTTTGATAATATTCACACCGCGTCCGTCCCCTGCGATAAAGTCCGCCTGCACGCAGGAAAAAAGCGGTCCACCCTGGACATCAGCGGGCCTCGCGACACCGGCCTTGCGGTCCCAAGAAAAACCCTGGAAGAAGAACTCCTGAAACAGGCAGAATCTGAAGGCGCTAAAATCCATTTCGGAACAAAAATCTCGAACCCGCCGGAAAGCGATCTTTTTGTCGCGGCAGGCGGAAGATATTTCTCCCACCCCCATCCCCCCATAAAACCTCAAAGGGGCTGGGCGGCGTTTAATATTCAATATACCGGCGCGAACCAGCCGGCAGGAGAGCTTTCATTGCATTTTTTCCAAAACGCCTATGTCGGAACCTTGACTTTCGGAGACGGGACGACGAATGTGAGCGGCCTGGTCCACACGGATTTCCGCGGAGGAACGGGCAGAGGATGGGAAAATGTCGTTCAGTGGATGATGGAACAGGATCCCGCTCTGGAATATATTTTGAAAGACTCAAGGAAACTGTTTCCGGTCAAAGGCATTCCGTTTCTTCCGTTTGGGAAAAGGATCGCAAAGAATCAGCCTTATTTCTCCGTCGGAGACAGCGCCGCCGTCTGCGACCCCTATATGGGCGAAGGCATTTCCAGAGCTTTGAGTTCAGGCCCGATGATTTTTCAAGCTCTCGAAAACAGAATGAGCCGAGCTGACTGGAAAGAATCGGGTTGGAATAATTTTTATCGTCAGTGGAATGCGAATTATCTTGTGAGGCAGAGACTTGGGGCGGGTTTCAGATCTCTTCTAAAAAGCGATGCGGGGATGTCCGCGCTGTATCACGCGCTGACGCGTTCATCCCTCATCCAATCATGGTTTCGTCGTCAGATTCACCGACCGTCTGCTTGGATTGGTGCACATTAATCACCCATTCCAGGGCCAGGTCCGGAGTGATCGAAGACAAGGGCATGTCGTCCCTCAGAGGAGTGAGGACCCTGTTCAGTTTGGGGTTGCCGAAGGGCCCCCAGCGTTTGGCGGAGGTGACGAGGGGCATTTTTGGAAAAAACGAGATGGTTGGAACGCTCAATGCGGTCGCGATGTGAAGCGGCCCGGAACTGTTCCCCACGAACATTTTTGACTGATTGATCATCGCCGCGAACTGGCGAAGCGTGAGCGCCCCAGCGGGGATTGCGTTCACGCTCTTGTTCCCAAGTTTTCTGACGGCGTCCACAACATATTCCTCCCCTTTTCCCGCCGTGAAAACAACCCGGTCGCCCTTGGAGACGATTTTGAGCGCGAGCTCCAGGAAAGATTTTAAAGGCCAGCCTTCCACATGCCCTTTCGTCCCGGGATGAATGATGACGGGTTTGAGCTCGGATTCGCCGGAATATTTTGTGAGGATCTGGGCCGCTTCCCGGTTTTCAATGGAACTCAAAAACATCGTCGGCGGAAACGTCAGGCCGTCGGTGCCGCACTCTCTCGCCAAATCCAGATTATATTCCGCCTCGTGCTTTTCAACTTTGGAACGGTTCTGAACAATCTTGTGAGTCAGGAGTCCGGACCATATTTTTGAGCGGGGCCCGATCCTGAAAGGGATTTTCGCCTGATAGGTCAGGAAAGCGCCCTTGGGCTCGACATAAAAATGGATGGCGGCGTCAAATTTCAGTTCCTTGATCTTCTTCATGATTTCAAACGGAAACCCGTCGTCGATCATGAGGATTTGGTTGATCGCGGCGTTCTGCTGGAGGAGCGGCGCGGTGTACCAGCGGCAAAGATACGCGATGAAGGCTTTGGGATATTTCCGCCGCAGAGCCGCAACGGCCGGGGTCGTCAGAAGCACGTCTCCGATGTTGTCGGTCCTGACGAGGAGGAACCTGGATTGAGGAAGAAAATTAGGCATACAATATTCCGTGCCACTCCGATTTAAACTGCGCCTGCGAATAGTATCTGGAAGAAACTTCGATATTATATTGTCCCATTTTTTGAGCCAAAGTCAAATCTTTGAGGATGGCCCGGATTTTTTGGACTGCTTCAGAAACATTCCCCGCCGAATAAAGCGCCCCGCCGCTGCCGTCTTCCAAAATCTCTGGAATGCACCCCACGCTCGAAGCCACCACCGGCCGCCCCGCGCTCATCCATTCCAGGAGCGCCCGTGAAACCTCTTCAGACTCGAGAGACCCGATCAGTCCCATGCGGCATTCCTTCATGAAATCCCAGATCTGATCAAATTCCAAAAAGCCGTGATACCAGATGTTTTTAAGTCCCATCCCCTGAGCTTTCGCCGAGAGTTCCGTCCAGGGCAGGTTCTCCTCAGCGCCCGCGATGTGAAGCTCGCAGTCCGGCATTTCAGCCTGAAGATGTTTCATGATCTCAAGCATCTCAAAGTGCCCTTTCTTGGGGTCCAGGCGGGCCAGAACTCCAATTTTATGGTTATTGGGAACCTCCGCGACAAGCGGGCCCGGCCCCTCCAAATCCGGATGCTTGGCGGGCGGCAAAAGCGCTTTGAGTTTTCCCGCCCAGGATATTTTGAGGCTGTTCCTATAATCGCTCTTCAGTTGTTCGGACGCCGCGATCACCCAATCCGTGTTCTTATAGATCAGACGGCTCAAAAATCCGGACTTTATGTTTTGGGATATGGCTCTCGTCCGCGCGACGGGGACGCCCAACAGTTTTCCCCAGAGGACGGACATCCAGTGAGTCGAGCCCGTGTGAGCCACAATCATGTCCGGCTTATGTTTGAGCGCATAAAACCCAAGTTTAAAAAAATTGCACGGCGCCTGCCAGAAACGGCGCCCGCCGATGACCGCGTGAGGGATGCCGTATTTCACGGCGCGTTTTTCCGTGAGGCTTTTCTTTTCGCAAAGGATGAAGACCTCGTGCCCCATGGCGTTTTGCGCGTTCACGCAATCCATCGCATAAGCCGCAAGGCCGCTCCACCAGGGAATGTCGATGACGTGAATGATCCTCATGACAGTTTCGCGCAGGCGTCCAAAACCATGCGGGGCGTCACTTCTTTCATGCATTTGAAATGTCCCAGAGGGCACACATGGCCTCCGTGAAGCGTGCAGGGCCGGCAGGGCAAATCCACTTCCACCATCACGCTTTTTTCCCCATAAGGAAAAAATCCCAGCTCGCGCGTGGTGGGGCCGAAGATCGCAACCACGGGAACTTTCGCGGCCGTGGCCAGGTGCATGGGCCCGGAATCGTTCGTGATGAAGAGCATGGAACGGGAGATCAGGGCGCTGAGGGTTTTGAGGTCGGTCTTTCCGCACAGGTTCACGGCTTTTTCTTTCATGGCGGCAGCGACAGCGTCGACGGCGGAACGGTCTGACGGCGAGCCGAAAAGAAGGACCTGGCACTTTTTGTCCCGGATGAGGCTGTCGGCCACAGATGCGAACCCTTCGGGGAGCCAGCGTTTCGTCTCCCACACCGAGCCGGGGTTCATCCCGACCCAGGGGACATCTTCCCGGATGCCGAGCGATTTCAGGATCTGCGGCATATCCAGCGACCCGCCTTTCATTTCGACAACCGGTTTCACTCCGGAAATTCCGAGAGATTCAAGGAGCTTCATATTGCGTTCCGCGTCATGCATTTTCCAGTCAAAGGCCACTTTGTCTGTCAAAAAGAAACTGCCCTGACTGTTTTCAAAGCCCACGCGCTTGGGGATTGCCGCCATCCAGGAAAGAAACGCGCTCCTGAAAGACCGGTGAGGGATCAAGGCGACATCGAACCGCCCTCTCAAGGATTTCCCCCAGCGCCGCAGCGACGCGAAAGATTTGTCCCTGCCTTTTTTGTCCATCACCAAAAGCTCGTCGATATATTTATTCTCGGAGAACACATCTTTGATTTCAGGGGTGCAAAGGAGCGTCACCCTGGAGGCCGGAATGGCATCTTTTATGGCTTTAAAAACAGGCGTCGTGAGCACGGCGTCTCCCAGGAAAGCGGTCTGAACCACCAATATTTTTATAGGCTGTATTTTTGAAGAGAAAGGAAAGATTTCAGGCGGAAAAACTTCGGCATCGGGACAGAGGGGACGGATCGCGTCGACATAACGCTCGATGTTATGTTTTCCAAGAGCCCGGGTTCTGACTTTGTTCCTCACGAACGAGCGGCGCTCAAAAATGTTTTTCTGCACCTTGAGTTTTTTGGGGATGCCGGAAAACAGGGCAATGAAATTGGACCTCAGGTTGTCGTGAAGATCGACCAGAACGTCAAATTTCGCCTCGCGGATTCTTCCGAGGAAACTGAATATGGACTCGTTCTTTCCCAATTTTAAAATGCGGTCGATCGCGGGATTGCCCTCGAGAGATCCGGCAAACTGTTCTTTCACTGCCGAAACGATTTCCGCGTCTGGAAACGCTTTTCTGAGGTTTTTATAGACCGGAGTGGTCAGGATGACGTCCCCCAGGGAAGAGAAGCGGATGACGAGAATTTTAAGCGCCATGGATATGCTCCAGGATCGCCTGCAGGGTGTTTTCAGTCGCTTTTCCGGAGATGCGGTCGATCGCGGATCTGGCTTTTTCGCCGGATTCCCGTCTCAAAGATTCGCTGGAAAGGATTTTGACGATCATGGCCGCAAGATCGGTTTTATCCTGAACCTGGACAGCGCCGCCTTCTTTCAGAAGCCATCCGGCCGGTTCCTCAAAATTCTCCATATAGGGGCCGAAGATCACGGGCTTTTTAAAATAGGCCGGCTCAATGGGGTTTTGTCCGCCCAGAGGAACGAGCGAACCTCCCACAAAAACAATATCGGAATCGCGATAGGCCTGCCAAAGGTCTCCAAAAGTGTCCCAAACCATCACGCTTTCAAAAGACGCGCCGCCCGCAGAGCGCCTGCAGACCGAAAGAGACTGTTCTTGAGCAAGCTTCTCAACGAGGGCCGCATGATCGTGGCGCGGGGCGAGAATGAGGCGCAGGGCCGGAATGCTTTTGCGCGCTTGAACGAAGGCGTCCAGAACCAAGGGAATTTCGGATTCTCTCACACTGCCTGCCGTCCAAACGGGATTTGAGCCTCCGGACCTGGGCTCGATATCCGAAGAGGATCCGTTCAGGTTCCACGGAAAAAGATCGAATTTGAGGTTGCCTGAAACGCGCACGCGGTCGGATGAAACGCCGATCCGGACATATCGCTCGGCGTCCGCCGTTTCCCTTGCGCACACGAAATCTATTTTTTTGATCCAGGCTTTCGTGATGCCGTTAAATTTGGCGTATCGGGACGCGCTCCGCGCCGAGATCCGTCCGTTGATGATTCCCACGGAAACGCCCCTGTTTTTCGCGGATCTCAGCCAGTTCGGCCACAGCTCCGATTCCAAAAGCAGGATCAGCCGAGGGCGGAACTTTCGAAGAGCGGAGTTCACGCTGAAAAAAAAGTCCAGAGGGGAATAGGTGATCGTGTCGCCCAAATGCAGTTTTTCGGCTTCAATCAGGCCGTTGACGGTCGTGCTCGAAAAAACGATGTGCGCCGACGGAACTTTTTTGCGCAGAGCGGCAACAAGCGGAAGGGCGGCGCGGCATTCCCCGAGACTGGCGGCGTGAATCCAAACGGAATTTTCCGGAACGGAAATGTTTCCGGAATAAATCCCGAGGCGGGTTTTCAGGCCGTCAAAGAAATTGCGCAGGAAAGATTTGGGATATTTGGCATAGACCCCGATAAAAATAAGAGGGAAGAAAAGGATCAGGACCGCGTTATACATAAGATAAAAAAGGGTTTCTCCGGCGGACTGGCTCATGGAGCGGGCCAGGCGGTCAGCGGAATCCGTCACGCGGTTGAGCGCCGAAGCCAATTGTTCCGAGCTTTTTTTTCCGTCTTCTTTCCCGATATGTTGAGGCGCCCCGTGCGCGACGACGATTTTATTGAAGGGGAGCGGGACCCAATAATCGTCCCAGCCTTTAAAAACAAGTTTCCGGCTGAAGGAAACCGCCACGGGCAAAACGGGCTTTTGGGTTTCGCGAGCGAGATAAAGAACGCCTTCATGGACCGATCTCTGAGGGCCTCTGGGACCGTCGGGAGTGATCGCGATGGATTTGCCTTCTTCCAGCTTTTGTTTGAGGCCCAGAAGCGCCTGAAGCGCGCCGCGCGACGAAGAGCCCCGGACCGTTTTCATGCCGGAAAAATCGATGACGCGCGCGATCAGGGTTCCGTCTTTGCTCTGAGAAACAAGATTATAGATGTCCCAGCCGCGATAGGCCCAGGGCAAAAAGACTTGCCGTCCGTGCCAGAAAGAATAGATGATGTTTCCGTGTTCTTTGAGGAGATGGTCTCTCACGTCCGAGTCTTTCCAGACGACGCGGGAAGTCCATCCGACGAGGTTTAAATAGCCCCAGGCGAGCCGGGGAATGAGGGCCTGCCCGAGCATGTCGATTAAAGACATATATTAAGATTTTAGCTTAAATGAGGGTTACTTTTTGGCGTTCTTGCCTTTGAGGGGCGTCCAGAAACTGTATCGGACGCCTGTGAAAAAAGGCGAAATTTGTCCGGAATCGTTCATGGAGATTTCGGCTTTGTGCGCTTCCAAAGAGGCCAGCACG
>JAKFYJ010000030.1 GCA_021730935.1 Elusimicrobiota bacterium
TTTCAGTTATCCCAACCCCTCCAAACATGGAGCCAATCCCAAGATTCATGTGGAGCTTAGGCAGGGAGATCTGTCAAAGGTGAGGCTCTATAATCTGGCCGGAGAACTGGTGCAGGAATGGGACTCTTTCGGCGCGCCTTCAGTCTCTGACAACCTTCAGACTTTCGAATGGACCTGGGACGTTGGAAACATCGCGCCCGGAATTTATCAGGGCCTTGCCGTCGCCATTCAAAACGGGACCCTTTACGCCAAGAAATTCAGGGTTGGAGTGCGGAAATAACCTCAAAAGCTCCCCGCGTTCTTCTCCTCCTCTGGACCGCGTTCCTGATTTTCATCAGCCTGCGTTGGCTCGCGATTGACACGGTTCCTCCTGCCTGGGACGAAGCCCACCATCTGCGACTGGCCGTGCAATACGGACAGGAGTTGAGAAGCCTTGACCTGAAGGTGGCTTTCTCGCCGCATAATTTCAATTATCCTCCGCTTTATCACTGGACGCTCGCTTCTGCGCTGAAACTCTTCAACCGTGTTCCGGACTCCGGCGGATATCTCAATTGTTTATATTTATCCTTCCTGATCTTCTCCATGTTTGAACTCGTTCTTTTTCTCACCAAAAATCCCTGGACCGCTCTGGCCGGGGCCGCGGCTCTTTCTTCGTGCCCCTTCATCCTCCACATGGTGAGGTTTCCTCTGATTGACCTCGCTCTGACGTTCTGGGTGTGTTTCGCTCTCTTGTGCCTGTTCAGGAGCGAGAACTTTTCGAACCGCAAAGGGTCGCTCCTTCTGGGACTGGCCTGGGGCCTGGGGCTCATGACCAAGTGGAGTTTTTTCATGTATATGCTGACGCCCACGGTCTGGAGCATCGTGAAGTCAAGGAAAGAAGATCGGCCCAATGTCTCGCGTTTCCTGATCGTCTTTGCCGTCATCGTTTTCCCGTGGTATTTCCCCAACCTCTTTTTCGTCCTCCGGCGGATGTTTCTTTCCAGCGGCGGGGAGAGCATTGATCCTCCCGTGGCAACCTTGGCCGCGTGGCTGTGGTATCCCAGAAATTTCATCGTGATCATGGGGGGAATCACCACGGCTCTCTTTTCGGTCGGGCTTCTGGATGGTATCCGCAAAAAGCGGTGGCAGATCCTCATCGGCTGTGTGTTATTTTCTTATCTTCTCTGGAGCGCGACCCACAACAAGGATTACAGATACTTCATGCCGGCAGTTCCGTTTTTCGTCCTTGTCGGCGTCCTGTGGCTGGATAAAATTCAGGCCCGCCTGGCCCTGCCTCTGATCGCCCTCTTTGCCGCTCAGGCGTGGCTGTCCTCATTCGGTTGGGGAAACAACGGATGGCCCGGGGCTTATCTCCCGAGGCGGGAGGACTGGAAACAATCGGAATTGCTGAAGTGCGCCGACGATTACGGCCGCATTTATGAACGCCCGGCCATGTTGTCGACGATCTCTCCGACGCCCAGCCTGTGCAACATCTCGATCCGCTATGCCACCGTTCAAAACAGGATCGAGGACCGGATCAAGATCATGGGGAATCCAGAACCTGCTGAATATTTTTCGATGATCGATTTCGTGCTGGACCAGAAAAGCGGGTGGGACCCTTATAGCGCCGAATATCTCAATCACAAGGAGATCGAGGAATCCCGGTGGTTCAAAAAGGTTTATAAAGAAATCGGGCGGTGGGCTCTCCCTCACCCTCAGGACGAAGCCGTTCTTTATGCCGTTGATCCCAGGCCGGGAGAATCATGGTCTGCCGCAGAAATTTTGCGCGCTCTTGAAACTCACCCGATGGACCCCGAAGCGAAAATCCGGGATGTTAAAATTCAAACGGTTCCGATCAATGCCGTTGAAACGAGCCGGGGACACTTGAAATCTCTGGATCTGGACGTCGGGAGCGTTGAATATCGCGGCCTCAATCTGGGCCGGACAACGATTCGGATCAGCGACCTCTGGATCAACATCCCCTTGCTGAAAGAAAAAGGGATCCTCAAGATCGTCCGCATGAAGTCGCTTGAGCCCCGCGTACAAATTGCAGCGGCGGACCTGGAGCGTTTCGCAGGGGTCCTGGGCGGAAAATATGTCCGGGATTGCCATGTGGAACTGGAGGAGGGCATCATCAAGGTCAGCGCTCGCGCGCTCAATGCGGTGAACGTTTCGGTCTGGCTGAGGTTCGAGGCGGACCCGGCCTCCAATGCCGTGCGGCAGGAATTCGAAAAAATTAAAATCGGATTCGTCACGGTCCCCAGGATTTTATACCGCACTTTCACCGACCGCTTTCACTATCTGGAGGCCAACCCCGGAATGCTCTTTGACCTCAAGATCGACAGCGTCCGCGCCGATCAGGGAACGGTCCGGATCAACATTCCTTAACCCCCTCAGTCTCCTCATCAACCATTTCAATTTCTTCTGACAGCCCGAGCAGGTCTGACTCGATGCGGAGCCAGCCTTTGGGGTCTGATTTGTGAAGGCTCCTTCCCGCCGGCATTTTAACGCTGGGTTTGGTTCCGGAATGCAATTTTTTCGCCCTTTTTTTTAAAACGGTCCTCTTGCGGTTTTTCATTGGATTGGCTCCTCTATTTTTTCCGTGGTTCCTGTTCATTCAGCATAAGTTAAAAAGATCCCGGGAGCCATTGAGGATGTGACCGAGCGAAAAATAACCGAAGAACTGCTTGCCGCTGAGAAAAAAAACCTGGAAAAAGTGAACCATGAACTGGACCAGTTCGTCCACATCGCGAGCCACGATCTGCGGGCTCCCCTGAGAGCCATCGGCTCCTTCGCGGGCATCCTGCAAAAAGATTGCCAGGACAAATTGGACCCGGACAGCGTGGATTCCCTCAACCAGATCGTCACCGGAACGCAACGGATGACGGAGCTCATCGATGACCTGTTGACGCTTTCAAGGATCTCGAAAGTCACCAACCCTTTTGAGCCCGTGAACCTTCGAGAATTGATAAATTCAGTCAAAAAGCGTTTGCAATCTGACATTGAAAAGAGCCGCACGGTTCTCACGGTTCATGAACCCTTGCCCACCGTCCAATGCGACCGCATTAAAATGCCGGAAGTTTTTATGAATCTCATCAACAATGCGGTCAAATATTCATCCAAAAAGTCCGGGGACCAGCCCAGGGTGGATGTCGGCATTTCCGAACGAGACGGGCTATACGAATTTTTCGTCAAGGACAACGGCATCGGGATCGATCCTGAGGACCACCAGCAAATCTTTGATATGTTCAAGCGTCTCCACAGCAAAGACGAATATGAAGGCACGGGGGCCGGCCTCTATATCGTCAAAACCATCATTGAAGAGCACAACGGCAGGGTGTGGGTTGAGTCCCGTCTGGGCCAGGGATCCACATTTTATTTCACGATCCCCAAAAATCTGAAGAGTTAGTTCCTGCCGTATTTATGGCTCCTTCCGTTTGATGCCCTGCGGGCTCATTTGGTATCATATCCCATTCCCAATTATTGAAGTCGGGGCGCGATTCAAGGCGGGGTAGCTCAGTCCGGTTAGAGCAATCGCTTCATAAGCGAGCTGTGAAAAGCCCAGTTTCCGCCTTCCCACCGACGATCTCCGACGGCCAGCCGGCCAAATTCTTCTGATAAAATTCTGATGCCACGTTAAAATCGTCCTCGGACTTGAGTTCCTGCCATAGAAAACTGACATTTAAGAGATATCGTCATCCCTTCCCGGTAACCCAGACCCCCAGCCTTTCTAAAGGCTAATTCCTACGCAGATAGAAATATCTGGATGATTGTCCATATCACTCCTCTAAGCTAAATTAATAGCCATGAGCCAGGTCCCAGTCGCCGAAATCTTAAATCTTCTGCACGAACTAGCCTATACAAGTTATTTCCAAAGGGTCTTGGGAGAAATGTGGAATGCGCCCGGTCAGGAAGCAAAGGACTATTCTGACCGCGATGCTGAAGCAAAGTCCCTTGCTCCTGCCATTAATTCTGTCTTGTCAAAATACCAGCCGGGAATCTCCATGAATTATGCATTTGATCTGGGATGGTTTCTATTAATGCTGCCGTTGGAAGTGGAACATATTGATAAATTCAACTTTAAGCCGATTTTTCCATTCATAGAGGATATCCTCAAATCTCTGATCCTGGAATGCCGCGCAGTAAATATTTTAAATCAATCGAATGAGATCATGGCCTACCAATGCCTGAAAGAATCCGCCTTGGTCATCCTTCGCCAATATCAGGATAATCCTTTACCCAAACTCAGCGGCGCGCCCAGTTTTTACGCAGATGCTTTGGATTTTGACCTTGCTGAAAATTTTGCCTTGGCCTGTCCGGCTTTCTTTAACTGGCGCGCCGCCGATCATCTTGAGAAAAAAATCAATCGTTACTTTTCAAGGAGTGGAAAAAGAAAGGCAGCTTCAACGGATAAAAAGCTTTGGGTGCCGTTTCGCCATGTGGAAGATGAGCCCTACTCCCTGATGAGAAGGGGGCTCAACCGGTTGGCGATGAGGGCGGAGACTGGATACATTGTTCCTGAAGATTTCATGACTGCCGTGGAAACAGATTTGGCGGAAAATCAATTGGAGAACGCGACCTACCAACGCCAGTTTTCGGAGTTCAAAAAGTTTCGTTTGGCCACGCGTAATCACCGAACGCTATGGCAATATTCGGGAGAGTTGGAGAGGATCAGGGATTTTACGTCAGCTCTGGAAGACGAGGCATCAGAAGAAGGCGAAGGAGAATCCAGCGACTCTTCGATCTTGATCACTCTTTCCGGCGGGTTTGAAGAGGAACCCTATGGCGACGGTATGCACGAAATCGATATGAAGATGGAAAATCTTGGTAAAAAAATGACCGAGGATGAAAAACACAATGCCCGAATTGAGCACATGGTGGCGGCGCAGAAAGCCGGAGGACTGGTCCGGCTGCGATATTCCTGGGACAGTGTCATGGTTCCCACATTGGAAAGGCTTGGAATATTCATAGGCTGGCTGACGGATGGCAAAAGGATCGTGGAGCTTTTGGAGTCTGGAAATGAAGAGGGTATAAAGAAAGGGGTATGCGCTTTAGCCTTTCTGGAGTCGCTATCCACCGGAGCTGGAATCAAACGCATCATGGGCATGAGAGAACCACAGAACCTTTCTGACAACATCCGCATTCGGCCTGCCGGACTTTATCTGCCTTTAAAGGAGTTGGCAGCGGTTTTGACAAAATGTGATCTTGTGATACCGCCATGGGAATCCCTCTATGAATATTGG
The DNA here is from genome assembly GCA_021730935.1 of Elusimicrobiota bacterium. GTDB lineage: Bacteria > Elusimicrobiota > Elusimicrobia > 2-02-FULL-39-32 > 2-02-FULL-39-32 > 2-01-FULL-60-11. The sequence continues at coordinate 5,223 of JAKFYJ010000030.1, forward strand.
AAGGAGCAGCGGAAAAAGTTTGCCAGCGAGTTCCCAGAATTTAAATTTGGGACAGGACCCGTTGCATATGCTGGCCGCGCTTGGTTGATTGACTGCAAAGGGTTCAATGTGGTTGAAGCTTCCCACATCGCAGGAGTCATCCTGCCGGGAGCCAGGGCGACCATGCAGTACATGGAAATCGAGAATCCCATCAAAAAGCTTCATCAAGCCAACAAGGATTTTTATGAGAAGCTGTTTAGTGTATCTCAAAATGCCGAACTCAAAGGATTCAGGGTTGATTCTTGGAAGTATCTCAGAAAATCCAGAAATGTTTTTCTAGACCATTTAAAAAGTCTGGAGCTGATACAACAAGGAAGACATGTCCTATGGCCTGAAGTAAAGCCGGATCTCAGAATTCCTTCGGAACAGCAGGTGAAACGTTTTATTGAAAATTTAAATCAACAGGTAATGGAATCTCATGGAAGGGATAGAAAACAGGCTGCTGCGGCGCTTATTGTGGGAGTGAGCAAGGTAATTCTTGGAATTCGTTCGAACGAGGCGCTGGAAAAAGGGAGGGTTTGGTTCTCCTTTGTCCTGGAATCTCTCTTGATTCTGACCAAGGGCAACAAGGAATTTGCCGAGAGCCGCTGTCTTCCCGTTCCACAGGCTTTGTTGGGGCTCATATATGAGTATTGGATTCAATATGAGCCCCAACATGTGCTGACGACCAAGTTATCTCAACAGGACTCCCAAACCTTGAGAATAGCGATTTCAACGGAAGGGTTGGTGGACTCTGCGGGAGAAGCCAAGCGCAGAGTAAAACAGGCTTTGAACGATGCCGAAATTTTTTGGAACGATCACAATTGCCTCCGCCGGTTTTTTGCAACTGAGGTATATCGGAAGGGCCTTCCATTTGACCACATCCAAGCTCTTCTGGGGCATTCTCAAGTGGGATTTGAAATCGCCGGTCCCAACTCCCGCAGGACCGCCGGCGCCCTGCGTCGAGATCATGGGGTCTACGCCGCCGCTTGGGGAGATATACTTAAAAAATCAATGGAGGTCATCACTCATGGCTAAAGAGGCCATTAAAAATAACAGGCAGAATCTCAAAAAACTGCAGGACGATTTCAACACATTCGGAGAACAAATCTTGACGCAAGTCAGCGGCCGGCATCTGACCGATCTGGAAATCTCGGCGACACAGCAGAAAATCGAGAATTGGATTGTCCAATGGAATACGGCTCATATCGAGAAAAAAAATGAAAGTGAAATCCTAAAAACCCGGATATGGACCGTCCAGATGGTTTGGAAATATGCAAGACACAAGTCGAATTTCACCGCTTTGCAGGTTGTACGAAGGAATCTTCGGTTATTGCTGCGCCAAATGGTCGGATTCGAATGGGCCTGCAGGGTACGGTTCCGGCTTCCCGCCAAAAGAAAGCTTGTCGTTCAAATGCATAATCTCATCGATCTGCCGTTTGACTTGGCATGGCTGATCCTATGGCGAATTAGGCTGAGCCCTCCGCCGCAGACAGGGAAAAGGAAGAACCGTTCGGAAGATTGGGTCATCGTAAGGCTTCTGGTTGAGATGCTGTTTCAGGGAATAAAGATCTCAGATGCCATTCAACTGGCGCGCGTCCATTGGTTGCCGGAGAAACGAATGGTTTTCTTAGCGCAGGGAAAAGGATACCGCTATGCTCAGGTTTCTGATTGGCTCCCGTGCTTTTTAGAGAGCAGTCTGTACCGGATTGAAAGAAAATCAACAGAAGTTAATCACAGAAAATGCCTCATTTCCCTTAAGACAATCCATCAGAAGAATTGGATGCGCCTAGTCAATGATGCGCTGCAAAATGCCCTAGATGATGTCCTTCAGATTTCTGATCAAAAACCTGATTCCCCAGCAAGTGAAGATTCACTGAAAGGCCGTGTTCAAGTCGACGCAGAGAAGTTCCGCCAAGCGGGTTTGATGTACAAATTGATTGGGGAAAATCTACAGCCCAACCTGATCTCTTCTTATCATGGGCCGGAGTTGCGCAGTTGTGTAATCGCGCCTGAACGTCTATTGGATAGCCGTATTTCCACATACAAGGTGCGAAAGCGCGCGACCATGCGAGGCAGAAAGAAATTCGACACTGACGCGGCGGTCCCGTCTCAAAAGCATAGCTCCAGTTGGGAGTTCGTCACACGGTTCAGGAAACAATTGGGACGATATCATGAAGTTCTTGAATTACGAGCCGATCTCATAACGCGCGAGAAAGTCAGGGCTCAAACCCTTAAAGAGATGGAAATTGCCTTCGAAGAGTCCCGCGATGAAAAAAACAAGGTCTCGGAGAGCTGGAGACAAGTCCTCGCCTGGATCATCAAAATTGTAGGAGAGGAAATTAAGCCTAATTCCGCCTTGCGCTATATTTACGCATTGGAGCATGTGATGTCCTATTGCGAAACGCATGGGAGGGACATGCTCCTGCTTGACGAGGAAAACTATCGCGAGATGCTGGCCGATGAGGAGGGGGTGATCGAGTACAGCCGATTGGACAACATCAGAACTGCGGTAGACAGCTTGTACTCGCATCTGAGGAAGGAAGGGATGCAACTGGAGCGTATTCATTGGCAGAGACTTCAGAAAAATGTTGTCCGAACTCCCAGGCCCATTGTTCTGCCTGTTGCAAATGAAATTCAGGCTCGGATACTGGAACTCTTAAAGGGTGGAGAGAGGGAAAGAGACGCGGCTATTGCGGGAATCCTTATCAATTATTTGGGAATGCGCTCGGCAGACGTGTCTAAGGCGTTTCTCTGCGATTTTCGTTTTATTGGAGAAGGCGAGGACTATGTCGAGATCACCGAAGGCAAGGGAAGCAAAATGAGACGCATTCGATTAAGTATCCTTCCAAAAACAATATGGAAAATTCTAAATCAGGCGTGGGAAAGAGCATTATTTAAAATTAAGCATGAGACCCGAACTCACTTATTACAAACATTTAAAACCACAAGGCAATTGGAAAGTCTGTTCGATCGTTTTTGGAAAGAGCTGATGCCTTCAGGGGTGCATTCCGGGAGGCGCTGGTTTGCGACCAGTAGACTTTATCAGGGACACGACCCCATAAAGATTGCCTTGATTCTAGGACACTCATCTTTGAGGACGCTTCTTTTTTCTTACGATCTTGGGGTCAATGCGGATAAGGCCAACGTGACTGGCGGCGGATCCATTCCATTCCATCCGCCCAATTGGCTGAGCCTAAATCAGATGAAAAATCTCTCTCAGGTACCCCATTCCACAATGGAGTTGCATTACTCAAGGAAGGGGGAAAAGTCGCTTTTCCGGGAGCGGATTTCCCAAGGATCCTACAGGAAAAAAGGACAGGTAGAGTGGAGAGCTCCCGTGACAACCTTTTTAAAGAAGTTGGAGCAGAGATTTGTTAAAAAATCGGGGAAAATTCCCGAAACAGTGCGCCGGCAAATCCTATGTAACAACCATGGAAGAAATAAATAAGCCCGAGACGATCTCATTTAACATCTCTCAAATCCAGCAGATTTCAGAACCGAAGGTTCGGTTGGCTGTCTGGTTGGCATATGATCTATTGCTGAGAAGCTCCGAGATACGCACTTTGAAAATGAGGAACTTCAAGGAAAATCATCTGGAAATTAAAAATAGATCGATTGCCTATACCCCGAGGGTAAGAGCTGATGTTCCCAAAATCCTGAATCACGGGGGGACGTCCGCCTATTTGTTTCCTGGTCGCTGGAAAGGACAATGTGCAAGCATCAAGTCCTTGGAAAGAAAGATTGAAAAGTTTTCGAGAGGGAATTGGACCCTGCACTGCGTTCGAACCCAGAGGCTCTTGCAGTTCAGGAAAGAAGGGGTGGAGCGGGATGAAATCGCAAGGCGGGCAGGATATAAAAGCAAGTATTCCGCAAAACCTTACGCTTACAAGAACCTTCAGACGGAGTTTGACATATTCTAGAAACGAGGAGGTGATAATAATGATAAAGGCAGCAGAACAGACTCGTCTGATTGACAGGCGAGAGCTGTGCAAACTGCTTGGGAAGATCAGCGTTTCCCAAGTCATACGATTGGAACGGGCGGGACCCTTAAAGAATGCCAAGGTTTCTGTCGGTATTCGAGCGATCCGCTACAACCTTAGCAAGGTTCTGAGTCTGATTGAAGCAAGTAACATAGTGCCCCATCATAACTAATGGCGTTTCAATAATTTAAAGGAAGGCAAAAATTTAATCCTGTCGCGTCCAATGGGCGCGGCGGGATTTTTTTTGCCTTAAAAGGAAGTTGACGACAATGGCATACATGTATCACACAGGACAATCCTGGCGCCTGACCTATTACAATGGCACAACGCGCAAGGACATCAATCTGGGTGGGGATTTTAAACGGGCCAAGATACTCCGGGCGGCGATCGAACAAGCCAACCGATCAGGAAAATTCAAGGCGCAACTCAAGGAGACCTTGACGCAACTGGGGCTTTTGGACCCAGACGGTTCTCCAGGCAATGGGTTTGAGGCAATCTCGTGGGACAAGGCCAAGGAGAGGGTTCTGGAGCACTTGCAGAAGATTCGCAGGGCAAAGAACACAATCTCTCTTGCCAAGCGGGCATTGGAGAGCATCGAGAACATCCTTAAACCTCAATGTCCCGCGGACGTCACTCCGCAAAAACTGGATGAATGGATATCATATCTGCACAGCATGCCTCATCAAAATGACCAATCCGGCAGAAAAAAGGTCAGCCAGTCTTACGTGAGCGTCTTTGTCAGGAGCGCGAGCGCTTGCTTCACGCGCTTTCTCCGCTGGGGCATGATCTCCAGCAATCCTTTCGAGAGGTGCGAGAAGCCCAAGGCCGATAAATCGCTTCCCAGTCCCTTCAAAGAGGAACATCTCAAAGCGCTTCTGCTTAACGCGAATGAGCCTTTAAAGCGATGCATCGAGATTCTTGCATTGAGCGGAATGCGGACAGATGAACTCATGCACATCACATGGAGCCATGTGCACTTGGGAACCAAGCCGTACATCGAAATCCGTAAAGAAGACGACTGGACGCCAAAGGCTCATACGGAGAGGATCATTCCTTGCAGTCCTGAGCTTGTGAAGGTTCTCGGTCCAAGCGGGCATCCGAAGGAATGCGTGAAAGGAGAAAATGAAAAAGGTCTTCCAGTTTCTAAATACTGGCTGAGAAGGAGCTTTAAAAGAGCCGTGAAACGGGCAGGACTTTTGGATCAGAAATATACTCCCGGCTCATGCAGAGACACTTATGCGACCGGGCTTGCTTCAAAGGGGCTCCAAGCCCACGAGATTGCCGCCCGTTTGGGCCACAGCAACGTCGAGACGTCTTTGCACTATGTTTCCCTGTCGAGACTTACGGACAATAATTGGGAAGGTTCGAGATAGAAAAAGGAGGGTTTGCATGCATAAGGAAAGAATACTGAACGTGGAAATTCTATGCACTGACCGCGAGTCATCCCATGGTTCACAAAGGAGAACAGAAAATTCGTCGAACAGCAGTCAGTTATTGGTTCATCTCAATAAACCGATACGCACCGATGAATGGAGACTTCTCTACGGTCTGGTTCAGCATAAGAAAGGACTCGCCGATGGTGATGATGTCGAAGAATATCTGAAAGGATTCTTTCAGGTTTATCATCTGAACCTGGTGACGCGGTTCCAGTTTAAGAGAGCAATCATGTACCTGCTGCATTTGCCGGATAATTAGGAACTGAGAAGGCCAGAGCCGCTTGAGATGAGGCCCCTGGGAGTATTCCCAGGGGCTTTGTCTTCGAGCCAACATTGAGGGAGGCAAGAATCGTATGGATGAGAACTTGTCCAACATGATCAAATTTCTGGAGGCGCACCGGGAATTGGTGAAACTGAGAAAACGCGCCCGAAAGGTGGCGGAGAGTATTTATCTGGCGGGTGGTCATCTGTCGCCGGAGAAGATTATGGAATGGACGCACTGTTCCATGGAGAAGGCGCAGGAAGCCGTGGAGCGCTACAAAAACGATCTGTCCGTCATCCGAGAGAAGTCAATCGGACCAAATCGTAAGGAGGGTTAAACCCATGACGCAGTCAGAAGAAGAGCGCGAGATGGATAGGGAAATTGCAGATATGCAGAAGCGCATCGATGAAGGCTTTGAATTGTTTTTCATGCTTGAAAAAGAATTCTATATGCATATCAATTTTGTGATGCGGGTCCTGGAAGGAGTAGAGCCGTACCCGTTAAAACCGCCTCCGCGGCGGTTCTATTTTTCGAAGTCATCCGTCCGGTTAAGGAGAAAACATGAACCAAAATAATACTCGTAAGCTGATCAAGAAGTTCTCTCATCTTTACAGATATTACCGCAGGCCCTCCACAGAGAGCAGCATGTGCTTTGGATTCCAGTGCGGCGATGGCTGGTTCAATCTGCTTTGGGAGCTTTCGTCAGATATCGACAAAACTCTAAAGCGCGTTTCACCAGCAAAGGCGAAGAGGTTTGCCGTTACAGAGGTCAAAGAGAAGTTTGGGGGACTCAGGTATTGTGTTAATTACAGTACCTTTGACATATCATACTGGATAACCCGAGCGATCTGGAAAAGCCTCACCGTCTGCATGCTGTGCGGAAAGCCCGGAGACCTGAGAAGGGGGTTACGAAACCTCACGCTTTGTGACCAGTGCCATAAACGTCCGGAGCGAAGGGGACAAGTAGCGGATTAAGCTCAGACTGCATGCCGGAATCCGCCGTGGAGCGCGCCCATGGCGGAGGAGGCGCCGGCCCCCGCACTTTAACTGATCAGTTAAATTATTTGTATAATAACCAAGATTAATAATGAAAACAAACGACATTCTCACAACATTGGAAACTTGCCGGTTGTTAGAAATAACCCGGCAGACGCTCTACACTTGGATCGCGCAGAAAAAAATCAAGCCGTGGCGTAAACTCGGCGGCCGCTCCGCCTGGTTCTTTTTGCGTTCCGAGGTTAAGAAGGCCAAAAGCAAGAAATATCGGAGATGAAAAATATAACGGAGATCGGGTATGAAATTTAATTTGATGCATGATAAAGAGTACAAATCCTGGCTTACGAGCATAAAGTCCAGGATTCACAGCGCTCAGCTCAAAGCCGCGGTGAGCGTGAACACGGAACTGCTCTCTTTGTATTGGAAAATTGGCGCCGACATTGTTGAAAAACAGTCTCGTGCTAAATGGGGTGATGGATTTCTACTCCAGCTCAGTAAGGATTTAATGACGGAGTTTCCAGAGATGAAGGGATTTTCATTGAGAAACCTCAAATATATCAAACAATGGCACTTATTTTACAGTCGAGGAAATCGCTTTAGCCAGCAGGTTGTTAGCCAATTTGGGCAACAGCTTGTTGCCCAAATTACCCAAATTCCATGGGGACATAATATTGCCATCATTACTAAGTGCAAGAACATCCACGAGGCGCTTTTTTACGTGCAAAATACCATGACCCATAACTGGAGCAGGAGCGTTCTGGCTCATCAAATGGAATCGAGACTTTTTCAAAGAAAAGGGAAGGCAATAAGTAATTTTTCCCGCACCCTTCCAGCGCCTCAATCTGACCTTGCCAAACAAACGCTTAAAGATCCCTATATTTTTGATTTTCTGAGATTAACCGAAGAATACAACGAAAGGGATTTGGAGAATGCCCTGATTGAACATATCACAAAATTTCTGCTGGAATTGGGGGCCGGTTTTTCATATATAGGGCGTCAAGTTCCGATGCGTGTAGGAGAAGGAGATTTCTACATAGATTTGCTCTTTTATCACATAAAACTTCGCTGCTATGTGGTGATTGAACTCAAAACAGTCGCATTCCAGCCGGAGTTCGCCGGCAAATTGAATTTTTATGTAACGGCGGTGGACCGTAAGTTGAGGAGTGAATCGGATCAGCCGACGATTGGAATCATCATTTGCAAGACCAAAGACAAAGTTGTCGCGGAATATGCATTGAGCGACATTCGTAAGCCGATCGGTGTTTCAGAATATAATTTGACGCATTCCTTACCGAAGAAGCTCAAATCAAGCTTGCCCAGCATTGAAGAACTGGAAAAAGAGCTTGGGAATGAGGACTGAAGGCCAATCTAAATTAGGGATTGTCCCCATTTTTGGGCGCGGCGCCCCATTACCCAATTATTAGCCAAACATCGTTCGGCTTTCCTGGTACTTCCAAAACACTGGAGGAGTTTGGGTTGAAGTTTTCTGCCGGCGGCGCACATGTCAGCCGGACCATGATGCTGGCGGAACTCGATGCGGTGCTGGCTGCTGTTCCCGTAGGCTCTGAAACTGTCGATTACCGCGAGGCGATTCTTGAGCGGAACGTGCTGGGTAAGACCACGGACAGCACTCGGAAGGAGTCGCTCCGGCGCCTTCGCGAGTATTTTAAAAAAGGATTGCAAGGATAAATTAGATCCAGGCAGCGCGGATTTCCTCAATCAAATCGTTTTGGGCGCGCAAAGGATGAACGCCCTCATCGACGATCTGTTGACGCTTTCAAGGGTCTCGAAAGTCGCAAACCCTTACGAACCAGTTGATATACAGGAATTGATCGAGTCGGTCAAAAAACGCCTGCATACGGACATTGAGCAAAGCAATGCGCTCATTACGATTCAAGAACCCCTGCCCACCATTCATTGCGACGGCATCAAGATGGCTGAAGTTTTTATAAATTTGATTGGCAACGCGATCAAATATTCCTCCAAAAATCCCGGGGACCAGCCCAGGGTGAACGTCGGCATTTCCGAGCAGGACGGGCAATACGAATTTTTCGTCAAGGACAACGGGATCGGGATCGGGATCGATCCCCAGCACCACCAGCAGATTTTCGACATGTTCAAGCGCCTACACAGCCAGAACCAATATGAAGGCACGGGCGCGGGACTTTACAACGTGAAAACCATCGTCGAAGAGCACGGCGGTAATATTTGGGTTGAATCCCGATTGGGTCAGGGCTCCACTTTTTATTTCACGATCCCTGAGAATTTAAAGAGTTAAGTCCCCGCCGTAAACCATTAAATTATAGTTTGCGTTTATCCTTCCTTTTGGATGGAATTAGGCGCTGTTGATCTGTGCAACATCAACTCTCATTGGCTTTTCATGTATATCCGACTATAGATTTTTTGTTCCGGTTTAGCGTCCGGATAAATTTCAATCAAAAAGGCGTATCCCTTGCCCTCAACCATTTTGTCATTTGGAATTTTAAGAACGGGTCGAATGAGAACTGTTTTCCCTTTTCGAATGACGAATTGAGAAGATTTAAATTTAATCCATGAAGGGTCGGCGGGTTCAAGTCCGTCCGAGTCGAGCGCGGGATCCCATGGAATGCTTGTGCAGAGGACGTTCAAATCTTTGTCTGAGCGATTGAGAGCCGGGATCGGCTTTATCACGGCTTTATTCTTGCGAAGCGTCACAGTCTGGGAAGCGACGCTCACGGATAAACTCCGGGTTTCTGTTGTCATCGTTCTGATCGGCTTCGATCCCGTGTTGAACCGAAGCCGGCTGTCGACAGAAGCCGCGACCACATAAGGCCCGACCGTCGTGGCCTTGAGCTTCACCTGAAAATGCCGGCCCTTAAATTCAGGTTTGTCCGGCACATGAATATAAACCTTCGCAATCACTCTCTCTTCGGGTTGAACCACAAATTCATCGGGCTCGATCGTGATCCATGAGGTGTCTGGAACAGGTTCATATCCCGGCTGAACATCTTCGGGTCTTGGAATTCTGGCGGCGATCTGAACCGTCATCGCAGACGTGCCTCTGTTTCTGACCGAATATTGTCTTGACTTCAAATGGAGCAACCGCGTCGGGATTCCCACAGGAACATCTTCCACTTCAATGTCCACAAACCTTGTCGACAACCCTATGGCCGCATGAACCGGAACTGCCGATAAAATAGCCGCGATGAATATTAGAATATTGATCATTTTGCCTCCTATAAAATATTACTAATCTGATTTTTTTCCAGTGACGGTGACTTGAATCTGCTGTTCCCAGGTTGTGGACGTCAGCAAAGGCATGTCCAGTTTGAGCCAAAGATATCGGGAATCGTTCGGAGGCACCGTTGTTCCGGAACTTGGCCCGATGGCGAACCGCGTGATGTCGGAAATCTGATTTCCATAGAGAATGACGTCCTCCGGCCCAAAATCCGACGAGCCGGGAGGAACATCGCTGAATCCGCCTGAAAGAATGAGTTTGTCTGTTCCTGAAGCGACATCCAGACTCCAGGGACTGTCTGTGGTGACAGTGGTTGCGCTCAGTCTATAATCGTGCAGGACATTGCCGGCGTTTTTGAGCGTGAAACTGGAGACGGACACGGCAGACTCTCCCATGTTGACCAGGCCGAAGTTATAGGTGTCCGTGCCGACCGCGACCACCGCGACTTCGTTGTATCCGGCTTGCGCGGTTGTGACGTTCGAGAGAGAATTATTACTGTCGTTATCATAGGATGTGATTGCAAAATAATAGGTGACGCCGCCGATCAGCCCCGTGTTCGTGACCAGTTCGGACTCTCCGAATCCAGCGTTTCCCCCTGTCGTTCTTGAGGATTTCCAAACCGTTGCAGAGATAAAATTGTTGGTCCAATCGAAGTTTGGATTGTTGGTATATCTCATGTCGTAATAATCCGCCCGTCCGATTGATCCATCATCTCCCGGAGCCACCCAATTCAGGCGCACCTGCCCCTCGGTTAAAAAGGCGCTCGTACCGAATGCAACAAGGCAGGTGATGGGGCCCGGAGGCGCATTGTCATAAATGTTGGTGGTCTGGAGAGAGGAGAAGGAGTCGACTTGCACGGTGAAGGTTCTGCCGGAAGTGGCGCCGGCAGTGGCCTGGAACGCGAGCTCATAGAAAAGGCGGTCGTTGACATCGAAATAGGTGGACTGGATGTTAGCGATCGTGGTGGTGGACACCAATGCGACTGAGCCGGTGTGAGCGTTGGTGGAACCCCAGCCGACCCAGCCGTTGTTGCCGAGCGAGAGATAACTTTGAAGGGTTACGGATGAGGCGGTTGTGGTCACTCGGCTGATACGGTAATAGATGCGGCCGGACAACCCAGCGGCAGAAGTTTGGCGGCGGAGGGTGAGTTTCCAAGTTCCGGCCTGCACGGTCTGACCTGCAAGCGAGGAGTCGAAGAGCCATCCGTAGCTCGAAGGCGCCACCGGCAGGAACCCAGCCCCCGGAGCGGCAGCCACGGTCACGGACGGCTGGAAGATGTGGTAAGTGTTCAGGGTTCCGTTGACTGTAATTTTGGTGATGACGTTGGATCCTCCGCCTCGGTTCGCGCTGAGAGTTCTTGCAGCGGCAGGCTGAGAAGCGGCAATGGAGCGCAGATAATAAGTCGTCGCCGTGTTCGCCAGGGCGGCCCAAGAAGTGGCGCCGTTGGAGAGGGGCGCGTAATTGCCGGCTTCATCGATGGCGCGGACATTGAACGCATAGGTGGTCCCCTGAGTGAGGTTGCCCACCGTATATGTTTCCGGCGACCCTGAGGGCTGGGCGGCCTTGGTGTTGGTCACCAGAGTGGCCGCGTTATAGTTGGCTTGCCAGTCAAACGGAGGAACGGCTCTTCGGATCTCATACACATAGGCCTGCCCATCAATGCCGTTGTCTCCGGGCGCCGTCCAAGACAAGTCTATGTCGCCCACGTTGGATCCTGTGACTGCCGCGAGATCGTTGATCCCTGAAGGGGGGAGATTGTCAAGGGTCATGGTGGAGACTATATCTGAGTATGGGCTGTCTGTGCCGCCGATGCCATAAGCCTTGACACGGAAATAGTACGTCGAGTCCGAGACGAGTCCGATGCTTGAGCCATACACACTGAACGTGTCTGAAGAAGTAACCGTGCCCACGAACCCGTCCCAGGTGGACACCTGGATCTCATAGCTCGTGGACGGCGTTAACGGATTGCCTCCGGGGTTCCAGGAGACTGTAACGCTCGTAAAGTTCACTTCCGCGGGCGGCGTCACAAAGCTCAATGCGGTGGGAACGTCCGGCAAGGTCGCGGTGGAAATGACTTGAGCGGTCACAGTGCTCGGGAGATATTGGTAGTTTTCCGATCTCGCGAGGATCGTGTAGGCGGTGTTGGGGGTGAGGTTGATGAGAGTCACGGTGGAGATGTTGCCGTCGATGATTCCGGAGGAAGAAGAGCTCAGGGAGAACGCTCCGGTGCTCAAGGTGAGGCGAGTGCCGAGGGGATTATTGTTCTGCGCGAGATAAACGGAGACGCTGGAGTTGAAGACGATGAAGCTGTGGATGCCCGGAGCGCGAGGCAGAGTGGAGGTTGAGGAGACGGCGGAGAAGTCTTGGAAAGGAGCTGCGGCGACCTGGAAATAATAAGAGGCGTTGAGAGAGAGAGAAATGGTGGTGGCCGAGAGGAGGGCAGTGTCCAAAGTTGTGAAGACTGAGAAGAAGGGATCTGCAGAAGTCATGAGGCGGTAGACGGTGCCTGGGGCGTTCCCATTATTCTGCCAAGTGACCGTGATGGAGCTGATCCCAATTTGGGAAGAAGTGAACGCGTCGATTGAGGGGACATTGGACCTTGTGACCGTGGAAGCGATGTCGTTGAACGGGCTCAAGGATCCGCCTCTGCCATAGGCGCGGACACGGAAGAAATAGGGAGTGCCTGAAGCGAGCGTGGTGGAGGTCGCATAAAGGTTGAATGTATTGGAAGAAGTGATGACGCCGCTCAAGAAATCCGAGACGGTGGAAATCTGCATTTCATAGCTCGTAGGAGGCGTGAGAGGGTTTCCGTTGGGGGTCCAGGAGATCGTGACGGAAGGTAGGTTCACCTGCGCGGGATTGACTTCGAACGAGATGTCTCCAGGAACCGCAGGAACAGTGGCGGTGGAGGCAACGAGAATCTGGGAACTTGGAACGAGCTGGTAATTCTCCGTGCGCGCATAGAAACTGTAGGCGCTGTTGGGCGTGAGGTTTTCCAGAGTGAGGAGCGTGGCGGTCACATCCAGAGGGCCTGAGGAGGAGTTGCTGAGATCGAAGTTGGCGGAGCTCACGAAGACCCGCGTGCCTTGCGGGTTCAGGTTGGGGTCGAGAGAGACGGAGACGCTGGTGGAATACACAGAGAATCCAAGGAGTCCCGGCGCGGCGGAAAGGGTTGCCGTTGAGAGAACATCGCCGAACTCTGTGGGGATCCCGATCCTGTTGAACGCTCTCGTGCGGAAGAAATAGGTGGTGTTGTAGGCGAGAGTCTGGGTGGAGGCAAAAGTTTTGTAGGTGACGGAAGAAGATTGGTTCAAGAAATCTTCGCTCGAGGAAATCTGCATCTCGTAGCTTGTGGGCGGAGTGAGAGGGTTTCCGTTGGCGAGCCAGGAGATGGTGATGCTGGAGAGGCCAACCACAGAAGATGTGCTCGCGCCCGGGATCGCTGAGAGGGTGTGAGTGCTGATGTCGTCAGAGAGAGGCGAAGCGAGAGGCAAGCTGTAGAGCCCGTTGCCTCGGTCGCCCCAATCGAGGGCGTCAATGCGGAAGACATAACTCGTGTTGGGCGTCAGCTGGTCTGTGGTGGCTGAGGCGAGCGGGTGCGGAACTTGCGAGGAGAAGTGGACCCAGGCATTTGAGGCGGATGCAAATCCGCTCGTCGCGGTGTAGAGCCGATAAAAGTCCCGGTCATCGATGTTCGTTGGCGCGCCCGAAGGGTTCCAGGTGATTGTCGCGCTGGTGGAACTGATCTGAGTCTGGAGGTTCGTGGGAGCGGAGAGCGGAATGTCCTGAGGGGTCGCGCTGCTCAGGCGGTTGACCGAGAGTGAGCGCACCGCAAAGCTCCAGTTGGAGGAGTCGTCTCTGGCGATCACCGCGAAGTGGTAGGTGGTGCCTGGGTTCAATCCGTCGACGGGATATCCCACTTTGGTTCCGGGGTTGACTCCGGTCGTTGAGAAAACAATGTCGCCGAGTCCGACCGACGCGGAGATGCCGGAGAGGTCAGCATAGGTGGAGGAGAAAAATGTGAAGGGCGTGGAGGAATAACGGATGTCATATTTCCCGCTTTTGAGGACGCCCGTATTATTGTCGTCGCCTGGAGAAGTCCAGGAGAGGATGACCTGTCCGTCGATGGCGCCTGCGAGCGCGGTCAAGTCCGAGACATTATTGGGCGCGACAAAGTCTGTGGAGATCGGGGTTCGAGTGGAACCCAGGAAAGTAAATCCCGTCTCAAAGCCAAGTCGGTTTACAGCTCTGGCCTTGAAGAAATAGGTGGTGCCTTCTTCAACGCCGGAAGTGGTCGCGATGACGTCGAAGACGGTGGAGGTCGTGATGGGCAATGTGGTGAACGCTGTAGCGGAGCCTGTGACAATGTCATAGAAAGTGTCGGAAGGGTTTCCGTTGGGATCCCACTGCAGATCAATGTCGTTGGGAACAACCGAAGTGAACGAGGTCACATGAGTGCGCGGCGCCTTGGCGAAGGTTGAGGTCGTGATCTGGTTGGTAAACAATGCGGCAATGCCCTGGGAGTTGATGGCGGAGCCCTGATAATAATACGACGTGTCCGGATAAAGGCCCAGAGTTGAGATCGAGAGAGAATAGGTGTCCGACGCCGTGGTCAGAGAAAAGTCCGCGACGGATGAGACGGTGATCGAGTACAGCGTCCTCAGTGTGTTTCCGTTGGAGATCCAGGTCACGGTCTGGGAACTGGGTCCCACCTGAGAGTGAGGAACGGGGTTGAAGATCGGCGCGGCGGCAAGGGAGGCGGTGGCGACCGAGACGGCGGAAGACGACGGCTGGCCCTGCGAGTTGAGCGCGGTCACCTGGAACGCGATGGTGGTGTTCCCGAGGAGCCCCGAGGTGCTCAAATAAATTTGCGTCGTGTCGATGATCGTGACCGGACCCAGGAAACTCTCGCTGGTGGAGAAACGAACGCGGTAGATGGTGTCGTCCGAGTTGCCGCCCGAGTTCCACCGGGCTGTGGCCACAGACACATCGAGATCTTCCACTGCCCAATTCGGCGAGTTCAGAAACACATTCCCTGCGAGCGTGGACGTCGCGTTGCTGGCCGTGAAGATCGAGGCCAGGCCCAGGAAGTTCACCGATTGAACCCGGAACGCGATCGTCGTGTTGCCGAGCAGAGAATCCGTCGTCGCATACAGCGCATAAGTGTCCGAGGAGGTGACCGCGCCCGCAAAGTCCGTCGAGGTGGCAAACTCCACATGATAAAGTGTCCCGACGGGGTTACGGTTCGGGAGCCACCGAGCTGTCGCGCTCGTGTCCGTGATGTCTGAGACGGCCCATTGCGGCGAGGTCAGGGTCACCGTGTCTGAGTGAGTCACGGTGGAAATGATGCTATTGAAGCTTGTGGGCGATCCATATCTGTTGAACGCGCGCGCCTTGAAGAAATAGGTTGTGTTCGCCATGAGCGACGCGCTCGTGATCTGCGTCGTGTATGTCACCGAGGACGAAGCTTGGATAAAATCTTCGCTCAAAGAGATCAGCATCTCGTAACTCGTGGGCGGCGTGAGGGGGTTTCCGTTGGGTTCCCATTGAACGGTGACGCTCGTGACGTTCACTTCCGTCGCCGTGCTCGTCCCTGGAACGGCCACGAGAGTCACTGTGGAGAATAACGCCGAGTATGGAGATTCCAGCGGAATGCTGTAGAGCCCCTGGGACACGGTTCCGGAATCCACCGCGGTCACTCGGAAGAAATAGATTGCGTTCGATTGAATTTGGTCGGTCACTGCGAAGGAGAGCGGATGCATCGTCTCGGAACTTAAGACCACCGCCGCTTCCGTCGACGACACGAACGCGTACGTCGCCGCATAGAGGCGGTAAGAATACCGGTCGTCGATGTTGCCGGAGGGAACGGGCGGCGTCCACCGCAGCGTGATCGAAGAAGACTGCACGTCGCCTTCGAGAGAACTCAAGTCCGTCGGCGCGGACAAGACTGCGTCGAACGCCGTCGTGCTGTTCGCAATGTTCACCTGCGCGTTCTTCGTCCATGAAGAATAATTTCCATGCTCGTCGTTCGCGATCACTCCAAAATACCACGTGGTCCCTGGGTTCAAACCTGTGATCAGGGTCCCATGCTTGAGCCCGGACAACGCGGAGAGTGTCCCGATCCGCACCTCGCAGTCGTATTCCCCAAACTGCGCAACCGTGCTCGAATAAAATCTGAAGTCCGATGTCGACGCATGGATCGTATAACTGCTCCCGAAGATTAAACTTCCTGAGAGATCGTCATCTCCGGGCGAGGACCACCGGAGCTCGATCTGACCCTCTGTGGACGTCGCCAGCGCCGTCAGCTCAGAGATCGGGTTCGGCGGCACCCGGTCCACCTGCGCCCACTGGGTCGCTCCCCAAGACAGCGACGAGTACCTCGGGTTCGCGTCGTCATACGACTTCAGGCGGAAATAATAAGTGACCCCCCCGCTCAAGCCCGTCACCAGCTCCGTTTCCTGGAACCCCGCAACGCCCCCGGTCGTCCGTGAAGATTTCCACACTGTCCCGCCCTCGAAGTTCGTGCTCCAGTCAAAATTGACATCGTTGGTGTATCTCATGTCGTAATAGTCCGCCCGCCCGATCGCGCCGTCGTCTCCTGGAGCTTGCCATTGCAGGCGGACCTCTCCTTCGTTTACTCCGTTCACCAGCGCGGTCAGAGTTGTGACCGAGTCCGGCGGAGTAGTGTCTCCGATGTTGGTGGTCTGGAGAGAGGAGAAGGAGTCGACCTGGACCGTGAAGGTTCTGCCGGAAGTGGCGCCGGCGGTGGGCTGGAAGGCGAGCTCGAAGTGGAGGCGGTCGTTGACATCGAAATAGGTGGACTGGATATTGGCGATGGTGGTGGTGGTGACCAGTGCGGCCGACCCCGCGAGAGGGTTGGTGGACCCCCAGCCGACCCAGCCGTTGTTGCCGAGAGAGAGATAGCTTTGAAGCGTGACTGAAGAGGCGGTGGTGGTGACGCGGCTGATCCTGTAATACATCCGTCCCAAGAGAGCCGCGGAAGATTCTTGGTACCTGAGAGTGAGCTTCCAGGTTCCTGCCTGCACGGTCTGGCCTGCGAGAGAAGAGTTGAAGAGCCAGCCATAACTCGATGGCGCCACAGGCAGGAACCCGGCGCCCGGAGCGGCGGCCACTGTGACAGAGGGTTGGAAAATATGGTAGTTGTTCAAGGTTCCGTTCACAGTGATCTTGGTGATGACGTTGGATCCGCCGCCTCTGTTCGAGCTGAGAGTTCTTGCCGCGGCGGGATTGGAAGCGGCAGCCGACCTGAGATAATAGGTCGTGGCCGTGTTCGCCAGAGCGGCCCAGGAGGTGGCACCGTTGGAGAGAGGGCCGCGGTTCGCGCCTTCATCGAGTGCTCTCACATTGAACGCATAGGTGGTTCCCTGAGTGAGGTTGCTCACCGTATATGTTTCCGGCGACCCTGAGGGCTGGGCGGCCTTCGTGTTGGTCACCAACGTTGCCGCGTTATAGTTGGCTTGCCAGTCGAAAGGGGGAACCGCTCTTCGGATCTCATACACATTGGCCTGCCCATCAATGCCGTTGTCTCCGGGCGCCGTCCAAGACAAGTCTATGTCGCCCACGTTGGATCCTGTGACAGCCGCGAGATCGTTGATCCCTGAAGGGGGGAGATTGTCATGGGTCATGGTGGAGAATAGATCTGAGTATGCGCTGTCTGTGCCGCCGATGCCATAGGCCTTGACACGGAAATAGTACGTCGAGTCCGAGACGAGTCCGATGCTTGAGCCATACACACTGAACGTGTCTGAAGAAGTAACCGTGCCCACGAACCCGTCCCAGGTGGACACCTGGATCTCATAGCTCGTGGACGGCGTTAACGGATTGCTGCCTGGGTTCCAAGTGAGCGTGACGCTTGTAAAGTTCACTTCCGCGGGCGGCGTCACAAAACTCAAGGCGGTGGGAACGTCCGGCAAGGTCGCGGTGGAGATGACTTGAGCGGTCACAGTGCTCGGGAGATATTGGTAGTTTTCCGCCCTCGAACGGATCGTGTAGGCGGTGTTGGGCGACAAATTGAGCATGCTGAGCGTGGTCAATGCGGCGTTGATATAACCCGAGGATGAAGCTGTGGATTCAAAATTTCCCGTTGTGATAACTACTTTTGTTCCAATCGTGTTTTGGTTTCGGGAAATTTGAACTGCAACGCTGGAAAGAAAAACCCTCACGCTGTGAAGGCCCGGAGCGCGGGAAAGTGTGGGAGTCGAAATAGAGCTATTAAAATCGCTTGGAACATCCAACCGGTTGAACGCCCTCGCTCTCAGGAAATAGGTTGTGTTGGCTGAGAGAGATCCGATGATGGATTGCGGCGCGAAAGTGATCGAAGAACTATAACTGGAAAAATTGGATAAAGCCGAAACTTGGAATTCATATTTCGTCGGAGGGTTCGCCGGGTTTCCGTTTAATCCCCAGGAAACCGCAACGCTATCGACGGAGACCCATGATGCTGAAAGTGCGCCTGGGACTTGAGCCCGAGTAGCCGTGCTAAAAAGGACAGACATGGAAGATTCGCGAGCGTCGCTATACAGACCTGAAATCACGGTTCCGGAATCCACCGCGGTAACGCCGAAAAAATATGTTGTGTTTATTTGAAGTCCGGCTGTCGTGGCCTGGGACAAAGGGTGAGCGGCTTCGGAACTCATCAGGACTGCCGCGTCTGTTGAAGAAACAAACTCGTAGGTCGCAACGTATAAGCGATAGGCATATCTGTCATCGATGGATATCGGTGCATTGGGTTGAGTCCACGAGATTGTCGCGGAAGTCAGGTTCACTTCAGCGCCGTCCGCAGATGTCGGAGGATCGAGAGCGAGATCATCGGCTGGAGCGGTGCTCAATCGGTTGATCTGTCCTCGTTTAAAAAAACTCCAGTTGAGGGCGTCGTCGCGGGAGATGATCCCGAGGAAATAGGTTGTGCCTGGGTTTAGTCCTTCAAACGAATATCCCGCCGTTTCTCCCGGACCCACTCCGTTCGTTGAGATTTCCACATCCAAATCCGCCGCGCCAAATTCCGTTGCGGAATGGCTCGAGGCAAAATAAGAAAAATTCACGGTCGATGCGTGAAAACGATATTTTGCCGCGTCCAGGCTTCCGCTGTTTTGATTTTCTCCGGGGGTCGTCCAGCGAAGCTCTATCTCCCCATCGATATTCCCGGTCAAGGCCGTGAGGTCGGAGATGTTGGAGGGGGGGATGATGTCAGGGGGCCCAAAGGTCCAGGCGCTCGTTCCATTGGAAAGAGGAGAGCGGACACTAAAACTGTCAACTGCAACAACACAAAAATAATGGGTGGGTCCGGGAGAAAGGTCTGTCAGGAGCGCCGTCTGCGTTTGTCCGGGGCTTAGAGCGGGATAGGTTGAAAAATAGGTGAACGCGCTTTCAAAATCGTCCTGCGTCTCGATGGGTCCTGATAAACGATATTTGATGATATAGTTTTTTACGGGGCCTGTGAACCCGTCCGCTCCTGGAGCGGTCCAGGAAAGAGTGATTTCGTTTTGGCTGGGACCTTTGAGGGAAGTTAGAGATGTGATCTTCCCCGGATAGGAAAGCAGATGTTGTCCGCCGGCAAAAAATCGATAACTCGTTGAAGTCTGCGTTGAGCTCACAACTTCTCCGCCGCTATGGCGGCTGTGATAATTCGCCGACTGAGATTTGCTCTGCGCGCTGCCGGGCTGAACGCTTCTCGGAATATTGAAATTTGCGCTGGATTGCGGCGAGACCGCCTCGATCGCCTTGGCCGCGGCGAGAAGCCCTGCGCAGATGGCGAGAAGTTTAAGCCGGTTTTGCATTCCAGCCCTTCACGCGTTATCCAAGCAAAATCCTCTCTTTATTTCACTCCGTAAACTCTAAGACTGTGCACAATAATCCCGTCCAGTGCGTTTGAAGCGCTCATCCGTCCTCTCACGCTTAACGAGGTGTTGACTCCCTGTCCTCCAGGGAAACTGGTTTTCAGGGTGCCTGTCATCCTTTGGCTTTGCGGGAGAGCCGCGGTTCCGGCGGCTGTGCCCACCACATTCCAGAGAAAATCTTTGCGTATGGTTCCGGCCTCATAAAACATCCAATGAGCGACAAACACGCTGGCCAAGTCCTGATAGTTCCAGGCTGAAACTTCGGCTTCCATCATGATGGTTTGATAATCGTTGGGAGCCAGCGTATACGATTTAAGATTCTGTTCTGCAGTTGTCGTCGTGGCTGTGGATGAATTCACTTCATCCGCGCTGATGAGATAAACCATATTCGCCCCCACGACGCCGTTGGTGGAAGTGATGGTTCCGACAGACGTGATTGAAGAGACGGTCACGGCGTCCATAAAAGTTGAGGTGGAATTGAAAGTGACCGGTGATGTGAATGTGGGGCTCGTGTAATTCGTGACGACTCCGGGGTCCAGTCTGGCATTGTCAATGAGCCCAAGAGCGTTCCATTTGGCGATGGAAGAACTGTCGATCCTAGTATTCGGCACCGTGCCCAATGCGAGGTTAGAAGCATTAAGCGCGGTCAGTGTTGATCCCACTCCCACAAATCCGGAAGTGGACAGGATCGTCCCATAAACAGTGGCCGAGGCGATGCCAACCAGGTTGATAAAACTTGAAGTGGCAATGAATGTGACGGGATTGGAGTAGATTTTAATTCCAGCCACAGCTTGAGCCGAGAACGTGGAAACGAAAGCACTCAAGTCATACCCTTGCAGAGTTTGGGAGTTGAATGCATAAGGCGAAGGAAGCAGGCGGGTTCTTGGCGTCATGGCAGGATCTGCTCCGACTTGAATTTCAAGGTAGGTTGCGGCGCTGGCAAAAATACTGCCCGGGATGGGCGTCACATCGCCCAGATTAACCGTGACGATGCCCCTGTCGACGCTCACTCCAGCCTGGGTTTCCGTCCAGAGCTGTCCTGGAGCCGCCGTGCAATCGCCTGCGGCAGAATCGCAAATATTGAAGGTCAGGTTATAGGTTCCGCTGAGAGGATTTTCGTTCGTGTCCGTGAGCCTCCCCTGATATGGAATTTTTCCCACAGGCGGTTCAGCCGCCGCCTTGCCGAACATCAAAACAGATAAAATCCCTATAACGGTATAAGTTCTTTTCATCTTATGACCTCCCGTGACATCTGCTTCTTTTAATTCAAAAAAATAAGTAAACTAAATATGTTCTACGACTCAATTCCTTAATTAGTTTAACAGAGATACTCAAAAATGCAAGTAAATATTTACATACTTTTGGAGGCTCACCCTTGACTCAAAAACCGCTTTCAGTCCGTCAGAAAACGATCGTGGAGTGCGTGAGAAAAATCATCGGATCCAAGGGCATGGGAAGCCTCACCATCCACGAACTTTCCAGGGAGCTCAAAGTCACCGACGGCGCCATCTATCGCCATTTCAAAAGCAAAAATGAAATTTTGAGCGCCCTGATCAACGACATCGAAACTACGCTTTTTAATGCTATCAGCCAGGCCGCGATCAGGCAGAGCGATCCCGTCAACAAACTCAAAGAAATATTTTCCACCCATGTCTCTTACGCCGAGCAACGGAAAGGCGTTACCTTTATCGTGATTAACGAAACCTTAAACCTGAATGACAAAAAACTTCAGACTCAGATGAACAGCGTCGTTCAGCGATATTTAGAAAAGATTGCGGCAGTTTTAAAGGCGGGAATCGAAACGGGCAGTTTTAGAAAGGACCTTGATGCATTTTCAGCCAGCATCGCTTTCTTCGGAATGGTTCAATCCTTGATCACGCTATGGTCGCTGAATGAATACGATGA
>JAKFYJ010000040.1 GCA_021730935.1 Elusimicrobiota bacterium
GCAAGCTTCTTTTGGCCGCGAAACCTGTCCGGATCCAGCAGTCAGGAGGCCGTATAAAGACGAGTTTTGATAAGACGGATTTTCCCCTTCTGGCTGTGGATCAGAATCCTGAAAAGAGGGTTGCGGCTTTCATGAGCGATTTCGCTCCGCATTGGTGCGGCGGGCTTGTGGATTGGGGTGACAAGATTTTGAAGGTGCCGGTGACTCCGAAAATTCAGATCCAGGTGGGCGAGAATTATTGCAGGTTCATCGCGGGTTTGACCCGCTGGCTTTGCGGAAAGTGAGGTTCAGGCGTTCCAAAGGTCCTGCCCGAAATCCTCTTTCGGGCGCTTGAAACGGATGCTGGATTGATAGGGCCAGCGTTCAATCTGAAGGTTGTCCCAAAGGGCTGAAACGGTGAATTCCACGGGTCCGTCCACGGCTGTTCCGAGATCATTAAACGGGATCGAAAGTTCCACCACTTTTTTGGCTCCAATCGAGTTCGTTTCCCGCAGTTCTCCCGCCGGGTTCGCATAAATCATCCGTGGACTTTCCTGTTCGTCCCAGAATATCTCCAGCTGATGTTCGGCGGGTTCAATGAAATCGATCCTGAATTTGACGGATTTGAGGGCCAGATCCTTGAGCGGTTTTTTCGTGTCGAATCGAAGATAGAGATTGTTCAGGTCAAAGCCATAGTGGATGGAAGCCAGCAGGTTTTCGGCCTGGTGCATGGTTCCGCCCGCGAAAGACGCGTGGATCACTCCGGCCAGCCTCCACTCATAATAGTTTGTGACGAGGCCGTCGATCCTGGGCGAGATGAGAGCCGAAGGCTCCACTTCGAGGCCTTTCCGTTCCTTGCTTTTGACGGCCATGTCCAGCTTTTGCGGCGGGACTGCGCCCATGAATTGATAGATGTTTTTGAGGTGGGTGCGGAAGAGCAAATCGAAAACGCCGTCCTGTGCGGTCGAGTTTTGATCGCCGAACCACCAGCACCAATCCGAGCCTTCAGCGATATAAAGAGATTCCCAGGCGCTGATCAGTGCGGGATCGTTTTTGTCCCGGTTCTTTGAGGTTTCGGCAAGGAATTCGCGGGCTTCGTGGAGAAGGTCCCAGGCGCGGTTGTCTTCGGGGTGCCCGATCCAGATGGCGAAATCGTTGTTGATCCAGGACCCCGCCCAGAGGGATTTGAGGGTTTTTTTAGGCGGATATTTTTCCAGGAAAGAGCTCACCGTCGTGGTTTCGATGCCGGGGTGAGAGGCGAGGCCCCTGTAAAGATGGTTCAGGAAATCGCGCCCGTCATTTTTAAAATATTCCCAGCAGTTTTCCCCATCCAGAATGATGGAGAGGATCGGCGGAGTTTCGCGCTCAGGGAGGGCGTCCGCTATTTTTTCGATGCGCCGGATGAAATCCTCCGCGGCTTCGCGGGCCTCCATTCTCGAATAAACAAATCCGATGGAGTCCGAGAGTGAATGGTCCCGGAAAATGGCCTGGATTTTTTCGCCCTGAGGCGTTTCAATCCAATAAGGCTGATAGAGGTCGCTGCGTTCAAACGGCGCGTTTTCCCGCTCCAATGACTTGAACAATACGCCCTCGTCCGTGGCGATCCAGGAGAGGCCTGCCTGAGCCAGAAGCGCCGCCGCCTCCTGCGAGACGGACCCTTCGGAAGGCCAGAACCCTTTCGGTTTTCTGCCGAACGCGCTTTCAATGTATTTTATGGAGCGCTCAATCTGATGCCTGGCGTCTTCCGGATGATGAAAGGGTTTTCTCGGTTTTTGGGAGTCCGGCATGGACATCTGCGCGATGTCGGTGTCGCAGAGAAGCGGCAAAATGGGATGATAAAACGGGGTGGTTGAAACCTCGATCTGACCTTTCTCCCAAAGCTCCTTGTGTTTTGCCGAGACGGCGCCGCAGATTTCCTTCTGTTTTTGGACGATATAAATTTTGTCTTCTTCCCTGAACCCCTTCCCTTTTTTATAAAGTTCCGCAATTTTGGGGTCCGTCTCCCGCCAGTGGGGATCCATCCACGCGAGGTTGAACCAGACCTGCAGGTCCAGGAAATCCTGGTCGGAGAAGTTGGCGGCGGCCCGCGAGATTTTGTCGCGCGTGGCGAAACGGCCGCGCTTTTCGAAAAGCTCCGCGAAGCGGGGATTGCTGAAGATCATGTTTTCCCAGTTGCAATAAAAGAAGTTCTTCAGGATAAAAATCTTATCGTCTTTCGAGAGTTTATTTGCAGGAAGGAGCGTTTTTTCAAGCCAGTCGTCCGTGCCGGTTCCTCGCGCAAAATCTTCGAGCTGGACGAGGAGAGAGGGAACGAGGTTGAAGGTCATTCGGATGTTCGGGTGAGAATCCAGGAGCGCGGCCATGTCGTAATAATCCTTGGTCGCATGAAGGCGCGCCCAGGGCATGGCGGATTTTCCGGTCTTTAAATCTTTATAGAACGGCTGGTGCTGATGCCAGAGGAACGCCAGGAATATTTTTTGCGCCAATCGGGTTATGTGATCGTTTGCCGGGACTTAAAATCTGCCGGAAGCTTCGAGGATGAGGCGTGAAGACCCAAGGTTGTTGAGGGTCGCGTTCGGGAAGAATTTGCCCCAGCGCACGGAGAAATTGATGCGTTTCGCATAAAGATATGACGCGCTGATGATGAGTTCCCGGCCCAGTGCGGATTCCGTGATAGTGGTCGGGCTTCCGAGCCGGATGTCGGGAGTTTCGCGCGCGCTGTAAAGATAAAATTCGAGGCCGGCCGTGAAGGGTTCCCAGGGGTTGATGGAGCCCCGGAACCCGTACATCCTGAGGCCCGAGAAAAGCGAGTTATAGTTGAATTGCTGGATCACGGTTGATCCGGGAATCTGGTTCTGCACGATCAGTTTGTCTTCGTTGAAAAAGCTATAAGGCGTGGCCGCGAAAAATTCTCCGTATCCGGACCGTTCCAGTCCGTCCCATTTGTGGCCGAAGGAGGGATTGAATTTTTCGTCCTGGTCTCTGGTGGAGACGTCGTCGCCCGAACCCTGCATGAAAACGAAAGCCAAGATCATGCGGCGATATCTCGGATGGATAAAATCAAACCCGCCTTCGAAGGTGAGCGCGTTCCCGGACAATTTGATGTCCCCCGCCGGCGTTTTGGCCGTTCCCATCTGCATGGCGTATTCGGCTTTATAGAAAGCGCCCTGTTCAAGCCGCCCGTCCACCTGAAGGTCGACATATCGCCTGGAGATGCCGCCTGCGGTCACGGCGTTGGTGGCGGTGAGATTGGTGTATTGCGAGGAGGTTTTGTCTTCTTCCATGATATATCCCAGGCGGATATTGTGGATCCCCCACTTGGAAGAGAGTCCCGCGAGATAAAGGTCTTTGTCGCTTTCCCCCAAGAAATTTTCTTTCGCTTTCGCGGTGAACGCGTGTCCTCGGATGCCCCAAAAAGGTCCCGCGTCCAGCCGGATGCCGTCAAAGCCGATGCCGTCGTCAGAGACGAGGAGCCCGGACCCCCAGACATAGGGCTGGCGGCCCACCGTGAGGTTCACTGGCCAGCCGAAGGCTTCGTTGGCTGTGGCATAAATGTTTTCGATGAAAGGAGTGAAATCTTCTTTGGGATATCGTCCTGCGAGAGAGGCGGTGGAGCCCGTGACGCCGATGGCCTGAATGACGGAGCCGATCTCGATTCCCGGGTCCAGTTTCCCCGTCATATAGATTCTGGCGCGCTGGGTATAATATTTTTGGTCGATCGAGTTGCCGCTCCCGATGGGCAGTTCCGAGGCATAAGTGGGGTTGGTGATCTGGATGCCGCGGAGGCGATATTCCGCGCCGACGTCAAGCTTGGAGGCCGCGCAAAGCAGGCTCGCGAGCCCGGGAACGAGGAGTAAGCCGAGGAAGAGTTTATTTGCCCGGCGCATTTTGGAAGGGCGCAGGAGCGAGGGCCTGATAACGGTCTCTCGCCTTTTGGGCCCAGAAGCTGTCGGGGAACATGGTGATGATCTTTTCATAGGTTTCTTTCGCGGCGTCCAGGTTCCTGGAGAACTCATAAGACCGCGCGAGAGATTCATAAACTTTGGGGGCGAGCATGTGGTCGGGATAATTGGCGGTGAACTGCTTATAGCTTTCGATGGCGTCCAGGAAATTTCCGCTGTCTTCCTGCGCGGCTCCGAGGCCGGAATAAATATAGGGCAAAATGATTTTCGCGGGGCTCTTGGCGAGCGCTTTTTTATAGGACTCAATGGATTCGGGATATCGTTTCTGCTGATAAAGGACGTCGCCTTTTCCGAGGAGGGCATAGGCCGCGGCGGGCGTGCGTCCGAAACTGTTGATGATCTCGTCGTAAACTCCGAGAGCGTTTTGGGGGTTGTTGGTGGCGGCCCAGGTTTGAGCCATGTTATATTTGTCCCAAGCCTGCCTGCGGAGCGACATCATGTTGGTGGCAACGAAAGCGATCACAGCGATGACCGCCGCAACCGTTCCCACCGCCGTGAAAAATTTCTGGCGGTTGGCGGCAACCCATTCCAGGGCGAGTTTAATCTGCTCCTGAAACGCGTCCGTTTTTAAATCGTCTCGTGTCGAAAAAGGCTGTGACATGTTTTTATCTCCGTCGGTGCGGCTCGCAACACAATACTAAAATGCTCCGCGCAAGTCAAAAAAAATCGCCGCCAAATTTGTGCGCCCCGGGGCGGAATTGAACCACCAACCTTGTCCTTAGGACGGACCTGCTCTATCCAATTGAGCTACCGGGGCAGGACGGCGGTTAATATTGTATCAGAGAATGGACGTCGTGGCCCTTCAGGGTTTCGCGGCCTTTGAGGAAGAGGAGTTCGATCAAAAACGCATATCCCACGATGCTGCCGCCGACTTTTTGGACCAGTTCTGCGGTGGCTTTCGCGGTTCCCCCCGTGGCCAAAAGATCGTCCACGATGAGGACGTTCGTTCCGGGAGTCAGAGCGTCTTCGTGCATTTCGAGCGTGTCGGTTCCGTATTCCAGCTGATAGGTCGCGGTCACGGTCTTGTGAGGGAGTTTCCCTTTTTTGCGGACCGGAACCAATCCCGCGCCGAGCTTATAGGCCAGGGCGGAGCCGAAAATGAAACCGCGCGATTCAATGCCCACGATCTTGTCGATTTTTTTGGACTTGTAATGGTTGGCGAACTCGTCGATCACTTTGCGGAAAAGGTCTCCGCGCGTGAGCAAAGTCGTGATGTCTTTGAACAAAATACCTTTCTTGGGAAAATCCGGAACATCTCGGACGGCGAGGATCAGGTCGTCGTGAATTTTGGTCATGGTTCTTTCCTTTGGGGTTTAGTTGAGGCCCATTTTCTGGGCGATCTGCTTGAGCCGGGAAACGGCGCGTTCCTGAATCTGCCGGACGCGTTCGCGTGAAATTCGGTATTTCGCTCCCACTTCTTCGAGGGTCGCGGGCTCTCCGCCGTCCAGCCCGAAGCGCATGGTGACGATTTCTTTTTCGCGTTTGGGCAGGCGGTCGAGCGCGATGCCCATCTCGTCCTGGAGCTTGAGCGCGGAGAAAAGTTTGTCGGGTTCCCGGGCGGCCTTGTCGGTGACCATGTCTTTGAGCGAAAGGTTTTCATCGTCGTCCAGGGTCATGTCGATGGAGCCGATTCCTCGGGAAGCTTCCACCGCTTCCATGACGCCCTTCACCTGGCGCGCGGTCAAGTTCAGCCGCTGAGCCATTTCCGTGAGCGTGGGGTTGCGTCCCAGGGATCCGGAAAGAGATTCCCATTCGCGGAACCATTTCCGGAGCGCTTCCCACGCGTGCGGCGGGATGCGGATGGTTTTTGAAGATTCTTCGATGGACCTGCGCACGGCCTGGTCGATCCAATAGGACGCATAGGTCGAGAAGCGGAACCCTTTGCTGGGCTTAAATTTTCGGAGCGCATGGAGAAGCCCGATGTTTCCTTCCTCAATCAAATCAAGGAAATCGAGCCCGGGCCGGAAAAACCTTTTGGCGACGGGGATCACGAGGCGGAGGTTCCCGATGACGAGGGCCACTTTGGAATCGGCCCCTTCCTGGATCACGGCCTGCAAATTCTTTTTGGTCTTGTCCGAAAGCCGGTTTTTCATTTTTTCGAGACGCGCCTGCGCTTTTTCTCCCCGCATGAATTTCTGAAAATGTTTCAGAAAGTCCTTGTGGTTGAGCGGCGGCGTTTTCCGGATTTCTTTGAAATATAGGGCGACGGGGTCTAAACTTTCCATGTTATTCAGGGCTCGACTTCGAAGTTATTTTCATGACGGTTTTCCTGCAGTTTCTGGGATTGGATGGAGTCGACGCGGGCCCACGGGTGGCCTTGTTTGAGTGTATGAATGAACTGGTTCAATATCGTTTCGTCTCCTTGAGCTTCCGCTTCCACGTCTCCGTCCTCTAAATTTCTCACCCAGCCTGTCAGCGACAATTTCCGCGCGGTCTGGTTCACGAAATGCCGGAACCCCACTCCCTGAACTCTTCCTTTAATCCGCAGATTGAGACGCATAAAGGCGCTGCTTCTGCCGTTTCAGAATGCCCAGGACTTCCCTGGCGGCGTCCCGAGCGGCGTGGGGCATGGATATTTTTAGCATTTTTTGAGAAATTTTTCCTATCGATTGGGGATTTTCAAGAAAATTTTCAACTTTATCGACGAGCTCTTCGGAATTTTTCGCCATCACGGCGCAGGCGTGTCCGAGGAGATACCTTGCGTTGCGCTCTTCCTGGCCGGGAATGGGATTGATCAAAATCATTGGAAGCCCCTTGGCAAGCGCTTCTGAGGAGCTGATGCCCCCGGGCTTGCTCACGAGGAGGTCGGCCGCGTCCATCATGAGCGATATGTTTTCCGTGAAGCCATAAACATGCACTCGCCCGGATTTTTTATGAACCTTGAGATGTTCCATCGCGTCTTCGTTCAGTCCGACGGAGGCCAGGATCTGGACCTGTTTCACTTCCAGAAGCGCTTTGACGGCGTTTTCAATTCCTCCCATGCCGCGGCTTCCTCCCATCACCAACACCACGGGTTTTGACGGATCAAGGCCGAGTTTTTTGCGCGCGGTTTTCTGGGATATTTTTTTCTCAAAATCAGGACGGATCGGAATGCCGCAGATTTGAATTTTGTGTCCCGGCACGCCCCGCGCTTCAAGCGTCTTCCTGGACTGGGCGTTGGCCACAAGATAAAGGTCCACATTGGGATGCGCCCAATAGGAATGGACATCGAAATCGGTCACGATCGCCGCCAGCGGGACTTCGCAGTTCCCCCGCCTCTTTTGTTCGGCGATGAGACTGCACGGCACCGCGTGGGTGCACACAAAGATGTCCGGCCGGTGCTCGGTCAGGAGCGCCTTGAGTTTGGGCGTGTCCAGGAAACTGAAAAGGGTCCGGAGCTCGCGCGTGACATCGGCGATGTCCGGATTGTCATATAAAAAGTCCCAGATCTGGGGCGTGTGTTTCAGAATTTCGAGATAGGTTTTGGCGATGAGGGAACCGAGGAACGGATAAAGATAACTGATGGCGTCGAGGCCGACGGTTTCTGTGGGCGGAGATTTTATTTGTTTGAGAGCGGAGCGGACGGCGTCGGCGCAGGATTTGTGGCCGCCGGCGGGCGCCGAATAAAGGAAGACGATTTTTTTAATCAGCCGCCTCCTTGCTGAACTTCGTGTTGGGGTGGGATTTTTTATCGGGGTGCGGAGAATCGAACTCCGGCTACACCCACCCCAAGGGCGCGTACTACCATTATACTACACCCCGAGTGCGTCAATTTATTTGAGCGAGCCCAGAATTTCTTCGAGGGTCTGCTTTGTTTCTTTGAGGAGATCGGACGCGGCGCCGGTTTCTTCGAGCTCCATCCTCACCTGCTCGCCGGCCTTCCGCTTGTCTTCCTGGAGCGCTTTTTTTGCGCCCGGGATCGTGAACCGTTTCACATAAAGCAGATCCTTGATTTTCAGGATCGTTTCCAAATCTTTGCGGCTGTATCTCCGCTGGCCGGATTCCCGTCTGCTGGGCCTGAGAAGCTTGAATTCGCTTTCCCAGTAGCGCAGGACATAAGGCTCAACCTGCGTGATGTCGCTCGTTTCCCCAATGGAAAAGGATTCTTTGTCCGGCGGAACAAACATCATGAGTTCTCTATTATATCAAACTGTTCCGTCAGACTCAAAGAGTTCTTCGGACGCGATGAATTTCACGATGCGTTTGGGCGGGACATTGACGGGTTCCATGGTCTTGGGGTTGTGGCGCCTTTGCGCTTTGCGGATCCTGGGATGGAAGCTCCCGATGCCGGTGAGCACGACTTTGTCCCCCTTGCGGAGCGTTTCGCGGATGACGGCGATGATCTTGCTCACGGCTTTCTCGGCTTCCGCTCTTTGCCCGAGCGATTGGGACAACGCGTCAATGAGTTCCGCTTTGTTCATGGGTTTCTCCAGGCGAGGTCTTTTGATTCTCCATAAGACGGGAGAGGCCGGCTCAGAAGGTCTCTCAGGCATTCCTGTATGTTTTTTCCGTTATAAAGCACATGATAAATTTCCGTGATCAATGGGCATTCACAGCGCGTTTTTTCGATGAGCTGATACGCCGATTTGGCGTTGGGATAACCTTCCGCGACCATCGTCATTTCCTTGAGCGCTTCGGCGGCGCTTTTTCCCTGGCCGATTTTTTCGCCCAGGAGGCGGTTCCTGGAATGCTGGGACATGCAGGTCACGATCAGGTCTCCCATTCCGGCGAGACCGAAGAAGGTGATTTGGTGCGCTCCGAGGGCGGTTCCGATTCTGGCCATCTCATGGAGGCCGCGCGTCATGAGGGCCGCCTTGGTGTTGTCTCCCAGCTTCAGCCCGTCGCAGGCGCCGCAGGCGATGGCTAAAATATTTTTGAGGGCGCCGCAGATTTCGGCGCCGATGATGTCGGGGCTGGTATAAACCCGGAACGGACGGGTGTTCAAAATTTTCTGGGTGAGTTCGGCGATGGATTTGTGTTCGGAAGCGGCAATGACGGCGGTGGGCACTTCGCGCACGACTTCCTCGGCGTGGCTGGGGCCCGTGACGGCGCAGAGAACATTTTTGGTTTGGGGAGCCTCGTCCGCGATCACTTCGCTCATCCGGAACAGCGTTTCCGGCTCAATGCCTTTGGAGAGGGAAACGACCAGTTTGAGGCCGCCGACATGCGTTTTGGCTTTCTTCCAGGTCTCTCGCACAAATTGGGATGGGACGATCGAGAAAACGGCTTCAGCTCCGCGGAGCGCTTCGGCCATGTCGGAAGTGATGACCATGGACGAGGGAATTTGAAGCTGGGGCAGAAATGGAAGGGTTCTTTTTTCGCGCATGACCTGGACCTGGCTTTCCGCGAATTCCCAAAGGGCGACTTGCGACCCGCCTCTGGCCATGTGAGAGGCGATCGTGGCTCCCCAGGAGCCGCCGCCTAAAACCGTGATCTTCATAGGATTCTTGGTTCCTCCCCTTTCATGAGTCTCCGGATATTTTTTCGGTGCAGAATAAAGATCAGAACGGCCGTTCCGAACACGAGGCCGGTGTAAAAATCAGAATGGGAAAGGAACGCGGTGGCGGCGCACATGCCGAGAGCGGCGAACAGGGAACTCAGGGAAACGATCCTCGTGAGAGAGAAGGCAACCGCAAAGCAGACGACGGTGATGAGGGACGGCACGGGGACGAGAGCGGAATAAACCCCCAGGGAAGTGGCCACGCCTTTTCCCCCCCTGAACTTGAGGAACGGCGTCCAGGTGTGTCCGAGGATGGCGGCCAGGCCGACGGCGGAATGAAAATAGATTTCGCCCGGAAAAAGTTTTATGGATATCAAAACCGGAACCAGACCTTTGATCACATCGATGCCCAGAGTGATGAAGCCCGGCGTTTTTCCCGCGATCCGGAACACATTGGTGGCTCCGGTGTTTCCGGACCCATGTTCCCGGATGTCCACACCTTTGAGAGATTTAACCATGAGATATCCCGTGGGGATCGAGCCGATCAAAAAAGAGCCCAGGATGCCGAGGAATCTCATTTGGGAATGGGCTCGAGGCGCTTGCTTCCGATCCACATATAATCGATCGCGGAGAGGATGGTGACCAGAGCCATGACGCGCACGATCCAATAAGCCATCGCGACCGGGACCGGGAACAGAAGGGCGATGCAAGACGACATCTGCAGGAAGGTGGTCGCTTTTCCAAGAGGCCGCGGCTCGATTTTGGATGACGATGTCAGGATATAGACAATGGTCCAGCCGAGGACGATGATGAGGTCTCTGGAAAATACCACGACGAAAACCCAAAGCGGAATGTCCCCGCGATAGGTGAGGAGGACGAAAGAGACGGTCGCCAAAAGCTTGTCCGCGAGAGGGTCCAAAAATGTGCCGAGCGGCGTGCGTTCCATGCGGATGCGGGCGGCCAGGCCGTCCAAGAGATCGGTGAAGATCGCGAAAGCATAAACGCCCAGCATCCAATTGCTGAGCAGGGGATTGTCTCTCCGCTCCAAAAATAAGATGGCGAAAACCGGGATGAGCCCGATCCTGAGAAGGGTGATGCGGTTGGCAAGCGTCATGAGGGTTTTTCGCTCTTCAGCATTTTTTGAACTTTGCTCCAGTGCGATTTTTCCAGTTTCAGTTTCAAGTGCGTTCCTTTCTTTCCGTGCTTTATGGTTTCCACCTGGCCGAGCCGATACAAGGAGCCCAGGATCGAGGACTTGTCGAAGGGCACGAAGACTTCGGTCTCGATCATGTCCCGCGAGAGCTTGGTTTCGATCGCTTCCAACAGCTGGTTCAGGCCCGTCCCCTGGGCCGCGCTGACATAAAACTGGCCCGACTGCTTCATGGGCTCTTTCAGGAGATCCGCTTTATTATAAACCGTGATCATCCTGGACTCAAAATCGGTTGCTTCTTTTTCCAGCGAGCCCAGAATCTCGTGGACCACCTGCGAGTGGCGGTGCACATTGCGGTCGGTTGCGTCCAGCAGGTGCAGGAGGACGTCCGCGTGGACCGTTTCCTCAAGCGTGGAGCGGAACGCCGCGATCAAATTGTGCGGGAGCTTGTTGATGAAGCCCACCGTGTCCGTGAAAAGCGCCCAACGGCCCGACGGAAGACGGATGCGCCGCGTGGTCGGGTCCAGAGTGGCGAAAAGTTTGTCGTCCGCATAGACCGGCTCTCCGGGTTCGCCGTGGAGCTCCACCAGTTTGTTCAGGAGCGTCGATTTTCCGGCGTTCGTATATCCCACGATGGTCACGATTGGGAGCGGAACCTTGAGACGCCGTTCGCGCGCGAATTCCCGATGCTGGCTCACGGAGCGGATTTCGTTTTTGAGCGCCGTCATGCGGTCCCGAATGTGGCGCGCTTCCACTTCAAGTTTGCGCTCTCCGGGGCCCCTGGTTCCGATGCCTCCCACCTGCTGTTCGAACCGGCCGTATCGTTCCGTCATTCGGGGCAGCATATATGAGAGCTGGGCCAGTTCCACCTGCAGGATGCCTTCGCGGCTTCTGGCGCGCTTGGCGAAAATGTCCAGAATCAATCGCGTCCGGTCAAGAATTTTCACGGGGATGATTTCCGCGAGATTCTTCTGTTGCGCGGGTTTGAGCTCGTCGTCAAAGATCAGGGTTTTAAACTCTTTTTTGAGAGCGCGTTCGCGCAGTTCCTGCACTTTTCCCTCGCCGATCAAGGTCTTCGGAGAGGCGCGCTCAATCTGCTGAAGCACCTTGTCGCAGGCTGTTCCCCCCGCCGTTTCCAGCAGGCGTTCCAGCTCTTCCAGAGATTCTTTCGCGTCGCTCAGATGGGCTGTTTCGCGCTTGATGTGCGTGCCGATTAAAAGAGCTTTTTCCATTATATCAAAACCCGCCCAATCTTCTCCGCGATGGCTGAAGCGTCAAACGGGTTCTCTGCCGGAATCCATTCGATCTTGGGATCTTTCCTGAACCAGGTCATCTGGCGTTTGGCATATTGCAAAGTTTCCGTCACAAGGTTTTCCAGAAATTCGTCAAAATCCATTTTGCCCTCCACGGCTGAAACTGCGGAACGATAACCCAAACCCTGAAAAGCCGGGGCGGTTTTGGGGACGCCCTTCGCGATCAATTTTTTAGATTCTTCCATCATCGGCCTGGCGATTTGTGCGCAGCGCTTGGCGATCCGGAATTTCAGCGCGCTCCGGTCCCAGAGGATGCCGAAAAATTTCGCGGGGTTTGAAAAATGTTTTTTAGGGGCAGTTTCGTGCAGATGGGAAAGGGGACGCCCGCTCACTTCATAAACTTCGAGGGCCCGGATCACTCTCTGGATATTTTGATAAGGAATATTTTTGGCTGAGATTGCGTCCACTTTTTTCAGCCTTTCATGGAGCGCTTCCCGTCCGTGTTTTTCGGCATATGCCAAGAGCTCTTTTCTCACCGCTTCGTTTCGGGCCGGAAGTTCGCTCAAGCCTTCAAAGAGGGATTTGATATATAACCCCGTTCCTCCGACGACGATGGCGGTCTTCTTTCTCGTTTGTATATCTGTCAGGACCGCGGAGGCGGCCTTTTGATATTCCCCGGCGCTATAGGTTTCCGCGGGATCCAGGAAATCCACGAGGTGATGCGGGATTTTTTTGCGGTCGTCGAGGCTGGGCTTTGAAGTTCCCGCATCGAAGTCGCGATAAATTTGTCTCGAATCGGCGTTCACAATTTCACCGCGCGTGCGTTCAGCCAGGACCATGGCGGCGGCGCTTTTTCCCGATGAGGTGGGGCCCAGGATAACGATGATGGGGTTAGTAATTGCGTCCAAACTTCTTGTCGAGTTCCGCTCGCGTGAGTGTGAGGGTCGTGGGCCGGCCGTGAGGGCAGGTGTGGGGGTTGCCGCACTTTTCCAAATCGTTCAGGATTTTGGAAAGTTCCTGATTGGTCAACCGGTCGTTCGCTTTCACAGAAGTCCGGCATGCGGTCCGGATGATCTGCGCTTCTATAAAATTCTGCGGATCTTTTTCCTGGTCCAGCGTGTTCAGAATTTCGTCGAGCAATTCGGGGATGGCGCTCTCGTGAATCTCGGCCGGCATATCCGTGATCCTGAAGGTCCGTTCGCCGAACTCCTGAATTTCATAACCCAAATTTTTAAATTCGTTTATTTTGCGGCGCACGGACTCGGCTTGCGGGAGAGTCACGTTCCATAAATAAGGGATGAGGAGGCCCTGCGACGGAATTTTTCCCGCGGTAAGCATTTCGTTCTTTAATTTTTCGTATTTGACCCGCTCCGCCGCCGCGTGCTGGTCCACGAGCAGAAGGTCTTTGTTCCGTTCCGCGACGATATAGAGAGAGTCAAACTGGCAGAGGACCGTGGTTGTGGGAGTTTGGAACTCAAAAGTTCTTGGCGCTGTTGCCAGGGCGGAGGGAGACTGGGAAATGAAACTTCTGGCCGGAACCGAAACGCCCCGGAACAAGGGTTCGGGATCTCTCATGGGAGCGGCCGTGATGGCTGGAGCGAACACTCCGGGCGATTCGGAGAGCGACGTCCGTTTCTGGCGGATTTCGCGGACGAGACACTGATAGATCGGGCCTTCGTCCTTAAATTTCACCTCGCGTTTGGACGGATGAGCGTTGATGTCGATGGTCGAGGGATTAAGCTCAAAGAACAGGACCGCGGCGGGATGGCGCCCCACGGGCATGCAGTCGCGATAGGCCTCATAAAGCGCGTGATGAATAAATTTGGAGACGATGGGTCGGCGGTTCACATAAAGAAGCTGATAATTTTTTGTGGATTGATGAGCGGAAGGATGTGAAACCCAGCCTGTGATGGTGACATAAGGATGCGCATAAGAAAGAGGAATCAGGGTTGATTCGTTGAACTCTTCCCCCCAAAGGTCCCGAATACGGTCCAGCGGGTTTTTGCGGGCGGGCAGTTCCTGGGATTTTTTGCCGTCGCTCCGGAGTTCGAAGGCGACTTGCGGGTTCGCGGCCGCGATTTCTTCGAAGGTGCGGAAAATTCTTCCCTTCTCGCTGCTGTCGGACTTCATGAATTTGAGGCGGGCCGGGACATTAAAAAAAAGGTCTCTCACTTCGATGGTGGTTCCGGCGTCTCTGCCGCATTCGGACTGGCCGAGCAATCGCGTTCCTTCAGAACGGATTTGAAAAGCGGTTGAAGCGCCGGGTTCGCGCGTGGTGAGAGTCATTTTGGAGACGGAAGCGATGCTCGGAAGCGCTTCGCCCCGGAACCCGAAGGTTGACAGTTTTTCGAGGTCTGCGAACGAGGTGATCTTGGAAGTGGTGTGCCGCTCAAGGGCCAGGAGAGCGTCTTCTGGGTTCATGCCGCATCCGTCGTCCGAGACGCGGATCAGGTTTTTTCCGCCCGCTTCGATTTCAAGCGTGATCCGGGAACTTCCCGCGTCCAGAGAATTTTCGAGGAGTTCCTTGACGATGCTGGAGGGGCGTTCCACAACCTCTCCGGCCGCGATTTGGCGGACGGCTTCTTCAGAGAGGCGCTGGACTTTGCTCACTTTTTGGCGGCTTTGGTTTCTTTGAGTTTGGCGGGTTTTTCGCAGATGTTCCAATAGGAGCATTCGGCGAAACAAACGTCGGGCAAACGCATCTGGATCTTGGTTTCGCAGACGCTCCAGTCTTCAGCCATGCGGTTGATCTGCTGGGCGAAAGCCGATTTGAGTTTGGTGAACTGGAGGCTCAGGAACCACTCGTCGTCGGTGTGGTGGAGCTGGGCTTTGCGGCCTTTCTGGATTCGCGTGATTGTCCCTTCCACGCCCTGCATTTCCACGCTGGCCAGGTTCAAATCCATCTTGAACGGCGTGCCTTCGTTCAATTGCATGGCTTCTTTTCCGAGGGTGATGAGTCCGATCCCGCCTGCGGAGAGGTTCAGGATGTAGCCCACAATGGGAACTTCCTTGCCTTTGACGATGACATCCAGCTCAATGGGTTCTCCGACATTGCTGATGACGGGAAATCTTACGTGGCCGCGGCGCTCTGGGATCATAAAGTGAACTCCTGTTGTATATGTTTTCTTGATTGTAACAAAGATTCGTGTTCTTTTTCCAAGTCCTGCAAAATCTTTTTGGCTCTGTCTATGACGGTGTCCGGCAATCCCGCGAGCTTGGCGACGTGAATTCCATAGGAGCGGTCGGCAGGGCCCGGGGCAATTTTGTGCAGGAATATGACGGAGTCCTGCCACTCTTTGGCCTGGACATTGAAGTTTTTGACGCCGGGCAATTCGCTGGCCAGGTGGGTGAGCTCGAAATAATGCGTCGCGAATATGACTTTGGGTTTCGGAGGACGGTTCAGGTGCTCGATCACGGCCCAGGCGATGGAGATGCCGTCATAGGTGGAAGTCCCCCGCCCGACTTCGTCCAGGATCACGAGACTGCGCGAAGTGGCGTCGTTCAGAATTTTGGCCGTTTCCTTCATCTCCACCATGAATGTGGATTCGCCCTGAGCGAGCTTGTCTCCGGAACCGATCCTGGAAAGAATCCTGTCTGTGAGCCCGATGCGGGCGCTTTTGGCCGGCACAAATGAACCCGCGTGCGCCATCAAAACAGTGAGGGCTGTCTGCCGCAAATAAGTCGATTTTCCGGACATGTTGGGGCCGGTCAAAATCATGATCTGGTCATCTTGCCCGTTCAGGACGCAATCATTGGCGACAAACATGCCCGGAGGCAAATGATCTTTCACGACAGGATGCCAGCCGTCCCGAATGTCCAGAATTTCGCTGTCTTCCATCTGGGGTTTGGCGAGGCCCTTCAGATCCGCGACCTGGGCGAGGGATAAAAGGCAGTCCAGTTCAGAGACGGCGGAAGCTGTTTGCTGAATCTGAGGGATGAGCGTCTTGATCTGCTCAAGCACTTCTTTGAACAGCTCTTTTTCTATGCGGAGGGCCTGCTCTTCGGCGCCCAGAATTTTTTGTTCCAGAGTTTTCAGCTCCTCGTTGATATACCGCTCATTGTTCACGAGGGTCTGCTTACGGTGCCATTCGGGCGGGACCTTGGCGATGTGCGATTTCGTGACTTCAAAGTAATATCCGAAAACGGAAGTGTATCCGACCTTGAGAGTCGTGATTTTGGTTTGTTCCCTCATCCGCGTTTCAAGCTCCGCGAGCCAGCGCTTGCCTTCCCGGGCCGCGTCTCTTTTCTCGTCGAGTTCCTGACTGTATCCGTTCCGGATCGCTCCGGGATTGTCCATATAAATCGGCGGGTCCTGCGCAATGGCGCGTTCAATGAGGGCAGAGAGATCGGTGAAGTCCGAGATCTCAAAAAGTTTTTTGCCGAGCAGTTTGGGAAGAGCGGGAGGATTGATCAGTTCCGGGGCATTTTTGGATTTGCCGAAGAGCTCGAGGAGTTTTTCGATTTTTGAGAGCGAAGAACCCAGCCCCAAAACATCTCTGGGCCCCGCGTTGCCTGTGGCGATCCTGACGCAGATCCTTTCCAAGTCAAGGGCTCCCCTCAGAGATTCTCTTGCGGCGGACCTGAGGGACGAATTTTCGAGCAGGAACTGAACGGCCTCGTGCCTCATGGAAATTTCGTTGATGCTGTTCAGGGGTCTGAGAAGCCATTGCCGGAGCAACCGCCCGCCCATCGCGGTCAGGGTTTGGTCCAGAAATTCCAGAAGCGTGTGAGTGGTTTCGCCGAGATCCCTGTTTTTTACCACCTCAAGGTTTTCCAATGTCACGGGGTCCACAGCCATGCTTTGGTTCGCGCTCATCCATCTCGGCGCGTTCAGCCGGATCCCGTTCGGGTTCATGCGCTGAACATAAGCCAGAGCCATGCCCACGGCCATTCCCGCGGACGGATGCTCTTTCAGGAGAGAAACTTTTTCCTGGTCCTGAGGCTTGGGAAACGCGGTTTCGATATTAAAATCCGCCCACGATTCCGGATCAGGTTTTTGGATCAGGAAACCATAAGGCGAAAGATGTTTGGATATGTTTTCTTCGGCCAAAACTTCCGACGGGTTTAAGAGAGACAATTCGCTCAGGAGTTTGGGATAATGCGCGCCGTCCTTGAACTCCATGGCCAAAAATTGTCCGGTGGAAACATCGAGGGCGGCGAGTCCCACCTGCTGGTTTTCCCCCTGCCAGACCGCGGCCAAAAAATTGTTGGACCGTTCTTCCAGAAGATTTTCCTCAAGGATGGTTCCCGGAGTGAGCACGCGGATGACGTCGCGTTTCACAATGCCCTTGGCGAGGGCGGGGTCTTCCATTTGTTCTGCGATGGCGATCCTCATCTGCTTCTTCAGGAGCTTGGCGGCATATCGGCTGAGCGCGTGGTGAGGGACGCCGCACATGGGGATGCCCTGACGCTGGGTGAGCGCCACTTCGAGGATCGGGGAAGCGAGTTTTGCGTCCTCGGCGAAAATTTCGTAAAAATCCCCCAGACGGAACATCAGGATTTCGTGAGGAAACCTGGCCTTGAGCTCTTCATATTGCTTCATGAGAGGCGTCGCGGCGTCTTTCACGGCGGCCTGGCTCATGAAATTTCCTTCGTCTGCTTGGTGATTTTTTGTTTAAGCTTGAGCCATTGTTTGAGCCAGAGATAATTGGAAAGGACGTCTTCGGTGAAATTTTTGGTTTCAACAAATTCAATATCGCTGATCGCGAGAGTTTTTTTGCGCGACGCTTTGAGCCAGTCCTGCACGTTCTTTTTTCCGGCGTTATAGGCGGCGAGCACCGTCATGTCGTCGTCGCCCAGTTCCCGGCGGAGTTTGGCCACATAATAGATGCCGAACTGGATGTTCACTTCCGGAGTTTCGAGAAGGGCGGGTTTGTATCCGCTCATGTGAAGTTCCTGCGCAATTTCCTGGGCGGTGGCCGGCATCAGCTGCATGAGCCCCACCGCGCCTCTCCGGGATTTCGCGCCTCGGAGAAAATTGGATTCCACCTTGATGATCGACATGACGAAGAAGGGGTCTTCTTTATACATCCCGCAATATCGGTTGATGATCTCTTTGTGCACCGCCGGCCTCGCGAGGGATTCGAGCGTGCGCACGACGCCGGAAAGGTCTCCCCACTTGAGGAGCGCCCAGAACCCGGCGATCAAGACGATAAACGTGACGAAAATCTTTTTGA
This sequence comes from Elusimicrobiota bacterium, assembly GCA_021730935.1. Taxonomy (GTDB): domain Bacteria; phylum Elusimicrobiota; class Elusimicrobia; order 2-02-FULL-39-32; family 2-02-FULL-39-32; genus 2-01-FULL-60-11. Next base: position 17,940 of record JAKFYJ010000040.1, read on the forward strand.
TCATGCCGGCACTTTTTCCCGTTTCTTTTTTTTGGATTCCATGACTTCCAGCAGACGGGACAGGCGTTCTTCTTTTTCGGCGCGGGAAACATCGTCTTTGAAGCAGGAAGATTCCGTGCCGCTCCTGGGAGAATATTTGAAACAATAGGCCATGCCCAGGTTGAGCGTTTTCGCGAGAGAAAGCGTTTCTTCAAAATCCTCTTCGGTTTCCCCCGGGAACCCCACGATGAAGTCCGTGCTCAACTGAAGGTCAGGGATCGCGTGTCTTAAGGCCCGCGTTTTTTCTATGAAATCTTCCCTCGTATAATTTCTTTTCATCGCTTTCAAAATCCGGTTTGAGCCGGACTGCACAGGGAAATGGATTTGAGGGGATATGGTTTTGAGCTCGCCCAGGGTCCGGATGAGTTTGTCGGAGAGATAATGCGGGTGAGGGCTCATGAATTTTATTTCTTCCACGCCGGCGATGGCGTCCACTCTGACGAGCAAGTCTGAAAAATCGATTATTTTTTGCGAGGCGTCTTTGTGCCAATAAGAATTGACGGTTTGTCCGAGGAGCATCACTTTGCTTGCGCCCGCGGCGACTTTGCGTTTGATTTCGGCGAGGATCGCTTCCGGATCGCGATATCGTTCCCGTCCCCGCACGGAAGGCACGATGCAATAACTGCAGGAATAATTGCATCCGCGCATGATCGTGACAAAAGCCGATTCCCCTTGCGTCCCCAGGACGAGAGGTTCTCCGCTGGCCCTGGACTCAGAACTTTCAAAGGCCTCTTCGCTCTCGTTGAACCAATCATAATTTTTTGTCTTTTTTTGTTTATGATCGTTCGCGAGGCCATTTTTCCTGTTCTTAAAAAATTTATCGATCATGCCCGGAAAATCTTCAATGCTCTTGGCGCCGACGACGAGATCGATGTGCGGAAACCTTTTTTTGAGGGTCGCCTTCATCCGTTCCGCGGCACAGCCCGCCACGATGAGGACGCGTTCCGGATGGATCCGTTTCCAGTCCTTGAGCCGTCCCAAATAAGAAAGCGCTTTCTGCTCGGCGTGGTCTCTCACCGTGCAGGTGTTGAGAATGATCGCATCGGAACTCAGTTTTCGGGACGTGAGCTGAACCCCGCGCCGCAGGAAGGCTTCCGCCATTTCCTCCGAGTCCGCCGCGTTCATCTGGCATCCCAGAGTTTCGATGTAGAGTTTCATTTTAAACTCAATATAAAATTATGCAGCCTTATAACCCCGAACATCCACCTGAACGCCCGAGCTTGCGGCTTCTTGAGCGGCTTTAAGAAGTTTTCCAGTGGTGGCGTCATCAATATACTCTTCACCGCAAGTGGTGCAGACATCAGCGGGAACATCTTTAAATACTAAGGTTGCCTTTTCTCGTTCCAGAGTCACAGTTGCTGTTCCCCGGCGAGTTTCTCCTTGTTTGCAGATCACGCATTTCATATTATTTCCTCCTCTTAAAATCCGCTTCCCATTTCTCTCGATCCGGTTCGTAGACAGTTATAACGATGAGTTCATTGACTTCTTTATTATAGGCAACGACGACATGAATCGGGCGATTTTTAGCATTTCCTAAAACCAACATGCTCGGGAACGGGTTATCGTCCGAATATTCCGCGATTATTTCTCCTTTTTCAAGGACAGAACGAATATCATTTTCGTCTATAAATCTTTCGAACATGCGCTGAATCGCATGAACTCGAAAACGCAGTTTTTCAATCTTCATAAATTAATGAGTCTGTCGCGTTCATCCGGCACCCGAGAGTTTTGATGTAGAGGTTCATGACAAGAGCTGATTAAAAGTTGAGACTCTTTAACATGTTCCCATGCTCAAATACTGCCACTTTTATTACCCCGCTCCAAAATCGCTTCTGATGAGGTTCTCCAATACTCCCGACACTCCGCTAAAACCTTGTTATATTCATCGTCGTCCAAATCAAAACTGATAAGACCAGGATCGGTCTTATCAAACTCTTCCTCTGCTAAAGAAATTTTTTTGCCGTTCTGTATGGATATATTCGCTTCTAACATTCCTCGAAGTCGAGCCTTGGCATTATTTCTTCGAGAAACTGATGAGGATAAATCCTTGATGATTCCTTTAAGCCCTGTTGATGGTTCAAACAAGGAAATATCCTTGTGTTTAAGAAGATAGTCTCTAATCTCATTTTCTTCTTGTTTCTTAAGAGATTTAACATGATGCTCAACCTTTTCTTCTGAGTCTTCAAGTCTTTCTATTGCCTGTTCAATATCAAATTGCGTGAAAAGAGGATACGATGTAGTGTGCCAATTTGACGTATTGGGTGATTCTACAGGATTATGACCAGTCTTGTGCATTTCCTCGTATTCCCTCATCATATAAATAAAATTATTTATTCTATGTGCAATATAGGCCAAAATAACAAGGATCGCTAGGAGTAAGACTTTCATTGTTTGCTTTTAAGCCGCACTATGATGTAGATGTTCATTGCAGGAAAATCTTTTAGAACGCCAGCCCCTTCAGCAAATCTGCGGAGGATGCGGCGGAGCGTTTTTGGACTTCCTGGACGGTTTCGGTGAAAAGATTTTTTAGGACGGATTCCAGCTTTGCTTTGCGCTCAGGGGCGAAATAGGACGGGTCGATTTCGATGGATTCCACCTTGAACACGCCGTTGAGGACCAGCTTCACGCCGCCTTCGATCTGCTCCACCTTCACTTCCTCGAGTTTTTTCTGGAGCTCGCGGGCCTTCTTCTGGAGCTCATAAACCTGCTTCATTTTATCGAACATAAACATTCCTTTTGACTGGATTTGGGGGATCGGTTCATTATACCAAATCCGGACCCCTCTTTACCGTCTCAAAAGGGCTGGTCGAAGGTGAGATAAACGAGGAAGCCTTCTGTGGAATATCCGCCGTCCACGCGGGCCATGAGCAGGTTCCCGGGCGGGACATAATATCTCATGCCGGTGCCGCCGGTGAGTTTCGCTTTGATGAACTGAATTTCGTGGAAGTCGTGATAGACATTTCCTCCGTCCACGAAGAAAGCCCAGTGGAGGCGCTGATGAATGCGGAAACGATATTCCCAGTTGCCGGTGATCGCGAGGTTATCCCGAAAACGGCCTTCAAAAAGCCCTCGGTTGAAATAAATCCCGCCCAGCTCCGGCAGATGATAAAAAGGCACGTCCCCGCTTTTATAGTCGAGATAAAGGCGCACGCCCATGACATGGGATTCTTTCCAAAACATGGGATAAAAACCCCGCGCCTCGAGCGTGGTCCGCTTGAAATCCGTTTCACTCCCCGTGAACTTTTTGGAATATTCATAGTCCCCTTCGAGGAACACGCCTTTCGTGGGGTCTGTTTTGGAATCGCGGTTGTCCCAGCGCATGAGGAGCGAGGTTGTATAAAGCCGAGACCCGTCTTTGCCGATCAATCCTGAAAGTTCGCTCGGGAGAATTCCCTTGTTTCCCGTGCTCAAGATGTTCCAGTTTTCATAGTTGAGAGAGACGCCGAATGAGACGCGGTCTGTGATGCCGTATAAAAGAGGGAGCCGAACCGAGGTGAACTCCGGGGTATATTCGCTCTCGTCTTCTTTTTGGGATTTGTTCCCCAGGCCGTAATAAAATTTCGTGTAATTTTCGAACGACGCCTGGAATTCTCCTCCGAACCTGTGGATCATTTCCGGCGGGAATTCGTATTTAAGCTCGAAGGACGATTTGTTTTTGGCCGTCTGGACGGCCTGGACGCGGATCACGTCTTTTTTGGCGAAAAGTGATTCCTGGGCGTATTTGATGCCCAGCCCCTGGCCGCGCTCGGGAGAAGACACGAAGAGCGGGAGGATGTTGTAATTCTTCTTCTCGCCCGTCTCGATTTGGGGATTGTAATCAAACCAGGTGGACACGGCTTTTTTGGGATCGCGGATGGGTTCGGTGATTTTATTGATTAACTTGTCCGCGCGGAGTCCGCGGGCGCTTATAATGATAATTAAAAGGGTTGTTACGCCTTTTTTTATTTTCAATTAATCTTTGACCGGCGGTTCCCGCATCTCCGACAGACAAAGGTCCGTCAGGTGGTCATATTCTTCCCGAGTCACTTTTCCCTCTTTTCTCCAGCGCTGAAGATGCAGGAGGACAATGCCCCCGTCTTTCTTGGACATCTGCGGCCCCTCGGGGACGGGATACTTTTCCGGATATTGAGCGATCTCCACGGGAAAATAAAATTTCTTGGCCACCCAAAGGATGCCCGCGATCAGGATGAAGGCAAAGAGGAGATTGATCATGCGGATATTATATCAGGTATACTTTTTCTTGCCAGGGCCTGCAAAAGCGGTCCGGCCCGCAGGATCGATTCCCGTTCGCTTGTCCCGGGACGCGCCAGAGAATAAATTTTTGAAACGCCCCGCCGCAGAATCTCTTCGTGCCCTTTTTCAGTTTTGCCGCAGAAGAGCACGAGCGGAATTTTATGTTTTTTCGCCGCGCGGGCCACGCCCGAGATCGTTTTGCCATCGAGGGTCTGCCGGTCCACCTTTCCTTCCCCTGAAATCAGGAGGTCCGCATTTTTTATTCCGGACTCAAAATCCACGGCATCCAAGACCCAATCAATTCCCCTCACGAGAGCCGCATCCAAAAACGCGATCGCTCCTCCGCCGGCTCCGCCTGCCGCTCCGGCTCCTGGGACATTCAGAATATTTTTCCCCAAGTCCCGTTTTATGATTTTCGCCAGATGCCTGAGACCTTGATCAATTTCTTTAATCATTGCGGGATCGGCGCCTTTTTGAGGGCCATAAACCTTTGCCGCGCCTCGAGGACCGCAGAGGGGATTTGTGACATCGCAGGCCGCGAGGAATTTCACTCTTTTTATTTTTTTGAAAACTTTTGAGGCGTCGATGCGGTCCAGATCTCTGAGGCCGGCCGCGCCCTCTCTGATGTCCCTGCCGTCCCGGTCCAGAAACCGATATCCCAACGCTTTCGCGAGACCTGTCCCCCCGTCATTGGTTGCGGACCCTCCGAGCGTGAGCCATATTTTTTTCGCGCCTTGATCGATGGCTTGAGAAATCATCTGGCCTGTCCCGAAGGTGCTCGCGCGCATGGGGTCGCGTTTTTCTTTTCGTACGAGAGTCAGCCCCGAGGCCTGGGCCAGCTCAATGACGGCGGTGGAATTGTCGGGCAAAAATCCCCATCGGGCGCGGACCTTGGTTCCGAGAGGCCCGGCAACTTGCATGACGCGCATGCTTTTTTCGCCGCAGAGCGTTTCGCAGGTGCCTTCTCCTCCGTCGGCGAGCGGAATTTTAATCACGCGGGCCGAAGGCAGAGCCGCGCGGATGCCTTTTTCAACCCAATCGCAGACCGCTTTTGCGCTCAGGGATCCCTTGAAAGAATCCGGCGCGACAACGATCAGCGGGCGGGAGTGTATTTCCAAATGATTTCGGATTTGTGGCTCTTGTGGTTGAGGGCTCTGGCGAGAAGGAAAAGAAGGTCCGACAAACGGTTCAGATAAGCCAGGATCATGGGGTTCACTTTGGCGTGCATGGCGAGCTGAACAGCTCTCCGTTCCGCGCGGCGGCAAATGGTGCGAGTCACCTGGGCATAGGCTCCCATGGGGTCGCCCTGGGGCAAAATAAAATTTTTCAACTGGGGCAGATGGCTCTGAAAATGGTCGATGAGGTTCTCCAGCCTGTGGACGTCGTCGTGCGTGGTCTTGGGAATGCTGATGACGGGCTGTTGTTCGCTTTTGGGATAATGTTTTCGGAGCGGGTGAGGGAGGGTGTTGTTTTTGATCATGGTATACGACAGATCGCTTCCGATCACGAAAAGGTCTTTCTGGATTTTCTCAAGCGCCTTGGTGAGCATGCTCGCGCCTTTTTTATTCGTCCGCCTGCCGTTCAGTGAAATCAAAAACCCGATGCTCGCGTTCAGCTCGTCGATGGACCCGATGGCTTCAATGCGGAAAGAATGTTTGGTGACCCGGATCCCGCCCTGGATCCCTGTGGTTTTTTCGTCGCCCCCGCGAGTGTAAATTTTAGGCACAGGCCGCGGGTTTATGGAAGCGGATCGTCCTGCACATAGGGCAGGTTCTTTTTGAGAGCGATCTCGGCTTTCATGAGCTCGTTGCCGACATATCCCGCGTGCTGGAAAGTGGAGACGAGTTTTTCCCGGACGATCGTGTTATACATCTCCTCAGAATTCGTCCCCTCGATCACGAACTTGAGCGCGTGGTCTTCGCCGTAATATCTGGCGCGGATCAGTTTTTCCTCAGGGAAAATCTTGACCGTGAAAAATCCCTTGGGGTCCATCTGCCATTCTTTGCGGGAATCATAATGCGCGCGGATCACAGGCACATTGTCCTTGTCTTTTTCTTTGGTGGGGTTTATTTTTAAAACGGTCTTGCCTGTTTCCATGTCCAGGATATCGATGACATACACAGGGCAGATCAGGGCGGACTCTTTGAAATCGTTCAGCTTGGATTCGTCGATGATCAGCTCGAATTTCTTGGTTTGAGCGTTCAACTGAGCGCCGTTCAGGATGGCCTTGTCTTCGGTATCTTTGCCCCAGTCTTTGGGGTGGATGCCGATGCACTTGTTGGCTCCGATGCAGTTTTCTCTGTCATAAACGACTTTATATTTTTTTGACATATGTTTTCCTATTCTTTGGCCAGGGCCGCCGCAATGGCGCGGCAGAAGGCCGGGATATCGTTGGGCGTTCTGGAGGTGATGAGATTTTTATCGACGACAACTTCCTTGTCCGCGAACACGGCTCCCGCGTGGACCATGTCGTCTTTGATGGCTGAAAAGGATGTTAGGGTTCGGCCCTTGACGATGCCCGCAGAGGCGAGCACCCAGCCGCCGTGGCAGATGCTGGCGATGATTTTTTCTTTTTTATCCATATCGCGGACGAGTTTCAAGACGGATTCGTGACGCCTTAAAAAGTCCGGCGCCCATCCGCCCGGGACGATGAGCGCGTCCAGATTCTTGGCCGAAACTTTGTCTGCCGTCGTGTCGGGGGTGACGGGATACCCGAACTTTCCCTGATAACTTTTTGCGGTTCCTGTCCCCACAAAAATCACATCCGCCCCTTCTTCCTTGAGGCGGAAATACGGCGCCCAGACTTCCATGTCCTGATAATGGTGCTCAACGAGGATGGCGGCTTTCTTGCCTTTGAGTTTCATAATCCTTTTCCTCCCGCTCCCACCAGCCCCAAAAAAGAGTTCAGGGTGGTGCACATCAGATACGGATTTTTAATTTTTTCGTCTTTCATTTTTGATGTGGGCGCGTCCGAATAATCATGGCCCGGATACAAAATCGTGTCGTCCGGCAGTTTCATGAGTTTTTGCGTCAGCGACTCATAGAGTTTTTCAGGGTCTCCTCCCGGGAGGTCGCTTCGCCCGCAGCCTCGGATAAAGAGAGTGTCTCCGCTGATCAAACGGTTCCCGACGGTGAAGCATTGGGAGCCCGGCGTGTGGCCGGGCGTATGAATGAAAGTGAGGTCGATGCCGCCGATCTTGACGCTGTCACCTGAGCGGACTTTTTTGGTGTTGGAAGCGGGAAACTGGCCGAAGAGTGTTCCTCCCCTCTCGCCCAGGGATTTCGTGAAGTCCACTTCGTCGGCGTTCACATAAATCGGAACGTCGGTGCGTTCCAGGAGTTCATCCAGGCCGTTGCAGTGGTCATAGTGGGCGTGGGTCACGAGGGCGCCGGTGATTTTCAGATCTTCTTTTTGAGCGATCTTAAAAATGGTGTCGATCTGCCAGGCGGGGTCAATCAGAAAAACCTCGCGCGCGGCGGAATCGCCCACCAGATAAACGAAGTTGGCCATGGGGCCGACCTCGATTTGTTTTAAATAAAAGTTAGGAGGGACGCTCGGCACGGGCTTGGCACGTGATGCAGTACCTGGCCCAGGGCATCGCCTTCAACCGGGGGACGGAGATCGCGTTCCTGCAGGATTCGCAGACGCCGAAATCGCCTTTCTCGATTTTGCGCAAGGCCGCTTCGATGTCGTCCAGGATGACGCGCTCGCTGTCTTCCATTTCGAAGAGGAGTTCGCGTTCAAAGGTCTGGCTGGCAATATCGGCTTCGTCTCCGACGTCTTTGCCGACGGGTTCTTCGTTGTGGGTGACCATCTTCAGGATGTCGTCGCGTTTTTTCTCAAGGACTTCCTGAAAATGCTTGAACTGGGAGGAGGAAACTTTTTTTGCTTTGGGAGCGGCTTTGGTTTTGCTCATGGTTTTACCTTTCTTTTTCATAAGATGTCCTGTTTAAAAAAATTAACAAACGACTTTGACGGTCCGCAAAGTGTCCGTTTCCTGCCCGCTGACCCGCAGTTCTTTCTCCGAGAGGTTCAGGAGATAATTGCAGATTTCCTTCGTGATGCGTTCCCCCGGGATC